>DASQDG010000054.1:0-101100 GCA_035634295.1 Propionibacteriaceae bacterium | reverse complement strand
ACCGGCACCGGCGTGGGTGGCCGAGTCCGCAAGCAGGACGTGCTGGCAGCCGCCGAGGCGGCGAAGGCCGCTCCGGAGCCTGAGCCCCAGGCAGCGCCCGCGGCCGCTGCTGTCGCCCCCGCCGCGGCTCAGGCCGAGCCGAGCTCGCTGCGCGGCAGCACCGAGAAGATGTCGCGGCTGCGCAAGACCATCGCCAAGCGGATGGTGGAGTCGCTGCAGGTGTCGGCGCAGCTGACCGCGACCGTCGAGGTCGACCTGACCGAGATCTCCAAAATCCGGGCCCGGTTCAAGGACGACTTCAAACGCAGGGAGGGCGCCAGCCTGTCCTATCTCCCCTTCATCACCAAGGCCACGGTGGAGGCCCTGAAGGTCTATCCCAAGGTCAACGCCACCATCGACACCGAGGCGGGAGAGATCACCTATCCCAGCGCCGAACACGTAGGCATTGCGGTGGACACCGAAAAGGGCCTGCTGGTGCCGGTGATCAAGGACGCCGGCGACCTCAACATCGCCGGCCTGGCCAAGAAGATCGCCGACCTGGCCGCGCGTACCCGCTCAAACAAGGTGACCCCGGACGAGCTCAGCGGGGGCACCTTCACCATCACCAACTACGGTTCGGCGGGCACGCTGATGGACAGCCCGATCATCAACCAGCCGCAGGTGGCCATCCTCGGCACGGGCGCCCTGGTGAAGCGGCCGGTGGTCATCAACGACCGCAAACTGGGCGAGGTCATCGCGGTGCGCGACATGATGTACCTCTCCATGTCCTACGACCACCGCATCGTCGACGGCGCTGACGCCGCACGCTTCCTGTCCACGCTCAAAGCCCGGCTCGAAGAGGGAGACTTCGCCTCCGAGTTCGGCGGCTGAGCGAGGTCAGGTGAAGTTCCTGCTGGCCGGGGCCTCCGGGTTCCTGGGGTCGGCATTGCGCGTCCGGCTGGCCGAGGAGGGTCACGAGGTCGTCCGGCTGGTACGCCGGGAGCCGGCGACGGCAGCTGAGGTCCAATGGCGCCCCGACGACCGCCAAGTCGACCTGTCCGCCTTTGACGAGGTGGACGTGGTGGTCAACCTGGCCGGTGCGGGGGTGGCCGACTGGCTGTGGACGCCATCGCGGCGAGAGCTGATCTTGTCGTCGCGGGTGAACACCACCTCCACTCTGGCCACGGCCCTGGCCACCGTGTCCGGACAAGGCGGGGGCGGGCGCCCGCCGGCGCTGATCCAGGCCTCCGGCATCTCCAGATACGGCACCGCGTGGAGCGACAACGCCGCCGATGAGGACTCCCCTGCCGGCCCGGACTTTCTCTCCCAGGTGGTGGTCAACTGGGAGGGCGCCGCGCAGCCGGCCGTCGACGCCGGCGTCCGGGTGGTCTACCTGCGCACCAGCCCGGTGATGGACTCCAGTGGCGGACCCTTGCAGTTGATGAAGGTGCCCTGGTCGCTGGCTGCCGGGGCCAGGCTCGGCAACGGGCGCCAGCGGATGCCAATGATCTCGCTGCACGACTACCTCAGGGTGCTGCTGTGGACCGCCGGTAACGACTCCGCGATCGGGCCCTACAACGTCACCATCCCGCAGCCCGCGACCAACGCCGAGTTCACCCGGGAGCTGGCGCGCGCGTTGGGGCGGCCGACCGTCTTGCGGGCGCCGGCCCCGGTGATCCGGGCCGCGCTGGGCGAGCTGGCCGAGCAGCTGCTGGGCGACATGTACACGCTGCCCCGGCGGCTGGTCGCCGAGGGCTTCGTGTTCGACGGACCCGACCTGGCGACCACCCTGCAGCTGGCGCTGGGCAGGCGGGCTCCGAACGTAGGCTCCACGACATGAGCCTGCAGTTCCTCGACGCCGATCTCGGCGTCGCCCAAGTGGACTACCAGCAGGCCTGGGACCTGCAGCGGGCCTTGCACGCCGAGGTGGCGAGCGGGACTCGCCCTGGCACCGTGCTGTTGCTGGAGCACGACTCGGTCTACACCGCCGGTGCTCGCACCGAGGCGGCGGAGCGGCCGGTCGACGGCACGCCGGTGATCGACGTCGACCGAGGCGGCAAGATCACCTGGCACGGACCGGGACAGCTGGTCGGCTATCCCATCGTGCAGCTGCCCGAGGCGATATATGTGGTGGACTACGTGCGGCGGCTGGAGCAGTCACTGATCGAGATGTTCGCCCACTTCGGGCTGACCACCGACCGGGTGCCGGGCCGCTCGGGCGTCTGGGTGGCCGCCGACCGGCTGCGTCCCGAGCGCAAGATCGCCGCCATCGGGGTCAGGGTCGCCCGCCGGACCACGATGCACGGATTCGCGATCAACGTGGACCCCGACCTCAGCTGGTTTGACCGGATCATCCCCTGCGGGATCTCCGACGCCGGCGTCACGTCGATGGCCGCTGAGCTGGACCAGGCGCCGACACTGGCCGAGGTCGCGGCGGCGTTGCGTCCTCACCTGGTCGACCTGCTGGCCTTCAGACCGTACGTCCCCGCCTGAGCCAGGCCGCCCGGCGAGTAGTCTGAACCGGTGACGATCGCTCCCGAAGGACGCAGAATGCTGCGTCTCGAAGTTCGCAATGCGAGCGTGCCCATCGAGAAAAAGCCGCCGTGGATCAAGACCCGGGCGGTGATGGGTCCGCAATACCGCGAGCTGCAGTCGCTGGTGAAGGACGAGGACCTGCACACGGTCTGCCAGGAGGCCGGCTGCCCCAACATCTTCGAGTGCTGGGAGGACCGCGAGGCGACCTTCTTGATCGGCGGCGACCAGTGCACCCGGCGCTGCGACTTCTGCCAGATAGACACCGGCAAGCCCGCCGACTTCGATGCCGGTGAGCCACTGCGGGTCGCCGAGTCGGTACACAAGATGGGCTTGCGCTACGCCACAGTCACCGGCGTCTGTCGCGATGACCTGCCCGACGAAGGTGCCTGGCTGTACGCCGAGACCATCCGCCAGATCCACCACCTCAACCCCGACACAGGGGTGGAGATGCTCGCACCGGACTTCTCCGGCCGGCTGGACTATCTGTCCCAGCTGTTCGACGCCGCTCCGGAGGTGTTCGCGCACAACGTGGAGACCGTGCCAAGGATCTTCAAGCGAATTCGGCCAGGATTCCGCTACGACCGGTCGCTCGAGGTGCTGCGCGCCTCCCGGGACGCCGGCCTGGTGACCAAGTCGAACCTGATTCTTGGCATGGGTGAAACCCGTTCTGAGGTTTCAGAGGCGCTGACCGACCTGCATCACGCTGGCACCGAGATCATCACCATCACGCAATATCTGCGTCCCACGCCGCGGCACCACCCGATCGAGCGGTGGGTCAAACCGGAGGAGTTCGTCGAGCTGGACGCCGAGGCGACCGAGATCGGCTTCGCGGGCGTGATGAGCGGTCCCCTGGTGCGGTCGTCCTATCGCGCTGGACGGCTCTACCGGCAGGCGGTCGAGTCCCGGATGGGATGGACACCCCTGACGACAGCGGGCTCGACAGCAGGAACACCAGGAAAGGGGAGTCATGCCTAGCCACTCACTCAAAGGGTCGGACCCCCCCGGCACCACGGTCAAGGGCGCACCGGCCGCAAGCAGCAGAGCCAGCCGCCGGGCTGCCAAACGCGCGGAGCGCGCCCGACGCAAGGCCAGCAGCGACCCAGCCGACATGGGGCGGTTCAAGCAGATCTACCGCGCCTACAAGCTGACCCACGAACACGACAAGCAGCTGCCCTACCTGCTGCTGGCCGCATTCTTCGTCCCGATCGGCGCCCTGCTGGCCCTCTCCTTGGTCTGGGAACACCCGATCTACCTGACCCTGCTCGGCGTCATGGTGGGCCTGCTGCTGGCCATGATCGTGCTGGTGAGGCGAGCCAAGAAGGCCACCTTCAAGCGCTACGCGGGCCAGGCCGGCTCCGCTGAGGTCGCGCTGCAGATGTTGCCCAAGCAGTGGGTTTCCAGTCCCGCGATCGCGGTCACTCGGCAACGCGACGCCGTGCACCGAACCTTGGGTCCTGGCGGCCTGGTGCTGATAGGCGAGGGTGAGCCGGGCCGTCTGAAGCAGCTGCTGGCCGGTGAGGTGAAGAAGCACGCACGGGTGGCGTACGGGGTGACGGTGACCACCATCGTGATGGGCGAGAAGGAGGGGCAGGTCCCGCTCGGCAAGCTGGCCGAGCACATCCGCAAGCTGCCCAAGAGCCTGCAGCCCAATCAGATCACCGACGTTCGCCAGCGGCTGCGGGCGTTGGACGCCGTCCGGCCGCAGATGCCTGTGCCTCGCGGTCCGATGCCGACCAGCCCACGGCAGGCGAAGGGCTCGCGGCAGGCCATGCGCGGGCGCTGACGCGTCGCCCCTGAATACCGCTCGACTTCTCAACACCACAGCAACCACAACCAACATGGCCAACCTGATCAACGCCTCGCTGGTCACCAAGACCTACGGCACCCGGACCCTGCTTGACGCCGTCAACCTCGGCCTCGGCCGAGGTGATGTCATCGGCGTGGTCGGGCGCAACGGCGACGGGAAGACCACCCTGCTGCAGATCCTGACTGGAGTGGTGGAGCCGGACTCGGGCCGGGTCACCCGCACGGGGGCGGTGTCTGTGGGCTACCTCCACCAGGCCGACGACTTCTCGGCCGACAGCACGGTGCGAGACGTCATCGTGCACGGGCAGCCGGACCACGTCTGGGCGTCCGACGCAGCCACCCGTGGGGTCGTCGAGCACCTACTGGCCGAGGTGCACCTGGATGCGCCCGTGGGGTCACTGAGCGGTGGCGAGCGACGCCGCACGGCGCTGGTCGCGCTGATGCTGGGCGGCCACGACCTGCTCGTGCTGGACGAGCCGACGAACCACCTCGACGTCGAGGCGGTCAGCTGGCTGGCCGAGCACCTGCGGGCGCTGCAGTCTCGCAACGTGGCCATGCTGGTGGTCAGCCACGATCGGTGGTTCCTCGACGCCATCTGCACCCGGATCTGGGAGGTGCACGACGGCGTCGTGGACGCCTACGACGGGGGCTACGCGGCCTACGTACTGGCGCGCGCCGAGCGCGCTCGGCAGGCTGCGGGAATAGCTGCCCGACGCAAGAACCTGCTCCGCAAGGAGCTGGCCTGGCTGCGCCGCGGTCCACCCGCCCGGACCTCGAAGCCAAAGTTCCGGATCGAGGCCGCCACCACGTTGATCGAGGACGAGCCGCCGCCTCGGGACGCCGTCGAGCTCGAGCGCTTCTCGCTGACCCGGCTGGGCAAAGACGTGTTCGACCTGGTTGATGTCGGCTTGGCGGTGGGCACCGGCGACTCCCGGCGGTTGCTGCTGGAGGGTCTCGACTGGTCCATCGGCCCGGGCGAGCGGATCGGCTTAGTGGGCGTGAACGGGGCCGGCAAGACCTCCCTGCTGCGGCTACTGACCGGTGAGCTGTCGCCAACGACCGGCCGGGTGAAGCGCGGCAGGACACTCAACGTCGGTCACTTGTCCCAGGCCGTCACCGAGCTCAGCGGCTCGGAAAGAGTGCTGGATTCGGTAGCGCAGGTCAAGAGCGCGGTCCAGCTGGCCTCGGGCAAAGAGACCAGCGCATCGTCGCTGCTGGAGGACTTCGGTTTCACCGGTGACAAGCTGACCGCGCGACTGGGAGACCTGTCCGGGGGCGAGCGCCGCCGTCTGCAGTTCCTGCGGCTGCTGCTGAGTGAGCCCAACGTGCTGCTGCTGGACGAGCCGACCAACGACCTCGACATCGACACCCTGACTGTGATCGAGGACTACCTCGACTCCTGGCCCGGCACGCTGATCGTGGTCTCGCACGACCGCTACTTCTTGGAGCGTGTGTGTGACGTGACGTACGCCCTGCGCGGGGACGGCGGCTGCGTGCTGCTGCCCGGCGGCGTCGAGCAGTATCTGCAGCACCGGCGCGAGCGGGTGCGGACCGCCGTGCCCGGCTCGGAGGTGGCCAAGTCCTCGAAGGGCGACGCCGCGACCAGCCGCCAAGCCAAGAAGGACCTGGCTCGGATCGAGGCGCAGCTCGCCCGGCTGGACGCCAGCACCACCCGGCTGCACACCGAGATGGCCGCCGCCGGCAGCGACTACGGCCGGCTCACGCGCTTGCAGGCCGAGCTGAACGACGTCGCCGGGGCCAAGGACGACCTCGAGTTGGCCTGGCTGGAGACCGCAGAGCAGCTCGGCTGATCGCCGCTTTTGGTCAGCTAGGCGTTCTGGCGTCGAAAGGTCCGGGTCCCGATCCAGAGACCGGCCACCGCCAGCGCCAGCGCCCAGAGTGAGCCCCAGAGGGTCTCAGCAGTCCAGAAGTCGCCGCGAAACACCGCCCGGACCGCGTCCACGATGTGCTTGGTCGGCAGGACGTCGCTGACCGCCTGCAGCCAGGTCGGCCCCAAGGTCATGGGCAGCAGGATGCCGCTGAGCAGCAGCACCGGCATGGTGACCAGGTTGAGGATGGGTGCCAGGGCGTCCTCGCTCTTGGTGGTCAGAGCCAGAGCGTACGACGACGAGGAGCAGGCCGCCCCCACCAGGACGACCAACGCCAGCCCGAGGAGCATCCCGGGCACCGACCCGTCCAGGCCAAAGGCCAGACTGAGCAGCACAAGGATGATCCCTTGGACCAGCAGCTGGAGCACGTCTCGCAGGACTCGCCCGAGCAGCAGTGCGGTGCGGCTAGCCGGCGTCACCCGTTCGCCCTCGATCACTCCATCGCGATATTCGCCGATCAGTCCGAACCCGGCGAACAGCGCCCCAAACAAGCCCAGCTGCACCAGCAGCCCGGGGACGAACAGGGTGTAGGCGTTGACGGTGCCCAGCTGTCCGGCCAGCGGCTCCAGCAGCGGCCCGAACAGGGTGAGATAGAGGATGGGCTGCAGCAATCCGATCACCACCCACGCCGGGTTGCGCAGCGCCAGCCTGAGCTGACGCCGGAACACCACGAAGGTGGCGCCGAGGAACGAGGAGCCACTAAACATGGCGCCGAGGAACGAGGAGCCACCAAACACTGCGCCGAGGAACGAGGAGCCGGCGGGCTTGGGGCGCCGCCCTAGTCTCCGGCGGTCGCCAGGCGCCGCGCGACGGGCCACAGACCTGGTGGTGGTGCCGTGGGTCATTAGGCTGCCTCGTTTTCGCGTAGGGACCGGCCGGTCAGGGTCAAGAAGACGTCATCGAGGGTTGGCCGTCGTACGTCCACGGCGTCGAGCTGGACACCGTCGGCGTCCAGGCTCTTCAGCAGGCCAGGCAAGGCCGAGCCGGCACTGGGCACCCGCGCCCTGACCACAGTCTGGTCCAGGCTCACCTCGCTGGAGCCGGGCAGCATGCGAAGCTGCTGAGCGGCAGCTGGCGCGCGGGCCGGGTCGCTCACCGTCAACTCGAGCAGGTCGCCGCGGACCGAGCGCTTCAGGTGGTCGGGGGTGTCACTGGCCACGATCCGGCCGTGGTCGATGACGAAGATCCGGTCGCACAGGGCATCGGCCTCATCGAGATAGTGCGTGGTCAAGAAGATCGTGCTGCCCATCTCGGACCGCAGAGCGCTGATGTGGTTCCACAGGTTGGCGCGGGCTTGCGGGTCCAAGCCGGTGGTCGGCTCGTCCAGGAAGATCAGTCGCGGGTCGTGCACCAGTCCCATGGCGATGTCCAGTCGTCGGCGTTGCCCACCCGACATGGTCTTGGCCTGGCGAGTCCACATGCCGGGCAGGTCGAGCTGTTCGAGCAGCTCGTGCCCGCGGGCCCGCGCACGCTCCCGGGGCATGCCGTAAAGCAGGGCGTGGTCGACGATCTCGTCGCCCGCGCGGGCCTCCCCGGAGGCCGCACCGTTCTGAGATACGTAGCCGATCGCCTGCCGGACCCCCACCGGGTCCGCGACGACGTCGCGCCCGGCCACCAAGGCAGTGCCCGAGGTGGGGCGCAGCAACGTGGTCAGCATCTTCAGGGTCGTCGTCTTGCCGGCGCCGTTCGGGCCGAGGAAACCGACGATCTCCCCCTCGTCCACTGCGATATCCACACCGGCGACCGCCACCACCTGCACTCGCTCACGCCCCCGACGGGTGTCGAACGTGCGGCTCAGCTGTCGAGCGTCAATCACGCCTGCACCTCCCTTGTCGACTAGATCCTAGGTCGGCGTACTGACGATTTCGGTTTGTGAGCGATTCAGTCCTGGTTCACGTGCGCGGCAGTCAAGGCGGGCTAGGTTGGGCCGCATGAGCGCCCCATCGCTCGACTCGCTGAAGGCAGGGCTGCCTCCGGGCGTCGTCGTCACCGAGCCAGCGACTGTCGACAACTACCGCTACGACTGGTCCCGGGACGCTCAGGCGGGGACGCCGCTCGCAGTGGTGCGCCCGACCGACGCCGAACAGGTGCAAAGCGTGATCCGGTGGGCCAGCGCGCACGCCGTACCGGTCGTGCCCCGAGGAGCGGGCAGCGGGCTCTCGGGCGGGGCCTCTGCCATCACGGGCGGCATCGTGCTCAGCCTGGAGCGGATGCGGGCGATCGAGATCGACGTGGAAACTCGGGTGGCGGTGGTGGAGCCGGGGGCGTTCAACGCCGAAGTCAAGGCGGCTGCCGCGCAACACGGGCTGTGGTATCCCCCCGACCCCTCCTCGTACGAGATCTGCTCAATCGGCGGCAACATCGCCACCAACGCCGGCGGGCTGTGCTGCGTGAAGTACGGCGTGACCACCGACTACGTGCTCGGGCTGGATCTCGTGCTCGCCGACGGGACCCTCATCCGACTCGGCGGCAAACGCATCAAGGACGTGGCCGGGCTGTCATTGATGAAACTGTTCGTGGGCAGCGAGGGCACCCTCGGCATCATCACCAGGGCGATTCTGCGGCTGGTGCCGGCTCAGCCAAACCGCTCCACTCTGGTGGCGACCTTCTCGACCGTACGGGCGGCCGCCGACACGGTAGTGGCCACTGGCCGGCTGCTGCGGCCGTCGATGATGGAGTTCATGGACCGGACCAGCATCAACGCCATCGAGGATTTCCGGCCGATGGGGCTGGACCGAACTGCGGGGGCGATGCTGATTGCTCAGTCCGACGCCCCGGGGGAAGCGCGTCTGCTGGAGATCGCCCAGATCGAGGCGGCCGCGCAGGTCGCGGGCGCCAAGGAGCTGTTCGTCACCGGCGACGCGGATGAGGGCGAAATGTTCATCGCCGCTCGTCGCGCCGCCTTTCCCGCCTTTGAAGCGCGGGCGGCGTTGCTGCTGGAGGACGTCGGGGTGCCGGTGCCCCTGCTGCCCGAGCTGCTGGCCGGAGTCGCGGCAGTGGCCGAGAAGTACGACATCGAGATTCCCGTGGTCGCTCACGCCGGTGACGGCAACACGCACCCGATCGTGCTTTATGACCCAGCGGACCCGGCGGCTCACGCCCGGGCGCAGTCGGCCTTTGCCGAGATCATGCAGCTGGCCATCAGTCTCGGTGGCACCATCACCGGTGAGCACGGCGTCGGGCGGACCAAGAAGGCAGCGCTGCCCGACCAGCTGGGCCCGGACGTGATGGCGTTGAATCGGACGATCAAGCGGGCGCTCGATCCCCAGCAAATCCTCAATCCAGGCGCAATTTTCTGAACCGCCGCACGCGCACCCCGGTTCCCGGTCGCGAAGGTGGCAGGGCCGACCGGGCGGAAGGCGTCATCTGCGGCGGATGACCACGGTGCCGACGGCCACGTCGTGCAGTCCGCGGCGGTCCGCCCCGATGACGACGGCGGGTACGACCAGGCAGACCAGCGCGGCCCGGATCAGCGCCCGAACGAAGCCGAGCGGCTGCGCGTCGAGACGGAAGACGGCGATCTTGGTGAGCAATTGGCCGAAGCTGCCGCCGGTCAGGGCCGACAGCACGCTGGACTCGACGAAGAACACCGCCATGATCATCCAGGATCGCCAGCCGTCGCCGAACAGCACGCCTGCGCCGAAAAGTCCGGTGGCCACGGCCATGCTCGCGGCCCAGTCGACCACCAGCGCCGTGATCCTGGTCTGCCAGGTGGCGAGCGAACCCCGTCCAGAGGGCGGTAGCCCGAGCGACTGCCCGGGGAACCCGTCTGGGCTATTCACCGGTGCTGCGTTCTCGACCACCTGTCGAGGCTACCCGGGGCCGTCGGTGAAGGCAGCGGTGCCAGCTTTGCGGGGCGGCGCGCGAGCCAACCAACTAGGGCGTTACGTTGGCGAAACAGAGGTGAAACCCGCGGGAAACGGCTTCTGCCTAAGGTCGCAGCGTCCACCGGCGTAGAGACCCGCCGGGTGGTCTCGGCCACCACACCGCGGGTGGCCTCTGGCCACAACGGGCGCCAGCCCAGTTGGATCCAGCGTGCTCGCTTGCCGAGCACTCCACTACTTCACCGGAGGACCCATGTTCCAAGGAGCCGACGACCTGTTGGCCTACGTCAGAGATGAGGGTGTCGAAACCGTCGACATCCGCTTCTGCGATCTGCCCGGCATCATGCAGCACTTCACCGTACCGGTGGGCTCGTTCGGCCCTGAGGTGTTTGAGGACGGACTGGCCTTTGACGGTTCCTCCATCCGTGGGTTCCAGAAGATTCACGAATCCGACATGTCGCTATTGCCGGATCCGACGACGGCCTACCTCGACCCGTTCCGCAAGGGCAAGACGCTCTGCGTCAACTTCTTCGTCCACGACCCGCTGACCAAGGAGGCCTACAGCCGCGACCCACGCAATATCGCGCGCAAGGCCGAGGCTTACCTAGCGTCCACGGGGATCGGCGACACTGCCTACGTGGCGCCGGAAGCCGAGTTCTACGTCTTCGACGACGTCCGATTTGAGACCAAGGCCAACACCGGTTACTACGCCATCGACTCCGAGGCCGGCGCCTGGAACAGCGCGCGAGAGGAGGAAGGCGGCAACCGCGGTTACAAGGTGAAATACAAGGGCGGCTATTTCCCGGTTCCCCCGCTGGACCACTTCGCCGACCTTCGTGACGACATGGTGCGCCACATGGAGAACGCGGGGCTGAGTGTCGAGCGAGCCCACCACGAGGTCGGCACCGCCGGGCAGGCTGAGATCAACTACCGCTTCAACACGCTGCTGCGCGCTGGTGACGACCTGATGAAGTTCAAATACCTGGTGAAGAACACCGCCTGGGCCGCCGGCAAGACGGCGACCTTCATGCCAAAGCCGATCTTCGGCGACAACGGCTCGGGAATGCACGTGCACTCCTCCATCTGGAATGACGGCACGCCGCTGTTCTATGACGAGGCTGGCTATGGCGGCCTGTCTGAGATTGCGCGCTGGTATATCGGCGGGATTCTGGCCCACGCGCCCGCGCTGCTGGCGTTCACCAACCCGAGCGTTAACTCCTACCACCGGCTGGTGCCCGGCTTCGAGGCTCCCGTCAACCTGGTCTACAGCTCGCGCAACCGCTCGGCCTGCATCCGGATCCCGATCACCGGGTCCAACCCGAAGGCCAAGCGCGTCGAGTTCCGCTGCCCCGACCCGTCGTCGAACCCATACCTGGCGTTCTCGGCGATCTTGCTGGCCGGCCTCGACGGGATCCAGAACAAGATCGAGCCAGCCGCGCCGATCGACAAGGACCTCTACGAACTGCCGCCTGAGGAGCACGCGTCGGTGCCCACCGTGCCGGCTGACCTGAGCGCGGTGTTGGACGCACTCGAGGCCGACAACGAGTTCCTGCAGGCCGGTGACGTCTTCACCGCTGACCTGATCGAGACCTGGGTCGAGTTGAAGCGGGCTGACATCGACGCCGTGCGGCTGCGTCCGCACCCGCACGAATTCGAGCTGTACTACGACGCCTGAGCCGACTGACTGCTGAGCGCCAGCAATTGTGACCCGGGCCGCCATAACGGCGGCCCGGGTCAGTCCTATTGAGGGGCGGTGACATCTTCAGCGTGGTCTAGTTTCGCGCGCCGAAGGACAACTGGCTAAAGATCGCCGACTGACTTCTCCCAACTAGTTAGCAAGAACATATTGAGGTAAATTACCGAATTCGTAACGAGCGTTAGTTCGCGCTAGGAGCAATTCGTGCAATCCGAGATATGTCGGCTCAAGAAGCACCTGGGCGCTTTGGCCCTTTCCCTGCTCATAGCCTCGTCGTCCACCGGCATCGCCGCCGCAGACACCACTCCCACTAACCCCACCGACCCCAAGACGCCGGTCACCGTCTCCGCCGACGCCTTGCCGACCGTGCAGGTCAACGGAGTGGTGTGGCAACAAGCGGTGATCGGCAACACGGTGTATGCGGCAGGCAAGTTCGACCGGGCCCGCCCGGCCGGATCGGCCGTTGGCAGCAACGAGGTGACCCGCAGCAACTTGCTGGCCTACAACCTCGACACCGGAACGCTGCAGACCACTTTCGTGGCCAACCTGAATGCTCAGGCCAAGACGGTGACGGCTTCGCCCGACGGCAGCCGGCTCTATGTCGGCGGCGACTTCAGCACGGTCAACGGCGTGCCGCGTCGCTATCTCGCCGCCCTTGACCCGGTCACCGGCGCTCCGCTTCCCGACTTCGCGCCGTCTCCTAATCACCAGGTCAAGGCGCTTGCCGCGACCGCCGACACGGTCTATCTGGGCGGCTCGTTCACCGCTGTGAACGGTCACAGCCGCAGTCGGCTCGCCGCCGTCACCACCACCGGCGGCCTGTTGTCGGCCTTCGCGCCGGTGGTAGACGGCGGGGCGGTGCAGGCCATGGTGATCTCACCGGAGGGGACCCGGCTGGTCGTTGGCGGGTCCTTCACCAAGCTCAACGGATCGGACAACCCCGGATACGGCCTGGGGCAGGTGGACACCAGCACCGGCGCGAGCTTGGACTTTGCTGCCAACTCCGTCGTCCGCAATGCGGGTCCGCAGTCCGCCGTCCTCTCACTGAGCAGCGACGGCACCACCATTTACGGGACCGGCTACGTCTACGGCTCGGGCGGCAACCTCGAAGGCGCCTTCGCCGCGAACTGGTCCGACACACGGCTGAAGTGGCTGGAGGACTGCCACGGAGACAGCTACGGGGTGTCGGCGAGCAGCACCGCGGTCTACGTGGCGGGTCACCCGCACTCCTGCCTCAACATCGGCGGATTCGGTGAGACCACCCCCAAGACCTTTTATCGAGCGGTGGCCTTCAGCCAGGCTGCCACCGGCACCGTGGGCCAGAACCTGGGCGGCAGCACGTACTACAACTTCGTCGGCAACCCGTCGCCGTCCTTGCAGAACTGGTTCCCCGACATCAACGCCGGCACCTACACCGGTCAGAGCCAGGGTCCGTGGACGGTCACGGCCGCCGGCGACTACGTCCTCTATGGCGGTGAGTTCACCGCCGTCAATTCCACCCGCCAGCAGGGCCTCGTACGCTTCGCCACCCGAGGGATCGCCCCGAACAAGCAGGGCCCGCGTGTGACCGGGAGCGGCTTCCAGCCTACCGTGACTCAGCTCAAGGCCGGCGTGGTCAAGGTCAGCTGGCCGGCCAACTGGGACCGCGACACCACCAACCTGACCTACACCGTCTACCAAGACGACGTGGCCAAGAACACCGCGACCTCACCGTCGCTCTTCTGGAACCGAAGGACTCTCTCCTACACCGCCTCAGGGGTCACCCTCGGCTCGCACAGCTATCGTGTCTCGGTCAAGGATCCGTTCTCCAACATCGTCACCTCACCGACCGTCAGCCTGACTGTCGTCTGAGGTCGCCTCAGGAGAGCGTGTAAATGCCGCGTTCCAGCTCGTTGTTGTAGATGCGCTGGAAGCCTTGGCCGTGGATGTCGAACTCGACCAGGCAGCGATCCCACTCGGCGATGGCCGGTCGCATGCTCCGCCACGCCCAGTCCAAGCAGTAGACCCGGTCCTCTATGGCGAGCTCGCTGCGCAACCGCACCTGATAGCTGTCGCTGTCCAGCCAGCGGATCACCTCAATCAATCCGCCTTGAGGCTCCGGCTCCGCTGCCGGCTGCACACTGTCGGTTCCGGTGAGCACCTGGATGTGGCAGCACTCGAACAGCTCCAGCAGGGCGGCGTAGTTGCGGCTGGCTTCTGCCTGAGCCTCGCTGCGTCGGCGGTTCGCCAGCTCTCGTGGGTCGGTGCCGTCCCAGTTGACCGCTGCGTGGGTGGTGACCCGATCGCAGGCGACACAGCGCAGCGTACGAAACCCTCGGCCCAGGTATTGCGACCTGGCCGAGCGGATCGCGCCGCAGTCCACACACATGGCCTGCCGCTGGCCTTTGCTTGGCAGAAGTGCAGAGTCAGACACGAGACGGCTCCTGGGTGAGGTGCGCGGACGCTGGTGCGTACCGCGGAAATCAAGGACGTCGACTACTCTGCGCCGCCATCCTGGCGCCCTGCTTGCTGCGCGAACCACTTCGGGTCAAGATCGGCTCAAGATTGCAACGGCTCCATCGCCGCCACCCTCCCCCGCTGACCTCACCGCCGTTCTCACCAGGATTCTTGTGGCCACCCTCCCCGCCGTCCCCGACCGATGAAGCTCGCCCTAGATCGACGTTATGCTGTCCAGCGGCACGGGGCCCACGACACGGTTGAAGGAGTCCTGCCATGGCTGACGGGGGGTCTGGGCGACGACTCGAGACAGCGGGCGGGAACGGCAGCTACCGACACGAGGCGCTGCTCTGGCGGGAACCGGAGGACTTCTTGTCCTGGACGGTGCCGTTCGTGTGTGAGGGAATCACCGCCGGTGACGCCGTAATGGTCGCCGTCACCGAGCTGCGGGCCTGCTGGCTGCGCGAGGCGCTTGGCGACGCCGCGGCCGAGGTGCGCTTCGTCGACATGGCCAAGCTGGGCAGCAACCCGGGCCGCATCCTGTCGGGCTGGCGAGGCTTCCTCGATGAGCATACGGGCCGGGGCGCAGCGGTTCGCGGGGTCGGCGAGCCGGTGTGGGCGGGCCGGCGCCCGGAGGAGATCCTCGAGTGCCAGCTGACCGAGGCGCTGTTGAACATCGCGGTGCAGCCTGACACGCCGTTCTGGTTGCTGTGCCCCTACGAGCTGACGCGGCTTGAGGACTCGATGGTCGAGCAGGTCTATCGCAGCCACCCGGCGGTGGTGGCCGACCAGCAGTATCGCGGTAGCCACCGTTACGGCGGTCGAGACCTGGTGGAGACCGCATGGAGCTCCGACCTGCCTGCAGTCGAGGGCATCTGCTCCGAGATGGTCTTCAGCCGCCACGACTTGCAGAGTGTGTCCTCGTTCGTCGCGGCTCGGGCCTATGCCGTTCTGCTCGGTCCCGACCGCGCCGCAGAGCTTGCGGTGGTCATCCAGCAGCTGGCCGCCGGCTGCCTGCACCGAGGAGCCTCAGGCGGAACGGTACGGGTCTGGGTCCGCCCCGATGCCCTCGTCTGCGAGGTGCACGACGGCGGCAGCGCGGTCGACCCGCTGGTCGGACGCGAGCCGCCCGCACGCGACCGGCGGCACGCATTCTGGACCGCCAACGAGCTCTGCGACCTGGTGCAGGTGCGGTCAAACTCCGCCGGCACCACCGTCCGTGTACACGAGTGGCTGTGACGTGACCGTCGGCTCGACGCGACGCGGCTACCCGCATCGGGTGGCCATGGTCAGTCTGCACACCTCGCCACTGGACGTGCCCGGCGTCGGCGACGCCGGGGGTCTCAACGTCTACGTCACCGAGGTGGCTCACCGGCTGGCTGAGCGCGGCCTGGAGGTCGACGTGTTCACTCGGCACGTGGATCCGGCACTGCCGTCGGTCGTGGAGATGGGCGAACGCATCCGCACGGTGCACCTGCCCGCCGGCCCAGTCGGCCCGGTCGCCAAGGAGGAGCTGCCCGAGCTGATCGGGCCCTTCGCAACCGCGCTGGGCCACGTGGCAGGGGACTACGACCTGCTGCACTCCCACTACTGGCTGTCCGGGCTGGCTGCGCTCGAGGTGGCCCGCCGCCATAGGCTGCCCCTCGTGCACACCATGCACACCATGGCGCTGGTGAAGAACGCCGCACGGGGCGAGCATCACCTGCTTGAGCCGGAGATCCGGGTTCGAGGCGAGAGCGCCATCGTCGCTGCCGCGGACATGCTGACCGCGAACACCACTGACGAGGCGGCAGAGCTGGTCAACCTGTACGGCGCTCGCGGTGACCAGATCGTCACGGTGCCGCCCGGGGTGGACCTGCACACCTTCCACCCCTGCGACCGGCCGAAGTCGCGGGCCCAGCTGGGCGTCGACCAGGACGCCGAGGTGATTCTGTTCGTCGGCCGCATCCAGCCGCTGAAGGCCCCTGACGTGCTGGTCCGGGCCGCGGCCCGCCTGGTTGAGCGCCATCCCGATCGCCGCAAACGGCTGGTCCTGGTCCTGGTGGGCAGCCCGAGCGGACCAGAGACCGGTTGGGTGCTGGAGCTGCGCCGGCTGGCCGCCGCCCTCGGCCTTGACGACGTCGTCGAGTTCCGGCCGCACTCCCCACGCGCGGAGCTGTTTCGCTGGTACTGCGTCTGCGATGTGGTGGGGGTGCCGTCGTACAACGAGTCCTTCGGTTTGGTGGCTCTGGAAGCTCAAGCGTGCGGGCGGCCGGTGGTGGCTACCGACGTCGGTGGACTGCGGCACGCCGTCGATGACCAGCAAACCGGCGTGCTGGTGAAGGGACACGATCCCGACCGGTGGGCCGACGCATTGGCCGGCATCCTGGACGACCCGTCCGAGGCGGCGCGACTGGGCGGCAACGGAGCGGTGCACGCCTCGCGGTTCAGTTGGGACAACTCAACTGCCGCAACGCTCAAGGCGTACGCGCTGGCCAGCCGGCCGCGGCAGGACTGAGAGGCCTACTGCCCCCAAAACACCCGGTCGACCACGCCGCGAGCCCGACGGGTCACCCGCCGGTAGTCGGCCTGGAAGTGCGACGCCTCACCCGGTCCGTAGCCGGTCAGCTCCGCCAGCGTGGTCAGCTCCCGGGTGTCGCTGGGCAGCGAGTCCGACCCGCGACCGCGGACCAGCATCATCTGGTTGCGGATCCGGCTGGCCAGCAGCCAGGCCGCCTCCAGGTGACCGGCGTCGAGCGGGTCGATGACACCTGCGTTCCGGGCCGCCCGGAGCGCGACGATCGTCCGTGACGAGCGCAGCGCCGGCACCGCATGCGCATGCTGGAGCTGCAGCAGCTGGACCGTCCACTCCACGTCCGCGAGCCCCCCGGGTCCCAGCTTGGTGTGCTTGGCCGGGTCGGCTCCACGAGGCAGCCGCTCGGCCTCCACGCGGGCCTTGAGCTTGCGGATCTCATTGCGCTGGGAGTCAGTCAGGCCCCCCTCGGGCCAGCGACGCCGGTCGATCTCGGCCAGCAGGGCTGCGCCGAGTTCGGGGTCGCCGGCCAGCGCGTCGGCCCTGACGAGCGCCTGCAGCTCCCAGGTCGATGACCACCGGCCGTAGTAGTTGCGGTAGGCCGACAGCGAGCGGATCAGCGCCCCGCCCTTGCCCTCGGGCCGCAGGTCTGCGTCGATCACCAGCGGAGGGTCGACGCTGGGGCGACTCAACAGTTGCCTCACCTGGGCGACCACCGCGGCCGCGACGCGGGTACGGTCGCCGCCACCGGCCGCGCTCGTCTCGTCCCGGTCGTCCATCACGAACATCGCGTCGGCGTCTGAGGCATAAGACATCTCCCCACCGCCCCAGCGACCCATAGCGATCACCGCGACCCGCGGCACGGTGTCGGTGGCCGCATCCGCATGGGCGGCGTCGGCCCCGATGGACGAGCGCGCCACCTGCAGCGCGACGTCCACGGTCGCCGAAGCCAGCTCAGCCAGCGCCTCGCCCACGCTCAACACGTCGAGCTGTCCGAGCAGGTCACCGGCGGCCACCCGGAACAGCTCCCGCCGCCGAATGGCCCGCAGGGCTTCCACCGCCGCGACCGGGTCACTGTGGCGCTGAGCGGCGGCGCTCATCTCGGCCTGCAGATCGGCTCGGCTGCGGGGGATCAGCTGGTCGCCGTCGGCCAGCATCTGCACGGTCTGCGGAGCTCGGGTGAGCAGCGACACGGCGTATCGGCTGGAGGCCAGAATGCGCGCCAGCCGCTCCGCCATCGCTCCTTCGTCACGCAGCGCCCGCAGATACCACGGGGTGGTGCCCAGCGCCTCCGACACCTGCCGAAAGGCCAGCAGTCCGGCATCGGGATTCGGGGCTGCTGCGAACCAGCCGAGCATGGCCGGCAGCAGCTGCCGTTGGATCTCGGACTGTCGAGTGACCCCTTGGCTGAGCGCCGCGATGTGGCGCAGCGCTGCCTGAGGGTCGGCGTACCCCAGGGCCTTCAACCGGTCAACAGCAGCACCGGTGGTCAGCCGCAGCTCCGAGGTCGGAATCCGGGCGACCGCGTCCAGCAGCGGGGAGTAGAACAACCGCTGGTGCAGTCGGCGGACCCGTTGGGCGCAGGAACGCCAGGTGTTGAGCAGCTCCACCCCGGGATCGGAGTAGCCCAGCGAGCGGCCGATGCGGCGCAGGTCGGCCTCGCTCTCGGGCAGCACGTGGGTCCGGCGCAGCCGGAACAGCTGGATCCGGTGCTCGACGGCACGCAGGAAGCGGTACGCCAACCCGAAGCCTTTGCCGTCCTCACGGCCGACGTAGCCGGCGTCCACCAGCGCCTTGAGGCCGGGAAGCGTCCCGCGGGTCCGCAGCCGGTCGTCGACTCGGCCGTGCACCAGCTGGAGCAGCTGCACCGAGAACTCCACGTCTCGCAGTCCGCCCACGCCGAGCTTGAGCTCACGCTCGGCCTCCCGGGCAGGGATGTGGGCGACCACTCGAGCCCGCATCGCTTGAGCGTCGGTGACGAAGTGCTCCCGCTCGGCCGCCCGCCAAACCAACGGGCTGACCATGTCCACGAACTGCTGGCCTAGCTGCAGGTCACCGGCGCTGGGTCGGGCCTTGAGCATGGCCTGGAACTCCCAGGTCTTGGCCCAGCGCGTGTAGTAGGTCTGGTGGCTGCTGAGGGTGCGGACCAGCTGTCCCGCCTTACCCTCGGGGCGCAGGGCGGCGTCGACCTCCCAGATGGTGCCGGCGGCGGTGTGCGCCGAGCAGATCCGGCTCATCTCGGCAGCGATTCGGGTGGCCACGGTGATCGCCGCGTCGTTGCTGGTCACCGGCTCGCCGTGCTCGTCGAGGACCGGCTCGGCGACAAACAAGACGTCGACGTCGCTGACGTAGTTCAGCTCCTGGGCGCCGCACTTGCCCAGCCCGATCACGGCGAGCCGGCACTGCCGAGCCTGCTCGCCGTACTTGTGCCGAGCCAGGGCGAGTGCGGACTCCAAGGTGGCGTCGGCGAGATCGGACAGCTCGGCCGCAACGTCGTCCATGGCCTCGATCGGCTCGGGAGCACAGAGATCACGAGCGGCGATCCGCAGCAGAGCGCCCCGGTAGGCGATCCGCAGCCGGTCGCTCGACCCCTCGTCGGCCACCGGCACGTCGGCGTCGGGATCAGCGCCGACGGCGCTCAACAACTCGGCCCGCAGCTCGGCCGCGGGCCGGCGGGCCAGCTCGGGCTGAAGGAGGTCGATCTGCTCGGGATGGGCGACGAGGTGCTGCAGCAGGGCGGAGCTGGCGCCCACCGTACGGATCAGCTGCCGAGCCAACGCCGGGGCGGCGCACAGCCGCTCCAGCAGACCCGGCCGGACCTCCTCCAACCGCTCGAGCCCCTGCAGTGCCAGGTCGGGGTCGGCCGCGGTGGTCACCAGCTGCAGGATGTCCTCGCAGACCTCATCCCAGGTGGTGACGATGCGCTCGGCCGTGGCGGAGTCGGCGAAGCCGCGCCGGGCCAGGACGCCCTGGGTTGTCTGCAGCCTCACAGCGCCGATGTTAACGCTCACCGACCGCGGCAACGCATCCGTTTGTCGGTCGCTCTGAGAAAGACCTGAGAAAGCTCGTCTCCTCACCGACAAGGAAGTTGGATCTCATGGGTCTCTCCCGCAGCACGCGCATCGGTTTCGCCACCATCGCCGCCCTGGCCACCAGCCTGACCATGGCACCCACCGCCACAGCCCAGTCGTCCTCCCATCACCATGCCACGGGCACCTCGAGCCTCGCCGCGTTGCTAGCCGCCGATGGGAGTGGTTTCGATCGCAATCCGAATGACTTCGACATCCTCGACAACGCAGTCTCAGCAGTGCTCAAGGCCAAGCCCACCAGCGCTGTCGGGGTGCTGGCCGACGGCCGGACGCGGTTGACGGCGTTCCTGCCGAACGACCGGGCCTTCCGCCGACTCGCCAGTGACCTCACCGGCGTCAACCACCGCACGGAGTCGGGGGTGTTCGGAGCGCTTGCGGGCAAGCTCGGCGTGGCTACCATCGAGTCCGCGCTGCTGTACCACGTCGTGCCTGGAGCCACCATCACCTATGCGCAGGCGCGGCGCGCGAACGGGGCCGTCTTGAAGACAGCGTTGGCTGGCGCCACCATCAAGGTGCGGGTGGAGCACAAGCGCTGCTCCTCCCGGGTCACTCTGGTCGACGCCGACCCGAACGACGCCAACCCCATGATCGTCAGCCGCGACCTCAACCGCGGGAATGTGCAGATCGGCCACGGCATCAACCGCGTGCTGAGGCCGGTCAACCTGTAGTTCCACCGCTAGCGAGCATCTGCAGGTCGGCTCGCCCGATCGCTCTGCAGATGCTCGCTTTCGTGTCGCCCGGGTTGGGCCCGACCGCCTGGTAGCGTCGGCCAGCGTGGTGGCCAGCCGTGTGAGACCAGTGGAGGCCCTGCTGGAGCAGTCGGGGATTCTGGTGGACTGGCTCGGTGGCCTATCCGCCGAGGACTTCTCGGTCGCGTCGGTGCTGCCCGAGTGGGACATCCGAAGGCTCACCGGTCACCTGGTGCTCGTGCACGCGGGACTCCTCCAGGCGCTGGAGCAGCCGACCGGGCTGGCGCCCGTGCCCTTGGCGATCTGGGTCCGTCGCTACCGCCGTGATGTCGAGCAGATCGAAGCCCGCACCAGCGAGGCCACCGGAACAGCCTCCGGCTACGAGCTGGTTGCCCGCCTGGCCGACGCCCGGGCCGCCCTTGAGGTCCGGCTGGCCGACCCGCTGCCGGCGGTGATCGATGCTGCCCGCGGGCCGACCGCGTCCGCCGACTTTCTGGCCACCCGGGTGGTGGAGGCGGTGGTACACGCTGATGACCTGTCCCGGTCGCTGCCGCACCGGGAGCCGGTCGAGCTCACCCGCAAGGGGCTGTCGGTGTGCAGCCGGACCCTGACCACGATCCTGGCGGGGCAGCATCCTGGGCGCTCCATAGAGGTGAGGGTGCCACCGTTCGCCGCGGTGCAGTGCGGTATCGGGGATCCCGGCCCCAGGCACACCCGGGGCACACCACCCAACGTGGTGGAGACCGACGCGCTGAGCTTCCTCCGGCTGGCCACCGGCCGGACCAGCTGGGCCGAAGCGGTGCACAGTGGGCGGGTAGCGGCCAGCGGACTTCGGGCCGACCTCAGCGCCGCCCTGCCTTTGCTGAGCTGAGGGTCGCTGAGCTTGCGGGGGTGTACCTCCTCGCGGATACGGGCTAGAGCACCGGAAGCAGGTTGGCCAGCTCCCACGAGGTCACCTGGCGACGGTAGGCGTCGAACTCGGCCCGCTTGTTGCGGAGGAAGAAGTCGAAGACGTGCTCACCCAGGGTCTCGGCCACCAGCTCTGAGGACTCCATCACCCGGACGGCCTCGTCGAGGTTGCGCGGCAGCGGGGCGATGCCCAACGCGCGGCGCTCGCGCTCGGTCAACAGCCAGACGTCGTCTTCTGCGCCCTCGGGCAGCTCGTACTCGCCCTTGATCCCGGCCAGCCCGGCGGCCAGCATCAACGCATAAGCCAGGTAGGGGTTGGCGGCGGAGTCGATGGAGCGCAACTCGACCCGAGCCGAGGCGCCCTTGTTGGGCTTGTACATCGGCACCCGCACCAGCGCGGAGCGGTTGTTGCGCCCCCAGCAGATATAGCTGGGCGCCTCGCCACCGCCGGCCAGCCGCTTGTAGGAGTTGACGAACTGGTTGGTGACCGCGGTGATCTCGGCCGCGTGCCGCAGCAGCCCGGCGATGAAGTAGCGGGCCACCTTCGACAGGTGGTGCTCGGCGCTTGCGTCGTAAAAGGCGTTGTTGTCGCCCTCGAACAGCGACAGGTGGGTGTGCATGCCCGAGCCGGGATGGTCGGTGTACGGCTTGGGGATGAAGGATGCGTAGATGCCCTGGGACAACGCGACCTCCTTGACCACCACTCGGAAGGTCATCAGGTTGTCGGCGGTGGACAACGCGTCGGCGTAGCGCAGGTCAATCTCCTGCTGTCCCGGAGCGCCCTCGTGGTGGGAGAACTCGACCGAGATGCCCATCTGCTCCAGCATGGTGATCGCCTTGCGCCGGAAGTCGCTGCCCAGGCTCTGCGGGGTGTGATCGAAGTAGCCCGAGTGGTCGACCGGGGTCGGTGGCTGCCCGGCCACCACCGGGTCCTTGAACAGGAAGAACTCGACCTCGGGGTGGGTGTAGAAGGTGAAGCCGAGGTCAGCCGCGCTCTTCAGGGCCCGCTTCAAGACGTAGCGCGGGTCGGCGTAGGAGGGCGATCCGTCCGGCATCCGGATGTCGCAGAACATCCTCGCGGTGGCGGGGCTGTGGTCGCGCCAGGGCAGGATCTGGAAGGTGGTCGGGTCCGGGTGCGCCACCATGTCGGACTCGTACACCCGGGCGAACCCCTCGATCGCCGAGCCGTCGAACCCGATTCCCTCGGAAAAGGCGCCCTCGAGTTCTGCCGGCGCGATCGCCACCGACTTCAGAAAGCCGAGGACGTCGGTGAACCAGAGCCTGACGAAACGGACGTCGCGCTCTTCGATCGCCCGGAGCACGAACTCGGTTTGCTTGTCCACGAACATCAGTGTGCCGCTATTGGCGTAACAGAGGCGTTACGCCGATCCGCTACTCCGAGAAGGTCAGCAGCTCGTCGACCGACAGCTCCACGGGACCGTGCCAGTCACCGACGACCACAGGCCACAGCTCTCCCTCGATCAGCTCGACCCGGTGCTCAAAGACCGCTGCCTCCCATGCCCGAATAACTCGCTGACGCCCCAGCGGTAGTTCGGCACGGTCTGGGTCACCGCGCCACTTCAGCGACCGGGGGAGGATCGCCGTAGGCTCGACGAGTGCCCCATCTGCGAATCGCCCTGGCTCAGATCAACGCCACGGTCGGGGACATCTCGGCCAACTCCGACCTGGTGTTGGAGTGGGCGACCAAGGCGCACGAGGCCGGAGCGCACCTGGCGCTGTTCCCCGAGATGGTGCTGACCGGCTACCCCGTTGAGGACCTGGCGCTGCGCAAGAGCTTCGTGCAGGCGTCGCGGACCGCG
The DNA here is from genome assembly GCA_035634295.1 of Propionibacteriaceae bacterium. Taxonomy (GTDB): domain Bacteria; phylum Actinomycetota; class Actinomycetes; order Propionibacteriales; family Propionibacteriaceae; genus Microlunatus. Next base: position 77,916 of record DASQDG010000054.1, on the reverse strand, counting down.
ATCGACCACCTCGCCACCCGGCTCCAGGAGCAGGGGCTGGGCGATCTGGTCGCGGTCGTCGGCTACCTGGATCGGACCGACCAGCCGGGCACTGGACGAGACCTTCCGCAGAACAAGGCAGCCGTGCTGCACCGGGGCCACGTGGTCGCCTCGTACGCCAAACATCACCTGCCCAACTACGGCGTGTTCGACGAGTTCCGCTATTTTGAGCCGGGCCAAGAGCTGCTGGTGATCCGGGTACGCGGAGTCGATGTGGCCATCGCCATCTGCGAGGACCTCTGGCAAGACGGGGGGCCGGTCGCGGCAGCGGCGGAGGCGAAGGCCGGCCTGCTGGCGGTGATCAACGCAAGTCCCTACGAGCGCGACAAGGACGACACTCGCGGCGAGCTGGTCTCCCGCCGGGCGGTTGAGGCGGGCTGCCCGTTGGCCTACGTCAACCTGGTCGGCGCTCAGGACGAGCTGGTTTTCGACGGCGACTCAATGGTCAGCGATCCGTCGGGGCGGCTCCTGCTGCGGGGCCACCAGTTCGTTGAGGAGCTGCTGGTCGCCGACTTCGAGCTGGACGCGGCCACCGACGAGATCACCGACCTCAGCCAGCCCGGCCCGAGCGGCATGGCCATCGGTCGGCACCTGCTGACCGAAGCCGGCGACCCACCCGCGACGCTGCTGGCTCCGGTCGTGAGTGACCGGCTGAGTGCACTCGAAGAGGTCTACCGCGCCCTGGTGCTGGGCTTGGGTGACTACTGCGCCAAGAACCGGATCGAGCGTGTCTACCTCGGGCTATCCGGTGGCATTGACTCCACATTGGTCGCCACCCTCGCCTGCGACGCGATCGGCGCCGACCACGTCTACGGCATCTCCAACCCCAGCGAATACTCCTCCGAGCACTCTAAGTCCGACGCCGCCGAGCTCGCACGGCGCACCGGACTGCACTTCTCCACCGTGCCGATCGCCCCGATGGTGGACGCCTTCCATGCCGGCCTCGACCTCGACGGCATTGCCGCGGAGAACCTGCAGGCCCGGATTCGAGGGGTGATCTGGATGGCCGAGTCCAACCAGCACGGACCGTCGATGGTGCTCGCCTGTGGCAACAAGAGCGAGTTGGCGGTCGGCTACAGCACGATCTACGGCGACGCGGTCGGCGGCTTCGCGCCGATCAAGGACATCTACAAGACGTGGGTGTGGCGGCTGTCTGAGTGGCGCAACTCCTACGCCGAGGCCCGGGGCGAGGCCCCCCCGATCCCCCAAGGCGTGATTACCAAGGAACCCAGTGCCGAGCTGAGGCCCGGTCAGCTCGACAGCGACTCACTGCCCGACTACTCCCAGCTGGACGACATCTTGGACGACTACGTCGAGGGCGACCGCGGCCGCGAGGACCTGATCGCCCAAGGCTTCGACCCTGAACTGGTGGACCGAGTGCTGCGGATGGTCGATCTGGCCGAATACAAGCGCCGGCAGTATCCGCCCGGCACCAAGATCTCGTTCAAAGCCTTTGGGCGCGACCGCCGGCTACCGATCACGAACGGCTGGCGTGAAGGGCGCTCCCCGGTCCCCGCCCGCACCGTGGGCCGCAACGTGCCTGAGGGCGGCAGCACGCTCTAACCCACTTTTGCCTGCTGGGGTGCGAGCCGGCCCACTACCCCAGCGGCGCAGCAGCGGACCAGGCCGAGGCGCGCGAGCTCAGTCTTTCCACTTGGGATCGTTGTCCCAGGCGTCGTTGCGCTCGGCCACCTTGTCCAAGGCGGCCGCAGCCTCCTGTTGGGTCGCATACGGACCGAGTCGGTCAACCGCCTTGCAGGCGACGTCGTCGGACTCCACGGTCTGGTGGCGAATGCAGTACCACCACTGTCCATCGGCCATCTGCGCTCCTCACTCGTCCAAGGGCTCCGAGGCTACTCTCGTAGACTCGCCGACGTGACTGCTCTTGCCCCAGCCCCGATCTCGCCTGAGCGTCGGGTCCCGGCCAGCATCCCCCGACCGCACTACGTGGGCCGCCGGGCGCCGCAGCCCTACCGCGGCAGTCACGTGCAGACCCCGGAGACCATCGAGAAGATGCGGGTGGCCGGACGGATCGCCGCTCAGGCCATGCGGGCGGCGGCGGCGGTGATCGCGCCGGGCGTGACTACCGACGACATCGACCGGGTAGGACACGAGTTCCTGCTCGACCACGGCGCCTACCCCTCCACCTTGGGTTACCGCGGGTTCCCCAAGTCCCTGTGCACGTCGGTCAATGAGGTCATCTGCCACGGCATCCCCGACGCCCGACCCTTGCAGGACGGCGACATCGTCAACATTGACCTGACGGCCTACGTCGACGGCGTGCACGGGGACAACTGCGCCACCTACCTCTGCGGCAACGTCGGGGAGGACTCCCGGCTGCTGGTCCAGCGGACGGAGGAGGCGCTGCGTCGGGCCATCAACGCGGTTCGGCCCGGTCGGCAGGTTAACGTCATCGGCCGGGTGATCGAGAGCTACGCCAAGCGCTTCGGCTACGGCGTGGTGCGGGACTACACCGGCCACGGAGTGCACTCGGCGTTCCACTCAGGACTGGTGATCCCGCACTACGACGAGCCACGCTACGACACCGTTATCGAGCCGGGGATGACCTTCACCATCGAACCGATGCTCACCCTGGGCACCGAGGAGTGGGTGATGTGGGAAGACGAGTGGACGGTGGTCACCGCCGACGGCAGCCACACCGCACAGTTCGAGCACACGCTGGTGGTCACCGACACCGGCGCCGAGGTGCTTACCCTGCCCTAGCCGCGGCTGGCGTAAAGTTGTTTCTGGGACGAGTCGGTCAGACGGTCGCGGCATCACCGTTGTGGTCGTGTCGAGGAAAGTCCGGACTCCACAGAGCTCGGTGGTGGGTAACGCCCACCCGGGGTGACCCGCGGGAAAGTGCCACAGAAAGTAGACCGCCCACGCAACATCGCAGGCTTGCTTGTTGGCCGGCACGTGGCGGGGGTAAGGGTGAAAGGGTGGTGTAAGAGACCACCAGCACCCCAGGTGACTGGGGTGGCTCGGTAAACCCCACCGGGAGCAAGATCAAAAGGGTGCGCTTCGGCGTACCTGCGGAGGCGTATGAAGGCTGCTCGCCTGAGCTTCCGGGTAGATCGCATCAGGCTGCTGGCAACAGCAGTCGCAGATAGATGACCGTCCTGCGCCGGCAACGGTGCAGACAGAATCCGGCTTATCGACCGACTCGTCCTTTTACTCCCACTCATCATTGCAGCCTTAAGTGGGAAAGCCGAGTTAGGTCCGCTGAGGGTGAAGTCGCGGCTGTGGTCGCCCGATCGATTTGTGGAAATCATAGCGAGTTGGAGTCGAGGAAAGAGCGCGTACAATTATGTGAATTGGGGGACTTTAATCGGTTATCTAACCCCCAAGGAAACTCATGCGTGCACAACTGACCGCAGGGCTGGCCGCTTTGATCGTGGTGGCAGGCGGTGGCACTCTTATCGCGACCGCAGACGCCCCCGCTAACGCCTGCGATAGCGTGTCCACCTCCGCTATCGACACCATCGCCGAGCTCAAAGCCTACGAGGACTGCAGGTTCGACCGACTCGAGCGCAAGCTGGACCAGCACACGTCACCCAGCCCAAGCCCGTCCGTAACCACAACCCCGTCCGCGACCCCAACCGCGTCCGTGGCCCCAACCCGCACCCCGAGCCCTACACCAACTGCGAGCGCGACAACGAGCGCGCCGCCGGTAACAGGGCAGGAGCGCCCGGCTGGTGCCGCCGCCAACATCGCGGGCATGGACCAGCGGGTGTTCACCGACGAGTTCAGTGGGACTGCGTTGGATGAGTCGCGTTGGGAGAACATGCGCACCAACATGAACAACGTCCAGACCTCACCGGCGAACGTGTCCGTCGGCGGCGGGCTGTTGACCCTCACCCTGTCCAACGCGTCAACCGGCGCCGAAATTGACTCGGCCCCCTACGACGGCGCCGGCGAGAACGGCTATCTGCTGCAGCGCGGCGACTACACCGAAGCCCGCGTGTTCTTCCCCGGTGACAGCGCAGGGGCCTACAACTGGCCCGCCTGGTGGGCGTCCGGCCCGAACTGGCCCAACTCCGGCGAGATCGACATCGCTGAAGTGCTGGGCGGGCGGATCACCTCCAATTACCACGGCCCGAGCAACGACATCAACGGCGGCGCTATCCCCGGATCAGGGCCAAATGCGTGGCACGTCTACGGCGCGCACCGCAAAGCCGGGTCGGTGGACATCTACTTCGACGGGACACGGGTAAAGACGTTGCCGACCTCGGACTCCGGCTCAAACGGGCAGGCTTTGCTGCTGAACGTCGGCGTCGGACAGGGCTCGAAGACGGTGACTGGCGCAGCTGGTGCTGTGAAGGTCGACTATGTGCGGGCGTGGCGCTGACCGGCGGCCTCACGCCGTTGAGCATCACTCAGAAGTGGTGCCTGGATGCTCTACCAGATCCGCGCACATAGGACTACCGTTCAAGGAAGACCTACTAGTCGCAGCGAGGCGAATGGAGGCGTCATGCGTCGGTACCTGATTGTGGCCAATCAGACACTCGGTGGGGACGAGCTGGTGCAGTTGATCAGCAAACGCATGAAAGCGGAGCCGTCCGAGTTCTTCATTGTCGTCCCTGCCACGCCAGTGTTGGAGATGGTGCCGGGATTGGCGGGTATGCCTGTCCTTGGTGCCGGCACGGTGATTCCGTCATCGGCGGAGCACGCTCGTCAGCTGGCACAGGACCGATTGAACGCCGCGCTCGCGCAACTGGAGGCTGTCGGGGCTCGCGTTGACGGTCAGGTCGGTGACCCGAATCCGGTGCATGCCGTCGCTATGGCCGTCAAGGGACGACAGTTCGACGAGATCATCGTTTCGACCTTACCCAAGCGGCTCTCACGCTGGCTCCACCAAGATCTTCCCCGCCGCCTGGAACACAAGACTGGGCTGCCCGTGACCCACGTTGGCGTCGCCCAGCCGGCAAGCCGGTAAGTCTCAGGCGATTCAACGCCCGCAGGTAGCTGCCAAACTGTTCTATGTTCTATTGGGCTCGGAGCAGAGTCCGCGTTTAATTGCCTGCGGCGGCGACGCACAAGGCTCGGGGCAATTGCTGTCATCGAGAGCTATCCGGCAGGGTATTATTTCGCCCACACGGGAAAAGATTGCGAAAGGATATCGTGCGCCTAAAGAACTGGTCGGCCAGCTGCGCCCTTGCCGCTCTAGCTTTCACCGCCATAGCTCCGCCAGCACATGCAGTCGCCGTGGAAGCCACCTGCGGCGCCGTCTTGACAACCGACGCCTATCTCACCTCGGACCTGGTCTGTACAGGTGCCGGCGTGACTCTGGACGCCGATGTCACGCTTGACCTGGGTGGGCACAAGCTGACCGGAACGGCCAAGCAGACCGCCATCACCGTCACGAATGGGCATTCGGTGACGGTGAAATCGGGGCAGGTCAGCGGCTGGGCATACGGACTTCGTATCGGGGGTGCCTGGGCACCTGACACTCTGGGCACGATATCGGTGGACAACGTGACGTTCTCGGGCAACATCTATGGGGTCAACGGTCAGGACAGCCAGCAGAACATCGCGGGCTTTGTGATCACCGGCTCACGGTTCACCGGCAACCGCGACGGCTTCCATGGCGACTTCACCGCCCCGTTGAAAGTCAGCACCTCCTCTTTCGCGCGAAACCAGACCGCGATCTACGTCGACAGCGGCTCCAGCGTGGCGGTGACCGACTCGCTGATGGAGAGCAACGTCACCGGCCTCCGATGCTTCGCCACCGTTTGCAAGGCGTCGCGCAGCACCCTGCGCAAAAACTCCTTCGGTGCCACCTCGGGCGACTACGGCAACGTCGAACTCACCGACAGCACAGTGACCGGCAACGACATCGGCTACACCGCCGGCTACGGACTGCTGAAGTCCAACACCTTCTCGAACAACAACACCGGCGTCGTGGTCATCGAAAGCGGTTCGGTGCAGGCCACCAACAACCTGTTCACGGGTAACGGTGTCGGGGTTACCTCTGTGGTCACGGAGGGCTACACGCCCAGAGCAGAGCTAACCGGCAACACGTTTCTGCGTAATGTGGACGGCGTCAACGTCACTCTCAACTCCGATGACAGCGACTCACAGGCTCTGCTGCAGGGAAACATCGCCGTCGGCAACAAGCGTTACGGCATTCACGCTCCCGGCGCCACGGATGCGGGCGAGAATAAGGCGACCAAGAACGGGAAGTCCTGCGTCGGCGTCCAGTGCGCAGAAGATGTCAACTGGCCGCGCTGTACCACTTCGGACCATCACGTCCGATCGGCGGCTGCACCGCCCCTGTGCATTCCGGACCACCCCGGCATTCCTTGGCGTGCACAAAAACGCATCGGCCGCACTGCAAGGTGAACCACCTGTCGCTGGCAGCAAAGACGCCCGGTCGATGTGGTGGTATTCGGCGTGCAGACATTTCCCTCACGGTCGCCTAACCTGTGCGGATGCGCGCACGGACTGGGAAGCTGGCGGCGATTGCTTTAGCGGCCTGGCTGGCACTGGTAGCCGGCCCCGCCAACGCCGACACGCCCTCCCCCACCCCGTCGAGCGCCACCCCCGATCCCCGGGCCGCCGAAGCAGGTCGCACGCCGGCTGAGACAGTCGCCCCCAGCTCTGCCGCTGGCACAGCCGGGTCGGCGAGCAGCTCACCGAGCACCGTTCCCACCCCTGCTGCCGCCCCCACCGCTCCAGCGTCTTCTCCCGCTCGCCCGTCCACTGCTTCACCGTCCACTGCTTCACCTTCCACTGCTTCACCTTCCACTGCTTCTCCTTCCACTGCTTCTCCTTCCACGACGGCGACACCCAGCCCGACTCCCACTCGACCCGCCAGTCGGGTTCAGCGCTCCACCACGACTGTCCGGACCGACGTAAAGATCACCCTGGCAATCAAGGCCGGCGGGACACCGAGAGCAGGCAGATACTTCGAGGACATCGGCTACTTCGCCATCCGGGGCACGGTGACCGGACGCTCCAAGGGCACCAAAGTCGGCGTCTACTGGTACAGCTACGGCGCCAAGAAGTGGGTCAGGTCCGGTGTCGTCGCGATCACGAGTAAGGGGGGCTACGCGTTCAACCAGCCGGTGGGCTACGTCGGCACGTTCCCGTTTCGAGTCACCCTCGGCGGGGCACCCGGCAAGGCCAATGTGGTCTCCAGCAACCAGGTCAAGGTCGGCGTGAGCGACTCCTACCTCCGTCAGCGGAAGTTGCCGGCTTCGGTGGACGCGCTGAGAGGTCCGACCGTGTCCGGGTGGGTCTCGCCGGCACGGGCCCGGGTGAAGGTCCTGATCCAGGTACGGCGCGCCAACGGCAGATACGGCACCGTGGCCACGGCCACCACCAGCGCGACGGGTGCCTACTCGGCCCGGCTCATCTATGGATACGGGCACTTGGTCACCCAGACCGTGCGCAGCGCCTACCGGGCGGCCAATCGGCCGCGCTGGGAGCTCAGTGGCGCCAGCTCAGTCAAGCGGGTGCGGGTGCTCAACGCGGTGATCACCAAGACGACCTCGGCTGAGGTGGCCAAGACATACCGGCGCGGCTGTCCGGTGGGGCCGTCGAGGCTGCGGACCATCCGGATGAACTACTACGGCTTCGACCGACGGATGCACCGCGGGGTGATCATCGTCCGCAGCACAACGACGGCCAGGGTCACCCGCAGCTTCTCGGCGGCCATGCACGCCGGCTACCCGATCGCGAGGATGCGCAACCCCAACGACTACGGCGGCAACGACCCCCGGCAGATGGCGGCGGACAACACCAGCGGCTTCAACTGCCGCAAGGTGGTCGGCAACCCGTACGCCATGTCGCCGCACTCCTACGGCACCGCGATCGACGTCAACACGGTGAGGAACCCCTATCGGGACCGCAACGGCAGGTGGTGGCCCAGCAACGGCAGGCGCTACATCGACCGGACCCCGTTGCGCCGCGGGATGTTGGGCTCCGGCAGCACCCTGACCAGACGGCTCCAGCGCGAGGGCTACTTCTGGGGCGGCCGCTGGAGCCCAGGACGCGACTACCAGCACTTCCAGCGTTGAGATGAGACCCACCCTCGGGGGTGCAGTGCTCGCGGCGGCGTTAGGACTGGCGGCGTGCACCACCGCAAGCCCAGCCCCCGACCCCACCCCGGCTGTGGCCAGCACCCAGGCGCCGACGGCTACGCCAGGCCCCCCGGCGGCCTCGTCGCCCACCCCTGCAGCCACCTCACCGGCCTCGCGATCGGCCAGTGGCCCCACCATCGCGGAGCCGACCACCACCAACACCTTGCCGCCGCCCCCGGAGCCGAGCAGACCGGCGCCATCGACTGCCGGGCGACTGACCTCACGGGACCTGCCAGTGCCGGCCGGCTGGCGCTCGGTGGTCCGCGCCGGCGGCTCCGAGGAGGATTTTCAGGGCAACGGCACCTGGGTGCACGCTCGTGACCCCCGATACGCCGCGTTTGGCGTCATCACGCTTGGCTGCGCCGAAGTCACTCGTGACGACTATCCTGACCCGACCGCGGCCCTTGAGGGCACCTATCAGAAGAAGAAGGACCAGCCAGGCATCGGGCTGGTGCTGCAGTTCGCCAGTGAACGGCAGGCAGCGGCCTACTACAGGGTCTACCTGCGCCAGATCCGGGCCTGCCGCACACCGGACGGTCCCGTGGTGGTCGAGGTGGTCCCCTCCGCCCTCGGGCTGATCGACCGCCGCTCCTCAGCCGACGGCGACTGGACCGAGGTCGGCCGGCTCTCGGGATCGCGCCTGACCCTGGTCATTCTCAGCGACCCGGGTCATCGTCGCAGTCGAGCCGACTCCGAGGCCCTGCTGCGTGACATCGCAGGCTGAGAACGCCGGGTCGCCCTAAGCCAGCTCGAACTCCACCGCGCCGGTGGCATAGTCGGCCGAGGCGAGCCGCAGCGACACCTCGTGGCCGAGCGGCAGGTTGGCGCCACGCACCCTGGCCTCCACGGCCGGCTCCTTGACCAGCACGACACCGCGGTCGGCCTCGGCGTCCACCTCGATCACCGTGCCCGTGAACACCTCGCCGACCTGGTCGGCCAGCACGAAGACCTCCACCAGATCGAGGATGCCCCGCTCGTACTTCTTCGCCTTGCGCTCGGCCGCCATCATCTCTTCGGGCAAGGCGTCCAGCTGGCGCAGCACCCAGTCCGGGACCGGCTGTCCCGCGCACATCGCCACACAGATCTCACCGGCGTAGCGATCCGCCAGCCTACGGAGCGGAGCTGTGACGTGGGCATACTCCGAGGCCAGCGCGGCGTGCTCGACATCTTCGGGCAAGCCGGCGCTGAATGCGCGATAGCCGGCCCCCCGAAACAGGCTGGTGCAGGCGTCGAGCATGGCGGCGTGGTCCGGCCGCTCCGGGTCGAGGCTCCAGATAAACACGGGGTAGTCCAGCTCGGGCGGCCAACGGATGTGCAGCGCCTTGGCGGTCTGACGCAGGCGCCGCAGAGCGGCGTTGTCCGGCTCAGGCAGCGTACGCAGTATGCCGACCTGCCCGTAGAGCATGATGTCCGCGGCCGCCATGCCGGTCAACAGCGAGATCTGTGCGTTCCAACCGTCCACCGGCAGCGGCGCACGGAAACCTAGCGTCCACCGGCCCGAGTCGGTGTGCACCTCCTGTTCAGGAATCGGCAGACTGACCCCGCCGCGGTCGCGCTCCCGGTGGAGGCGCAGCTCGCCGACGAGTTGCAGCAGAGCCAGCGTCTCCCGAGCCGAGCCACTGTCGATCTCGGCTTGGGCCTGCTGGTAGGACAGCTGCTGGCGGCTTCGGACGGTTGCCCTGGTGACGTCAGCGTCGGTCAGCTTGCCGTCGCTGTCCAGCCGGAGAGTCCACAGCAAGGCGGGCCGGTCCTGCCCGGCCAGCAGGCTGGCCGCACCCTCGCTCAGCACGGGCGGGTGCAGCGGTGTCCGGTGCACCGGGGCGTAGAACGTGAGGCCACGGCGGTGCGCCTCGGCGTCTACCGGATCACCGGCGGCGACGAAAGCGGCGACGTCGGCGATGGCGTACGAGACCAGGTAGCCGTCGCCGTCTCGGCGAAGGTGCAGGGCCTGGTCGAGATCGCGGGCACCGGGGGGGTCGATGGTGACGAGCTCGAGGTCCGTACGGTCTCTGCGGTCCACGCCAGCCGCCGGGCCGGCGCTGGCGCGCTGTTCGGCCTCGGCGACGACGTCGGTGGGAAAGGCGCCCGGGATCTCGAGCCTCGAGCGCAGTGCGGCCAGTCCGTCGACCAGCTGCTGGGGCACACCAGCGGGCACGTCAACCCTGCGGAGCATGGTCAGCAGCCTACAAGGGCAGCGCCTGCTCGCTTCGCCTCATTTCGACGGCATGCCCGGCAGCTCCCGGCGGACCGGACTGCCGTCCAACGCCAGGTTGACCAGGGCATCGGCCGCCTTGTTCTGCTCCCGCGGCACCCAGGTCCAGTTGACCCGGGCCGGCCGCAGCGCCGAGGCCCGCCGGGCCAGCGGGATCATCGACGGGTGCTTGACCTTCCACCGTCCAGCCATCTGCTCGACCACAAGTTTGGAGTCCATCCGCACCTCGACCTCGGCGCCGGGATCGAGAATGCGAACCATCTCCAGCCCCGCGATCAGCCCGGAGTATTCAGCGACGTTGTTGGTGGCCACCCCGATAGTCAGCCCCTCGGTAACCAGCACGTCGCCGGTGGCCGCGTCGCGAACCACCGCACCATAGGCCGCAGGTCCAGGGTTGCCGCGCGATCCGCCATCAGCCTCCACGACCAGCCGTCTACCGCTCGAACTCGGCACAGCACCCAGAGCCTCCCCCTCGTCGGGTTCGACGCCGGTCTCAGCTTCACCCCCGAAGATTCCGGGTCCCCGCTGCACATCTGCCGGACGCCGGGCGGCGGGAGTCACGGGTGCAACCCGGAGTTGGTGGTCCGGATCAGGATGCGGCCGCATTCCTCGCAGCGGAGCACCTCCTCGGGCGCCGCTGCGGCGAACACCCGGAGCTCAGCGGCGTTGACTTCCAGCTGGCAGCCCGTACACCGCCGCCGCCGCAGCTCCGCTGCTCCCACCCCACCCCGGGTCGCGCCCAGCTTGACGTAGTACGCCATCAGATCGGCGGGGATGTCGGTCGCCAACCCCGCCCGTTCCTGCCGCCGGTCGGCCACGTCCGCGTCCAGCTCAGCCAGCTGGGTGTCCCGCTTGGCCGACAGCGTCGCGAGCTCCTCGTCGAGAGCGGCGGCCTGCTGACGGAGCTTGTCCCGGCTGGCCTGAGCCGTTTCCAGCTGCTCCATCACCTCCAGCTCGGCGTCCTCCAATGTGGTGATGCGCCGTTGCAGGTGCTGCACCTCCTCGACCAGTCCACCCAGCGCCTTGGGGTCGGCGATCGTGCCGTCGGCGATTCGCTGCTGGTTGCGCACCAGCCGCTGGCGAACGGGCTCGAGCTCGGACTCGGCGTTGGTCTGCTCGAGCTCGAGATCAACCACCACGGTGTCGGCCGCCACCAGCTCCGCGCCAAGGGCATCCCGCGCCGCGCGTAGCCGAGCTATTTCGCGGTGCTCGGGCAACGTGGCGCGGCGGTGCTCCAGCTGCGCGAGCGCGGTGTCGAGCAGTTGTAAGTCGAGCAGCCGCAGTTGTGTCCCGGTGTCAGCCTGAATGGTCGATCTCCTCCCGCGCCCGTCCCCCGTCGGCGCGAGGGGCGTTATCCGGCGACCACATTACTGAGGTGCGCGACTCCGAAGCCAAGGGCGGCGGAATGTATTACGCGGCTCAGCGGTTCAAGAGACCGGGCGACCGGAATGTTCGCAGCCTCCACACTGCAGTGGCCCGCTCACGAGCCAAGCATAAGGACCACGATGACCTCCGTTGCCGACCGCGTCGACGTCGAGACCGACCCGAAGCCGCACATCTCCGATCGGTTCGTGGGCCGCAAGTACGTTCAGCTGGTGCTGGTCCTGGGTTCGCTCAGCGCCATCGGACCGCTGACCATCGACGCTTACCTGCCGGCGCTGCCCGCGCTGTCCAGCGAGCTCAGCGCCACCCCAGCCCAAACCCAGCTGACCATCACCGGACTGCTGGTGGGGCTCGGACTCGGTCAGCTGCTCGTCGGGCCGCTGTCGGATGCGGTCGGTCGGCGCAAGCCGCTGCTAGTGGGTCTGGCGGCGCACATGATGATGTCGATGCTGTGCGCGCTGGCCCCCAGCATCACCATGCTGGCCTTCACCCGGACCCTGCAGGGCCTGGCGGGCGCGGCGGTGGCCGTGGTGGCGATGGCCGTCGTCCGGGACCTGTTCACCGGCTACCGAGCCGCCCAGCTGCTCTCCCGGCTGATCCTGGTCCTGGGAGTGGCTCCGATCCTGGCCCCTTCTCTGGGCAGCGCGCTGCTGCAGGTCACCTCCTGGCGAGGCATCTTCGTCGCGTTGGCGATCACCGCGGTGGCACTCTTCGTTCTGGCTCTGGTCGCGCTTCCCGAGACCCTGCCGGTCGAGCGCCGACAGCCGGCTCGGTTGGCTTCCTCGATCCGTTCGTATGCGACATTGTTCTCCGACCGGCTGTTCCTGGCGATGGTGCTGGTCGCCGGTTTAATGTTCGCCACCTTGTTCGCCTACATCTCCGGCTCCCCGTTCATCTTCCAGGAGCTCTACGGCTTGTCACCGCAGGAGTTCGGTCTGGCCTTCTCCGGCAACGCGGTCGGGCTGATCGCGATGACTCAGCTCAACCCACTGCTGGTGCGCAGGTTCGGCACCGCCCGGGTGCTGGTGGCCGCCGTGGTCATCTCCACCAGCGGCGCTCTGGTCCTGCTGGGCATGGCGATCACCCAGCTGGGCGGCCTGCTCGGGCTGATGATCCCGCTCTTCGTGGTGGTCGCCTCGGCCGGGCTGTCGTTTCCGAACGCTCCAGCCATCGCGCTCAACCGGCATGGCGAGTCAGCGGGTACGGCGGCGGCCATGGTGGGCACCTCACAGTTCCTCGTCGGAGGGCTGGTGGCTCCCCTCGTCGGCGCGCTGGCCGACGGCAGCGCCGTGCCGATGGCAGCGGTCATGCTCGCCACCACCGGGTTGGCGATGCTCGTGCTAGGGCTCGCTCGCCGCGGCCTTCGCAGCACGCCCGACCACTAACGGGTCCGCTCGGTCAGCACGAGCTCAGCGCTCAGCCGGCCCTCGGCGATCTGGAAAGCCACCTCGTCCAGCGTCATCTCGTGCTGCCGGGCGTAGGAGCGGAGGTCGGCCAACGCATCGTTCCTGGTCAGCTGTGCGAGATCCATCACGGTGCCGACCGCGATCCAGACGTCCATTCGGTGGGTGACGGCGTCGTTGCCCAGCCATAGCGGCAGGAGCGTGCCGCGGTCGAGGGCCACACGAGGCTCTTCGAACAGGCAGCCGGCGATCGTCGGCACAATGGCGGCGCTGACCTCGTCAAGAGCCAGCTCGTCCAAGCCGTCGCCGCTGATGGCGTAAAGATCCACAGCGCCCACGGCCGGCACGTCGATCGGCAAAATGGGCAGCGAGGCAAAGGCGCGGAATGGCGTCAGCCTCACGACCTCGGCGTGAAAGTCCGGCCACCGGTCCGCCATTGTCGCCGGATCGAAGACCTGGGGCCGACGGGCACCGAGCGCATCCAGACAGGGACCCTCTCCCAGAGTGACCTGCAACTGCTCTGCGCACGCGGCGAGTTGATCGCTCGAGCCCAGCGGCACCCGGAGGTCGTCCAGCATCATGCTGATCCCTGCCCCGCTGACACCCAGCACCGTGACGCAGGCCTGGGCCAGCACGTCGGGCAGCAACTCCAACCGACCCGGCTGCTGAACGAACGCTCGACTCACAGCGGACGTAAATTCTTCACCCAGTGTCACGGGAAACAACTACCCCGCGGGGACCACCCTCAGTCGCGATGACGCGAGGTCTCGAGGGGAGTTGACGGCTCAGAACTCAGCGTTCCAGCGCTCCAGAGCAGGGATGCCCTTGGCTTGACCCAGCACCGACACCGTGCCGGTGTCCAGCGGGAAACGGGCCCCCAGAGTCAGGTCAAGCTCCAGCCACCGCACGGTGAGCGCCCGCAGACTGTGGCCGTGGGCGAAGCAGATGGCCTGCTCGGCCCCTGAGTTCCGAATCCTGGCGATCACCCGGTCGAGCCTGGCGCGTACCTGGGTGGCCGTCTCGCCTCCCGGTGTCGGATGCGTCCAAATCGTCCAATCGGGATCGGTGGCGTTGATCTCCGGGCTCGTCTTGCCCTCGTAGTCGCCGTAGAACCACTCGGCCAGATCCTCGGTCACCTCCGGTGCTTGGTCGCCGGTGAAGCCGGCCAGTTCGGCGGTGTCCAGGGCGCGCCGCCGCGGGCTGCTGAGAATCAACTGGAACGCGGCCGGGTCGAGGTGGCCGTGCAACGCGCGGGCCTGCTGTTCCCCCCGCTCGGTCAGCGGCAGATCGGTCACCGAGGTGTGCTGACCCGAGCGGCTCCACTCGGTCTCGCCGTGGCGGACCACGTAGAGCCGGGTCACGAGCCGGTGCTCATCGTTGACGCAGTGGCCTGGGGGATCCGTCCCTGCCAGATCTGCCAGACCCGCCCGGACCGCAGCCGGTCAAGCACCACCCGCTGCAGGGTGGTTTCGCGCGGCAGCTCAGCCAGGTCTACGGGGCCACGCCGATGAAAGATGAAGAACAACGCGTCCTCGTTGCCGGGCATGGCCTCACCGTACAGGTTCCAACGCCGCTGGAACCGGCTCAGGTTGGACGACTCCGGCAGGGCCTCGGCCAGGTGCGGGTCGAGCAGCCAGCTCGAGCAGAAGAAGTCGGTGGTCGGGCAGTCCGGGAAGTGCTCGGCAAAGAAGGCGGTAGCCGAGGCGAAGGACTTGTCGACCGCGTCGGGAGTCAGTGATCCGGTGGCCGGAATGTGGGTGGACAGCGTCCAGCGGTCGCCGGCCCGCTGCAGGTTGAACTGCAGGCGGCCCAGCCAGAAGAAGCCACCTGACCAGGCGACCCGCAACCAGCGGTAGGTGTGCAGCCCGAACTCGCCGTAGGTCTGCCGGTGCACCACGGCCTGCTGGCCGAGGTCAGACAGCGAGCGCTCCGATGTCTCGGCGTCGATGCCCCGGCGGGCGTGATAGGCCGCCACCTCCGGGGCCGTGACCAGCAGGGCGAGCATCGCCAGCACGCCGACACCGGGCGATGCCTCGTTGGCGGCCGGGGAGTCGAGCGGATCCTCGGTCCCCCAGATGTCGAGCTCGCCGATGCCGTCGATCAGCCGGGTCGCCAGCACCTCGACCCGGGCCAGGTCCGGCTCGGTGTCCACCACCGAGCGCGCCGCCGCCAGCACAGCTTCGAGGTCGGCGCCGAGGAAGCCGAGACTGGCCGCGAGCGTGGGCAGCCCCGGAGACGTCAGCCGCGCCCGTAGGTCGATCATCTGCTCACCGTAGGCGATGCGGACCGACGTCTGCGGCGGGTGGAAGAATGCACGCCATGAGTGAGCGCCAGCCTGCCCTGCCCAACCGGCAGACACCGTTCTCCGACGCCTTTCGGGCCTTCATCGGACAAGGCTGGGCGCCGTACGCGGCCGAGCTGCCCGAGCCACTGCCGGCAGCTGCCCCCGCGGGCACCCGCAGGGAGCAGATCAGCGCACAGTTCCCCGGCGAGCGGCTGGTGATCCCGGCCGGCGGGCTGAAGGTGCGCTCCAACGACACCGACTACCGCTACCGCCCCCACTCGGCCTTTGCGCACCTGACCGGACTCGGCACCGACCGAGAGCCTGATGCCGTGCTGGTGCTGGAGCCCAGTGACGCCGGTCACGATGCCACCTTGTTCTTCCGGCCCCGCGCTCCTCGTGACTCCGAGGAGTTTTACGCCAGTTCCCGCTATGGGGAGATGTGGGTCGGCCAGCGCCCCTCGTTGGACGAGATGAGCGCCCTCTGCTCGATCCGCTGCGCCCCGATCGACACCTTGGCCGACGAGCTGGCCAAGAACGCCGCCGACACCACCGTACGGGTGCTGGCCGACGCTGACCCTGAGACCACGGCGCTGGTGGAGATCGTCCGCGCAGGCGCCGACGCGAGCGCCGACGCGCGTGAGCTCGACCAGGAGCTGGCGGTTGCGCTGAGCGAGCTGCGGCTGACGAAGGACGACTTCGAGGCCGACCAGCTGCGCCAGGCCTGCGCCCAGACCGCCGTCGGTTTCGAGGCGATGGTGGCCTCGCTGCCTGAGGCCGTCCGCCGCGGCCGGGGCGAGCGATGGGTGGAGGGCGTCTTCGGGCTACACGCCCGTCACCTCGGCAACGCCATCGGATATGACACTATCGCGGCCTCCGGCGACCACGCCAACACGCTGCACTGGATCCGCAACGACGGCGACCTGAGCGAGGGCGACCTGATCCTGATCGACGCCGGTGTCGAGCTGGACACGCTGTACACCGCCGACATCACCCGCACGCTGCCGGTCTGTGGGCGCTTCAGCGATGCGCAGCGGCGGGTGTACGAGGCCGTGCTCGCCGCCCAGGAGGCCGGCATCGCCGCCGCTCAGCCGGGTGCGCTGTTCAGCGACGTCCACCGGGCGGCCATCACGGTGATCGCGCAGCACCTCCAGGACTGGGACATCCTGCCGATCTCGGCGGAGGAGTCCCTGAGCGAGGAGGGCGGGTTGCACCGTCGCTGGATGGTGCACGGCACCTCGCACCACCTCGGCATCGACGTGCACGACTGCGCCCAGGCCCGGCGAGAGCACTACCGAGAGGGCACACTCCGGCCCGGCATGGTGATCACGGTGGAGCCGGGGCTCTATTTCAAGGCCGACGACGAGCTGGTCCCGGCAGAGCTGCGGGGCATCGGCGTACGGATCGAGGACGACATCTTGATCACCGCCGACGGCAACGAGAATTTGTCGGCCATGCTCCCCCGCACCAGCCATGATGTTGAGGCCTGGATGGCCTCGATCCTCGGCTCAACCAGCTGAGCTCGTCGACGTTCACCGCCAGGGGAAGCTATTCAAAGGCCGATGCGCGGGCTCCCGGCAGGGTTAGCAACATCTCCCGGGCCTGAGCCGCGACCTTATGCTCGCAGAGCACCTCGTACTTGGTGGCCACGGTCTGGGTGACGGAGGTGAAGTCGCGTTTGCCCCGGCTGAGCGCATAACCGAGGGCGGCGATGGCGACGCCCAGCGCGATGCCGATGGCCAGCGACACCAGCAGCAGCGCCAGCACGCTCGTGGGGCGCCCGAAGAGCAGGAACACGAGCCCCACCAAAAGGCCGGTTGAGACGCCGGACTGGACGCCCTGGCCGATCACCGTGCCCCAGTTGCGGCGGCCCAGGACTCGCTCGACGGACTTGAGGTCGGTGCCCACGATCGCGAGGTTCTGCACCTCGAACTTTTCGTCGGCCAGGTAGTCCACGGCCTTCTGGGCGTCGGCGTAGGTCTGGTAGATCCCCACCGACTGGGGGAACTGGAGCTCGAACAGTGAGCTGGGCTGGCGTTGCGGGATGGCCACGGGTCCTCCTGATGAAGAACACCCAATCTACCCACCCGAAAGTTGGGCTCAGCGAGGCTCTCGGGCGAAGACGTCGAACTCGTTGCCTTCGGGGTCGGCCAGCACATCCCAGCGGATCTCGTCGTCGCGGGCGCGAAGCAGCGTGGCGCCCACCGCCAACAGCTCCTCGGTGACGCCCCAGACGTCCCAGTGCACCCTGTTCTTCACCGTCTTCGGCTCCGGCACGGCCACGAAGGTCAGCGACCACGGCAGGTCAGGGCTCTCCAGGTACCAGAAACTGCCCTCGTCGCCCCGTTGCGGCTGCAGACCGAGGCGGTCGCCCCACCAAGCGGTGATCCGCTCCGGGTCCTCTGCGTCGACCACCACCTCGTACAGCCGGTACTGGGGGAGCGCGTCGGGATCGCGCACAAAGGCGCAGAACTCGCCTCCCTCGGGGTCGGTCATCACCGTCCAGGAGAACTGCTGGTCGTCCAGCACCCGGGCCCCGATAGCGGTCAGGTCCGCGACCGACCGGGTCGCGATGTCGAGGTGCACGCGTTGCTTGACCACCCTCGTCTCGGGCACCTGGTTCACCCACAAGGTGTGCTCGTCGACGTGGTCGCTCAGCACGAACTCGTCACCCCGGGCGGCGGGGGTCAGGTTGAGCACCGCCGACCAGAAGGTGGCCGCCGCAGCGGGATCGGCTGCGTCCAGACAGAGGTCCTTGATGGCCACCTGGGCTTCACGATCGCTGGTCACGCGGTCACCTTAGACTGCGGCCACAGTTGCCGACATCATCCCGAGGAGCGCGACATGAACCGGCCTTCGCCGAACGCGACCATCAACCCGGCGACCGGGGAGTGGGTGTCGTCGTTCAATGCCCACACACCCGAAGAGGTGGAGGCCCTGCTGGACCGGGCGGCTGC
This sequence comes from Propionibacteriaceae bacterium, assembly GCA_035634295.1. Classification (GTDB taxonomy): domain Bacteria; phylum Actinomycetota; class Actinomycetes; order Propionibacteriales; family Propionibacteriaceae; genus Microlunatus. The sequence goes on along the minus strand of DASQDG010000054.1, from coordinate 59,554 downwards.
CACCAACGCCGAGCTGGCCGGGACGTCGCTAGAGCAGCGGGCCGCCTGGATGAGGTCCGCTGCCGACCTCTTGGAGGCCGACCTCGACGAGGTCGCGACCATCGTGGTCACCGAGATGGGCAAGACGCGGAAGGCGGCGGAGGCGGAGGTGCACAAGTGCGCCAAGGCGATGCGGTTCTACGCCGACGAGGCGGCCGCGTTCTTGGCCGACGAAGCCGACATCGACGCCGGGGCGGTGAACGCGTCGGCGGCTCGGGTGGTCTACCAGCCACTCGGCACCGTACTGGCCATCATGCCGTGGAACTTTCCGCTGTGGCAGGTCATCCGCTTCGCCGCGCCCGGACTGATGGCAGGCAACACCGGCATCCTCAAGCACGCGCTCAACGTGCCGCAGACCGCTCTCTATCTCGGTGACCTGTTTGCCCGCGCCGGCTTCCCGGTCGGGGCCTTCCAGACCGTGCTGGTCGACGGGGTGGACGCGTCGCACCTGATCGAGGACCCTCGGATCGCGGCCGTGACCCTGACCGGCTCGGTGCCTGCCGGTCGGGCCGTGGGGGCGGCGGCAGGGGCGGCGCTGAAGAAGACGGTGCTCGAGCTGGGCGGCTCCGACGCGTTCATCGTGATGCCGTCGGCCGACCTGGCCAAGGCAGTCGAGGTCGGCGTCACGTCCCGGACCCAGAACAGCGGTCAGAGCTGCATCGCGGCTAAGCGGTTCTTCATCCACGCCGACGTCTACGACGAGTTCACCGAGCGGTTCACCGAGGCCATGGGCGAGACCGTGGCGGGCGACCCGGAGGACCCGAACACGACCTTCGGGCCGCTGGCCACTCAGCGTGGGCGCGCCGGAGTGCATGAGCTGGTGCAGGACGCGGTGGACAAGGGCGCCAGCCTCCTGGTCGGCGGGGAGATTCCGCAGGGGCCGGGCTGGTTCTATCCCGCGACCGTGCTGGCCGACCTCACGCCCAAGATGCGCATCGTGCACGAGGAGTGCTTCGGGCCGGTGGCTTCCCTCTATCGGGTCAGCTCCGCCGAGGAGGCGATCGGTCGCGCCAACGACTCGGAGTTCGGACTGAGCTCGGCCGCCTGGACCCAGGACGAGGCCGAGATGGAGCTGTTCACGCGCGGCCTGCAGGCCGGTGGGGTGTTCCTCAACGGCATGACGGTGTCCTTTCCTGAGCTGCCTTTCGGCGGGGTCAAGTCGTCCGGCTACGGCCGGGAGCTGTCACACCACGGGATCCGCGAGTTCTGCCTGGTCAAGACTGTGTGGCGCGCCTGACCGCGGCCGCCTCTTGCGGGCCGTGCCGCGGCTCGACCCTCCGGCCGAGCGGGCCTTGAGTCGGCGACTGCTGGGATAACCTTCGAGATGTGGTGTCCTCTGCGGCGACGTCGGTCTTTCTGTCGCGGATCAGGGGCCTGCCCGTCCTCGACGTCGCGGGGGACCAGGTGGGTCGGGTCCGCGACATCGTCGTGCAACGGCGCGCCGCAGGCCGCTCCCCGCGGGTGAAGGGGCTGGTCGTCGAGCTCTTCGCCCGACACCGGATCTTCGTCCCGATGGTGCGGGTGCAAAGCATCGCCGCCGTCCAGATCATCATCTCCGGGGTGGTCAACACGCGCCGCTTCGAGCGACGTGAGTCTGAGACTCTGGTGATCGACGACCTCTTCGACCTCGCGGTGCTGCATGGGGCGCAGCGCACGCCGTACGTGATCTTCGACGTGGCGATGCGACCGATCCGCAACCGGGAGTGGGAGCTGTCGGAGGTCGCGCTGCGCGAGGGCGGCAAAGTGAGGCGCTTCGGTCGTCGGGGCCACGTCACCATCGTCGACTGGGCCTCGCTGCGCAGCCTTGACGTCGAGCGCAGCCAGGGTACGGAGCAGATGCTCGCCAAGATGGAGGACATGAAGGCCGCCGACGTGGCCCGCGAGCTGCACGACATGTCGCCGCAGCGCCGAGCCGAGGTGGCCGTCGCGCTGGACGACCGCAAGCTCGCCGACGCCATCGAAGAGCTTCCCGAGGACGAGCAGGTGCAGCTGATCCAGGGCCTGGACACCGAGCGGGCGGCCGACATCTTGGAGGAGATGGACGCCGACGACGCCGCCGACCTGATTGCCGAGCTGGCGCCCGAGATGGCCGAGCAGCTGCTTGCCCGGATGGAGCCGGACGAGGCCAAGGATGTCCGCCGGCTGCTCAACTACGCCGAGTTCACCGCCGGGGGCATGATGACCCCCGAGCCGGTGATCCTGCCGCCCGACGCCACCGTCGCCGACGCCCTGGCCCTGGTGCGCGATCCGGACCTGACTCCGGCCCTGGCCGCCATGGTCTACGTCTGCCGGGCGCCCCTGGAGACGCCGACTGGCCGGTTTGTCGGGGCCGTACACATCCAGCGGCTGCTGCGCGAGCCGCCGTCGACCTTGATCTCCGGACTGATCGACAACGAGCTGGTGCCGCTGACCGACACGGCCAACCTGCACACGGTCAGCCGGCACTTCGCCACGTACAACCTGGTCAATGCGCCGGTGATCGACTCCGAGCACCGGCTGATCGGCGCCATCACCGTCGATGACGTGCTGGACCACGTGCTGCCGACCGACTGGCGCGGCACCCAGCTCGACGCCCTCTCGAGTCATGGGTAGGGCGCGGGCAGTGGCGGGGCGAGTGGGCCATGGCTAGGGCTTCGGACCGCGACCCGGAGCGGCTGAACACCCCCGGCCGCCGTCGGCGCTCGCTGCTGCCCCGTCGCCGGTTCGACCGCGACGCCTTTGGCAAGTTCGCCGAGGGCTTCGCCCGCTTCATGGGCACGGCTCGATTCCTCGCCTACATGACCTTTTTCGTGATCATCTGGGTGATCATCAACGTGGTCGGGCTCTTCGGGCTCCGCTGGGACCCATACCCCTTCATCTTGTTGAACCTGTTCTTCAGCACTCAGGCCAGCTATGCCGCGCCGCTGATCCTGCTGGCCCAGAACCGCCAGGAGGCCCGCGACCGGGTGGGGCTCGAGCAGGACCGTGACCAAGCCGCGCAGAGCAGGGCAGACATGGAGTTCCTGGCCCGCGAGATCGCCTCGGTACGGATGTCGGTCGGCGAGCTGGCCACTCGGGAATACATTCGGTCCGAGCTCCGGGCCGAGCTGCGCGCGATGCTGGCTGAGCTCGACGACGGCGGGGACGTTGAGGAGGGTGTGGTCGGCCTTGACCAGCCGCGCCGGACGGCCTGACGCCCGTACGCGTCATGACGGTTCGCCCCAGGCCGGCACGTCGAGTGGTCGCGCTCAGCCCCGAAACCGGGCCACCCAGTCGGCGTTGAGGGCGTCTGCCTGTTGATGGTCCCTCACCGTGATGGCCCGGTTGGCCGGAAGCGCGATGCCGAGGTGGTCCAGCACGGCCCGCGTGACGCCGATCGGGTCCCCGGCTAGCTCCTCGTAGGTGATCTCGTACGGGACCAGGCCCTGGCCGGCGAACCAGTCCTGCCACGCCGCCTCGTGCGCGTGGATCGTGTCGACCAGCCTGGCGATGAGGTCCCGGTCGAAGCGCGGCTCGTGGCCACCGGGCACGACCTCCTCGCCGGGATGCCAGCGGTGGGTCTGCTCGGCGCGGGCCCACGAGACGGCCTGGCTGATCGTGTCGGTCCTGTGCAGATGCAGGAAGCGCGTGTGCCCGAAAGCCCGCGTCAACAGCTCCAGTGGCGACGCTCTGCGGTCGCGGTCGGCGTCTGCCAAGGCGTCGGTGAGCTCGGTCATGGTGCCCCACATGATCCGGGCGCCGAACACCCCGTTCGCCGTGCTGCCCGCGGCTACGGCCGCCTGAGCGAAGGCGGTGATTCCGACCGCTTCGCCAGCGGCCCGGACGAGTCCCCAGCTGTCTGCGTACGCATTGCGGTCCTGGCGACGGAAGTAGGACTCCGGTCGGCCGGCGACGCCCGTCGAGCGCAGCAGCCCGCAGAGCAGCGTGCTGCCGCTGCGGGGGGTGGCGCACATCAGGTAGGACTCGATGGGAGCCAGCACATCACGACAGGCCGCCGGTGTCACCCGCCACTAGGCTGGGACGATGCCTGACCCCCAAACGCTCGAACGCCGACCGCAGTCAATCACTCCCGACCACCCCTGGGTGACACAGATCTCCCGGGCGCTCGGCGGGGTGCTCGATCCCGAGATCAAGCGCCCGATCACCGAGCTGGGCATGGTCAACGCCATCGACATCGGCACCGCGGGTCACGTGCGGGTGGAGATCCTGCTGACCGTGTCCGGCTGTCCGCTCAAGGACACGCTGCGTCGTGACGTCACCGCGGCTGCCCGTACGGTCGCCGGCGTCACCGACGTACAGGTGGATTTGGGGACCATGTCTGACGAGCAGCGTGCCCAGTTGCGCGATGTGCTCAAGGGCGGTCAAGCCGAGCGCGACATCCCTTTCGCCCGGCCGGACTCGCTGACTCAGGTGATTGCCGTGGCCTCCGGCAAAGGCGGGGTCGGTAAATCGTCGGTGACCGTCAACCTCGCGATGGCGCTGGCCCAGCAGGGCCGTACGGTCGGGGTGCTTGACGCCGACGTCTACGGCCATTCCGTGCCGGCGATGCTCGGGGTGGCCGACGCGCGGCCGACCGCCGTCGAGGACATGATCATGCCGGTGCCGACCAACGGGCTGAAGGTGATCTCCATCGGCATGCTGAAGCCGCGGCGCGATCAGGTGGTCGCCTGGCGCGGGCCGATCCTGGACCGGGCCCTGACGCAGATGCTGGCCGACGTCTATTGGGGTGACCTGGACTTCCTGCTGCTCGACCTGCCGCCGGGCACCGGCGACGTAGCCATCTCACTGGGGCAGAAGCTGCCGAACGCCGAAGTGCTGGTGGTGACCACGCCGCAGGAGGCGGCGGCCGAGGTGGCTGAGCGGGCCGGGACCATGGCCTCGATGATGAACCAGCGAGTGATCGGTGTGGTGGAGAACATGTCTTACCTAGCCGTCACCTGCTCCCACTGCGGCACCGAGCACCGCTACGACGTCTTCGGCAGCGGCGGCGGGCAGGCGACGGCGCAGAAGCTCAGCAGCCGCCTGGGCTACTCGGTGCCGCTGCTGGCGCAGGTCCCACTGGATCCTCAGCTGCGCGCGGGCGGCGACGAAGGCACCCCGATCGTGGCTGGCGAGCCGGAGCGGCCGGCCGCAGTCGCTTTGGAAGCGCTGGCCACCCGGCTGGCCAAGAAGGGCCGGGGGCTGCTCGGCAAGCAGCTGGGCCTGGCTCCCGCCGGTCGGGTGTGACCGTGCCAGCTGAGGAGACCGCCCGAAAGTTAGCGCGAGATGGCGTTTCCTGCCGCCCCTGACCGGGAGATAACGAAGTTCCAGCGCTTACTTTCGTGCGGGCGTCGGCGGATAGCCGCGCGAACGGAGCGAGCAGAAGTCCCGCTGTGACCGCCGATGTCTGGAGGCCGCACGGGCGAAACACGCCTTCCGTTTCGCCCGAGGGGCCGAAGACATCGGACCCAAGGTCACAGCGCGCGAGCGGAGCGAGCAGAAGTCACGTGGCGTCGGGATCGAATGGAGTCAGCACGCGGGTTGGGGTGGCCGCCGCCATCGCGTCGGCGGGGCCCCCTCGCGATACCTGCTTCATCTCGTCGAGGGCGCCGACCACGTCGTCGGAGGCATTGCGGCCGATGGAGCTGACGTCGGAAAGATCGCTCTTCACGTCGGCGACGATCGGCTCGACGTCATCAAGCAGGTGCTTCTGGACGAACGCCTTGGGGTTGAGATCGCGGATGTCAAGGTTCTCGAACTCCGGGCCAAGCTCCTTGCCGAGTTGCTGCTGCGCATTGCCGGCGATGTTGCGCACGTAGTTGACCACCCGCGCCGCCTTGCGCGCGAACTCCGGCAGCTTCTCAGGTCCGAACAAGATGACGGCGGCCACGATGAGCAACAAGAACTCGGGCGCGCCTATGTCGAACATGCCACCACGCTAACCTTCCTTGCCGCCCAAAATGACCACGGCTTGGCGGTCCACGCCTGCACGCTGATAACCGAGCCTGACCCTGTCCCCGGGACGATGGGTGCGAATCAGGACGATCAACTCCTGCGCCGTGCTCACCCGAGTGCGGTCGATGCTGGTGACGACGTCGTCGACCCGCAATCCAGCTTCGGCGGCCGGCCCCGAGGCGTCCACCCCGGACAGCTGGACCCCCTCTTCGGCGGCGTCGTCGCTGACGTTGGCTCCGATCACGGGGTAGGTGGCCTTGCCGCTCTTGATCAGCTGCTGGCCGATTTCCATCGCCTGGTTGATCGGGATGGCAAAACCGAGCCCGATGCTGCCCGACTGCCCCCGGTTCGCCCCCAGCGTCAGGATGGCCGAATTCACTCCGATGACTCTCGCTGCAGAGTCGATCAGCGGACCGCCTGAGTTGCCGGGGTTGATCGGCGCGTCGGTCTGGATGGCGTTGATGTAGGCGGAGGCGGCGTCGGCGTTCTCGGAGTTGCTGACCACCACGGGGCGGTTCTTGGCGCTCACGATGCCCGCGGTGACGGTCCCCGGCAGGCCGAGCGGTGAGCCCACCGCGATCACCGACTCACCAACCTGGCTCGCTTCGGAGTCACCGATACGAAGGGGGACCAGTCCGGGGCTGGGGTCCACCTTGATGACCGCCAGGTCATAGCTCGGGCTGCGTCCCACCAGCTCGGCCGTCTTGCGGGTGCCGTCGGCGAACATCACCCGGATCCGACCTGAATCAGCCGCGGCGCTGATGACGTGGTTGTTGGTCATGATCAGGCCTTGCCGGTTGAGCACGAAGCCCGACCCGGTGCCGCTGCCGGTGCCGCCGCCGACCTGGATCATCACGGTGCTGGGCAGCACGGTCTTCGCCACGCCCACCGTGTTCGGCTGGCCTGCAGGCGGTGTGTACGGGCTTGCCGGGGCACTGGGTGCGGTCGAGAGGCTGGGCGCCGGCGGAGCGGCTGACGTCTGTGGCGCAACCTCGCTCTGGGCTGCCAGCCGCGACCCCCCGAAGCCGGCGGCTCCGCCGACGACGAGTGCGGTGAGCCCGGCCAGCAGCAGCAGCCCGATACCGCCGCGCCTGCGGCGGGGGGCCGGCTGGCCCGGCCAGGGCGCCAGATACTCAGGTGGGCGTGGGTGCAGGGGCTTCACGCCGGCCGGAGCCGGAAAGAGTGCACCTGCGTGCGGTGGTGCCGCCTGCGGTCGCCCCTGGTCGGGCGGGTAGGGCTGCATGGGAAGCGGCTCCGTCCGCTCCTGCGACGGCTGCGGCCCAACCGGCAGCTGGGCGGTCCGCTCGTCGTCGCCGTAGGACCAGCGGCCAATTCCTAGCGGGGTAGCGGCGTCGTCACCGCCGCCGCGTGGCGGGGGTGAACCGAAGGGGCCGTAGTAGCGGGAGTCGCTGCCGTACTGATCACCGCGGTCGCCGTCATCGCGACGATCGTCAGCAGCCATGACCTACCCAGTTACTCGATCGCGGATGCGAGACCAGCCCGCCTGAACTCGGTCCATCGTAGTCGGCGTGAGCGACGGCTCCCGCGGCAACGAGGAAACGACCTGCTCAAGCAGGGCCGGGGCATCGCTGACCACGGTGAACACCGTGTTCGCGGACCGCCAGGTGGCCGAGGCGGCCACGTCGTCTCGGCGGTAGGCCTGCACCGAGTCGTCCCAGTGTGAGCCAGTAGGCGGACCGGCCAGACTCCCGTGCTGCTCGAAGACGCTGACCGTGTGCAGCCCGTCGCTGTACAACAGGTGCACCACTTGTGGCTCGCCCACCTGGTCGCTGCGGACCTGCACCAGCGACAGCCCGGCCAGCTCGTCCGGACAGGACCAGCCGCTGACCTTGCGCTGGTCGACGCCTGACGCGGCGAGACTGGCCGGCAGCGAGGATATCGCCAACCGGGGGGCCAGGTGTGGCAAGAAGGTGGGCGCCGGACTGATGCTGACCTCGGTGAAACCTGCGCCGAGCACCAGCCCCGCTTCGTCATAGGTCTCCTGGCGAAGCACCAGCCCACTGACGTCGTCGACCCACCAGCGGGCTGCTATCGCGTGATCGTCGTGCAGTGCCGCCGCCTGGACCGTGGTGACCGGCCGACCGAGCACCCGCTCGCCCTGCCACCCGGAGAGCTCGTAGTTCTGCAGCAGCAGGGACAGCAGCTGATGCTTGACCGACGTCGAGGTCGCCGGCGGCAGATAGCGCTCGACCGCGCTCTGACCACGTCGGTCGAGCACGCGGATGTCGCTGCCTTGGCCTGGCTCGACAACGACCTGCACCGCGGCCGACAACAGCTGCTCACCGCGACCGAACGTCACCTGCTGCGTTCCGGCGAACCTGACGCGGTCCGCGGAGTCCGCGGCCCGTCGCAGGGTGGCGGTGGCCACCGCCGCGGTCACCTGCCGCCGCCCCGACGGCTTGGAGCCGTTGCCGCTCCGGCGCGAATCCGCCCTCAGCTGGTCGAGGCGAGCCGTCACCAGCAGCGCGTCAGCAGCCCGGTTGGTCAGCGGCAGCTCCGCCAACATGCCGCCGAATCCCGACCGCGCCCGCTCCATTGGGTCCCGTACGGCGGCCGGGGCAGCCGGGGCAGCCAGATAGCCCACCACGCCCGAGGCGCCGACCAGTCCGCCGAGCGCCAGCGCGGCTGCCGTGGCCCGCACTCGGACGGCTCGGCGACGGCTGGGCAGCACCCCGGCGTGCGTGCGCCGGAAAGGCCGGCACCACACCGGAGAGTCCGCGTCGCTTCCGGCGATGGACACCAGTCGCGCGGACAGCTCGGTGGGGGCGATCTGGGGTACCGAAGCCGAAGACATGCCGGCCAGCAGCTTGCGTACGCGCCGTAAATCTTCGAGCTCCAGGCGGCAGGAGGGGCAGGACAGCAGATGCGTCTGCACCTGCTCGCGCTCGGCGTCGCCAAGGACGCTGTCCAGGTAGGCAGAGCGCAACTCCGCGAGTCGGCGGCAGCGTCGGCCTCTCACGCTGGCCTCGCCGCTGAACGCCCTCCCCAGCGACGGGGAACGGGGGCGGAAGCGAGCGATCCTGCGGAGCGACCCGCCTCGACCTCGACGCCGCGATAGCGTGCCCGCTCTCCGCTCGGTCGCCGATGAGCCAGCGCCGTCCGAAGCTGCGCCCGACCGCGGTGGATCCGGCTGCGGACCGTGCCGATCTTGACGTCCAGCACGGTGGCGATCTCGTCGTAGCTGAGGCCCTCGATGTCACATAGCACGACGGCCGCCCGGAACTCGGGAGCAAGCGCGGCGAGGGCAGCGGCCACGTCATGGTCGAGGTCTCCAGCTGAGAGTTGCTCGGCGGGGCTGAGCCAGGTGCTGGGCAGCCGTTCAGCGTCGTCGGCCAGGGCGTCGAAGCGGATCCGCTGCTTGCGGCGCGCGCCGTCGAGGAACAGGTTCGTCGTGATCCGGTGCAGCCAGCCCTCAAAGGTGCCGGGCTGGAAGCGGTGCAGAGATCGGAAGACTCGAACAAAGACGTCCTGGGTGAGATCCTCGGCGTCGTGCAGGTTGCCGGTCAGCCGATACGCCAGCCGGAAAACCCGAGGACTGTGGTCACGGACGAGCTGTTCCCAGGTGGGCGGGACCCATTCGGAACCGGTCGTTTGCGGCCAGTCTGGTGGCGTCAAAGACGGGTGCGTCATGCCGCATCTCCCGTCCCCACACAGCCGCTGGCAACGCGGCGATCGCCGATCAGTCACCCCAGTCTGACGGCGCTTCCTTGCAGCCACCTGAGGACAACCTGGCAACGCCCTGTGGAGAGCGGTCAGAGCCCAGCAGCGGCCAGACAGGCCGCCAGCGCCTGCGTCTCTGCCGGGGTTGCGGCAGGCATCGGCGGACGTACCAAGCCGGCGCTGCGCCCCTGCAGGGCCAGCCCCGCCTTGACCAGCATCACGCCCTGGGTGGCGAACACCCCCGTGAAGACGGGGAGCAGCTGCTGGTGCAGGCGGAGCGCCTCCGCCACGTCCCCACGCAGGTAAGCCTCGATCATCCCCTTGGCATGCAGACCACAGAAATGGGTGGATGTGCCGACCAGCCCGACGGCTCCCACCGACAGCAGCGGCAAGGTCAGCGAGTCGTCCCCGCTGTAGTAGGCAAGTTCGGTCTGGGAAATCACGGTGGCTGACGCAGTCAGGTCCGCCTTGGCGTCCTTGACGGCGACGATTCGGGGGTGGTCGGCAAGCGAGATCAGCGACTCGGTGGTGATCGCCGTGCCAGCTCGATGGGGGATGTCGTAAAGCATCACCGGCACGTCGGTGCTGTCGGCCACCGCGCGGAAGTGATCCTGCAATCCGCGCTGGGGCGGTTTGGAATAGTAAGGCGTCACCACGAGCAGGCCGTGGGCGCCCAGGCTGGCCGCCTGCTGAGCCAGCTCGACGGTGTGCCGGGTGTCGAAGGTGCCAACACCGGCGACGACCGAAGCCCGGTCGCCCACCGCATCGACCACCGCGCTGAGCAACTCGGCCTTCTCCTCGTCGCTCGTGGTGGGCGACTCGCCAGCCGTGCCGTTGATGACCAGACCGTCGTTGCCGAGCTCGTCGACGAGATACATCGCCAGCTTGGCTGCGCCTTCCAGGTCCAGCTCGTCGTCGTCGGCGAACGGGGTCACCATCGCGGTCAGCAGCCGGCCGAAGGGCGGTTCGGTCATGCCAGCATCCTATGACCGGCCCCGGGAGTCAGCGCTGATTGGGCGCAATCGCCACCAGCGGATCGCCGTCGTTGACCACGTCACCGGTGGAGACGAGGATCTCGCGGACCACTCCGGCCACCTCGGCCAGCACGGGGATCTCCATCTTCATCGACTCCAAAATGGCGACCGAGTCGTCCGCGGCCACCTCGTCGCCCACTGCGACCTCGACGCTCAGTACGGCAGCGACGAGCTCGGCGACCACGACATGGCTCATGAGGTCATGGTAGGGGGCGAGGCCCGCAGCGGGGTTGCCCAGGACCCCGGATTGCGCGCCGCCGATTGGTGGGCCGATGAGCCGGACACGCCTTTCGTCCGGCGCAGAGGTCCGACAATCGGCGGGCCGAAGCGCAATCCGCGCAAGTCACCCGAGCACACATCTCGCTAGGCTGACCCCGTGAACCCCCCGGCACCGAAGTCATCGCTGAAACTTGCTCCCAAGGCCCCGTCCTGGGCCTATGCGGAGGACTTTCTCGGCGAGTCCGAGATCGTCACGGCGGCCCGCGCCAACGCAACCCCGATGGGCATCACGCCCCTGGGGCGCGGCGCGGCCACGGCGTTGACGTTCGTCGCCAAGGTGATCCAAGCCCGCGCGGTGGTGGAGATCGGCACCGGCACCGGGGTGTCCGGGCTGGCACTTTTCGCCGGCATGCAGCCGGCCGGCATCTTGACCAGCGTCGACATCGAGCCCGAGCACCAGGCCGCGGCGCGTCGGTCGTTCCTGCAGTACGGCATACCCAGCCAGCGGTTCCGGCTGATCAACGGCGCCGCGCTCAACGTGCTGCCCCGTCTCAGCGACGGGGCCTACGACATGGTCTTCGTGGACGGCGACAAGCTCGAATACCCGCAGTACGTGGAGCAGTCTCTGCGTCTGCTGCGCCACGGCGGAGTGCTCGCGGTCGACAACTCACTCTGGCACGACCGGGTTGCAGACCCCGGCAACACCGACGAGGCGACAGAAGCCGTACGAGAGGCGGTGGCCGCGGTCCGAGACAACGACGACCTCACGCCCGCGCTGCTGCCGGTTGGCGACGGCCTGCTGCTGGCCGTCAAGGGGTGACCCGGACTCAGCTTTTGGTGACGGTGACGCCCTTGCCGACCACGGTGATGCCGCCTTCGGAGACGGTGTAGCCGCGGGCCCGGTCGGCCTCAGGGTCCACGCCCACCTCGCAGCCGTCCGGCACGACTGCGTTCTTGTCCAGGATCGCTCGGCGGATGGTCGCCTTGGCCCCCACCCGGACGCCGGTGAGCAGCACGGACTCGTCGACGATCGCCTTTTCCATCACCCGGACATTGGGCGACAGCACGGAGTCGTCGATGTAGCCGCCGGAGATGATGCAGCCCGGGCTGACGATCGAGTCGGTAGCGGTGCCGTGCAGAACGAACTTCGCGCCCGGCATCTGCACCGGATAAGTCCAGATCGGCCACTCGGCGTTGTAGAGGTTGAACACCGGATCGACCGACACCAGGTCCATATGCGCCTCGTGGTAGGCGTCGATGGTCCCGACGTCGCGCCAGTAAGCCTTTTCGCGCCCGCTGGAACCTGGCACTTGGTTGCTGGTGAAGTCGTACACCTGGCTCTCGCCCTTGGCCACGAAGGCCGGGATGATGTCGCCGCCCATGTCGTGCTGGGAGTTCGTGTCCTCGGCGTCGGTTTCCAAGGCGTCGATCAGGGCTTCGGTGCTGAAGATGTAGTTGCCCATCGAGGCATACGACGCCTCCGGGTCGTCAGGCAGCCCGGGAGGGTCGGCCGGCTTCTCCAGAAAGTTGAGTATCTTGCTGTCGGCCGCCGCGTCGATGACGCCAAAACTGCTGGCTTGGGCCCGGGGCACCCGGATGCCGGCGACCGTGCTGGCGAGATCGCCGTCGATGTGGGCCTCAAGCATCTGGCCGACGTCCATCCGGTAGATGTTGTCGGCACCGAAGACCACGACGTAGTCCGGCTTCTCGTCGCGGATCAGGTTCATCGACTGGTAGATGGCGTCGGCGCTGCCCTGATACCACTGCTTGCCGAGCCGCTGCTGTGCGGGCACCGGGGTGACGTAATTGCCCAGCATGGTCGACATCCGCCAGGTCAGCGAGATGTGCCGGTCGAGGGAGTGCGACTTGTACTGGGTCAGCACGGCGATATGCCGCAGCTCGGCGTTGGCCAGGTTGGAGAGCACGTAGTCGATCAGTCGGTAGGTGCCGCCGAATGGTACGGCGGGCTTCGCCCGGTCCTGCGTCAGGGGCATCAGGCGCTTTCCCTCGCCACCTGCCAGAACGATTGCCAGAACCTTGTGCCGAGACGCCATGAGTCGAACCTAGGACCACCCAGCCGTCGCCGACAAGTGGGCACCGCCGGTATCTCAGGCGCAGTCATAAGTCCACGCACTGCTCCAGGGAACGCGCCAGCGAGTTGCCCCAGCACCTTCTCAGCTCTGATGCGGCTATGGCACGATGCGACACATGGCACCCCCCGACGACCACAAGCCCGGTGACCGGCTGAGCGTTTCGCTGCTGACGCGAGAATATCCACCAGCCATCTACGGCGGAGCCGGAGTGCACGTGGCTCAGCTCGTACCGCAGCTTCGCAAGCTGATCGACGTCGACGTCCAGTGCATGGGCGAGCCGCGCGAGGGCGCGACGGCCCACGCCGAGAGCTATCCGTCGGGGGCCAACGCCGCGCTCCGGGTGTTCGGGGCCGACCTGTCGATGGCGGCCAGCGTCCCCGACGTGGACCTGGTGCACTCCCACACCTGGTACGCCAACCTCGGCGGCCTGCTCGCTGGGCTGTTTCACGACATCCCACACGTGGTCAGCGCCCACTCGTTGGAGCCGCATCGGCCCTGGAAGGCCGAGCAGCTGGGCGGTGGCTACAACCTCTCCTCATGGGCCGAGAAGACCGCCTTCTTGGCCGCCGATGCGGTGATCGCGGTCAGCGCCGGCATGCGGGGCGACGTGCTGGGCTCCTATCCCGAGCTCGACCCCGACAAGGTGCACGTGGTGAGGAACGGCATCGACACCGACGAGTTCTCCCCCGACACCGGAACCGACATCGTGACCTCTCTGGGGATAGACCTGGACAAGCCGACGGTGGTCTTCGTCGGCCGGATCACCCGGCAGAAGGGTCTGATCCACCTGGTCCGGGCGGCCGAAGAGCTGGACCCGGACACCCAGCTGGTGCTGCTCGCGGGGGCACCGGACACGCCGGAGATCGCCCAGCAGATCGGCGACGCGTTTGCCCATCTGCAGTCGAGCCGTGGCAACGTGTTGTGGATCGAGCAGATGCTGCCGCGCGAGCAGGTCCGCCAGGTGCTGTCCCACGCCACCGTCTTCGCCTGCCCCTCGGTCTACGAGCCGCTGGGGATCGTGAACCTGGATGCGATGGCCTGCGAGACGGCCGTAGTGGCCTCGGCGGTCGGTGGCATTCCTGAGGTAGTGGTGGACGGCGAGACCGGCTACCTGGTCCCCTACGACCCGGCTCAGGCGACTGACCCAGCGGCGGTGAAGCAGTTCGAGTCCGAGCTGGCCGCCAAGATCAACGCGCTGACCGCTGATCCTGAGCGCGCTCGTGCCTTCGGCGTCGCGGGGCGGCAGCGCTGCATCGACGAGTTCTCGTGGGCGAAGATCGCGGCCGAGACGGTGGGCGTCTATCGAGCAGCTATCGAGCGGCACGGCTGAGGCGGGTCGCAGATCGGCCGCGGCTGCGAGCACAGCAAAGGCCCTGTCACCCGCGGTGACAGGGCCCTGAGCCAGATTCTTGCTCGCTTGCGGAGCGGGAGCCTAGCCGACGACCTCGCGGAGTGCTCCAGCCAGCTCGGCTGCCTCGTCGGCGTTGAGCTCGACCACCAACCGGCCGCCCCCCTCCAGCGGGACCCGCATAACGATTCCCCGACCCTCCTTCGTGACCTCCATGGGCCCGTCACCGGTCCGCGGCTTCATCGCAGCCATCGTTCACCCTCGTTCCCTGATTCGCCAGCAGTGCGTCGGCAATTATTCAGCACGATGACCAAGACGTCGTCATCGGGTCACCGCCTGCGCCTACAGTCGGCCCATGACCGACCAGCCCGTACGACTGACCGCAGCCGAGGGGGTGGCCACCATCGCGATAGACCGGCCAGCAGCCCGCAACGCGCTGGACACCGCCACCAAGGAGGCGCTGCTGGCGGCGCTGCGCGCGGTGACCGATGACGCCACCGTCCGCTGCGTGGTCCTCACCGGCACGGGGCGGCGGGCCTTCTCGGCCGGACAGGATCTTAAGGAGCACCAGGCCTTGCTGGCCAGCGGTGACATCGCCCGCCTGTGGTCCACGGTGCCGAAGCACTACAACCCGATCGCCCTGGCGCTGCACGAGCTCGACAAGCCGGTGGTCGCCGGCGTCAACGGAGTGGCCGCTGGTGCGGGTGCAGCGCTGGTGTTCCTGGCCGACTACCGGTTGCTCGCCAGCTCGGCCGCCATTGACACCGCCTTCTCCCGGATCGGCCTGTCCTGCGACACCGGCACCTCCTGGACGCTGCCTCGCCTGGTCGGCCCCACCCGCGCTCTCGAACTGCTGCTGCGCCCGCGGACCATACCGTCCGACGAGGCCCTGGCGCTGGGAATTGCGACCGAGGTGGTCCCCGACACCGACTTCCCCTCTCGACTGTCCGAGCTGGCAGCCACGCTGGCCGCCGGGCCCACACTGGCGTACGCGTCGATCCGGCGCTCCGTCGCCTACTCGGCCACCCACACGCTGGCTGAGTCACTGGAGTTCGAGGGCGAGCAGATGCGTCGTACGGGAGCGTCGCAAGATCACCAGGCTGCCGTAGACGCCTTCCTCGCCAAGCGCTCGCCGGAGTTCACCGGTCGCTAGGACCTGGGGCTGCGTCCTGTAGGTCAGGGCGTAGGGGCGTGGATGGGTGCGGCGGGAGCCCCGGAGCCTGCGGAGGGGCCGATGGCTGCCCCAAGCCCTGACCCGCAGGACGCAGCCTCAGGTGCTAGCGACACGCCGCGGCCGGACAAAGCACTCGGCGAGGTGGTCGTCCACCAGTCCCACCGCCTGCATCAGTGCGTACGCGGTGGTCGGGCCGACGAAGCGGATTCCGTGGCGTTTGAGCTGTTTGGCCAGCGTGACGGATTCCGGGGTCGAGGCGGGGATCTCGTCGATCGTGCGTGGTCGGGAAAGGTCGGGCTGGGCGAAGCCGAGGATCAGGGTGGCGAAGTCCTCGCCGAGGTCGGCGACCACCCGCGCGTTGGCGATCGCGGCCTCGATCTTGGCTCGATTGCGGACGATGCCGACATCGGCCATCAGTCGCTCGATGTCGGCGGAGTCGAAGGCGGCCACCTGGCCGGGGTCGAAGCGGGCGAAGGCGGCCCGGAAGTTCTCGCGCTTGCGCAGGATGGTCAGCCACGACAGGCCGGACTGGAAGCCCTCCAGGGTGAGGCGCTCATAGAGCCCGTCGACGGTGGTGATCGGCTTGCCCCACTCGTGGTCGTGATAGGCGACGTATTCGGGGCTGTCTGCCCCCCAGGGGCAGCGCAATCGTCCGTCATCACCGGCAACGACGCTCATGTCGCCGCTCTCAGGCGCTGACGACGGGCCGACGAGCGCTCTCTGCGACCCTCTTCAGGGACCTCAGGCTCGCCCAGAACCCCACCCGCATCACCGGCAGGGCAATCCGGACGAGCGGTTCGAGCACGGCGCCGGCGGGGAGTGAGAAGACCTCCGTGGCAGTGATCCGAGTGCCGCCGCCTTCTGCCTCGACGCGGAAGGCCCCTTCGCCGGTGAAGTACGGGCCCAGGTGCAGCACCTCGAGCTCGCCGTAATGGTCGGCCGTCGGCGGCGTCCAACCGGTGACCACGAAGCGGTCGAGCAGCCCGATCGGTAGCCGTCCGACCCAGAAACCCGACAGCGCCTCCACGTGCACCCCAACACCGGTCGCGCGCTCGGTGACGGGGTGAACCGTGGTCAGCGGGATCCACCGCGCCTGTCCCGCCCAGTCGGTCATCTCGGCCCAAACCGTCTCCGGCGCCGCGTGTGCACGGACCGACACCCGCAGACGGACACTCATCGGTGCTCCCCCGTAGGTGTGCTCAGCCTGACCTGCTCGTTCGGCATGCCGCGGGCGCTGAGAGCGGCGTCCCGCTCGGCCAGCTCACGGGTCAGCCGGTCCAACACCTCGTCGACCTGGCGCATCGAATATCCACGAAGGGTGACGCCGAAGCGGAGGGTTTGCAGGTCGCCGGGCTGCAGCGGGCGGTCCACCGGCAGGTCCTGGCGGAACGTGTCGTAGACCGGTTCTGCAGGCATCTCACCCATGCCGCCGGCCGCCGCGGCGGCCGCCACACCCATGATGGCCACCACGATGACGGCAATAGCCCATTCCATGCTTCGATGGTGCCATGCGGCTGTGACATCCGCGCCAACCTGTCCCCGCGGGCCGTCAGGCTGGCGGGTCACCGGCCGGCGGGTGCGACAACATGGCGTGCACGGCCTCCTCGATGCTGTCGGTGACCTGCAGCATGGCCAGGTCGGACTCAGCGATCGCACCGGAGGCCAGCGCGGCTGAGCGCAGCCAGTCCAGCATTCCCTGCCAGTAGTGCGACCCGAACAGCACGACCGGAAAGGACGTCACCTTGCGGGTCTGCACCAGCGTGAGCGCCTCGAAGAGCTCGTCGAGGGTGCCAAAGCCGCCGGGCATCACCACGAAGCCCTGGGCGTACTTGACGAACATCGTCTTGCGCGCGAAGAAGTAGCGGAAGTTGATCCCCAGATTGACGTAGTCGTTGAGCCCGGACTCAAAGGGCAGCTCGATCCCCAGACCGACCGAGACTCCGGACGCCTCATCCGCTCCGCGGTTGGCGGCCTCCATGATCCCCGGGCCCCCGCCGGTGATGACGGCGAGCCCTTCGCTGGCCAGTCGGTGGCCGAGCTCGCGGGCTGCGGCATACATCGGGTCGGTCGCCTTGGTCCTCGCTGATCCGAAGATGCACACCGCCGGGCCCAGTTCGGCCAGCGTTCCGAATCCCTCCACGAACTCGGCCTGGATGCGCAGCACGCGCCAGGGGTCGGTGTGCACCCAGTCGGAGGTCCCGCCGCTGTTGAGGAGGCGCTGGTCGGTGGTGGTTGGCTGAAGCTGGTTACCGCCCCTCATCACCGGCCCCTCGAAATGGCGCTGGGCGTCGGTATTGGTCACCCGTGCAGCGTAACCAGCCTGCAGCGCCTCTCAGCCCAACCAACGAAGCAGCGCGTCCCGGCAGGCGTAGACATCACGGGCCGGACAGAACTCGTCGTCGGCGTGCGCCTTGCTGGGGTCCCCGGGGCCGAAGTTGACCGCCGGCACCCCTCGGGCGCTGAACCGGGCCACGTCGGTCCAGCCGAACTTGGCGCTGGCCGCCCCCCCGACGGCCGCCACGAACTCGGCGGCCGCGGGGACGTCGAGCCCGGGCCGGGCCCCGGAGGCCACGTCGGTGACGGCGACCTCGAAGCCGGCGAGGACCTCGCGTACCAGGTCCTCAGCCGCCGCAGCATCCTTGTCCGGGGCGAAGCGGTAGTTGACCTCGACGGTGCAGCGGTCCGGAATCACGTTGCCGGCGATCCCGCCACTGATCCCGACCGCGTTCAGCCCCTCGCGATAGACCAATCCGTCCACCTCGACCTCGGCGGCCCGGTAGTCCTGCAGTCGGCGCAACACCTCGGCCGCGTCATGGATGGCGTTGTGTCCCTTCCACGAACGCGCCGAGTGCGCGGCCACCCCGCGCAGGATGACCTCCGCGCGCAGGGTCCCCTGGCAGCCACCCTCGATGCCGGCGTTCGAGGGCTCACACAGCACGGCGAAGGAGGCGTCGAGGTATTCGGGGTGCTCGCGCGCGATCCGGGCCAGGCCGTTGCGGCTCTCCTCGACCTCCTCGAGGTCGTAGAAGATCCAGCTGACGTCGCGGGCCGGCTCGGCGGCCGCGGCGGCCACCGCAAGCTGCACCGCGACTCCGCCCTTCATGTCACAGGCACCGCGGCCCCAGACGATCTGGTCAGCACCCTCCCCCGTCACCGTCGACGGCACGTTGCCCGCGATCGGCACCGTGTCGGTGTGCCCGGCAACGATCACCCGTTCGGCCCGGCCCAGCTGGGTCCGCGCCAGCAGCACGTTGCCGTCGCGAATCACCTCCAGGTGCGCGTACGGCCGGAGCGCGGCCTCGATCAGGTCGGTGATCGGCGTCTCGTTCCCGCTCACCGACTCGACGTCGATCAGCTGGCGCAGCAGCGCGACGACGTCCCCCTCGAGGTCCAGCGGCTTGGGAAGCTGTGCTGTCGTGCTGGCGGTCATGACGGGACCCTACCGCTGACTTCGGACAGTCCCGCTGGGTCGCAGCCACTACGCTCGACCGCATGACTGAGGCTCCCAGCGACGCGCCGAACCGCCGCGCCAGTGGTCGAGGGCTGGCCAGCGTCTCGGCCTCCGGGCGGGTATTGGACACCTACTTCCCGGCGCCGGTGCTGGGGCCGTTGAGGTCCGACGTGCCCGCGGGACTGGCCGAGGCGTCCGGCACCGACGAGCCCCGCGGCGTGGTCACGAAGCTGGTCGACGTCGAGATCGACCTCGACTCACCGCCCGCGGACACTTCGGACGCCTACCTGCGGCTGCACCTGCTGAGCGCGCGCCTGGTTTCGCCGCGAAGTCTCAACCTCGACGGCATCTTCGGGGTGCTGCCCAACGTGGTGTGGACCTCGGCCGGACCGTGCGACGTGGACGGCTTCGAACAGGTCCGCACCCGGCTGCGGGCGGCGCGCGGCCACTTGAGCGTCTTCGGGGTCGACAAGTTTCCCCGGATGGTCGACTACGTGCTGCCGAGTGGCGTACGGATCGCCGACGCCGACCGGGTCCGTCTCGGGGCTCACCTCGCAGCCGGAACGACCGTGATGCACGAGGGGTTCGTCAACTACAACGCCGGCACGTTGGGCGCCTCCATGGTCGAGGGCCGCATCTCGGCCGGCGTCGTGGTCGGCGCCGACTCCGACGTGGGCGGCGGCGCCTCCATCATGGGCACGCTGTCCGGCGGCGGCTCCCAGGTGGTCTCGCTCGGCCAGCGCTGCCTGCTGGGAGCCAACTCGGGACTGGGGATCGCCCTCGGGGACGACTGCGTGGTCGAGGCCGGGCTCTACGTCACCGCTGGCACCAAGGTGACGTTCCCTGACGGCTCGGTCGTCAAAGCCGCTGAGCTGTCCGGCCAGAGCAACCTGCTCTTCCTGCGAAACTCGGTCTCCGGCGCCGTCGAGGTGCGCGGCCGCCGGGGCAAGGGTGTCGAGCTGAACGCCGCCCTGCACGCCAACTGATGACGTGCACGTGAAGGGGCGGCGCCACAAACCTTGGGCAGCGATCGGGCTGGCCGTTGCCGTGGTCGTGCTGGTGGCAGCGGTCCTCGGCGCCTTCTCCTGGCTGCGCAGCCGAGGAGCCGCCGAGCCGGGCCCTGGCGAAGAGCGGTGCCTCGCCACCGCCGCGGGTGCCTCGGTCGCCGTCAACCTTGACCAGGCCCACTTGGCCTCGATCATCGTCGGGCTGTCGGTCCGCCGGAAGCTTCCCGCCCGAGCAGCGTCCATCGCGATGGCCACCGTCTATCAGGAAACCGGCATCCGCAACCTCGACTACGGCGACCGGGACTCCGTCGGGCTCTTCCAGCAGCGCCCATCGCAGGGCTGGGGCACCGAGGAGCAGCTGATGGACCCGTACTACGCCACCGGCAAGTTCTACGACGCTCTGGTCAAGGTCAAGAACTGGCGGACCGACGACATCAACGACGTCGCCCAGAAGGTGCAACGCAGTGGCTATCCGGACGCCTACCGCGATCACGAGGCTGACGCCCGGGTGCTCGCCAGCACGTTGACCGGGCGGTCACCCGCCGGCTTCACCTGCCTGGAGCGCGGGGAGGGGGCCGGCGACGCCACGGGTCTGGTGAGTGGGCTGAACAAGACGTTCGGCCGCCCCGGCGCCGCTCGCCAGGACAAGGTGGTCACCATCTCGGCAACGTCGGAGCGGCTGGCCTGGGCCTACGCGTCGTTTGCGGTGGCCAACGCCAAGGAGTACGGGCTGGTGCAGGCCGATGTCGGCCCTCGGCGCTGGCGGACCCAGAAGCTGGAACTGCCCACCTGGGAGGACAGTGGTGCGAACGCCAAACCGACCCTGGTCACGCTCGCGGTTCGGTGACCGGTTGCGCGTCGCTTCACGGGGCGAGTCGCTGGACCGCGGCGCCCACCCGCTCGTCGGTGGCGGTCAGCGCGGCCCTGATATAGCCGCCGCTGGCGTCGCCATAGAAGTCGCCCGGTGCGACCAGGATCCCCCGCTCGGCCAGGAAGTCGACTGAGGCCCGTCCGTCCTCTCCGCGTGTGCCCCACAGATAGAGGCCGCCCTGGGAGTGCTCGATCCGGAACCCCAGGCCCTCCAGGGCCGGCCGCAGGAGAGCCCGGCGACGGCGATAGCGCTCCCGCTGGTCGTGGACATGCGAGGTGTCGCTCAGCAGGGCCACCATGGCCTCCTGAACCGGTCGCGGGACAATCATCCCGGCGTGTTTGCGGACGGCCAGCAGCTCGGCCACGATCCGAGCGTCGCCGGCGACGAAGCCTGCACGATAGCCGGCCAGGTTGGACCGCTTGGATAGCGAGTGCACCGCCAGCAGCTGCGCGTGTGAACCCCCGCAGACGTCTTGGTGCAGCACCGAGACCGGCTCGGCCTCCCAGCCGAATTCGCCGTAGCACTCGTCACTGGCCACCACCGCACCGCGCTGCCGGGCCCAGGCCACACGGCCCGCGAGCTCGTCGGCACTCAGCGTGGCGCCGGTGGGGTTGCCCGGCGAGTTGAGCCAGACCAGTGCCGGCCGGAGATCAGCCAATGCCGACAGGTCGTCGGCGGCCACCACCTGACAGCCGGCGATCCGGGCGCCCACCGCGTAGGTCGGGTAGGCCGTGGCGGGGACCACCACGACGTCACGGGGCCCCAGGCCGAGCAGTGTCGGCAGCCAGGCGACGAGCTCCTTGGTGCCGACCACGGGCAGCGTCGCTGCTGGAGCCAGGTCTCGTGCACCCCAGCGACGGCCGAGATAGGACGCCATCGCCTGCTGCAGCGCGGGGGTGCCGGCGGTCTGCGGATAGCCGGGACTGTCACCCGCCCGAGCCAGCGCCTCGGCAGCAAGACTCGGGGTCGGATCGACGGGCGTACCGATGGACAGGTCGACGATGCCGTCGGGGTGGGCCGCCGCGCGCTGCTTGGCGGCCGCCAGGGTGTCCCAGGGAAATTCGGGAAGGGAGTCCGCCAGGCTCACTCGTCGTGCTCTTGGGGCGGAAGCGCCGCCACCAGCGGGTGGTCTTTGTCAATCACGCCGGTCTTGGCCGCGCCGCCGGGAGAGCCGAGATCGGTGAAGAAGTCCACATTGGCGTTGTAGTACTCCTTCCACTCATCCGGGGTGTCGTCTTCGTAGAAGATGGCCTCGACGGGGCAGACCGGCTCGCAGGCGCCGCAGTCGACGCACTCGTCGGGATGGATGTAGAGCATCCGCTTGCCCTCGTAGATGCAGTCGACCGGGCACTCCTCCACGCAGCCGCGGTCCTTCAGGTCGACACAGGGCTGCGCAATGACATACGTCACGCTGGAACTCCTCGTAGTTGAGTGCGGTGCTGATCATGGGAATGCTGACTCGTGCGGTGCAGCAGTACGCGGTGGTGGCGAACGGCTGCTCTAGTATCGCGCTTTCTGACCCTACCCAGCGAAGGCCCTCTCCTGATGGACGCACTCAACCGGATCACCCCACCGGCGCGACTCGGTGACCGCTTGGTGATTCGGCACCGACTGCCCGGCGGGTCCGCCACTGACACCATCGGCTGGCTGGAGGACGAGACCGCCGAGCGGCTGACACTGAGTGAGCTCTCCGGGGCAGCTGTGCAGATCGACCGACCGGTCATTTTGGCGGCTCGTCGGCTGCCTGCGGCTCGGGGAGGGCGCGACCCGCTGCGGACCAGCGCCGCCCAGCTGGAGCGGGTGGCGGTGGAGGGATGGTTCGCCGAGCGGCAGCCGCTGGGTGAGTGGACTCTGCGCTCAGGCGGCGGGTTCACCGGCCGCGCCAACTCCTGCCTGGCAGTGGGCGACCCTGGCGTGCCGGTTAAGGAGGCTGCCGAGCGCATCGTCGAGTTCGCTGAGCAACGGGGTAGCCGCCCTTGGGCGCAGGTGATCTCGGACTCCGCTGAGGAGGGGGCGCTCCGGGGGCTTGGTTGGACCGAGGTGTACGTCGAGACCGACGTGCTCGTCACCAGGCTGGCAGGGCTGCTGGACGGCACCGAGCCGGACCCGCGGGTCCTGGTCACCGAGAGGTTGGAGCCGGACTGGGAACGGTCCTACGCGACCAGCCGCCCGACCGACGCCGACCCCGCGATCGTGCGCCGGATCCTGGACAACGGGCCGCCTCGCGCCTACGCCGGGGCAGCCGGAAGCAATCAGCTGATCGCCATCGGGCGAGGTCACGTGTCCGCCGACTGGCTCGGGGTCGCCGCGGTCTGGACCGAGCCGGGGCATCGCCGCCAGGGCTGGGCCGCTCGGGTGCTGATCGGTCTCGGCCACTGGGCGGCGCGACGGGGTGCGCGCTGGGTCTACCTACAGGTAACGACCGAGAACGAGGGGGCGCACCGGGCCTACCAGAGACTGGGGTTCCGGCGTCACCACGCCTACCGCTACCTCGCGGCTCCGCGCCGCTGAGCCACTTAGGGTCGCTCGAGCGCATCCGCAGACGGTGCCCTGCCTGCTCAGGGCGCGTCGCTGTAGGTCGCGCGGTGGTAGGTCAACGGCGGGTCGAGCCCGGTTGCACGGCTGGCCCGACGTACCTGTCCCACCGCGATCGTGTGGTCGCCGCCGTCATAGAGCGCATGCGTCGAGCAGTCCAGCCAGCCCCGGGTGCCACTGGGCAGCGGCGCCTGTGAGTGAGGTGCCGGCACCCAGGGCACCCGGTCGAACTGCGTTCGCAGCTCGCGCTGCCGATCACCGAAGTGACGAGCCAGCCAGCCCTGGTCAGCCGACAAGAAGGACACCGCCCAAGCGTCCGTGCCGACGATGACCGGGTGGAAGCGGCTAGCCTTGCCGACGCAGACCAGCACCAACGGCGGCTGCAACGACACCGAGCAGAACGCCGTAGCGGTCATCGCGTGCAGCCCGCCCTTAAACCGCGCCGTCACCACCGCTACCCCGGAGGAAAACTCCGCCATCACCGAGCGAAACATCTCCGGGGTGACGCTGGTGACCGACTCTGCTGGGTCACCGCTGGGGACAGCCAACGGCGACGCCGGATCGAACACGGCCTAGCCCAAGCCGGCGAAGAGGTCGTCGGCCCACTCGGTGCCGGGAAACGGCACGCCCGCGCCCAACCGGAAGTGCTCCTGCCCCCAGGCCCCCTCGCCGAAGGTGGAGTCCATCGCGAAGAAGGGGCCGTCGGCGGTGATCTGGCTCCGATGTGCCCGCAGGGCAGCCATCTTCTGCTTGAGGTGCTCTGATCCCCTGCCGTCGATCACCGCCGCGATGTCGGCGTCCGGCGACACCATCGGCGGCATCGGCCCGTCCGGCTCGATTCCCTTGAAGGTCTCGGTGTCGCCGGCTGCTCTCAGGGCGCGGATGCCCTCTCGCATCCAGCTCTCGCTCACCGTCGCCCACAGCACCCGCGGCACGGTCCAGGCCTCGCCTAGGTCACGCCGATAGCTGGGTGCGCCAGCCAGGACGTAGGCATACATCGCCACCCGGTGCGCCTGCACGTGGTCGGGATGGCCGTAGCCACCGTTCTCGTCATAGGTGATCAGCACCTGCGGACGACGCGACCGAATGGTCGGCACCAGCTCGTTGGTGGCCAGCAGCAGGTCGGTGGTCCAGAAGCTGCCCACCCTCGACTCGATGCGGGCGATGGCGTTGCCGTCGTCGTCGTAGGCCATGCCTGAGTCGCGGAAGCGTCCGTCTCCACCGAGGCGGCCGTGGTCGACGACACCGAGGGCCGCCATCGCCTCGTCGAGCTCAATCAACCGCTGCTGTGCGAGGTTGTCGTCCCGATCGGCGGCCAAGTGGGCGAGGTCCTCGGCCAGCACCTCGCCCTCCTCACCCAACGTGCAGGTGACGAGGGCGACCTCGGCCCCTTCGGCCACGTACTTGGCCATGGTCACCCCGGTGCTGATCGTCTCGTCGTCAGGATGGGCGTGCACCAGCAGCAGCCGGCGGTTTGCCTGACCGTAGGTCACTTCAGTCATCCGGCAACCCTACGTGGACAGCCTCGACCGGGCGGGAAGTGCCCGGACCCACCGCTCAGACGACCACCCGCGGCTCTGCGTAGTGGCAGGCCGACCGATGACCCGAGACGCCATCGGGACGCGTTTCGAGCAGCGGGATGTCGGTGGCACAGTTCTCCCGGGCCTTGAAGCAGCGGGTGTGGAAACGGCAGCCACTCGGCGGGTTTGCCGGGCTGGGCACGTCGCCGGTCAGCACGATCTCGGCGCGGGTGTTGCGCAACGTGGGGTCGGGCACCGGCACCGCCGACAGCAGCGCCTGAGTGTACGGGTGGGTAGGGCGGCCGTAGATCTGCTCCTCATCCCCCAGCTCGACCAGGCTGCCGAGATACATCACTCCGACCCGGTCGGAGATGTGACGCACCACGGACAGGTCGTGGGCGATGAAGACGTAGGCCAGCCCCAGCTCGGCCTGGAGCTTCTCCATCAGGTTAACCACCTGGGCCTGCACCGATACGTCCAGGGCAGACACCGGCTCGTCGCAGATGATCACCTTGGGGTTGAGCGCCACCCCCCGCGCGATCCCGATCCGCTGGCGCTGGCCGCCGGAGAACTGATGTGGGTAGCGGTTGATGTGCTCGGGGTTGAGCCCCACCAGGTCGAGCAGCTCTTGGACCCGACGGCGCCGGCCGCCCTTGGGCACCGCGTCGGGGTGGATCTCGAACGGCTCGCCGACGATATCGCCGACCGTCATCCGGGGGTTGAGCGAGGTGTAAGGGTCCTGGAAGACGATCTGGATGTCACGCCGCAGCCGACGCATGTCGGCTCCCTTCTGGGAGTAGACGTCGACGCCGTCGAAGGTGAGGCGACCCTCGGTGGGCTCCTCCAGGCGCATCAGCAACCGACCGAGAGAGGACTTGCCGCAGCCCGACTCGCCGACGATGCCGAGGGTCTCGCCCTTGTAGAGCTCGAAGGAGACCCCGTCCACGGCCTTGACGTGACCGACAGTTCGTCTCAGCACACCTGCCTTGATCGGGTAGTACTTCTTCAGACCTTCGGCCTTGAGGATCACCTCAGCGGGCATGGCTGCCTCCCTCGGCCGCGGGGTCGACTGCGCTCGGCTCGGCTGCAGGCTCACCGGCGGCCTCCGGATCGAACGGCCTTGCCCCTCGCGTCACCTGCGCCTGCCCCGACAGCACCTGCTCGGCGAAGTGGCAGGCGCTCCAACGCGCGTGGACCACCTCGCGCAGCGCCGGCGGCGGGTCCACCGTGCAAACGTCCTGGGCATAGGGACAGCGTGGGTTGAACGGGCACCCCGGCGGGATGCGCGTCAGGTTGGGCGGCAGGCCGCCGATGGCGGCCAGCTCCTGGCCCTTCTGGTCCAGCCGCGGGATCGACTCCAGCAGCCCCTTGGTGTACGGGTGAGCCGGCTTCGCGTACAGGTCGTAGACGTCGCCGTGCTCGACCAGCTTTCCGGCGTACATGACCGCGATCCGGTCGGCGACATCGGCCACCACCCCGAGATCGTGGGTGATCAGGATCAACCCCATCTGGCGCTCCTGCTGAAGCTCCTCCAATAGCTTCATGATCTGAGCCTGCACGGTGACGTCCAGCGCGGTGGTGGGCTCGTCAGCGATCAGCACGGCAGGATCGAGTGCGATGGCCATGGCGATCATGATCCGCTGGCGCATACCGCCGGAGAACTGGTGCGGAAAGGCGCGAACCCGTTGGGCGGCTCCCGGGATGGACACCCGCTCCATCAGCCGTACGGCCTGGGCCAGCGCGTCGGACCTGTTCATCCCGCGGTGCTGACGAAACATCTCGGCGATCTGCCAGCCAACCGGGAAGACCGGGTTCAGGGAGGACAGCGCGTCCTGGAAGACCATCGAGATCTCCGGCCCCCGGACTTTGCGACGCTCCTCCTCGGGCAAGGCCAGCAGGTTCTCGCCGCAATAGCGCACCTCGCCACCGGTGATGAAGCCGGGTGGTGAGTCCAGGATCCCCATCACGGCCTGGGCGGTGACCGACTTTCCGGACCCCGACTCGCCCAGCACGGCCAACGTCTCGCCCTCATGCAGGTCAAAGGAGACGCCGTTGATGGCCTTGGCCACCCCGTCGCGAGTGCGGAACTCGACGTGAAGGTCATCGACCTCCAGCAGCATTCCGTCCTGGGGCCGCCAGCTCTTGGAGGAGTTCACCGTGTCCGTACGCGTCGTCGTCATCGCCCGGTCTCCTTGGTCATCGCAGCTTGGGGTCCAGGGCGTCGCGGATCGCGTCGCCGAGCATGATGAAGGCCAGCACCGTCAACGACAGGAACAGGCTGGGGAACAACAGCATGTGCGGTGCGGCTCGGATGAAGCCGATCCCGGAAGCCTCGGAGATGGCGATGCCCCAGGAGATGGCGGGGGCTTGGAGCCCGATGCCGAGGAAGCTCAGCGTCGCCTCGACCGAGATGTAGGCGCCCAGGTTGATCGTGGAGACGACGATCACTGAGGCCAGAGAGTTGGGCAAGATGTGGCTGCTGATGATCCGCATCGGCGACGCACCTAGCGCCCGAGCCGCCTGGACGTAGTCGTTCGGCTTGACCTGGAGGACGCTGGAGCGCATCAGCCGGGCGATCGAGGGCCAGCCCAGCAGCCCAAGGACCAGAGCAACCTTGCCCACGACGAGGAGGAACGGCGTGTCCAGGTCGCTCGGAAAGACGTATAGGAACAAGATGCCGCCCAGCAGTGCCGGGATGCCGAGGAAGATTTCACCGACCCGGCTGAGCAGGGAGTCCAGCCAGCCGCCGCGGTAACCAGAGATGATGCCCACCAGCGATCCAAACAGCAGTGTAAACAACGTGGCGAAGACGCCCACCAAGATGGAGGCGCGGGCACCGTAGATGGTGCGGGCGAAGACGTCGTAGCCCTGGCCGTCGCGGCCAAACCAGGCATCCGGGGAAGGCGCTTCCCGGGCTTTGCTGAGGTCGGCGAGATAGGGGTCGTTCGAAGTGAAGAGCTGCGGGAACGCGGCCATCAGGACCAAGATCAGGATCAGCACCGAGGAGATCCAGAACAACGGTCGCCGACGGAGCTCCCCCCAGGCGTCCGAGCCCAATGACCGCGGTTTTTCGCCTTTGACTGGTTCGTCGACGGCGCCCTCCGAGCCTCCGGACGAGTCGGTGGTCACACCCCCGACAACGGGATGGCTCGTGGTGTCAGTCATGGGAGATCCTCGGATCCAAGAGGCCATACAGAACGTCGACGATGAGGTTCATCAGGAGGTAGATCAGCACGAGCACGGTGACCGTACCGACCACCGACGTGCCGTCCTTCTGTCCGATGCTGCGGAACAGAAAGTTTCCGACCCCGTTGATATTGAAGATGCGCTCGGTGACCACGGCCCCGCCCAACAGCGCCCCTACGTCGACCCCGATATAGGTGATCACCGGGATCAGGGAATTTCGCAGCGTGTGCACGCCGACGGTGCGAGTGTTGGTCAAACCTTTCGCCTTCGCGGTGCGAACGTAGTCAGCCCGGAGATTCTCGGCCAGGTTGGCCCGCATCAACCGGGCGATGTAGGCCACCGTCGCCGAGGCGAGCACAAAGGCCGGCATGATCAGCTGGTACCAGGTGCCCTGGGTGGCGGTTACCGGGAAGATGCCCATGCGCACGCCGAAGACCAGCTGGGACACGCTGCCGATGACGAAGATCGGAATCGAGATCAGGAACAACGTGCTGACCGTGACCAGGTTGTCGATGAACTTGCCCCGACGGATGCCGGCCAGCACGCCGGCCAGGATGCCGATCACCGATTCGAAGACCAGAGCCAGAAAGCCCAGCTTCAGCGTGGTGGGCCAGCGCAGCAGGAGCTCGTCGGACACCTCGTTGCCAAAGAAGTTGGTGCCCAGGTCGCCGCGGACCAGGTTGCCCATGTAGAGCAGGTACTGAACGACCAAGGGCTCGTCGAGGTTGTACTCCTTCTTGAACGCCGCGATATAGCCCGGTGGGCACGGCCGCTCGCCGCAGCGGCCGACGGTCGGATCGCCGAGCGAGAAGACTGAGGCGTAGATGATGAACGTCACGCCGAGGATGACCGGAATCATCTGGAGCAGGCGACGCAGAACGTATTTGCCCACCAAGCAACCCCTCCCGCGCTGGAGTCAGCAGAGCTGATAGAGAAACTTAGCGTCGGCCTGCCGGAAGTTCTCCGGCAGGCCGACCTTTATTGCTGCGGGTGTTGCGGCTCGACCTACTTGACCTTGATGGCCGCGAAGTCGAGCACCCCGAAGGCGTTGATCTTGACGTCGGTGACCTTGTCAGACCAGGCCCCAGTGGTCTTGTAGTACCAGAGCGGGGCGGTGGGGAAGTCCTCAGCCAGCTTGGCCTCTGCCTGCTGGTAGAGGGTGTTGGCTTGCTCGAGGGACTTCGCCGCCGCGGCCTGGGTCAACAGCCTCTCGAACTCCGGGTTGTCGTACTTGGAGTAGTTCGAGCCGTTGGGAGGGTATGCCCCCTTGGCATAGAGCGGGCTCAGGTAGTTTTCGATCGACGGGTAATCGGCCTGCCAGGAGCTGCGGAAGATGCCCTTGATCTCGTCGGCGTCGAGTTTCTTGTTGAATGTGGCGAAGTCGACCGTCGGCACCGCGGTGCACGCGATACCCAAGGTGTTCTTGATCGAGTTGCAGACTGCCTCCGACCACGGCTTGTTCGGGGCGTCGGAGTTGTACGTCATGGTCAACGTGCCCTTGTATCCGCCGGCGGCGTCAAAGGCGGCCTTGGCCGCGGCCTTGTCGAACTTGCAGTTCTCACCGCAGGCGTCGGCCTTGTAGCCGTCCACCCCCGGAGACACCCAGCCGGTGGCCGGCGTGCGGGTGTTGTTGAAGATCTGCTTGACGATCAGGTCTCGATCGATGGCTCGCGAGAGAGCCTTGCGTAGGGCCGGGTTGTCCTTGAGCTGCGGGTCATTGGGCGAGAAAGTGACCCAGCCCATCACCAGCGACTCCCGTTGCACGGTGCGATCCGGGAAGTCGTTCTGATAGGCGTTGCCGACGAACTGGTCACTGGGGATGTTGCTGTCGTCGATGTAGTCCAGGCTGCCGGCGACCGCGTCGGCATAGGCCGCCGAGGGGTCCTGGTAGACCCGTATGGTGAGCTTGTCTACGTTGGCCTTAGTGGCGCCGCTGAAGTCGGCGAACTTGGACAGCACGAAAGCGGTGTTGCTGACTGAGTCCACCTTGAACGGACCGGCACCCACCGGCTTCTTCTGGAATGCCTTCGGGTCGGCGAAGAAGGAGTCGGGAAGCGGAGCAAAGGCGGAGTAGCCCAACCGCACCGGCAGGTTGGACACCGGCTCGCTGGTCCGGATCGTGAACGTCTTGTCGTCGACGGCCTTCAAACCGGACATGGTCTTCGACTTGGGTGTCTTCTTGGTGTCCCCGCCCGGGAACTGGGTGTCGGCGTAGCCCGCGATGGGCCCCATGAAATAGCTGCCGGCCTGGCCATTAGGTGCGTAGGCGGTGTAGTTCCAGGCGTCAACAAAGTTCTTGGCCTTGACCTCGGTGCCGTCGTGGAACTTGTACGGCTTGAGCTTGACCGTGAACAGCTTGTTGTCGGTGGTCTCGATCGATTCCGCGATGTCGTTCTGCGGCGCGGCGGTTTCGGTGTTGTACTCCACCAGCTTGGACGTCATCGCGTCGATGATGTCGCCACCGCAGGCCTCGCCGGTGCCACCGGGGATCAAAGGGTTCTCCGGGGTGCACCCGGCGATGGTGATCTCCCCGCCACCTCCGCCGCCACCAGAACTCGACTCATTGGCTGACGCGTCCCCACCAGTACCCCCGCCGCCGCACGCCGACGCCACCAGGGCGACTGACGTAAAGGCGGCAGCGGCCATTGCGCGAGTTCTGACTCGCATAAAGATCCTCCTCAAAAGTCGCGTCCACCGTGGACGCAATCGTGAGCGCGCTGACGTTCACGTTGACCTACCGTTCTAGGCCACGCAGGAGACAACTGCAAGTTAGGCAGTATCAGGCGTGCTCACGCGCAACACGATTGTGACATCGGGCGTCCCGAGACGTGGAACGTGCCAAAAACATGCCCGCTCGTCAGGACCAGTGGCCAAGAGACTCCACGCCGCGACGAAGCTGGTCCGTACCGTCGACCAGCGCGCGTCGGACGGGCGGCGCCAGGTCTTCACGTTGCAGGGCTCGCTCGCCCCGCCTCAGGTTGTCCCCGGTGGTCGCCGAGGCGGGATAGGCCAGTCGTGCGACCCGGCCCAGCGCCCAGCCCTGACGAAAGTTCGCCGTCTCCGGCACCTCGTTGAAATAGCGGCCGACGTAGCCTTCCGTCAGCGAGCTCTGGAGCGGGTCGAAGAAGCCCTGAGCGGTGGCGTACAACTCGTAAGCGCTGCTGGCCGACGGCTCCATCAAGAGCCGCCAGGCTGCCTCCTTGGCGGCCGAGGTCGGCAACCGGGCCCGAGCCCGGGCTGCGGCGGCCAATCCGGCCCCCGACCGGTCGCTGCGGGCGGCCTCCTCGATGACGCCGACATCCCCGGTCAACGCTGCGAGCTGCTCCACCACCGCCCAAGCCAGCTCGGGGTCCAGCTCCACCCCGTCGGGCAGCCCCGTCGACGAACGCCAGCCCCTCAGGGCATCGGCATCGGCACAGCTGGCGACGACCGAGCGAAAGGCGGCAAGCTGTCGGTCCGACCCCGCCGGCGCCAGGTCCAGCAGAGCCCGCGCCGCGGCGTGCACCTGGTCGCGGCGCCTGACGCGGTCTGCCGGTGAGGCGTAACCGCCGGCTAGCTGGTTCAGGGCGAACCCCAGCATCTCGCTCAACACCACGTCGGTGGGCTCAGCGGCCAAGCTGTCGCAGACCAGGTCGAGGGCCAACGCGGGCGCCAGCTCGGCATCGCGGACGGCGTCTCGGATGCTGTTGTAGATGACCACCCGAGCAGCGGCGTCAGCCAGCGTGGGCAGCACCGAGGCGACCCGCGTCCAGCCGCCGGTCCCGAAGCGGATCTTCGCCCAGGTGTCGTCGCCGGCATCAGGCACCACCAGGGCGGTCCCCACCGGCAACGCGGCGGCTACCGGCTCGTCGCCAAGGAGCACCGGCACGTGTGCGGTGAGCCGACCGTCGTGCGCCACCGCCCCGACCTTGATCGCGTGGCGGCGGGCGCGGTGGGTTCCTCGGGGTGGCGTCCGCACGATGGTCGCCGCACCGGCCGTGTCGGTGACGTCGAGGGTGTCCATCCCGGTGGTCTGCAGCCAGTCCGCCGCCCACTGGTCGAGTCCGACCGCGCCAGCCAAGGTCCACGTAGATATCAGGTCGGCCAGTTCGGCGTTGCCGAACGAGTGACTGCTGAGGTACGTACGCAAGCCTGACCAGAACACATCCTCGCCCAGGTAGGCCGCCAGCTGCTTCAGCACGGCCGCGCCCTTCGCGTAGGAGATGCCATCGAAGTTCTGCCGAGCCTGGTCTGCGTCTCCTGCTCCGTTGCCCGCCACCGGATGGGTCGAGGGCGACTGGTCGGCGACCGAGCCCCAGTCCTTGCGGGAGATGCCGAACTCGCCCCAGGAGGCGTACCCGGTGGCCTCCTCGCTGACCCGGTGAGCCACGTATTCGGCGAACGACTCGTTCAACCACAGGTCGTCCCACCAAGTCATCGTCACCAGATCGCCGAACCACATGTGCGCCATCTCGTGGGCCATCGTGGTCGCGCGCCCGGCGCGCTCGGAACGGGTCGCCCGGGAGCGGAAGATCAGGCTGTCCCGCAGAGTGACGCAGCCGGGGTTCTCCATCGCGCCAGCGTTGAAGTCCGGCACGAAGGCCTGGTGGTAGTCGCCGAACGGATAACGGATGCCGAAGACGCGGTGGTAGTAGTCAAAGGACGCCTTGGTGACCGCGATCAGGTCGGCCGCCTCGGCCCGCAGCGCGTCGGCGAGGGACGCGCGGACGTGGAAGCCGAGCGGGATGCCGTCGTGCTCGTCAGTGACCGACGCATAGGGACCAGCCACCAGCGTGACGAAGTATGTCGACAGCGGTCGCAGCGGCAGCAACTGCCACAAGCCTGGCGCAACCGAGCGGCTCGGGCCGTTGCCGAGCACCACCCAGTCCTGCGGCGCCCGGACCCGAAACTCGTAGTTGGCCTTGAGGTCGGGCTGGTCGAAGCAGGCGAACCAGCGCGGGGCGGCATTGAGGAAGGACATGGCGTAGAGATACGTGCTGCCGTCCGCAGGATCGACGTGGCGGTGCATGCCCTCGCCGTCGTTGGAGTAGCGCATCAACCCGTCGACCACCACCGTGTTCATCGGCTGCAGATCGGGCAGCGAGATCCGTCCCGCGCGCCAGGCCGACGCGGGCAGCTTTCGCCCGTTGACCGTTGCGGACCGGCACTCGTCGCCCTGGAAGTCCAGGAACGTGATGCCGCCAGCGGCCGACGAGAAAGTCAGGGTGGTGGTCGAGGCAAACTGCTCGTCGGTGCCGGTGAGATCGAGCTCCACCAGCACCTGCGCGTCGGAGACGTTCTCGGCGCGCTGCACCGCCTCGGAGCGTTGCAGGCTGAGCTGAGCAGGTTCGGACATGGGCGAAACATACTCGCGGACCGCCGGCGGCTGGGCGAGGATGACCGCATGACGCTGACCGTACGGGCACTCATGGACGAGGACGCCGAAGCCGCCCGACAGCTGGGATTCGAGGCGTTCGGCATGCCGGCCTCGCCCCCGGACGAATCCGCCTCGATCCGTCAACCCGGCCGGACGTCGTTCGGCGCGTTCTCGGGCGAGACGCTGGTGGCGAAGATGGTGGACCGCGATTACGACTCCTACTACGGGGGCGCCGCCCTGCCCACCTCCGGGATCGCCGGCGTGACGGTGGCCGCGGAGTTCCGGGGGCGTGGCACCCTGGCCCCGCTGTTCGCCGCCACCTTGGCCCACGCTCGCGAGCGCGGCGCGCTGATCTCGACGCTGTTTCCGACCGCCCCGCGGATCTACCGGCGGTTCGGCTATGAGGTGGTCTCCGACTACTACACCGCGCAGGTGGCGACCGCGTCGCTGGCTGCGGCTGCGGTGGCCCGATCGGAGGAGGTGTCGGCGCGCCGAGCCACGGCCGCCGACTTCGACGCCATCCGGTCGGTCTATGACGCCTGGGCTCAGCAGCAGAACGGCCCGCTGACCCGTCGGGGAGTGTCTTTTCCCGCAACCGCAGAGGAGTTTTTGTCGGCCTTCACCGGAGTGAGCGTGGCCGTGGACGTCTCCGGTGCGGTGCTGGGATACGCCTCTTGGGAGCGTGGGCCGTCCTACGGCGAAACCGCCGTGTTGAAGGTCAGCGATCTGCTGGCCACGACGGGTGATGCCTACCGGGCGCTGATGCTCGCTCTCGGCAGCTTCTCCAGCGTCACGCCCAACACCCGGATCGACACCTCGGGCGACGACCTGGTGAGGATCTTCCTGCCCTCAAACGAATGGCGGGTGGTGGACTCGTCGGCGTACATGTTGAAGCTTCTGGACGTCGCCGGCGCATTCAGTGCGCGCGGCTATCCCGGCGGCTTCGCGGGAGCCCTCGGCTTCGAGTTGTCGGGCGACTTCCTGACCGACCTTGACGGCGGCTATCTACTGGAGGTGGCTGCGGGCTCGGGTCACTGTTCACGAGGGGCGCGACAGGACCGGGTGTTCACCCCGCACGGCCTGGCACTGTTGTTCGCCGGCAGGCAGTCCTCGGCGAACCTCAGGGCGGCCGGTCAGCTGAGCGGCGGCGATCGACAGCAGGACAGTCTCTGGGACGCCCTCTTCGGCGGTCAGCAGCCACACATCCGCGACTATTTCTAGCCCGACGGCACCCAGGTGTCCGTCGGCGCCGCACTGACCAGCCCAAGATCGAAGGTCACCAGGGTCGCCTGATGCGCACGAGCCAGGGCCATCAGAGGGGCGTCAGCAACCTGACGTTGGCCGACCACGGTCACTCGCCATAGTGTGCTGGGCATGGGCAACGACGTCCGTAAACTCACCGGCAGCATGTTCGAGGGAGCCGACCTGTCGGGGTCCCGTTTCCACAACGTGAGCCTCAACGGGGCGACGATCATGCACTCGCAGCTCCATCGGGTCGTGATGCGCGGGGTCGAGATCGCCGACACCGCCATCGACGGCGAGATCTGGGGCCTGGTCATCAACGGGGTGGACGTTGGACCGCTGGTGGAGGCCGAGCTCGATCGGCGCGACCCCGACCGGCCGAAGTTCCGCCCGACCACCGCTGACGGGTTCCGCGAAGCCTGGGACCTCAATGAGCGCCTGTGGTCGGCCACGGTCGACCGCGCCCGCCGGCTCGACCCGGCGCTGCTGCACGAGTCGGTGGACGGCGAGTGGTCGTTCATCCAGACCTTGCGGCATCTGGCCTTTGCCAGCGAGTCCTGGGTCGGCCGGTGCATCCTTGCCGACCCCAGTCCCTGGCACCCGCTCTCGCTGCCCTGGGATCAGATGGAGCCGCGCGACGGGGTGCCCTGGGACCGGGAGGCCCGTCCCACACTCGAGGAGGCGCTCTCCCTGCGGTCAGCGGCGATGACTCTGGTACGTCGCGTGGTCGACTCGCTCACCGACGAGCGGCTCGACGAGCGGACCACACCGCTGGTCGGTCCCGGCTGGCCCGACGAGGGCGAGACGTTCCCCGTTCGGGAGTGCCTCAGTATCGTGCTGATCGAGGAGTGGCACCACCGCCTGTACGCCGAACGCGACCTGGCGGCTCTTGCGTGAACGTGCGCTGGCGCGGCCGTTCGGCGGCTGTGGCGCTCCAGCCATCCCTCCTTCGAAACGAGAAGTAGAGAAAGATCACGACTGTGAGGACCGCAGAGAAGAAACACCAGACCGAAACAAACACGGCCGTATAAAGCCACAGCGTGAATAGCGCCAGCACCAAGGCTGCGGCCCCTAGAGCCCTGAGCAGAAGGAGACTCGAGAAGAAAGCGCTGACGCAGGTCGCCACCAGATATAGGGCGATCACGTACCAGCTCGGCATTCCATACCGGATGCTGCTGCCGGCGACGTGCGCAGCGCTGGGACTGCCGACGACCGTGTAGATCCCGTGCAAACAAACACAGGTTCCTACGCCAAGAAACGCCGACAGAGCCTTCCTGCGCCAGGCCACGGTCTCCATGCACAGGTAAGTGAGCGGCACGAAGATCGGCCACAGCACATGCGAGAAGAGAGTGAAGGCCAAGCTGGACAGGGCAATCAGCGTGGCGGCGTTATGGTGCAGCGACCACCAGACCACGCCTTCGATGAGTTGCTGGACACCAAACAGGAGCGGTAGCAGAGCCAAGGGCAGCTCTGCCCGCCGCCGCACCAGCTTGACCGTGACTACACCGGCAGCCGTCAGAGTTGCACCAGCCGCGACACTCGCCAGCAACGAGAAACACATGGCCGCTCACACTCCGTTGAACAGCACCGAGCATGCGCTCGATGTGGCTCTACGATGCCAATGCGGGTGGGGCCCGGCAAGAGTTCGTGTGGTCACGTGCGCTTCTGGCGCCGCTATTGTCTCCAGGTGACTCACCTTGCGCCCGAGTGCGCTGTTGCACCCGTCACGGCGCGAGATCAGGAGGTCCGGACTCTGCTCGAGACGCTGACCACCGAACTGGCGGCCGCCGGATACACCTCGGCCCAGACCTTTGGATATTCCGTTGAACAGATTGAGCAGAGCGACGTACACCTCGTCGGGGCTCGAGTTGCGGGCCGCCTCGTCGGAGTTGCCGGCATCGAGGTGCAGGGCAACGGCTTGGCAGAGCTCAAGCGCTTCTTCGTCACCCCCGAGCAGCGGGGCACCGGCGTAGCCGACGCCCTGATCGCGGCGCTGATCGAGCACGCACAAGCCTCTCGAGTGCAGCTCCTGCGTCTGGAGACCGGCGACAAGCAGGAGGCCGCGCAGGCGTTCTACCGACGTCACGGCTTCGCGCAGGTCCCACTGTTCGACCCGTACGAGGCCAGCGAGACATCCGTGTGCATGCAACGACGTATCTGAATTTCGCCGCCGCAGGCGTCGACTTTGGAGCCATCCCCTCCGCGCCCACACCGGACGGGGCATGCAGGTCGGCAAGGCGTAGGGATGGTAAGCAGCGGGACTGCAGCCTGCACAATGGTCACCTTCTGACGTGACCTAGGGGGACGGAGGCTGGTTGTGGGCATGAAGCTGGGTTTCGTTGGTACCGGCGTGATGGGGCAACCGATGGCCCTCAACCTCGCGCGTCACTTCGAGGTCATCGCCTGGAACCGGACACCGGACCGGCTGGGGCCCCTGTCCGACGCTGGCGCCACCATCGCTCGGGACGTGGCCGAGGTGTTCGCCCAGTGCGAGGTGGTGCTGCTGATGCTGGCCACCGGCCAGGTCATCGACGAGGTGCTGGGTCGTGGGACGCCGCGGTTTCCCGAGCTGCTGGCGGGTCACACCGTCGTCACCATGGGGACCACCGCCCCGTCGTACTCCGCGGGCTTGGAGGCGGATGTGCTCGCCGCCGGCGGTCGGTACGTGGAGTGCCCCGTCTCTGGCTCACGTCAGCCGGCCCAGGACGGCACTCTCGTCGCCATGCTTGCCGGTGACGCCGAGCCGGTGAGCCTCGTCCGACCGCTCCTGGCGCCGATGTGCCGACAGAGCTTCGTGTGCGGCTCAGTGCCCTCCGGCCTCACGATGAAGCTGGCCGTCAACCTCTACCTGATCGCGCTGGTCACCGGGCTGGCCGAGACAGCGGAGTACGCCCAGCGGCACGGTCTTGACCTCACGGTGCTCCGCGACGTGCTCGACGCCGGACCGATGGCCAGCGAGGTGTCCCGCGGCAAGTTGGCGAAGCTCGTGGCCGGCGACCTCTCCGTGCAGGCCCGGTTGGCTGACGTCCGCTACAACACGGATCTGATCGCCGCCCTCGCAAGGAGTAGCGGCACGGCCACACCTCTCTTGGACGTGTCGCGACAGCTGTTCCTCGAGGCAGAGGCGCTCGGTCACGGCGGCCTCGACATGCTGGGCGTCCTCCATGCTGTTGCTGCCCGCTCGGTCACGCCCCGCTGAGGGCGCGGCGCCCGCCTGTACCCGCTCTCGGGAGAGCCCGACCTGACACTTGCCACTCTGGAAAGTCAAGCGCATACTTGCCAGCATGGAAAGTAACCCCTCGCACGGCGACCCCGACGTTCCGCGTACGGCTCTCGCTTCCGCGGACCAGGCACGTCATCGACTGACCACGGGCCTAAGACTGCCCGCCGGCCTCTATCCGGCGCTCGCCGCCGCGGTCGCGGTGCAGCTGGGCAGCGCCGCCTACGGGATCGCCGCCCAGACCGTCGCCGGGCTCGCGGTCGTGCTGGCTGGGCTGGTGGTCTTCCTGGGCGTGGGAACGCTCCTGCTGCACCAGTTCCGCAGGATCAACGGCGTCAGGGTGGACGGTCTCACCAGCCAGATCGTCCTCGCCGCCGGGTGGTCCGCCTCGCTCCTCTACCTGGGAGCGCTGGCTGCCGGCACATGGGCCGCCTTCGCCTCCCAGTGGTGGGTCGTCGCCGCGGCGGCGGTGGCCGGAGGAGGTGGCTGTGCCCTCGGCACCCGCACCTGGTGGCACGCCTACCGGCACGACCCTCGTGCACACGCTCGGGGAGCCTCCCCGCGGGTGCTTGGCGCGTTCGCCGTGTTCGCGTGCCTGGGGTTCGCCGCGCTGGTCCTCGTCGGCTGATGGTCGGGCTCGACCCACTGATCCACGCCCCGACTCGGTTGCAGCTCGTGACGTCGTTGTCGGCGGTATCGGAGGCGGAGTTCGTGACTATGCGGACCGTTCTCGGGGTCAGTGACTCGGTACTGTCCAAGCACCTCTCGGCTCTGGTCGATGCCGGCTACCTGCACAGTCGAAAGGGCATACACGCGGGGCGGCGGACAACGTGGATCGGACTGACCGAGGTGGGCAGTAAGGCTTTGCGCGACCATGTCGCGGCACTGCGCCAGCTGATCGACGTGATGGACTGACGAAGGGCGCCGACCATGCCGGCCGCGACGGGCTACCGGAACCCCGGTGGCGAGCTGTTGGGCCGCTTGCCTCGAGCAGGGCTCCCGACCTCCACGACATCACCCGATCTCCCTCACGACCAGGTCTCGCTGGAGCTGGTGAACGGCGAGTCCGTGGTGGCTGTGACCGAGCGTCGAGGGCACCAGAACGCCTCGCTCGTTATGTCCACCTATGCCCGCCTGATGCCCGATTCGGAGAACCGTACGCGCCGTGCGGTCGATGCAGCCTGGTCGTCGAGTGCCCCACTTGTGCAGACGAAGCGCAATGGGCTTCGTGACCGGGGTGGATGCAGTCGGGTCAGACGTTGAAGCGGAACGATCAGGAGGGGTTTCGGCGGGCGTACTTGACGACGGCACTGGTGAGCAGTGGCAGTTGGTTCAGGCGCTCCTCGGTCTGGCGCAGGAATGAGGTCGCACGCGCGAGGTCTGCGGGCACGACATCGAGACGTCGCGCTTCGACCAGCGCGAGGACCGTCGCCTGCTGGATGCGGGTGAGCGGGGTCAGCGCCACGGCAGCTCCCCGATCACGGCGACCGCCGGGCCGCTGCGCACGTTGTTCAGGAACCCGGAGGGCACGCCGAACTCCTTAGCGGTGAGAATCGTCGGGTTGACGGGACGGTGCACCGCGGCCTCGACCCGGGTACACGCCTCGTAGACCGCGTCGACGTCGGGCTCACCCAACACGATGACGTCGATGTCGTGCGGTGCCGGACCGGCATCCCCGAGCATCCGCGCGGCGAAGGAGCCGTAGAGGAACACCGACTCGATCCCGTCCACGCGGGCAAGCTCCTCGGCCAGAACGACCACCGGACCGGTCGCGATCGTGAGGATCTCGCGCAGGGGGTCGACCAACGGGCTCTCGCCGTTGGCGCGGATCAGCCTCGTGCGACCCACCTGTCGCTCGCTCAGGATGCCGGCATCGACCAGGCGCGCGACTTCGCGGTGGACGGTCGGGTAGGCGAGGCCGGCCCGCTTGGCCACATCGGTGACGCTCAGCTCGTCGCCGGTGAGCAACAGGGTGGATAGCAGGCGCGCTTGGCCGTCCGACCGGAAGATCGGGGCAAGGAGCGGCGCCTGGGTTCTCATATAACTGAGGTTATCCTCCATTATATTGACGGTCAACGAACCCGCTGGAAGGGGCCGAGCTTCGAATTCCACACCGTCTCGGAGTACGCAAGGTGCCCTGTCCGCATCAACACGGCCTTCCGCTTCGCCAGCTCTTCCAACTCCTCGATGGGCTGGTTGCAGACGAGGTGATCGCGCATGTTCTCGCGCGCCGCCGCAGGTAGCTGGAGCGCTCGATGGTGCCGTTCGTCATCCAGGTGTTGCCGCTCATGGAGTCGTACACGATCCTAAAATTCGGCAAGCGTCTGTAGGACGGCACATCTTCGTCGTCGCCGTTCCCGTTGAGCTCCAGCCGAGCCCAATCGCGCAGCGCGTCCGAACCGGTATCGGCGCCGAGGATGATGCACTTGCGGACAGCCCAGCAATCGGCTCGGTCTCGTCCAGGACGCGGGCTCGCAGCGACTGAAGCAGGATGTTCGTCACGGCAGCAGACCAGAGAGAGCCACCGATAGTACTGCGTCCGAACACAGCAGCACAGGTCGACGGCACCCCAAGCAACGCTTGCGGCGTTGCTGGCCTCGTCTGCCAATCGATTCACACGTTGAAGCGGAACTCGACCACGTCACCGTCGGCCATCATGTAGTCCTTGCCCTCCAGCCGCACCTTGCCCTTGGCCTTGGCGTTCTGCATCGAGCCGGCAGCCATGAGGTCGTCGAAGGACACCACCTCGGCCTTGATGAACCCCTTCTGGAAGTCGGTGTGGATGACGCCGGCCGCTTCGGGCGCGCTGGCACCTCTCGGGATGGTCCAGGCCCGCGCCTCCTTGGGCCCGGCGGTGAGATAGGTCTGCAGCCCGAGGGT
This sequence comes from Propionibacteriaceae bacterium, assembly GCA_035634295.1. GTDB lineage: Bacteria > Actinomycetota > Actinomycetes > Propionibacteriales > Propionibacteriaceae > Microlunatus. The sequence continues at coordinate 18,785 of DASQDG010000054.1, read as the reverse complement.
GGCGAACCCGACGCGCGCCAACACGTCCAGCCCTGGCTCGGCGATGCCCACCTCGGCCAACAGCTCACGGGCCTCCGCGGGCTCCATCTCCACCAGCTCGGACTCGATCTTGGCGTCCAGGAAGATCGCCTCCGCGGGGGCCACCAGGGCGCGGAGCTCGGACTTGAGCGCCTCGTCGGCGAGCTCGTCTGAGTCACAGTTGAACACGTACAAGAAGGGCTTGGCGGTGAGCAGGAACAGCTCGCGCAGCGGCTCGCGATCCAGACCGGCAGCGAAGATCCCGCGGCCGGAGTCGAGCACCTGCTGGGCCTCCTTGACCGCATCGAGGCTCGCCACCTTGGCCTTGTTGATCCGAGCCTCCTTCTCCAGCCGGGGCAGTGCACGCTCGATCGTCTGCAGGTCGGCCAGGATCAGCTCGGTGTTGATGGTGTCGATGTCGCTCGCCGGGTTGACGCGACCGTCGACATGGGTGACGTCGGCGTCGGTGAACGCGCGGGTCACCTGGCAGATGGCGTCGGCCTCGCGGATATGGGACAGGAACGCGTTCCCCATCCCCTCGCCCTGACTGGCTCCGCGGACGATCCCGGCGATGTCGACGAAGGTGACAGTCGCCGGCACGATGCGCTCCGACGAATGCAGCGCGGCCAGCGCGCCGAGACGCTCGTCGGGCACGCCCACCACGCCGACATTGGGCTCGATGGTGGCGAACGGGTAGTTCGCGGCCAGCACGTCATTGCGGGTGAGCGCGTTGAACAGGGTCGACTTGCCCGCGTTTGGCAGGCCTACGATGCCGATACTGAGAGAAGCCACGGGCGCCAAGCCTAGGGTGCACCAGACGGCACCACTAATCGGTCAGTCCAGCTGCAGAAAGGCCGCAGCAGCCAGGGACAGTGAATATGGGTCCTCGACTCCCGCGAGCTCTCGCGCCGAGTGCATTGACAGCAACGGAACCCCGACATCGATGGTCGCTACGCCGATCCGGGTGGCGGTCAACGGCCCGATGGTGGACCCGCAGGGCACGGTGTTGTTGGACACGAACTCCTGAGTGGGCACGCCCGCATCAGCACAGGCCCGCCGCCAAAGCGCCGCTCCCCGACCGTCGGTGGCGTAGCGCTGGTTGGCGTTGATCTTGAGCAGCGGACCGCGGTTGAGCAGGGGCTGGTTGGCCAGATCATGTCGGCCGGCGTAGTTGGGGTGCACGGCATGGCCCGCGTCGGCGGACAGGCAGCAGGAACGAGCTCTCGCCCGGTGCTGCTGGTCCAGCGACGCTCCCAGCGAGCCGCTGATCCGACTCAGCACGTCGCCAAGCAGCGGCCCCGCAGCACCCGAGCGCGAGCCACTGCCGACCTCCTCGTGGTCAAAGGCCGCCACCACCTGGATGTACGGCCCGGGCTCCGCCGCGCTCAGCGCGGTGAGACTGGCGTGCACACTGCTGAGGTTGTCCAACCGCCCGGAAGCCAAGAACTCCTGCCGTGGCCCGAACACCACCGGGGCTGCGGTGTCAAAGGCCACCACGTCGTAGCCGTGCACGTCACCCTCCTGCACACCGACCCGGCTGGCGAGGTGCCCCACGATGCTCAGCTCGGGATGCCCGACGCTCCACACCGGTGTGGTGTGGTGCTGCTTGTTGAGCTGCAGCCCCTCGTCGTTGACACCTCGATCCAGGTGCACAGCCAACTGCGGGATCCGCATCAGCGCATCGGTGCTGACCAGCACTGTGCTGCCGTCGACCAGCACCAGCCGGCCGGCCAGGCCGAGCTCACGGTCCAGCCAGGAGTTGAGCAGCGGCCCTCCGTAAATCTCCACGCCCAGCTGCTGCCAGCCGTACGCGCCGAGGTCGGGCCGTGGTTTCAGCTTGAACGTCGGCGAGTCGGTGTGCGAGCCGACGATGCGGAAGCCGGTCGTGGGTCCGGCGTCGGGCGGGAGGCGCCAGGCGACCAGCGCACCGTCGCGAACGACGAAATGCCCGCCGGCCGAGGCATCCCACTCCGCGGCTTCGTCCTGGGCCCGGAAGCCGGCCTTTTCCAGCCGTCGGGCGCCTTCAGCTGCAGCATGGAACGACGACGGCGCGCCCACGACGAAGCGGCTTAGATCGCGGGCGTGGTCCAGGGCGTCCTGCAGGTCGAACGACATGGCGTCAAGGTACGCGGAGGCACCGGCACCGAGGAACGCACCCGCCGCGGCACATGGTCATCGGCGCAGCGCAGCGGAGCGGCGGCGCGGTTTTGTCAGTGCCGACAGCGAAGATCAAGGCATGGATGATGTGACCGTTGCCGCTGCCGCCTGCGGTCTGGTGCTCGGACTGCTGCTGGGCGTCCTGGTGTGCCTGCTGGTCACCCGAGCGCGCCGTGACGCCGACGTCGCCAAGGCAGAGTCACACCTGGCGCAAACCCGCACCGAGCTGGCGCACGCGCAAACCACGCTCGCCCAGTCCCGGACCGAGGTGGCCCAAGTCCGGGCCGAGGCCGCGCAGGCGCGCACCGAGGCGGCGCAGTTCCGCGGGGATATGGCTGAGGTGAGAGCTGAGGCTGCTGCCGCCCAGGCCGAAGCCGCTGCGGTGGGCGCCGACGTGGCCAAGGCAGTGGCCGAACGCAACGCGGCGATCGATCGGGCGCGCGAGCTCGCGGCCGACCGGGACGACATGGTCAACCACTTCAAGGTGCTGTCCAGCGAGACGATCGAGCGGCAGAGCGCGGTCGCCGACGCGCAGGCGCAAGCCCGGCTGCAGGCGACTGAGCAACTGATGGCGCCGGTCAAGGAGAGCCTGGACAAGTTCAACTCGCGGCTGACCGACGTGGAGAAGGAGCGCGTCCAGATGCATACCGAGCTGCGAAGCCAGGTGCAGGCCGTGCAGCACACCGGCGAGCTGCTGCGGCGGGAGACGACCACGCTGGTGACGGCCCTGCGCAAGCCGCAGATTCGCGGTTCCTGGGGCGAGACCCAGCTCAAGCGGGTGGCCGAGATCGCCGGCATGATGGAGCGCTGCGACTTCGACCTGCAGCAGACGACCAAGGCCGACGACCGCACCCTGCGCCCGGACATGAGGGTCAACCTCGCCGAGGGCAAGCACATCTTCGTCGACTCCAAGGTGCCGCTGAGCGCGTTCCTGGACGCGGCCGAGACCGACGACGAGCGACTCAAGGCCGAGCTGCTGGTCAAGTACGCCAAGAACGTCAAGACCCACGTCGACCAGCTGTCGTCCAAGCAATACTGGAAGGCCGCCGAGACGCCCGAGTTCGTGGTGCTGTTCCTGCCCAACGAGATCTTCTTCGCCACCGCGCTGGACCAGATCCCGGATCTCTACGAGTACGCCGGGCACCGCGACGTCGTGCTCGCCACCCCAACCACGCTGATCGGGATGCTGCGCGCGGTGGCGTACGGGTGGAAGCAGGCAGCCTTGGCCGAGAGCGCGGCCGAGGTGTTCAAACTGGGGCGCGAGCTGCACGACCGACTCGGCCTGATGGGCAACCGCTTCGACAAGCTCGGCCGGGCTCTGCGGACCTCGGTCAACGCCTACAACGAGACCATCGCCACGGTGGAGGGCACCGTCTTGGTGGGAGCCCGCCGCTTCCGTGATCTCAAGGTCAGCGAGAAGGAGCTCACGGCCCTGACCTCGGTGGACGAGCCCGTGCGCCAGATTCAGGCGCCCGAGCTGGTCAATGACGCCGTGCGGGTGGAGCCGCTGGTGGGCCGGGGCAGCAAGCGGCGGAGCGCGGTGGTGGGGGTCCCGGAGGCCGACCAGCTGTTCCGCTCCGACCCGGACCTGTTGGAGCTGGTCGACGAAACAGCCCCCGGGTCCAGAGACGACCAGCGCGCCTCCTCCTAGCAGGCCCTGACCCTTGTCCCGGGGGCAGGACCGACACTCGACGAGTCAGAAGGACGAGCCGCAGGACTGGCCCACAGGAAAGACCGCCATGAACGTGGAGCCCACCGTTGCTAGCTGGGCGGCTCGTGTTGCCACCGTTGACGCCGGAGCTGATCACGTGAACAGCCGACGCCCGGCTGGCATCGGTCGGGACCATGTTCTGAAGTGCAACTTGATCTCCCGGTGCTCAGCTCAGTGCTGACTGGCCTTCTTTGGAAGATCACGCCGAAGCTCCGGCGGCAGCGCGAAGATCAAGGACTCCTCGACCAGCCGCTCCTCGGTGGCGGCCGGGTAGCCACGCTCGACGAGGAAGTTCAGCACCCCCTGCACCAGTTCGTCGGGCACGGAGGCGCCGCTGGTGACGCCCACCCGGTCGACCCCGTCGAGCCACTCGTCGTGGATCTCGGTGTGGTTGTCCACCCGATAGGACGCTTTGGCCCCGGCTTCCAGCGCCACTTCGACCAGACGTACTGAGTTGGAGGAGTTGGCCGAACCGACCACGATCACCAGGTCGGCTTGCTGGGCGATCTGCTTCACCGCGAGCTGCCGATTTTGGGTGGCGTAGCAGATGTCGTCACTCGGCGGGTTGATCAGCAGCGGAAACTTCTCGCGGAGCTTGCCGACGGTCTCCAGCGTCTCGTCCACGCTCAGCGTGGTCTGGCTGAGCCAGGCCACCCGAGACGGATCGCGCACCTCCACTGCGGCCACGTCGTCCGGGGACTGCACCAGCGTGATCCGCTCGGGGGCCTCACCGGTGGTGCCTTCCACCTCTTCGTGCCCGGCGTGGCCGATCAGCAAGATGTCGAGGTCACCGCCCGCGAAGCGGCGGGCTTCATGGTGCACCTTGGTCACCAACGGGCAGGTCGCGTCGATCGCCCTGAGACTGCGCTCGGCGGCTTCGACGTGCACCGCCGGTGAGACCCCGTGGGCGGAGAACACCACCGTAGAACCGGGTGGCACCTCGTCGAGCTCCTCGACAAAGATCGCTCCCCGTTGCTGCAGGTTCTCCACCACGTGCCGGTTGTGCACGATCTGCTTGCGGACATAGACCGGGGCACCGTAGGCGTCCAGCGCCTTCTCCACCGTGATGACCGCGCGGTCGACACCGGCGCAATAGCCGCGCGGGGCGGCAACGACCACGCTCTTGGCGGGTGCGCTCTCGGCGGGCACGCTGTCGATGGCGGCCGACACGTCGGGCGTCGAGGTCTCGGTCACGCTGGTCATGCCTCGAGTCTATCGGGCAGCACGGCTGCGACAGGCGCGCGCGAATGTCAGCGGCCCCGTCTAGGCTGCGCTCGTGGGTCTGGAGTCCTCGCCGGAGAAGCCGCAGCCGCTGCGGGTCGTCGTGCATGCGGTCAAAGGCTGGATCGAGCGGATGGGCGCGATCTGGGTGGAGGGCCAGCTGATCGAGATCAACCGCCGGTCGGCCAGCAAGACCATCTTCTTGACCCTTCGCGACAAGCTGGCGAACGTGTCGGTGAGCGTGACGATCTCACCCACCACCCTCGACTCGGCGGGAGCGCTGACCGAGGGAGCCACGGTGGTGGCTCGCCTCAAACCGTCGTACTTCGAGTCCTCGGGGCGGTTCTCCTTTCATTGCGACGCGATCAAGCCGGTGGGCGAAGGTCAGTTGCTGGCCCGTCTTGAGCAGACCAAGCGGCTGCTGCAGATCGAGGGGCTGTTCGACGCCGCGCGGAAGCAGCGGCTGCCGTTCCTGCCGCGGGCCATTGGGCTGGTTACCGCCGCAGGAAGCGCCGCCGAGCGTGACGTGGTAGAGATCGCGCGCCGCCGGTGGCCCGCCGTGCACATTGTTCCCGGACACGCCCTTGTGCAGGGTCCCCAGGCCTGCGAGCAGCTGATGGCGGCGGTGCGGCAGCTCGACCGGCACGAGCACGTCGACGTGATCGTGATCGCCCGCGGCGGCGGCTCGCTGGAGGACCTGCTGCCGTTCTCCGACGAAGGGCTGGTTCGGGCGGTGTACGCCTGCCGTACGCCGGTGGTGAGCGCCATCGGGCACGAGACGGACAACCCGATTCTCGACCTGGTCGCCGACGTGCGCGCCTCAACGCCCACCGACGCCGCGAAGCGCGTGGTGCCCGACGTCGTTGATGAGCTGCAGCGCATCCGGCAGGCGCAGGATCGGCTGAGCCAGGCTGTCGCCCAGGTGGTCCGGCGCCAGCAGGAGGTGCTGGCCGCCATCCGTTCCCGTCCGGTGCTGACCGACCCGACTGCGACCTTCCGGCTGCAGTCCGATGCCATCGCCCTGCTTCGCCAGCGCGCTGATCGTGCGACCGCCGGCCGGCTGCAGCACGAGGCCACCAGCATCGAGCACACGCTGGCCCGGGTCCGGGCGATGTCACCCAAAGCCACCCTGGATCGGGGCTACGCGATTCTCCTCGACGGGGGCGGTCACGGCGTCACGTCGGTCACCGACGTGGACGCCGGTGACGACCTGCTGGCCCACCTCAGTGACGGCCAGCTTGTGCTCGCGGTCCGAGAAGCCCACCCCACGGTCCCAGGAGCAGCCGGATGAGCAGCAACCCTCAGTCAGGCGATGACGCCGAACTCGGCTACGAGCAGGCGCGCGATGAGCTGATGCGAGTGGTCCAGCGGCTGGAGTCCGGTGGCGTCCCGTTGGAGGAGTCGCTCGCCCTCTGGGAACGCGGCGAGCGGCTGGCCACGCTCTGCCAGCAGTGGCTTGACGGCGCCCGGGCCAAGATCGACGCAGCCCGCACGCGACCGCCGACCGGCGGCTAGCTCGTCCGGAGCGTTGCCGCGTAGGACTCAAGTGCGGCATAGGAGGTGTCGCCCACCACCACGGTGGTCACCTTCGGCTCGGTCAGCACCAGCGAGCGGGTGCGTTCATCCTCAGTGACCAAGCGTGCCCAGCTCTTGCCGGCCACCTCGCTCTGACCGTCCGGCAGGCCGCTGCGGCTCTGGTCCTGAACGAACTCTGCGGCCTTGAGGTCTCCCTGGTTCAGCCCGATGAACGTGCCGTCAGGGGCCAGGAAGCCGAGCTGCCAGGTGTTGCGTACCGCCGGCGCGCCGTTCAGGAAAGGGGCGCCGGCCTTGACCCAGCTGACCTGAGTGGCGCGCCACTCGGGCGGCAGGTTGGTCGGGGCCAGCACGGGATAGCGCGACTCCGCCCGAGCCTTGGTGAGCACCGGGCGCCAGTCGACCACCGTCACCGGAGCATCGTCGAGATTACGGGTGAACACCAGCGAGATCAGCAACACGGGAAGCAGGATCACCGCCAGGGAGCGGATCATGTCCCCCGCGGTCTGCGGTTTCTTCGCGCGCGCCACCTGACCATCTTCACAGGTGTCCCCAACTGCGGACCGGGTGACAGTCTGTCGTGCCCGCCGGGCCGAGACAGCCGATCGTGCGCTGCACGTAGCCTGGCCTGTCGTGGATCACCTGAGCACTCTCGGTCGGGCCGTGGGCGCCCGGGGTGAGGTGGTGCTGCGTCGCAGGCTCAACCAAACCGGGACCGTCGACGAGCTGATCGTCAACGGCGCCTTCGCCATGGACAGCACCGAAACCACTAGCGAGCGCGAGCTGGCCCGACTCGCACTCCACCGGGGTCGACCCGACGCCCGCCTGCTGGTCGGCGGTCTAGGGCTGGGCTATACCGCGTACGAGGCCCTTCGGCTGCCGGTAGGCCACATCGACGTGGTGGAGCTGGAACCCGCCCTGGTGGAGTGGGCGCACGCCGGGCTCACTCCCACGCTCGGGTTACTGGCCCAGGATCCGCGCGTCACCCTGGTGGTTGGCGACATCGCCACCGTGCTCCTCAATGAGTCGATTGCGGGGTCGCACTCCGGCTGGGACGCCATCGTGCTCGACGTCGACAACGGCCCAGACTTCCTGGTCCACACCGAGAACGCATCGCTCTACGGTCATCGGCTGTTGGCCACGGCATACGGCCGTCTCGCCGCGGGCGGCCGACTGGCCATCTGGTGCCAGGGTCCGTCACCGGCGCTGACATCGGCGCTGCAGGCAGTCGCCCCGACCGTGCAAGAGAAGCTGGTCCCCGTGACGCGCGGAACTCGGCGGCTCTGCTACGCCATCTACACGCTGGACCGCCTCGGCACTGGCTACCAGCGGTGAGCCAGAATGAGGCCATGAGCGACGACGCTGCCGACGGTGGGGCCTTCCGGATCGAGCACGACACGATGGGCGAGGTGCGAGTCCCCGCCCGCGCGCTGTACAAGGCGCAGACTCAGCGTGCGGTCGAAAACTTCCCGATCTCCGGCGTGCCCGTCGATCCCGCACTGATCGCCGCCCTGGCTCGGATCAAGAGCGCCGCCGCGAAGACGAATTCCCGGCTGGGGGTCGTGCCCGAGCAGATGGCCGAGGCGATCGTCTCGGCCGCGGCCGCCGTATCGGCCGGCGAGCATGACGCGGAGTTCCCGATCGACGTCTTCCAGACCGGTTCGGGAACCTCGAGCAACATGAACGCCAACGAGGTGATCGGCTCGCTGGCCAGCACAATCCTCGGCCAGCCGGTGCATCCCAACGACCACGTCAACGCCTCCCAGTCCAGCAACGACGTCTTCCCCAGCGCCATCCACATCGCCGCCACTGACAGTCTCGCCAACGCGTTGGTGCCGGCGCTGCAGCACCTGGAGGGATCGCTCCGCGCGAAGGCCGACGAGTTCGCCCACGTGGTCAAGAGCGGACGTACCCACCTGATGGACGCCACCCCGGTCACACTGGGTCAGGAGTTCGGTGGCTACGCGGCGCAGATCCGCTATGGCATCGAGCGCGTGCAGGCCGCGCTGCCGCGGGTGGCCGAGCTGCCCCTGGGCGGCACGGCCGTGGGCACCGGCATCAACACTCCAGCCGGTTTCGCCGCGTCGGTGATCTCGATCATCGCCGAGGAGACCTCCCTGCCGCTGACCGAGGCCCGGGACCACTTCGAGGCCCAAGGTGCCCGAGATGCGCTGGTTGAGGCCTCCGGCGCCCTTCGTACGGTGGCGGTCAGCCTCACCAAGATCGCCAACGACCTCCGCTGGATGGGCTCGGGTCCGCGAGCGGGCCTCGGGGAGATCGCCCTCCCGGACCTGCAGCCGGGTTCCTCGATCATGCCCGGCAAGGTGAACCCGGTGCTGGCCGAGGCCACAACCATGGTCTGCGCGCAGGTCATCGGCAACGACACCACCATCACCTTCGCCGGCGCGTCCGGCAATTTCGAGCTGAACGTGATGCTGCCGGTGATCGCCCGCAATCTGCTGGAGTCCATCCGCCTGCTGAGCAACGTCAGTCGGCTGCTCGCGGACCGGTGCATCGACGGCATCGTGGCCAACGTCGACCACTGCCGCACGCTGGCCGAATCCTCGCCCTCGATCGTGACGCCGCTCAACCGCTACCTCGGCTACGAGAACGCCGCCATGGTGGCCAAGCGGGCCTTGAAGGAGGGCAAGACCATCCGACAGGTCGTGATCGAGTCCGGCTTCGTCGCCGACGGCAAGCTCACGGAGCCTCAGCTCGACGCGGCCCTCGACGTGCTGGCCATGACCCGCCGGCCCCAGTAGCGCGTCGGTCTCACCGCTGCCGGTGCGTCAGGATCTGCGCGCGCCCCCGGGCCGGACCGCGGCTTCGGAGCATCGAGGTCGAACCTCAACCCGAGCATCCGGATCAGGAAGCACGCTCCGGCACCAACCAACGCCACCGGCGCCCAAACCTGCTCCGCACGGCCGCCGACGGCGATCACCACCCAAGCGGCACCGGCGAGCGCCGGAATGGCATAGAGACCGCTGCTCAACACGCTGGGCACCCGCTCGATCAGCACGTCGCGAAGGGTGCCGCCGCCGACGCCGGTGACCACCCCCAGGATGACCGCCTGCACCGGACCGACGCCGAACTCCAGCGCCTTCGCGGCCCCGGTGACCGCGAACAGGCTCAGGCCGGCAGCATCCAGCACGTCGATGGGGGTGGCGAATCGGCTCAGCCAAGGGCTGAACAGAAACGCGATCACCCCGCCGGCCGCGGCCAGCACCGGATAACGCCAGTCCACGAAGGTGGCCGGTGGCAGTGCCCCGAGCAGGATGTCTGGGAGGACGGTGCACTTCAGGCGAGCGGGCTCAGGACCAGGGGCATCATCGGCTACAGCGCGACGTCCGCCAGCATCTCGGTGACCAGAGCGGCGATCGGTGAGCGCTCGGACCGGTGCAGGGTCACGTGCGCGAAGAGCGGGTGGCCTTTGAGCTTCTCCACCACAGCGACCACGCCGTCATGGCGGCCCACCCGCAGGTTGTCCCGCTGTGCCACATCGTGGGTCAGGACGACACGGGAGTCCTGACCGATCCGGCTGAGCACCGTCAACAGCACATTGCGCTCCAGCGACTGGGCCTCGTCCACGATGACGAAGGCGTCGTGCAGCGAACGACCCCTGATGTGGGTCAGCGGCAACACCTCGAGCAGGCCACGCTCGAGCACCTCCTCGATCACCACTTTGGAGGTCACAGCGCCGAGAGTGTCGAACACCGCTTGGGCCCAGGGAGCCATCTTCTCCCCCTCGTTGCCCGGGAGGTAGCCCAGCTCCTGCCCGCCGACGGCGTACAGCGGCCGGAACACGACCACTTTCGAGTGCTGCTGCCGCTCCAGGACTGCCTCCAGCCCGGCACAGAGCGCGAGCGCCGACTTTCCCGTGCCGGCCCGCCCCCCGAGCGAGACGATGCCGATCGAGGAGTCGAGCAGCAGGTCGAGCGCCACCCGCTGCTCGGCGGAGCGACCGTGTAGCCCAAAGGCGTCGCGGTCGGCCTTGACCAGTCGGAGCTCCTTGCTCGGCAGCACCCGACCCAGCGCGGAGCCGGTACCGCTGAGCAGCACAACTCCGGTGTGGCAGGGCAGGTCACGGGCCTGCGGGAGATCCAGGCTGCCCCGGTCGTAGAGCTCGTTCAGCTCCCCCGGGCTGACCTCAAGCTCACTCATGCCGGTCCACCCCGAGGCGACCACCAGCTCCGCCCGATATTCCTCCGCCGACAGCCCCACGGCCGAGGCCTTGACCCGCATGGGCAGATCCTTGGACACCAAGGTCACGGCGTGCCCCTCGGCCGCGTAGTTCAAGGCCACCGCCAGAATCCGGGTGTCGTTGTCGCCGAGGCGAAAACCAGCCGGCAGGACCTCAGGGTCGGTGTGGTTAAGCTCGACGTGCAGCGTCCCGCCCAGGTCGTTGACGGGCACCGGTGCATCCAGTCGCCCGTGGGAGATCCGCAGGTCGTCGAGCTGGCGAAGGGCCTCCCGAGCGAAAAAACCCAGCTCGGCGTGGTGGCGCTTGCCCTCCAGCTCGGTGATCACCACGATCGGCAACACGATGGCGTGCTCGTCGAAGCGCCGGAGCGCGTGCGGATCGCTCAGCAGCACCGAGGTGTCGATGACATAGGTCCGGCGCTGGCGACTGGAGCCGAACGAGGCCTCAGTTGCGGAGGAGTCTGCATACATCGATTGCCTCCCGTACGGACCGCTTCCCCACGGCCCGTGCACCGAAGGTACGTCGACAGGGGCCAACAGGTGCATCTGCCACGCCGCGGAACGCGAGATCGTCATCTCGCCGGCTATTGTCCGAACCGGCGCTCGCGCTGGCCGTAGGCCCGAAGCGCCCGGATGAAGTCCACCTTGCGGAAGTCGGGCCACAACGCTTCGCAGAAGTAGAACTCGCTGTGCGCCGACTGCCACATCAAGAACCCCGACAGCCGCTGCTCCCCTGAGGTGCGGATGATCAGATCCGGGTCCGGCTGGCCCTTGGTGTAGAGGTGCTCGGCGATGTGATCGATGTCCAGGTTGCCTGCCAGCTCGTCAATCGACATGCCGAGCTTGGCCTGCTCGATCAGCAGCGACCGCACCGCATCCCGCAGCTCGTGACGGCCGCCGTAGGAGACCGCGACGTTGATCAGCATGCCCTCCACGTCGGCGGTGTCGCGCTCGGCCTGCTTCAAGGTCTCCGCCGACGCCGACGGCAGCAGGTCCAGAGCACCTACCGGGTGCACCCGCCAACGACGGGTCTCGGCCAGTCCGGTGACCATGGTCTCGATCACCTCAAGCAGAGGCCCGATCTCCTCGGAGCTGCTGCGATGGAAGTTGTCGGTGGACAGCACCCACAGCGTAACCACCGGGATGGCCAGCTCGTCGCACCACTCGACGAACTCCATCAGCTTGTCCGCCCCAGCCTGATAGCCCGCCACCAACGGCATGCCAGGGGCGTTGGTCCGCGCCCAACGGCGGTTGCCGTCGGCGAGCACGGCCACGTGCCGCGGCATCTGGTCCGGGTCGAGCTCGGCGATTAACCGATGCTCGTAGGTGGAATACAACAGTCCAGAGGGGTGGAGCCGGTCCAGGAAGTCGCGGAACCGTTCAACTCTGGGCACGTTTCAGCCTAGCCCGCCTCCGTCTGCTCGAGAGTTTGACGTCCCCCGATCGGAACCTACGCGACCGTAACTACGCCACGTAAAGTGACCGCGAAGGAGGCAGCATGAGCACTGGCACACCGGTCGACCGCGGTTCCGCCGGCGGTGAGCCGTTGGACAGCGTCTCCGACGTGCTGGAGGCGGTCAAGCCACGGCTGCGCGGTTGGCTGCACGCGGCGATGACCCCGCTGGCCGTCGCCGCGGGCGTCGTCTTGATCGCGCTGGCCCCCACCGAGCTCGGCCGGCTGGGCGGTGCGGTGTTTCTGGTCGCCTCGGTGATGCTCTACGGCACCAGCGGTCTCTACCACGGCTTCACCTGGGGACGCCGCGGCGAGGCGATCCTGCGTCGGATCGACCACGCCAACATCTATCTCTTCATCGCGGCCACGTATACGCCGTTCGCTCTGATGATGCTGCAGGGCGCCTCGAGGGTGCTGCTGCTCAGTGTGATCTGGGGCGCCGCGATCGGCGGTCTGCTCTTCCGGCTGTTCTGGCTCGGGGCGCCGCGGTGGCTCTACACGGTGCTCTACCTGGCCATGGGGTGGGCCGCGGTGGCCTGGTTCGGACAGTTTTGGGCCGCGGGCGGGCCGATGGTGTTTCTGTTGATTCTCACCGGCGGAGCGTTCTACACCTTCGGGGCGGTGGTCTACGGCCTCAAACGGCCCAACCCCTTTCCGCGCTGGTTCGGCTTCCACGAGATCTTCCACGCCTGCACCATCGCCGCCTTTGCCGCGCACTACCTCGCGATCTCGATCATCACCTACCGCGCCGGCTGATTGACACACTGCTAGCGTCACAGCTACCGGCGACAACGGCGAAGTTGTTGGCCTCGCCGCAGCCAGCGGCTGAGCAAAGGAGCGCACGGTGGCCGACAACCAAGCTTGGCTTCGCGCGCTGGCCCTGCTGGCGATGGCGTCAGCGCTCGGCACGGGCTGCTCCGCGGACTCGACCCCGCCACGCCCGAGCTCGACGGTCGGTGCCGCCTCCAGCCCACGAGCTGTCGTCAAGCCGGTCCCGACACCTGCCGCTTCGCCGGCTGTCCTGCAGTTCCCAGGGCACCTGCCCGGCGCCCGCGCCTTGTCGACGTACGCCGGCAGCACGGCCCGCAGCGCGGTGTGGAAGTCGAGCGTCAGCACCGACCACTGGCTGCTGCGCACCGCCTGCACCAGCACGCGCTCGGGGACCAAGCTCCGCTATCAGGTGAGCCGCGCTCAGCCCGGGCCCGTCGAGGAGGAGGAGCAGCTGTCAGTGGGGAGCGGGGAGGTCGCCTGCGACGGCCTGGCCCACCACTTCGACCTGGGCAGGATCGCTGGGGGACCGTTGGCCGTCGACATGGACGTCACCCGCCAGACGCTGCGCGCCTACGCCATCGTGGTGCCCGGTCCAGCCTGACCCGGGCAGTGCCGCACAACGTTGGCGACAGGTCAGAAGCCCATCCCGATCCGGTGGTAGACCTGGTTCCAGCGCAGTTCGTTGGCAAAGCTCCGGCCGGTGGTTTCGGCGGCGATCAGGGCCAGCTCCACACCGAGCATCTCGGCCAGGTCGCTCAGTTCCTCGGTGGTCACCGCCGTGGACAGCACCGTGTGGTGCGGCCCGCCGGCGTTCAGCCAGCACTCCGCAGCCGTGGCCAGGTTGGGACGCGGCGCCCAGACCGCCCGGGCGACCGGCAGCAGGGGCAGCGGCTCCAGCGGCTGCACTACGTCGACCTCGTTGACCACCAGCCGGAACCGATCGCCCAGATCGCAGATGCCGAGGACGGTGGCGGGGCCGCTGGCCGCGGTGAACACCAGCCGTACGGGGTCCTCCCGGTCCCCGATGCCCAGCGGATGAATCTCGATCCGAGGCTTGTCGCCGGCGATCGTCGGGCAGACCTCCAGCATGTGCGCGCCGAGGATGGTCTGGGTGTCGGGTCCGAGGTCGTAGGTGTAGTCCTCCATGAACGAGGTGCCGCCCGGTCGGCTGTGACCGATGGCCTTGATGGTGTGCAGCATGACCGAGGTCTTCCAGTCGCCCTCACCGCCGAACCCGTAGCCGTCGGCCATCAGCCGCTGGACACCCAGGCCCGGCAGCTGCCGCAGCCCGCCGAGGTCCTGGAAGTTGGTCGTGAAGGCGCCGAAGCCGCCGTCGGTGAGGAAGGCCCGCAGCCCCGCTTCGATCCGGGCGCCGTAGCGCAGCGACTCATGTCGTTCCCCGCCGACGGCCAGCTCGGGGGTGAGGTCGTAGAGGTCGCCGTACTCCTCGATGAGGGTGTCGATCTCGGTGTCGCTGACCGAGTCCACCACGGCCACCAGGTCGTTCACGCCATAGGTATTGACTGAGACGCCAAATTTGATCTGCGCCTCGACCTTGTCGCCCTCGGTGACCGCAACGTCGCGCATGTTGTCGCCGAAGCGCGCCAGCTTGAGCCGACGGATGGCCCCGCAGCCACTGGCGGCCCGCTGCCAGGCGCCGACCTTGGCCCGGACGGCCGGGTCGGAGACGTGCCCGACGACCGTCTTGCGCGCCACCCCCAAGCGGGTCTCGATGTAGCCGTACTCCCGGTCCCCGTGGGCCGCCTGGTTGAGGTTCATGAAGTCCATGTCGATCTCGGCCCAGGGGAGGCGCACGTTGGCCTGGGTGTGCAGGTGCAGCAACGGCGTCTGCAGCGCGTGCAGTCCCGCGATCCACATCTTGGCCGGCGAGAACGTGTGCATCCAGGTGATCACGCCGATGCAGCTGGGGTCGCTGTTGGCCTGGAGCACCCGGGCGTGAATGGACTGCGAGTCGGTGAGCACCGGGCACCACACCACCTCGACGCCCACTTCCTCGGCAGCGTTCAGTGCCTCGACGATCTGCTGGGACTGCGACTCGACCTGGGCGACGATCTCCGGGCCGTAGAGGCCTTGACTGCCGGTCAGGAACCAGACTTGAGGAGTGGCACCGGCGGGCATCGAGGCTAGCGAAGCTGTGGTCATCAGGGGTTCCCTTACTGTCCGTAGGCGTTCTGGTAGCGATCGAAGAGCGCGTCGATCTGGGCCTGTGCGATCGGGATCGGCTCCCCCAGTTGGCGGGCGATGTGTACGGTACGCGCCACCTCCTCACACAGCACGGCGGCCTTAACCGCCGCCGAGGCGCTGGCGCCGATGGTGAACGGACCGTGGTTCTGCATAAGCACCGCCTTGGAGCGGTGGTCGGTCAAGGTCTCGACGATGCCTTGCCCGATCGAGTCGTCGCCGATGAGCGCGAACGGGCCGATGGGGATCTCGCCGCCGAACTCGTCGGCCATCATGGTCAGCACGCAGGGGATGGCTTCGCCGCGGGCGGCCCAAGCGGTGGCGTACGTCGAGTGCGTGTGCACCACCCCGTTGACCGCTGGCATGTGCTTGTAGACATAGGCGTGCGCCGCCGTGTCGGAGCTCGGTTTGCCGTCGCCGTCGACCAGAACTCCGTCGAGGTCGGTGACCACCATCTTCTCCGGACTCAGCTCGTCGTAGCGGACGCCGGAAGGCTTGATCACCAGCAGGTCCGCACCCGGCACCCGGGCCGACACGTTGCCTGCGGTCCAAACCACCAGCTCGTTGCGCGGCAGCTCGGCGTGCAGGTCGCTGACCTCGCGTCGGATGCGGGCGACGACGTCGGCCAGCTCCGCAGAAATGCTCACGCCATCACTTCATCAGGGACGTGGACGGCAGACCTCACCGCGACTCGCATTCGCTCGACCATGCCGTTTGCCTTTCGTCAGTCGCGAGCGACCGGCGGCGCCGGAGCCACCTCGTCGACGGCGACCTCCGGTTCGCCGGCGGGCTCGTCGCCCGCCACGTTGATCTTGGAGAACTCGTGCCGCATGCTGAGGTAGAGCAGCCCGACGATGACGGCCATCACGATCAGGATGATCAGCGGCGTCCAACCCGGCTTGACCACGTTGGGGTCGATGTCCAGCAGCGTCATGTCTTCTCCTAGGTCAACCCGACTGTACTCGCGAGCGCAGGATCAGCCGGCACGGCGATCCCCGCAAACAGGTCATCCTCCGGCAGGGGCGCATCGACCAGGCTGCGAGCCCGTTCGAAGTCCTCGGTGGGCCACGCCTGCCGGTGCGTCTCCAGCGGGACGCTGAACCAGGAGCCCTCCGGGTCCACCTGGGTGGCGTGGGCCAGCAGCGCCTGGTCGCGAAGGTGGAAGTAGTCGGCGCACGGCACCCGGGTGGTCAGCCGGGCCTGGTGCTTGGGGTCGACCTCCCAGGTGGCCAGCCGCTCCTCGTACGGCGACTCCAGCCCTCGGGCCTTCATCGCCTGGTCCAGCGCGAGGATCCGGTCGCGGTGAAAGGTGAACTGGTAGTAGAGCTTCGACACCTGCCACGGCTCACCGAGCTCGGCATAGCGGGTGGGGTCGGCTGCGGCGTCAAAGGCCGCCACGCTGATCTGGTGACATTTGATGTGGTCGGGGTGGGGATAGCCGCCGTTCTCGTCATAGGTCGTCATCACCTGCGGACGGAAGGCGCGGATCACCTTGACCAGTGGCGCCATCGCCTCGTCGAGCGGCACGGTGGCGAACGAGCCCTCCGGCAGGGGTGGCAGCGGGTCACCCTCAGGCAGCCCGGAGTCCACGAAGCCCAGCCACACCTGTTCGATTCCGAGAATCTGACGCGCCGACTCCATCTCCTGCCGGCGGATCTCGGAGATGTTCGCCAGCACGTCGGGCCGGTCCATGGCCGGGTTGAGGATCGAGCCTCGCTCGCCGCCGGTGCACGTAGCTACCAGCACCTCGACCCCTTCGGCCACGTATTTCGCGGTGGCGGCGGCACCCTTGCTCGACTCGTCGTCGGGGTGCGCATGCACGTGGAGCAGCCGCAGGCGTTCGCCGGTGGAGTCCACCCGGGCCGCAGGGGCTGTCATGCGGCCTATGGTGCCACGCAGCGCCGACGGTCCGGGGCGGCCGTCAGCGAGCGAGACACCTATCGAGGCCCGTGCCGGCTCCCGAGGAACAATGGCCAGGTGCCTGCCGAAGCGCCCCCAGAGCCGTCCAGTGACGCCGCCGAGCGTCTCCGGCTGCGCTACCCCTCGCCGCGGCTCCCCCGGCCGGTGGTGATCATGGCGACGGGGCTGCTCGGGGTGGTCTTCCTCGGCTGGCTGCTGTGGAGCGCCAACGCGCACAGCCAGCCGCCCGTGTCGGGCCAGGTGCTGGCCTATCGCGTGCTGTCGGACCAGGAGGTGGCGGTGACGGTGACCGTTCAGCGGGCGGACCCCTCCCGGGCGGCGGTGTGTCTGGTGATCGCTCAGGCTGAGGACTTCCAGATCGTCGGTGCCCTCGACCGGCTCGCCGTACCGCCGCGTACCGAGCCGGTGGTCGACCTCCGGGTGACCATCAAGACTCTGCGCCGAGCCACCTCAGCGTCGGTGAAGAGTTGCTCGCTGGCCTAGAGATCCACGCTGGATTGATAGGCTCTCCCAATGTCCGAAAACGCTCAGCAGACCATCTGGCTGACCCAGGAGGCCTACGACCGGCTGAAGGGTGAGCTCGACCACCTGGCCGGCCCCCGTCGTGCCGAGATCTCGCAGAAGATCGCTGAGGCGCGTTCTGAGGGTGATCTCAAGGAGAACGGCGGCTACCACGCCGCCCGCGAGGAGCAGGGGCAGGCCGAGGCTCGGATCCGGCAGCTGCAGGACATGCTGCGTCGCGCCGAGGTCGGCGACGCCCCCGCCAACCTCGACGAGGTTGCGCCCGGTTTGCGGGTCACCATCGCCTTTGACGGCGACCACTCCGACACCGACACCTTCGTGCTGGGTTCCCGTGAGCTGCTCGGCCTGGACGAGGCGGTCGACGCCACCAACGTCTACAGCCCACAGTCTCCGTTGGGCAGTGCCATCCTTGGGAAGAAGAAGGGCGACGCCGTCACCTACGCCGCCCCGAACGGCAAGCCGATCAACGTGACCGTCGTCAAGGTCGAGCCCTTCCTCAGCTGAGGCCGGCCAACAGCCTCGCGGCCTCCTCGGGCGACAGCGCCCCGCTCGCCACCTCGGACAGAATCTGGTCGCGGGTTAAGGCTGCGGGCTCGGCCGGCTCGGCCAGGCCGAGCTTCTGCAGCAGCTCATTGAACCGCACCCGTGCGGTCGGGTACGACACTCCGAGGTGTTTCTCGACCTCGCGCAGGTTGCCACGCGAGGCCAGGAAGACCCGAAGCAGCTCGTTCTCCTTGTCAGACAGAGCACAGAACGAGCAGGACGCGAACACGCCGGCCAGCTCGCTGCCGCAGGAGCCGCAGCTCAACCGGGTCACCGACAGGTGCTCGCCGCAGACCGGGCAGTCGCTGGGAGCCCGGTGCTCGTGCCGGTCAGGACCGAAGGAACGCCGAGGTCGCTCGCTCACCAGTGCCCCGTCTCGGATCCGCTGTCGGAGCCCACGCGCACCTGGGCGTGGCCCATCACGACCTCGACGTCGAGCCGGGCAGCTCCCAGGCCCATCACCACTTCGTCACCCGCGCCGGTGTGACCGCCGGCCCAGCTCACCCTGCCCAACTGGCTCTCGCCTTTGATGGT
>DASQDG010000053.1:0-118969 GCA_035634295.1 Propionibacteriaceae bacterium | reverse complement strand
AGGCCATCCGCCGTGACGGCTGGTGTGAACCGAGGGCGCTCGGCTCGCTGCCGGGCTTCGGCGACACCACGATCGGGCTGATCGGGGCCGGCCGGATCGCCCAAGGCCTGGCCCGCCGGCTGCGCCCCTTCGGGTTCGAGGTGCTGGCTTATGACCCGTACGCCCAGCCGCAAGCCGCCCATGAGGCCGGGATCGAGCTGGTCGGACTTCCCGACCTGCTGGCTCGTGCCCACGCGGTCTCGCTGCACGTGCCGGTGACCGAGGAGACCCGCCAGCTCGTCGGCGAGCGGTTCCTCCAGCAGCTTCGCCGCGGCGCAGTGCTGGTCAACACGTCCCGAGGAGGACTGGTGGACGAGCGGGCGCTTGCCGACTCGCTGGCAGGCGGACACCTGGCCGCAGCCGCTCTTGACGTGTTCGACCCCGAGCCGCTGGCCGCGGACTCGCCGCTACGCCGGCTGAGAAACGTCATTTTCACCCCGCACGCCGCGTTCTATTCCGACGACTCGGTGATGGCCTTGCAGCGACTGGCCACCGAGGAGGCTGGACGCGCCCTGGCAGGGGAGCCCCTGCGCTGCCGGGTCGCCTGACGCCCGCGCGTTGTCCGCCTGCACTTCCCCGTGGCGTCTCATTTCAACTTGGTCCACTTGGCCGTCGAGATCGCGCCCTTGCGGTTCTTCGCCCACAGCCGCACATATCCGCGCGGGAACTGGTTGGCGGTGAACGACATGGTCACCCGGCCGGCCTTCACGGGCAGCGTCAGATAGCGCATGTTGGGGTTTGCACTGTGGGTGGGCGACTGCGGTGCGTCGATGGCCACCGACGTCACGTCGGCGCTGACCCCCAGGGTGTACGTCTTGCCGTACGCCAGTGTGGACGGCACGCTGCGCAGCAGCGGCTTGGTGCCACGGAACTGATACGGCGGCTCGAACCGCAACACACTGTCGCTACGTGACTGGCCCTTGGGATTGGACCCCATGCTGATCAGGTTGCCGTCGTCGGTCAGAAAGAGCATCGAGTGGTAGAGCCGGTGCTCGCCGGCCGGCATCGGGTTGAGTGACGTCCATGCGGTGGCCGTGGCCGACTTGAGCAGACTGACCTCGCGGCTCGCGTTGGCGGTGTTGTTGGCTGTGCCACCGTTGGTCTGCAGCAGGGTGCCGTCCGGCAGGTTGACGCAGCTGACGTAGGCCTTGGGCGACGGCAGGTTCGGGCCGGGGCGATAGCTGGGCTTGGCCGCGTTCAGGTTGACGATGTTGGTGGACGCGGTCGCCGGCCAACCGCCGCCCATCACCATCATGTTCTGCTGGCGGACGTCTCCGACGAAGCACGAGGCGCCGGAGCCGCGCTGGTCGGCGTTGGTCAGACCCGGGATCGGGGTGAAGCCGTTGCCGTTCATCGGGTCCCAGATGCCCGGCTGGTGGATGACCGTGTCCCTGACCTCATTGGCCCAGCCTTCGCCGGTGTAGAAGTAGCGACCCTTGGCTGTCAGGAACAGGTGTGGGTAGAGCGGAAAGCGCCGAGTCCCGGACAGCTTGTGGTGGCTCTGGCGGGTCGGCGAGTAGACCTCGGTGGTGCCGGAGTTCATGCCGTTCTCGTCGAAACCGCCGGTGATCAGCGCCTCGCCGCTGGCGGTGTTGATCAGGCTGGGATACCACCGGCCGTGGGTCATGTCGCGCTGGCGCTTGAAGGTCTCGGAGGAGAAGTCGAAGGTGTAGAGGCCCTTGGAGCCCTTCCAGGCCGAATAGGCGGCCGTGCCGCCGGCAGCGAGCCCTTGACCGTTGCTCATCAGCATGTGTCCCGAGCAGAACATGTCCGTCGGGGTGTTCAGCGTCTTGGTTACCCCCTTGGTGGGGCTCCAGATGTATGCCTTGAAGGTGCCGGCCTTGAACAGCGCGCTGTTGTTGCCGCTGCCAGCGATCAGCAGGATCTTGCCTCCCGGCCCCATGATCATGTGGTAGGCGTTGAACCCCTTGGGCAGCGAAGCGAGCCGGCTCCAGCGCCCGCCGGTCGAGGTGGCCTGTGCGGCGAGCACCCGGGTGCTGTCCGGGCGGGCGGCGGCCCGCATCACCGGCGCGTCGTGCATCCCAGCCCGGTGTGACGTGATGTCGGTGCCCGCCGGAGCCTCCTGGTCGAGCAGCGACTTCTGCTGCTGCTTCAGCTGCACCTCCGCCGAGCTGATGTCGGCATCGGCGGTCCGCACCGCCAACGGCGACAGCGAGACCGCCATCGCCAGGGCGGCAACGGTGGCGAGGACGGGCTTGGTGGGTCGAATCATGGCGCGCTCCGGGGGTCCGCGAGGGTCGCGACGCCACCGGGTGTGTCATCGCCGGCTCTGCCGCGGCCCCCGAGCCGCCGACCGAGCTGGCTTCACCTTGGGGTTCAGAACGCGTTGAATCGTCAATCACCGCTAGGGCGGTCCCCAAGATTTGACCAAGTCCGGTGACGGGCTCAAGAACGCCTCAGCGGGTGCTCAATGACTCACCACTGGGGCACCAAGAGGTCCAGGCCGGCGGCTCGAGGCCGGCCGGTGGGGGTGCCTCGGCCGACAGCGCCCTAGCGGGCGATCACCAACCCAGCAGTGCAGGAAGGCTTCCTCAGGTGCGCCAGTCTCGAGGGGCGACGCCCGGTCCTGAGGTCACAAATAGAGACCGGTGCTGCGGTCGTGCGCCGGCTCTGCTGCAACGGCGTGCAGGTCCCGCTCGCGCAGCAAGACGTAGTCCTTGCCGCGGAGCTCGACCTCGGCCCTGTCCTCAGGGTCGAACAGCACTCGGTCGCCCAGCTTGACCGTCCGTACGTGGGCGCCAACGGCCACCACCTCGGCCCAGGCCAGGCGTCGCCCGATCGCCACGGTGGCCGGGATGACGATGCCGCCACCACTGCGCCGCTCCCCGGGTTCGCTGTCGGTGGAGACCAGCACTCGGTCGTGCAGCATCCGGATGGGGACGGCGTCGGCCGCCGAGCCTGCTTCAGCGGCTCCGCCGTGGCCCGTCATGTCAGGAGCTTCTGCGGCTGCGGATCCGTCGCAGGAGGAGTCGGATGGTGGTCACGAGGGCGAAGAAGCCCGCCACACCTCCGCCGACGGCCGCCAGGCGCTCCCGGCGGAGGTCCCCGCGGGCATTGAACACCAGGCTCTTGGCCTTGTCGCCGTACTCCGCAGCCACGGCCTTGACCCGCGCAGTGCCGCGTTGCTTGACCCGGTTGGGGTGCACCTGGTCGATCAAAGCCTCGACGGCCCCCGTCAGACGCTGCCTCGTGGCGTTCAGGTCGGCTTCGATCTGGGACGTGCTGCGGGTCTTCGCAGACTTCTTGGCCACGGTGGCTCCTTGTCCGTCAGGTGGTGCTTGGAGGAAACGTACGGGTGAGGCGGTGCCAGCGTATTGCAGCACACCCGGCCCATGCAGAATCAGGCCACGCTGAATGTCGGTCTCAGCGTCTAAGGTTTCTCCATGACCACTCGACTGGCCCCTGGTGATCCTGCCCCGGACTTCACACTGCTGGACGCCGACGGCGACAAGGTGTCGCTGTCGGACTTCGCCGGTCATCGGGTGATCGTCTACTTCTACCCGGCTGCGATGACCCCGGGTTGCACCACCCAGGCGGTGGACTTCACCGCAGCGATCGGCGAGCTGACCGCCGCCGGCGTCGATGTGCTGGGCATCTCCCCGGACACGCCCGAAAAGCTGGCCCAGTTCCGCAGCCAGCAGGCGGTGGCCTTCCCGCTGCTGTCAGACCCCGACCGGGTGGCGCTGGCGGCCTACAGCGCATATGGAGAGCGGATGCTCTACGGCAAGCTGATCGAGGGGGTCATCCGCTCCACCTTCGTGGTCGACGTCGACGCAGAGGGGAACGGCACGGTCGCGCTGGCTCAGTACAACGTCAAGGCCGCCGGGCATGTGACCAAGCTGCGACGCGACCTGGGTGTCTGAGCTTCCGCGCCCTAGCATGGCTCTGCTGGCCGAAGTGGTGGAATTGGTAGACACGCAGGATTTAGGTTCCTGTGCCTCCGGGCGTGAGGGTTCGAGTCCCTTCTTCGGTACCTGATCTCCGGGCGTAGCTCACCCAGCTGACGCCGTCGTGCGCCTCGCGGAATGTCTGCTGCCAGGCGTGCGGGTCGATCTTCGGAAAGGTGACGTCGCCGTCGGCCTCGGTGTGCACCTCGGTGATCTCCAAGCGGCCCAGCCGGTGCCAGCACGCGCGATAGATTTCGCCCCCGCCGGCCACGTAGATGCTGCCCGACTGCAGGTCCGCGGCTGAGGCCAGCGCCTGCTCGACCGTGGCAGCGACCCCGACGCCGGCGGCCCGCCAGCACGGGTCACGGGTGACCACGATCGTTGTCCGGCCCGGCAGCGGCCGTCCGATCGAGTCGTAGGTCTTGCGGCCCATCACCAGCACGTGCCCCATGGTCAGAGATCGGAAGCGGCGCCAGTCCTCGGGTATCCGCCACGGGATGTCCTGTCCGGCGCCGATCACCCCGTTGCGGGCGACGGCGGCGATCCCGACGACCTCGGTCACCGCGGTCGTCGACTCGGGCGGCTCATCGCGTACGCGTCATACCGCGATCGGCGCCTTGATCCCCGGATGCGGGTCGTAGGCCTCGAAGGCAATGTCGTTGACCGTGAAGCTGTCGATGTCGGTCACCGTCGGGTTCAGGATCAGCTTGGGCAGCGGGCGCGGCTCGCGTTGGGCCTGCAGCCGGGCCTGCTCGAGGTGGTTGACGTAGAGGTGGGCGTCACCGAGCGTGTGCACGAAGTCACCGACATCGAGCCGGCACACCTGGGCCACCAGCGAGGTCAGCAGGGCGTAGGAGGCGATGTTGAAGGGCACGCCGAGAAAGACGTCAGCGGAGCGCTGGTAGAGCTGGCAGGACAGTCGGCCTCGACCGCCGGGAATTTCCGGCGGCGGTGGCGCCACATAGAACTGGAACATGGCGTGGCAGGGCGGCAGCGCCATCTGGTCGAGGTCGGCCACGTTCCAGGCGCTGACCAGGTGGCGCCGGGAGTCCGGGTTTGTCTTGAGCTGGTCGATCACCTGAGCGATCTGGTCCACGTGGGCTCGGCCGGGGGTCGGCCAGGACCGCCACTGGTAGCCGTACACAGGCCCCAGCTCCCCGCGCTCGTCGGCCCACTCGTCCCAGATGGTCACCCCCTGCTCGCGCAGCCAGCCGACGTTGGTCTCGCCGCGGAGGAACCACAACAGCTCCGCCACGATGGAACGGGTGTGCAGCTTCTTAGTGGTCAGTAGCGGGAACCCGCCGCTGAGGTCGAAGCGCATCTGGTAGCCGAACGTGCTCAGCGTGCCGGTGCCGGTCCGGTCCCCCTTGGCCACGCCGGTGGTGAGCACGTGGTCGAGCAGGTCGAGGTAGGTCTTCATCGGTCAGTGGTCCTCGCTCTCTCGGAGGCCTCAGTCCAGCTGAGACAGCACGTCGACGATGGCACGGACGGCTTTGCCTCGATGGCTGATGGCGTCCTTGTCCGCCGGGCTCAGCTCCCCGTTGGTGACCGAGTTGCCGTCGGCCACAAACAGCGAGTCGTAGCCGAACCCATTCTGCCCCCTGGGAGCGCGGACGATCCGACCCTGCATCTCGCCGCGCCGTACGTGGTAGACCCCGCCAGGCAGCACCAGGGCCATGGCGCTGACGAACGTGGCGCGACGTCGCTCGTCGGGGACGTCGTCGAGCTGGCGGAGCAGCAGCTCGTTGTTGTCGGCGTCGCTGGCGCCGGGCCCCGCCCAGCGGGCCGACCGAACCCCGGGCATGCCGTTGAGGACATCGACCGCCAGGCCCGAGTCGTCGGCCATCGACGGATATCCGGTGGCGGCGAGGCACGCCCGAGCCTTGAGCACCGCGTTGCCCTCGAAGGTCACCTCGGTCTCGGCCGGCTCGGGGTAGCCCGCCACGTCGGACAGCCCCAGCAGCGCCACGCCCGGGGCGGCCACCACCAGCAGCCGGCGCAGCTCGTCGAGCTTCTTGGCGTTGTGGGTGGCCAGCACCACGGTGCGGGGCGCACGCTCAGGAGGCACCGGCGTCCTCAACCGCCGACGAGAGCGGCCGTCTGCAGCTCGGTCAGTGTGGCGCAGCCGCCGGCGGCGAGGTCGAGCAGCTGGTCAAGGGTGTCCCGGTCGAACGGCGTCTGCTCGGCGGTGCCCTGGACCTCGATGAACTGACCCGTGCCGCTCATCACCACGTTCATGTCGGTGTCGGCGGTGGAGTCCTCGGTGTAGCAGAGGTCGAGCATGGGCGTGCCGGCGACCACTCCCACCGAAATAGCCGCCACCGAGCCGGTCAGCGGCTCCCCCGCGAGCAGGTTCCGCTGGCGAAGCCACCCGACCGCGTCGCTCAACGCGACGTAGGCCCCGGTGATGGAGGCAGTCCGAGTGCCGCCGTCGGCCTGCAATACGTCGCAGTCGAGCACGATGGTGTTCTCACCAAGTGCCTTGTAGTCGATGATGGCGCGCAGGCTGCGGCCGATCAGCCGGCTGATCTCGTGGGTGCGTCCGCCCACCCGGCCCTTGATCGACTCTCGGTCCGAACGCGTATTGGTGGCGCGAGGCAGCATCGCGTACTCGCTAGTCACCCAGCCCAGGCCGGTGCCCTTGCGCCAACGCGGCACGCCCTCGGTAACGCTGGCGGCGACCAGCACCCGGGTGGACCCGAACTCCACCAGCACCGAGCCCTCAGCCTGGCTCAGCCAACCGCGTTGGAACCGTACGTCGCGGAGCTGGTCCAAGGCGCGGCCGTCCACTCGATCGGTCATGGAGCCCACCCTAGTAGTCGGCGGTCGGGTCGTTCTCTGCGTTCACCGCCAGCAGCTCACCCGCGGCAGAATGCGGCGACGGCGTCTAGGCCCGGCCGATAGGCGTCGGAGGTGTCCACGTCCAGGGTGGGAGCGTCGGCGTGGATGGCGTCGAACGGCGGAGTCCGCATGAGGTAGTCGGCGTCGGCGTGGGCGGCGCGGGTCGCCAGGTCGGTCTGCCGGGCCAACACCCGCTGGCGTGCGATCGTGTCGGGCACCGAACAGCGGAGGATCTTCAAGTCGGCCAGACCCGTCAAGGGTTCCAGGCCACGACACCAGAGCGCATGTTGGAAGGCAGCCTCCGCGACCAGGGTCACCTCCGCTTTCAGAAAAAGCGCGATCGCCTTGAAGAACAGGTCATAGGTGCGTACGGTCAGAGGGTCGCTGGTGGCGGCGACGAACCCCGGATTGGACGCGACCATGCCCTCCTTGATCTCGTCTCGGCACAGGGCGGGGCAGCCGACCATAGCGCTCAGCTGATGAGCCAGGGTGGTCTTGCCCGAACCAGCCGGCCCCGTGACGATGATCAGCGTCGGCATCCCCATCGGGTGCTCCTCAATCTCGCGTCCTACGCCGATCCGCCGACGTCCCACGAGGCGCCCGGCACCGCGAGCGTGATGGGCCCGGCGAAATGTGGGGCGGCTTCGGCCAGCACCGCGCTAGGCCGGTGCCAGGGCGGGATGTGGGTCAGTATGACCTCGCCCGCACCAGCCGCGCGGGCGCATTCGGCGGCCTCCCGACCGTTGAGGTGCAGGTCGGGCGGATTGTTCGGCACGTCCAGATACGCCGACTCGACCAGCAGCAGGTCGACGTCACGAGCCAGATCGACGAGCTTCTGGTCAGGGCCGGTGTCACCGGAATACACCAGCGACCTCCCCGAGCTGCGCTCCTCGACCCGGATCGCGTAGGTCTCGACCGGGTGACTGACCTGAACTGTACGTACGTGGAAGGGCCCGATCTGCTGCTCGGCCTGCCAGGTCCGGAAGTCGAACGAGTTGGCGAGGCTAGCGCCCTCCGCCGCGGCGTCGGGACCGGTGACTTCGTAGGCGCGGGTCAGCCGGGCCGCGGTGTCGACCGGACCATAGAGCGGGCGCCGGGGCCACGGCGCGTCAGCGCCATACCTCGCGGCTACGTGGAAGCCACAAAGGTCCAGGCAATGGTCGGGATGCAGGTGAGTCAAACCCACAGCGTCGACCTCGCTCGGATTCAGGTGTCGGTACAGCGCTCCGAAGGCGCCGGGTCCGAGATCGAGCACCAGTGAGTACGTCCGGCCTCCGTGCGGGGCCTGGATCAGATAGCTTGACGCGGCGGAATCGGGCCCCGAGGCCGACCCGCTGCAGCCGACGATGGTGAGCTTCATCCGGCCTCCCTGGACAACGGCGTCACGCGAACTGCTCCACACCAGACACCAGTCCGCCCATCAAGCGGTGCCCGACCCCCTCGAACGCCTCCGGACTGCCGGTGGTCAAGAATCGGTAGCTGGCGCGACGCGGCTGGTCGTGAGTCAGGCCGAGACGCGTCAGCGCGGCATAGACGTCCTTGGCGCACTCCTCGGCGCTGGACACAAGGGTCACCTCGTCGCCCAGCACGTAGGAAATGACGCCGGTGAGCAGGGGGTAGTGGGTGCAACCCAGGATCAGGGTGTCGATGCCGGCAGCGTCGAGGGGCTTGAGGTATTCCTCGGCCACCGCCAGCAGCTCGGGTCCACCGGTGATCCCTGCCTCGACGAAGGACACGAATCGGGGGCAGGCCACGGTGCTCAGGTCGACCTGCGGCGCCACCGCGAACGCATCCGCATATGCCTGGGAGGTGGCAGTGGCCTCGGTGCAGATAACCCCAACGCGCCCGGAGCGGGTCGCCGCCACGGCCCGACGGGCGGCAGGCAGAATCACCTCGACCACCGGCACGGCATAGCGTTCTCGCGCGTCGCGCAGCACCGCGGCACTGGCCGAGTTGCACGCGATCACCAGCATCTTCACGCCCGAGGCCACCAGGTGGTCCAGGCACTCCAGGGCGAACTCGCGGACGCTGGCGATCGGCTGCTCACCGTAGGGCGATCGGGCCGTGTCCCCCAGATAGATGACGTCCTCGTGCGGCAGCTGGTCGATCACCGCCCGCGCCACGGTCAAACCCCCGAAACCCGAGTCGAAAATCCCGACCGGTGCTTCGCTGTCAGCCACGAGGCCACTCTACGGTGCGAACGCCACCGAGCGGCGCGAGCGAGCGGGGTAAGCGGGGCTACCCTGCGCGAGCGTCGGGAGGCCGCGCTGGTCTCTGGACGAGTGAGGGAGCGGGCACGCTTTTTCGTCCGCACCCGAGGGAGGAAGAGATCAGCTTGAGCGGCCGTGCGCGAGCGCAGCCTGAAAAGTCAGGCCCAGACCTGGGTCTCCAGCAGATCCTCGGCCTGGTCCATGTCTGAGTTGTAGGCGCCAGTGGACAGGTATTTCCAACCCCCGTCGCAGACGATGAGCACGATGTCGGCGCGCTCGCCGGCCTTCTGTGCCCGCGCCGCCTGCCCCAAAGCGGCGTGCACGATGGCGCCCGTAGAAAGGCCGGCGAAGATGCCCTCCCGCTCCAGCAGCTCGCGGACCCGGCGGATGGCGTCGCGAGATCCGACAGAGAACCGCGAGTCGACCAGCGAGGCGTCGTAGAGCTCAGGCACGAAGCCCTCATCGATGTTGCGCAACCCGTAGACCAGTTCTCCGTAACGAGGCTCAGCAGCCACGATCCGGACGTCAGGCTGATGCTCGCGGAAGAACCGCCCGACTCCCATCAGCGTGCCGGTCGTGCCCAGCCCGGCCACGACGTGGGTGACCTCTGGCAGGTCGGCCAGGATCTCCGGCGCGGTGGTCAGGTAGTGCGCCTCGGCGTTGGCGGGATTGCCGTACTGGTAGAGCATCACCCAGTCCGGATGCTCGGCCGCCATCCGTTTGGCCACCGCCACCGCCTCGTTCGAGCCGCCGGCGGCCGGTGAGGACACGATTTCGGCGCCCCACATCGTCAGCACTTGGCGTCGCTCGATCGAGGTGTTCTCGGGCATCACGCAGATCAGCCGATAGCCACGGAGTTTCGCCGCCATGGCGAGCGAGATGCCGGTGTTGCCGCTGGTGGGCTCGAGGATGGTCGCTCCTGGACGCAAAGAGCCGTCAGCCTCGGCGGCGGCGATCATGCTCAGCGCCGCGCGGTCCTTGATGGACCCGGTGGGATTTCGATCCTCCAGCTTGGCCCAGAGGCGCACTGACGAGCTGGGCGACAGATTCGGCAGGCCGACTAAAGGCGTGTGTCCCACCGAGTCGGCAAGGGATGCGTAACGCACTCTGAGTGCGGCGCGCTCAGCCGCCGGCCACGGCAGGCAGCACCACGACGACGTCACCGTCGGCGGTGGCGGCGCCGAGCCCGCCGGTGAACCTCACGTCCTCGTCGTTCACGTAGACGTTGACAAACCGCCGGAGACCGTCGGCCTCGACCAGCCGGTTCTTCAGACCGGGGTGGCGCGCATCGACGTCGTCGATGACCTGCAGCAGCGTGGCGCCATCTCCGTGCACAGCCTTCTCACCACTGGTGAACGTGCGAAGAATCGTGGGAATCCGGACTTCTACTGCCATGGTCGATCTCTCCTCGGTCGAGCGTCTGGTCTGTCAAGCGCAACCTGAATCGGCGTCGGGCTATTCCTCCCCGCGCCGATCCTCGTCTGCGACGATCTCCTCTTCAGTGACGATCTCCTCTTCGGTCACGGTGCCGTCGACGATTCGATACGACCGGATCGACACCGGTCCCTCCTCCGCGCCGCACTCTGCGGTCGAGACCAGCACGTAGTGCGCCTGCGGTTCGGCTGCGTAGGCGATGTCGGTGCGCGAGGGGTAGGCCTCAGTGGCGGTGTGGGAGTGGTAGACCACGATGATCTCCTCGTCGCGATCGTCCATCTCGCGGTAAAGCCTCAACTGCTCCCCCGGGTCGAAACGGAAGAACGTCGGTGAACGGTCGGCGTTAAGCATGGAGATGAAGCGCACCGGGTCGTCAGAGCCGATCGGTCCGGTGATCACCCCGCACGCCTCGTCCGGGTGGTCGGCACGGGCGTGAGCGGTGATCGCGTCCAGGTGAGCCCGGCGGATGTTCAGCACTCGCGTCACAGTAGGGGCCGCTGCGGACAAAACGGACTCATGCCGGGATCTGAGACCTCCGACGAAAAGTCACAGCGCGGAGATCAGCGTCTCCTCGGCGAACCCAAGCCAGTCATAGACGCTGAGCAGGTAAGTCCGCGGGTCAGACTCGGGCAGCTGCGCCAGCTCCTCCGCGGCGTCGGCGTCGGTGATCTGGAGACGGGTCGCCACCGCCAGCCGGACGCTGGTCAGGGTGCGAAGCCAGGGGTCGACCTCATCGGCGGGTATTCGCAGCTCGCTGGTCCCCTCACGGGTGCTCGCCAGCCGCTGCAGCACCACTTGGGCATCGGCCACCTTCTTGGTCCTGAGGTCCCGTTCGGTGAACCGCCGGAACTCCGAAGCCGCCGCCGCGTCATGCGGGTACGGGTTGGGGAACAGTCGCTGCAGCACCGGGTCGTCGGGCACTTCGGGCTCGCTCGGGTCGCTCTCGAGGTCCTGCGCCCACGCCGCGAACGGGTCGGTCGGCTCCGCGGACGGCTCGTACGCCGCGGGCTCGCCGTCGGACACCATGTCCACGAGCTGCAGGACCAAGGAGGACAGCAGCTCGACCTCGTAGCTGCTGAGGTGCGTCGACATCACGCCACCTCGCCGCTTGAACTTCTTCACGTGCCCCGTCCCGTCGTGCTCGCCTGTGCGGGCGCGTCTACGCGTCCGCCTTGTCCAGCGTCGCCCATAGACCGTACTCGTGCATAGCCGTGACGTCGCGCTCCATCTCCTCGCGCGTGCCGCTGGAAACCACCGACTTGCCCTGGAGGTGGACCTGCATCATCAGCTTGTGCGCCTTGGTCTTGGAGTAGTTGAAGTAGGTGACGAAGACGTGGGTGACGTAGGACATCAGGTTGACCGGATCGTCCCAGACGATGGTGACCCACGGCGTCTGTGACGCCCGTTCCTCGCTCAGCTCCTCGATCGGACGATCAGCGACCGCGGTGCCACCGGCCGGGGTGACGTTGCCGCCGTCAGGTTCGGACATGGACCCATTCTGGCAAACCTGCCAACGCCGTCGGCTCGGGTGTGACCAAGGCGAGGGCAAGAACTGTCGGAATCGCGAACTAGGGTGTCGGGTGTGGTCGCCATCCAGCCAGCTCCCACCGCCTCCGCGCCAGCCCGGGCGTCATCAGACCTGCCGTCCTGGGGCCCGAGCGAGGTGCCCACCACGGCGCTGCTGACCGACCACTACGAGCTGACCATGCTGCGGGCGGCCCTGATGTCGGGCACAGCCAACCGCCGCAGCGTTTTCGAGCTGTTCCCTCGTCGACTGCCGCCGGGACGGCGCTACGGCGTGGTGGCCGGCACTGGCCGGGCCCTGCGGGCGATCCGACACTTCCGGTTCGACGACGAGGCGCTGCGCTTCCTGTCCGACCGCGACATCGTCGACCAGCGGACGGCCGACTGGCTCGCCGACTACCGCTTCGGCGGCAACATCTGGGGCTATCCCGAAGGCGAGATCTACTTCCCCGGCTCGCCGCTGGTGGTGGTGGAGGGGACCTTCGCCGAGGGCGTGCTGCTGGAGACCGTGCTGCTGAGCATCTACAACCACGATTCGGCCATCGCCTCGGCCGCCTCGCGGATGACCGTGGTGGCCGGGGGGCGACCGTGTATCGAGATGGGGTCGCGCCGCACCCAGGAGCTGGCCGCGGTGGCGGCCGCCCGCGCCGCCTACATCGCGGGCTTCGAGGCTACGTCCAACCTGGAGGCCGGGCGGCGCTACGGCGTACCCACTCGTGGCACGTCGGCGCACTCGTTCACGCTGCTGCACGAGACCGAGCGCGAGGCCTTTGCCGCCCAGATCGCTGCCCTCGGAGAGGAGACCACGTTGCTGGTGGACACCTACGACGTGCTGGCCGCGGTCCGCACCGGGCTGGAGCTGACGAACGGCCGCCTCGGAGCGGTCCGGCTGGACTCGGGCGATCTGCCGCTGGTGGCCAAGGACGTACGCGCTCTGCTTGACTCCCTCGGGGCCACCCACACCAAGATCATCGTCACCAGCGATCTGGACGAGTGGACCATCGCCGCTCTGTCGGGGGCACCTGTCGACGGTTACGGCGTGGGCACCGCGCTGGTCACCGGCAGCGGCCACCCGACCTGCGGCTTCGTCTACAAGCTGGTCGCCCGCGCCGCCACGGACGACCCCACCGCCCCGCTGGTCTCGGTGGCCAAGCGCAGCACGAACAAGGTGTCCGTCGGCGGCCGAAAGTTCGCGTTGCGCCGCCTGGACGCGCGTGGGGTGGCCGAAGCTGAGGTGGTCGGTGTGGGTGCTCCCGTTGGCAACGACGGCAACGACCGCCCGCTGCTGGTGCCGTTGGTGCAAGACGGCGTGGTCGCCGACGAAGAGCCGCTCGAGGTCGCCCGGGAGCGGCACCGACGGGCGCGGGCCGAGCTACCGCAGGAGGCGCTGAAAATGTCGCGAGGCGAGGCCGTGATCGAGACCATCTTCCTGGCCGGCAACGGCGCCGCCCGGGCCAACCCGTATGCCGACAGTGACGCCGGAGGTGCCGAATGACCGGCCGAGCGCTGGTGGTCGTCGATGTGCAGCACGACTTTTGCGAGGGCGGCTCGCTGGCTGTGGCCGGCGGCGCCTCGGTCGCCGCGGCGATCGGTGAGCTGCTGCGCAGCGACCACGGGTACGACTACGTGGTGGCCACCCGAGATCACCACATCGATCCCGGCAGCCACTTCTCCGCCACCCCGGACTTCGTCGACTCCTGGCCGCCGCACTGCGTGGTGGGTACGCCGGGAGTCGAGTTCCGGGCCGAGCTGGCGCAGACCGACTTTGAGGCAGTCTTTGACAAGGGCGAGTACGCAGCGGCCTACTCCGGCTTCGAGGGTCGCAGCGGCAGCGGCCAGACGTTGGCCGGTTGGCTGAGCGAGCGCAGCGTGCAGCAGGTGGACGTCTGCGGGATCGCCACCGACTACTGCGTCCGGGCCACCGCGCTCGACGCCGCGGCCGAGGGTTTCCAGACCACCGTCCTGCTGGATCGAACGGCGGCGGTGGCGCCCGAGCGGATCGCCGACACGCTCTCGGCCCTGCAGGACGCAGGAGTCATCCTCTCCGGCCGAACGAGCGCGGACGAGGAGGCGCCATGAGCGCGAGCGACGGCGTGGCCTCGCAGGTCGGCCGTACGGTGATCATCACCGGAGCGAACAGCGGCTTGGGTCGCGCGACCACGAAGGCGCTGGCCGCGGCCGGTGCCCGGGTGGTGATGGCCGTGCGAGACGCGGGTCGTGGAGCTGAAGCCGCGGCCGACATCCCTGGGCTGACCGAGGTGCGGACCCTCGACCTGGCGGACCTCGCTTCGGTTCGCCGCTTCGCCGCGGAATGGACCGAACCGGTCGCCGTCCTGATCAACAACGCCGGCGTGATGAACGTGCCGGCTGGCCGGACCGCTGACGGCTTCGAGACCCAGTTCGGCACCAATCATCTCGGGCACTTCGCCCTGACCAACCTGCTGTTGCCGCAGATCACCGACCGAGTGGTGACCATCTCCTCCGGCCTGCACCGCCGCGGCACGATCGTGCTCGACGACCTCAACTGGGAGCGCCGGCCCTATCGAGGCTGGGCTGCCTACGGGCAGTCCAAACTCGCCAATCTGCTGTTCACCCTCGAGCTGCAGCGAAGGCTGACCACCGACGGGTCGGCGGTGCGGGCGCTGGCGGCTCATCCCGGCTACGCGGCAACCAACCTGCAGGGCCGCTCGGGCAAACCCTGGTCGGACAGGTTGGCCAGGCTAGGCAACGTGGTGTTCGCTCAAAGTGAGAAGATGGGGGCCCTGCCCACTGTCTATGCCGCCACTCGAGATCTGCCTGGAGGCAGCTATGTAGGCCCACAGGGGTTGGCGGAGATGCGCGGCTATCCCACCTTGGTGGGGCGCAGCGCGGCCGCGAGTGACCTCGCCGTCGCCGCGCGCCTGTGGCAGGCGTCGGAGGAGCTGACCGGCGTCGGCTACCCCGCGTCCGTCGGCTGAGCGGTCTCGAGCCGGGATAGCAGTTTGCGCGGCGCCACCGTTCGGTAGGCGTCGAGCACGATAGCCGCAAGCTCGTCGTCGTCGACCTCGAGCAGGTGCACGCCCAGCCAGCCACGGTGGCCGACGTACGGCGGGCGGAAGAAGCGGCCCGGCTCAGTCTCGACCATCTCCGCCTGCACGCCGGCGGGTGCCGCACACCACAGGGCCAGCCTGCCGTCACCGTGGTGATCGTCCAGGAACATCACGAAGGCCTTCTTGCCGGCCACGAAGAAGGTCGGACTGCCGTGGCTGAGCCGTTCGCTGGACTCCGGCATCGCCAGGCAGACGCGTCTGACCGACGCCAAGGTTCGGGACACGTCGACGGGGTCGTGACGGACGCGTGCGACAGGGCACTCCTCGGCCGACGGGGTCACCGGTCCATTGTGGGCGCGACCCGTGCCGGGCGCTAGCCTGCTGTGAGTGAGCGTGCCTGCGGTGCTGATCGGGCTGCTCGAGGACGCCAGGGTGCTGGCCGGGGTCGCCGTGCGCGAGGCGGTGTCGGCTTACCGTGAGCTCGGCCTAGACCCCTTGGCGCTGTTGCTCGGGCCGCTCGTCGTGCCGGACTACCGACTGGCCGAGGTGGCCCGGGCTGCGGCCGGCGACGAGCCGCTGTCGGTGTGTGTGGTCAACACGAGTGGCGCTGGGGGGCTGCTGGGCCTGGCTGGGCGGTCCTGGCCCGAGATCGAGGTGGTCGCCGTCGAGTCGGCGCTTCGCGACCTCGACGATCTGGGGGGCAATGCCGCCCGGGTGGTGGCGGCGGCTGCGGCACTCGACTCGCGCGAGGTGTTCGTCGAGATCCCGTATGCCTTTGGCTGGCAGCGGGCCGTCGCTGTGGTGGAGGCCGGCGGCTTGCAGGCCGCACTGCGGGTCGATGACGCTGGCGCCTCGGTGGCATCGGACCGGTTGGCCGAGCAGCTCAGCGCACTGATCGAGGCCGACGTGCCGTTTAAGACGACCGGACGTGGCCGCTCCCCGATGGCTCTGCTGGCGGCCGTTCACGCGTTAGTTGAGGGCGCAGACACCCAGCAGGCGGCTCAACTGCTTGAGTCCGACGCCGACCAGGTGGCCGCCGAGATCGCGACCTGGGGCGAGACCACCGCTGCCCGGGTACGACGACGACTGCGTCTGGTCGCCTGCGGTTCGGTGCCGGCTGCGCTCGGTGACCTGGACGCTGCCGGCCTGATCAGCCGAGCTTGACCACCTGTGTCTTGGCCGCCATGTCATGCAGGGCCTGACGCTTGGGGTGCCACAACGGGAAGAGGGCGTCCAGCAGCCGGAAGAGGGAGAGCAGCGAAAAGGCCTTCG
Organism: Propionibacteriaceae bacterium; assembly: GCA_035634295.1. Taxonomy (GTDB): domain Bacteria; phylum Actinomycetota; class Actinomycetes; order Propionibacteriales; family Propionibacteriaceae; genus Microlunatus. The sequence goes on along the minus strand of DASQDG010000053.1, from coordinate 102,712 downwards.
GCAGCACCCAGATCAGCGCCCGGATCACCGAAGTCCCCCAAGGCAGCATCCCGGTGTGGCGGCCGACGTCGGTGGGGACGACCCGCAGTCGGCACGCCATCTTGCCCGGTGTGGCGCCTTTGAAGCGGACGAACAGCACGTGGTAGATGAGGCCGACCGCGACGGCAATCAGGTTGAGTGCCAGCTGATCACTGGCCGAGATCATGTCGGTTGCGCTGGGCATCGAGTACGGCTGTCCCGTTTGGGCCGCTCGCGACGCCTCCTCCAACACCAGGCCCACCTGCCGGAAGACCCGGGCATAGATTCCGGCGCTCGGCAGGGCGGCAATGGCGCCGACGATGACCGCGTCGATCAACACCGCCAGCACTCGCCACCACCAGCTCGCCAGCGGCACGCCGTCTGCGGTGTAGGTCTTGGCCCGACCGGGCGCCGCCCCGTATCCCGGCTGCATCGGGTATGGCTGTTGCGGGTATCCCTGCGGTGGGAACTGCTGTTGCGGGTATCCCTGGGGTGGGAACGGCTGCTGCGGGTACTGCTGTTGAGGATATGCCTGCTGGGGATACGGCTGGGGCGGGTACTGCTGCTGAGGGAACGGCTGCTGCTGCCCGGGTGGGTAGCCCCCTGGCTGGTCCTGAGGTGGATAACCCCCTGGCTGCCCATACGTCGGTTGACCGGCCTGCGGGCCAGCGGCAGCCTCGGCTGCGCGAGTGTTGCGCGACCACTGCCACCCGTCCCAGTAACGCTCCTGGGCGGCGTCAAGGGGGTCTGGATACCACCCACCAGGAGCGGCGTGACGACCGGGCGGGGCGGGGGGTGAACCTACGGGGATGTCACTCACGTGCCTCAGTCTAGGTCGCTCGCGTGCCGACAATCCGGCCATCCACAGGGCGACTAGGGGACCGGTCAGCGTGAGCCGCGCCCGGATATCGCCCATCGGCGCAGGTGGTCGATGCGCTGCTGCAGCTGGTCAGCGCTTGCCGCAGCGGTCGGCGGACCCCCACAGGCAGAGCGCAGCTCGGCGTGGATAAGCCCGTGCGGCTGCTCGGTCCGGTGGTGCCAGGCGCCTACCAGCGAGTTGAGCTCCTGGCGGAGCTCGCGCAGCTGCTGGTGGGTGCTGCGCCCGGACTGCGGCTCGGCCCCCGGCTCGCGCGGTCCTCGGGCCACCTGTTCGGCTTGGTGCCGCCGCAGCAGATCCTTGACCTGGGCCGGCTCCAGGAGCCCCGGGATGCCGAGGTAGTCCGCCTCGTCCTCGCTGCCGGCGGACGCGTTGACCCCGAACTCCCCGCCGTCGAAGACCACTCGGTCGAAGTCGGCCTCGCTGGCCAGTGCGGCGAACTCCCCCGGCTCGAGGTCGGCCTCGGACTCGGTCCGCTGCGCGGCCCGCAGCACGCGCTCCTCGTCGGGGTGCTGGCTCCCGGCCAGGGCGTGGTCACGCTCGCGCTCCATCTCGGCGGCGTACCGCAGCAGCGGAGTAATGCTGGGCACGAACACCGATGCGGTCTCGCCCCGTGCGCGGGCGCGGACGAACCTCCCGACGGCCTGGGCGAAGAACAGCGGCGTCGCCGTCGACGTGGCGTACACCCCGACCGCGAGCCGGGGGACGTCGACGCCCTCGGACACCATCCGCACCGCCACCATCCAGCGGTCGTCGGAGGTGGCGAACCGGGCGATCTTGCGACTCGACCGGGCCTCCTCGCTGAGCACCAATACCGGCTTGCGCCCGGTTATCTGACCCAGGATGGCCGCGTATGCCCGGGCCGCTGTCTGGTCCGACGCGATCACCAGCCCGGCCGCATCAGGTACGTGGCCGCGCACCTCACTCAGCCGGGTGTCCGCCGCTTGCAGAACCGCCGGGATCCAGGAGCCCTGCGGGTCCAACGCCGTCCGCAGGGCCTGACCGGCCAGGTCCTTGGTCATCGGCTCTCCGAGCCGGGCCGCCACCTCGTCGCCGGCGCTGGTCCGCCAGTGCAGGTCCCCGGAGTAGGCCAGGAAGAGCACCGGCCGCACGATCTGGTCGGCCAGCGCCTGCGCGTAGCCGTAGGAGTAGTCGGCGGTGGAGCGCAGCATCCCGGCGCCGTCGGGGAGGTAGCGCACGAACGGGATCGGGTTGGTGTCGGAACGAAACGGCGTGCCGGTCAACATCAGCCGGCGGGTGGCTGGCTCGAACGCCTCGCGGACGGCCTCTCCCCAGCTCAGCGCATCGCCGGCGTGGTGGACCTCGTCGAGGATGACCAGGGTCTTGCGCGCCTCCGTCCGGATCCGTAGGGCCAGGGGGTTGACCGCCACCCCGGCGTAGGTCAGCGCGATGCCAACGAAGTCCCGGCTGGTGCGCCCCTGCTTCACCCCGAAGTTCGGGTCTATCGCCAGGTTGATCTTGTCCGCTGCCTCAGCCCACTGGGTCTTGAGGTGCTCGGTGGGCGCCACGATGATGATGCGGTCGATCTGGCGCCGCGACAGCAGGTTGGCGGCCAGCGTGAGAGCGAACGACGTCTTGCCGGCCCCCGGCGTGGCCACGGCCAAAAAGTCCCGCGCTGAGGAGGCGAAATATTGCTCGAGGGCCGCCCGCTGCCAGGCTCGCAACTGCCGCGCGGTGCCCCAGGCGGCCCGGTCGGGGAACGCCGGTGGCAGCCCGGTGCTGGTGATCGGTGGCGGCACAGTCACCGGCCAGAGTGTAGATGGCTCGACCGACAGGACGGCCCGCCACACTCGCGGCTCAGGCGCTCAGCTCGTTGGGCAGTCGACCGATTCGCAGGGACAGCAGGGCGCCGAGGGCGGCGAGCAGGCACATCGCCGCCATCACCGAGCCGAAGGTGATCGGCAGCTGACCAGACGGGTGCAGCGAGGCGAAGATCGACCCGCTGAGGCCGACCAGCAGGCTGCCGCCGAGAGCCTCCCCCAGCGCGAGCGAGGACGAGTTGCGTCCCTGTTCGGCGGCCGGGGAAAGCGACATGGCCGCGACCGAGGTGCTCGAGAACGCCAAACCCATGCCGAGACCGGCGAGCACCCAACTCACCCCGATCAAGCCCACCCACACCGAGGCAACGCCGGCGGTGAGCACCGCCACCGACAGCCCGAGCGCCACCAGTGAGGCACCGACAGTGATGATCCGGTCCCTGCGCAGCCGCAGCCCAGGGCGGGACTGCAGCCACGAGCCGGTGGTCCAGCCGATCGAGCCCACCGTCAACACCACTCCGCCGAGCACCAGCGACAGCCCGCGCTGCTCAACCAGCATCAGCGGAATGAAGGCCTCTGCTCCGAAGAAGGCGCCGGCGATGAGTCCGCGTACGACCACCACGGACGGCAGCCCGGCGCCGAATCGGAAGAAGCCGACGGGCATCAGATTGGGCAGACTGACCAGCAGCAGCGTGACGCCGGCCACCAACAGCGGCAGCGACAGCCAGTCCAGCCGCTGGCCAGCTATCTGCAGGGACACGACGGCGGCCGCCGCCAGCGCCGCTGCCCACATGGCCGCCGGCGGGCGGCTGCCCGCCGTACCGCTGATCGGGTCGGGCAGCTGCATCATCGTTCGCAGCGAGGGCCCGACCATCACCGCGGCGAACGCGACCAGGGGCAAGACTGCCCAGAAAACCCAGGGCCAGCCAAGCTGCGCGGTCAGCCATGCCGACACCGGCGGACCGAAGAACGCCGGCAGCATCCAGGCCATGGAGATGTAGGAGAACATCCTCGGTCTCTCCCGCGGCTCGAACACCCGAGCGATGCAGACCGAGACGGCGACCCCCATCGTCCCGCTGCCCAGACCCTGGACGAACCGACCGACGATGAGCTGAAGCATGGTGGCCGACGTGGCCGCGACCACCAGGCCGACGCAGAACACGGCCATGCCGACAAGCATCGGCCGGGCCGGGCCGATGCGGTCGGCCAGCCGGCCGGTGGCCACCGTGGCCAGGAGGGTGCCGACCTGCAGTGTGGAGAAGGCCCAGGCGTAGTAGCGCAGCCCGTTGAGCTCCGAGGCCGCTGCCGGCAGCGCGGTCGCCACGGCGATCGACTCGAACGCGATGGCTACGACCGCCGTGCACATCCCGATGGTCAGGGCGCGTCGGGATATGACGGGGGCGGAGGTGGACACGGCGACCCAGTCCACCACCTCAACCCCACATGAGGTCAATCTGGCTACTGCGGCCTGTCGGCGGTGGCCTTACCAGCCCGTGCGCGCCGTCATAGACTGGCCGACGTGAGCCAGCAGCAACTGAGTCCGGGTGCCGAGACGATTCTCGACGAGCGCACCGACTATCGCCTCGACGAGGGCGATCACGAGCGTTTCTCGCACTTCGTCCCCAAGGACAAGCTGACCGAGGCGATGGTGATGGGCACTCCGGTGGTCGCGCTGTGCGGCAAGGTGTGGGTGCCGAGTCGGGACCCCCAGCGCTTCCCGGTCTGCCCCGAGTGCAAGAAGATCTGGGAGGGCTTTCGAGACGGGGACGGCAGCGGTGACAAGGACGGGAACTCCTAGCAGCTGGCAGCTCACGCCTTCGCCAGACCAGCGGGTCCTGCTGCTGTTGCGGCACGCGAAGTCCGACTGGGACGTGGGAGAGGCTGACCACGAACGTCCGCTCAACCGGCGTGGCCGAGCTGACGCCGACGCCGTCGGGGCGGTGCTGGTCGACCACGGGTTGGTTCCCGACCTCGTCGTCTGCTCCACCGCCACGCGGACCCGGGAGACCTGGGATCGGGCGTTGACGGCTGGCGCGCGAGCCAAAGAGGTGCGCTATCTCGATGAGATCTACGCCGCGGAGGTTGACGCCTTGGTCGCGGTGGTCCGTGCGCTCCCGCAGACGGCGAGGACCGCGATGCTGGTCGGGCACAGCCCGGGGGTTCCCGAGCTCGTCAACCTGCTAGGGGCGCGCACGGCCGGTTCGGCTGCCTGGGCAGCGATTGATCACGGTTATCCGACGGCGGCCCTGGCGGTGCTCACCTTTCCCGGGCCCTGGGCCGAAGCGAGCCCGGCCCGGGCCTCGCTAGTGGCCTTCGAAGTGCCGCGGGGCGCCCGAAACTAAGCGCTCGACGGGCCTCAACGACGCTCAAGTCCACGTTCGGCCGTTCTTGCGCTCGCTTTGGTGCGCTCAGCGATCCCTCGACGGACCGTCTGGACAAAATGCTCCGGGTGGTCGCGCAGCATCGGCCAGGTGAACCGCAGCACCAGCCAACCGCTCAGGGCCAGGGCGTTCTGTCGCCAGCGGTCCGCTTCGAACACGGCCGGATCATTCTCGTGAAAGCGGCCGTCGATCTCGACTGCCAGTTTGAACGCCTCGAAGGCGATGTCGATGTAGTAGAGGAAGCCGAGGTGATAGACGGGCACATTGGCCTTCCAGCCGGTGATCCCGTCTCGTCGCAGGAGGCGGTGGCCTAGCCGTTCAGCCCGGGACCAGGGTTCGGCCCTGGAGTCCAGCAGGACACGTCGGCGTTCGCCGTTGCCCCGTCGGTAGGGCGACAGCCGCAACGCCTCGTGCAAGGAGTCCAGCGTCACAGCCCTGGTCCGCAAAGCGGTGTCGATGGCGTCGGTGTGATCAAGGTCGGACAAGTCAAGGGCCGTCAGCGAAGGGCTCGTGTGACGGATGCCGTGCCGGCTGCTCACCAGCTCCGGTGGGATCCGCCGTCGGCTGAATGCGAATCCCCGCTGAGGCCGCCTCTGGTTGCGAACGGCCAGTTCCACCCGGTCCACTGTGACGCCTGGCCAGAAGGAGAGTCGCGCGGCCGCGCGGCCTAGCAGCACCGCATCCGGGTCCCAACGGGCGGCAGCCCGAAGCCGCACCCCTAGGTCATCGGCGTGCTCAGCCGGCACGTAAACCCCCGGCAGCACGGTCACCAGTTGTCCGCAGGCCACCCGTCGCTTGACCACGTCGATGAGTTCAGGGTGTTCACGAAGCAGGATCACGCCCTGGCCACGGGTCAGCGCTTGGACCAGATCGACGGGTTCACGCATGACTGGAGCCTGGGCCGTTCGGTTCCCGAGGCGCGGGCTTCACCGCAACTTGTGGATGGCGCCCGAAAGTTAGCGCTCGATGTGGAAATCCCCCTGCTCGAACGCCTTGGCGGACATCGAGCGCTTACAAAAGCGCGGAGGTCTCCTCGGCCGGTGCCATGTCCACGCTCACCTTCATCACCGAGCTCTTGGATTCGGTGAAGATCACGCCCTTGACCGGGGTGACGTCGGCATAGTCGCGGCCCCAGGCGACGGTGGCGTGGGACTCGTCGGCCAGCCGGTCGTTGGTCGGGTCCAGGTAGAGCCAGCCAGCCCCGGGAATCCAGCAGCCCACCCAGGCGTGGCTTGCGTCGGCGCCGACAACCCGAGGCTTTCCCGGCGGCGGCCGAGTCGCCAGATACCCGCTGACGTAGCGCCCAGCCAGCCCTAGGCTGCGCAAGGAGGAGACCATCACGTGGGTGAAGTCCTGGCATACCCCGGTCCGGCGCTGCAGCAGCTCGCCCACTCGGGTGCTCACCGTGGTCGAGCCCGACTTGTAGGTGAAGTCTCGGTAGACCCGGTGCATCAGGTCCGTCACGGCCTCGGCAATCCCTCGCCCGGGACGAAACGACTCCTCGGCGTACGCGCGCGCCTCCGCCGGCACGTCGACCATCGGAGACGCGAAGGTGAAGTCCGTGGCCAGCCAGGCGTCGGGCTGGTCGGGCCGCAGCCGAGGGCGCGTCTGCTCCCAGGGCACAGCCATCAGGTCCGGATCGTAGTCACGCGCTCGCACCTCGACGGTGTTGATGGCCGTCACCTTGAGCTCGGTGTGTGGCTCGACCACATGGAAATAGGTCTTGGTGTTGCCGTACATGTCCTGGTGGCGGAACAGGTCGGCCGGCTCCGGGGTGATCACCACCTCGTGTGACAGGCACGACTGCCACGGCTCGTCGCGTGGCCGCAGGTGAAAGGTGCCGTAGCTGCCGGTGACGTCGGCGTCGTAGGTGTAGGTGGTGGAGTGTTCGATCCGATACCTGGTCATGTACGCCTCCTCACGACAGGCCGCCCTTGTTGGAGCTCGAGCGCCACAGCGGCTGAGGCGACGGCGGCAACTGGAGATACTGCGAGTCGACCGCCTGGGATAGCGCCTGCAACTGACCCTGCAGGCCCTCCAGAAACACCTGCAGCGACTGCCGTTCGCTCCGGTCGTCCTGCACCAGCCCGGCCAGGTCTGCGGCCCGGATGGTATCGCTGATGGAGTCGACCAGGCGCAGCGGACGAGAGGTGGCCGAGGCGTTTGGCAGCGCCTGGAGGTCGGCCCGAATCCGGTTCAGCTGGTAGGCCACCGACCGCGGGTTGTGGGAGTCGACCACCAGCAGCTCGATCACCGCATCCGTGCCGGCGCGACCGTGGTAGCGGCGGCGGAACGTCACAATCGACTCGGCCGCGGTCATTACCGCCTCCACCACCATCGCGTCGATCTCCGGCGCGCGGACCTCCACCAGGGTGACCTTGAGCATGCTGACCAGCTGCAAGGCCCGCTCCAGCCCACGGCCGGTGTCCAGCAGATACCACCCGGGGTCGCGGACCATGTTCTCGCTGACGATGCCTGCCAGCGCCAGCAGCCCCGACAGCACCCGCTCACTGGTCACCGACAGCTGCAGTCCCTGGTCGTACGGGGCGGTGCTCAGCCCGCTCAGGGCTCGGTCGATGTCGGCGAGCACCACGAACACGTCCGCCGAGAGCTGGTCGCGCACGCCCTGGGCGGCCCGCGACAAAGACGCCAAGGCCTGCGACACACTGCCCAACCGACGACGGTCCAGCAACATGCTGCGCAGCTCCGGCAACATCGCGACCGCGTCGCCGCCGGTGAACCCCGGATAGGCCGTGCTGGTGTGGGTGATCGCCTGCAACAGCACCTGCAGGGCTCGTCCGTTGCCCAGGTCGACGTCGGTCTCGATCGCCACAGTCCGTGTGGCCAGCACGAGTCGCAGGAGGTCCTCAGCCCGCTCCGCATAGCGTCCGAACCAGAAGAGGTCACTCAGCACCCTGGGCACCATGGCGGTGAACGGAGCCGGCACAGGAACGGCCGCCGCTGCTGAGGTTCTGTCTGACGGCCGAGGCTGGGTGAGCGACGTGGCTGCGATGGCGTCCCGGCTGACCACCCAAACGTCCTTGGCCAGGCCGCCGTCGGGTGGGGTCACCAGCACGTCACCGGCGCGCCGGATCGTGTCGGTGACCCGGGCCAGACCTCCGGGCATCGCGGAGTAGGAGCCGCCGGACTGCACAGCGAAGCTGCGCAGAACCACGTTCCGACGCACCAGCCGGTCGCGCTCGCTGCTCGGTGCCGAGGAGAGCCGGAGCAGCTCTTGGCCCACGAACCTGTGCGGCGCGGCTGAGATCATCGCGGCCAGGTCCTCCCGCTGCAATGCGGTCAAGGCTGAGCCGACCACGCTGCGGCCCGCGTTGCGGCTGATCGGCCGGATCACCAACGAGCCGAGATGAGTGAGCACGTGGCTCAAGGAGGCCTCGTCGCCGCACCACCAGGTGTCGACCGAGGGCAGCCGCAGCGGCTCGCCGAGCAGCCGCTGGCAGAGCTCAGGCAGGTAGGGCAGCAGCGCCGGGTTCTCCAGCACCCCAGAACCGAGGTTGTTGACCACGCTGACCGTCCCCTGGCGGACCGCGGTCACCAGACCGGCCACCCCCAGCCGTGAGCCCGCCCGCAGCTCGAGCGGATCGGACCAGGTCGAGTCCACCCGGCGCAGGATCACGTCGACCTGCTCCATCTTGCCGAGGGTACGCAGCCAGACCCGCCCGTCGCGTACGGCGAGGTCGCTCCCCTCCACCAGCGGGAAGCCCAGCAGAGAGGCCACGAACGCCTGGTCGAAGGCGGTCTCCGACAGGGGCCCGGGACTCAGCACCACCACTCGAGGGTCCTCGACGCCGCGCGGGGCAGCGTCGACCAGGCCCATCCGCATGGCGTGGAAGAACGGGGTCAGCCGATAGAGGTGGGCGTCGTGGTAGAGCTCCGGCATCACCCGCGACACCACCCGCCGGTTCTGCATGGCATAGCCGGCTCCGGACGGGGCCTGAGCGCGGTCGGCCATCACCTTCCACCGACCGCTGCCGTCGCGCCCGAGGTCGGCGGCCAGCAGGAACGGTCGCTGGTTGGCGAGCGTGGTCATGCCGACCAGTGGCCGCAGGAACTCGTCATGGTCCAGCACTGCCGACGGCGGCAGCTGTTGGGTCGCCAGCAGCCGTTGGGCGCCGTAGAGGTCGGCCAGGATCGCCGCCAGCAGCTCGGCGCGCTGCACGACGCCGACCTCCAGCCCGGCCCACTCGCTGGCATCGAGCACCAGCGGCAACGGGTCGAGCAGCCACGGCCGAGGGTTGGCCAGGGCGTAGTCGCCGCGCCGGTCAGCCGACTCCGCGATCGAGACCGACGATGCCGGGCTCGGGGTGTACGTCACGCCGTCGTCCTCGAGCAGACGGGCCACCTCGCGCTGCACCCGGGCCAGGTCGGAGTCGGCGAACTGTTCAAGTCCGTTGAGCAGCGGGGTCCAGCTGTCCCGGGCGGTGCCGTTCGGAGCGGCCAGCTCGTCGAAGCCCAGATCGTGCTCGAACATGCTCGGCTGGCCCGCCTCGGCCAGATAGCGGCTGAGGACGCTCATCCGAGACCCCAGCTCCGGGGCAGGCGCCGTCGCAGGTCCAGCGTCAGCGGGCAGTCGTCGGCACCCAGCGTCCGCCAGTGCAGCTGCTCGACCAGGGCCTCGACGTCGATCTCTCCGGCAGTGCTGGCGCCGGCCTCGAACCGGCTGGCTCGTCGAGACCCCGCCTCGGCGGCGTTGACCGGCGGACTGGTGTAGATCCGGCCGCCAGGATGCACCACGTGGTAGGTGGCCCCACCCAGGCTGACCCGGTTGGCCCGGTCCACCAGGTCGAAGCGCAGCGGTGCGTCGACGGCCAGCGTGGGGTGCCGTGCCGAGGGCGGCGACCAGGCTCGATACCGGACACCCGCGACGAAGCGTCCCGGCGTGTCCGTCGGGGTCAGCGGCACCGCGACACCGTTGCAGGCCAGCAGCTGCCGGCCTGGGACGAAGCCGTCCAGGCGCACCTGGAGCCGCTCTGTCGAGGAGTCCACGTAGCGCGAGGTGGCACCGGATGAGGCGTCCTCAGCGAGCACGTGCCAGGGCTCGATCGCGGTCCGCAGCTCGAGCTCGGTGTCACCGATCAGGCTGCGGCCAATCGTCGGGAAGCGGAACTCCGCAAAGGCCGTCAGCCAGCCCAGCTCAAAGGCGATGCCGTGCGCCCGGAGGTCGGCGACCACCTCGGTCAGGTCGGCGGCCAGGAAGTGCGGCAGCAGGTAGCGCTCATGCAGTCGAGAGCCCCAGCGCACCAGCGGGGCCGAGTACGGAGCCTCGGCGAACCGCGCGATCAGCGCTCTGACCAGCAGCGCCTGCACCAACGCCATCTCGGGATGCGGCGGCATCTCGAAGCCGCGCAGCTCGAGCAGTCCCAGCCGCCCTCGCGGAGTGTCAGGGTGATACAGCTTGTCGATGCAGAACTCGGAGCGGTGGGTGTTGCCGGTGAGGTCGCACAGCAAGTCGCGCAGCGCCCGGTCGACGGCCCAGGGGCGCGCGTCGTTCGGGCTCATCCGCTCGATCTCGGCGAAGGCGATCTCCAGCTCGTAGAGGGTCTCGGGCCGGCTCTCGTCCACCCGCGGCGCCTGGCTGCTGGGGCCGACGAAGCGCCCGGAGAACAGGTACGACAACGCCGGGTGGTGCTGGAAATAGGTCAGCAGGCTGACCAGCAGGTCGGGTCGGCGCAGCATCGGCGACCTGTCGGGGTCGGCACCGCCGATCGTGATGTGGTTGCCGCCACCGGTGCCTCGGTGCTGCCCGTCGAGGGCGAAGGTCTCCGCGGTCAGCCGATGCTCGGCGGCCAGGGCGTAGAGGTCGCGGGTCAGGTCGCGCAGCTCGGGCCAACTCGACGTGGGCTGCAGGTTGACCTCGATCACCCCGGGATCCGGGGTCACCATCAACACGTTGAGCCGGGGGTCGGGCGGCGGACCGTAGCCTTCCAGCACGACCGGCGTGCCGGTGGCCGCCGCCGTCCGCTCCATCAGCCCGACGAGCTCGACGTACTTTTCCAGCTTTTCGCACGGCGGCAGGTAGACGTAGACGAAGCCGTTACGGGCCTCGATGACCAGCGCCGTTCGAGCAGGCACCCCGTCCGGCACCACCACGGCAAAGGGCTGACCTTCCGCGGTGTCGCCCAACGGCGGGCCGGCGGCCGTGGACGTCTGCTCGCCGGCGTAGTCCGGGGGCTGCCAGCTGAGCGAGTCCAACGGCAGCCGAGCCCCGGCCGGCAGGTCCCCGGGGACGAGGACGAGTCGGCCGCGGCGCATCCGCCAGAGAGGACTGGCCCATCCCTCCCCCCACCAGTCGGCCACCAGCGGCAGCGTCCAGGCCGTCACCGGCTGCTCGCCGTCCAGTGCGGCCAGCGCGATGGCGTCGGTCACCTCGGGCCCCCCCGGTGGGGGTCCGTCCGGGCGCAGCAGCTCAGCGGTCAGGGCCGCCATCGGGTCCTCGTAGGTCGCCAAACACTGGCTGATCGGCAGTCCCAGCTCCTCCGTCACCGCAGCGGCCAGGGCGGAGGCCTTGGCCTCAGCGTCGACCATCCGCTGGCCGTCGTCCCAAGGGTCGGCCAACAGGGTGGAGTTATGCCACAGCGGCGAGGCGTCGCGCCGCCAGAGTAGGGCGATCTGCCAGCGCGGCAGCTGTTCCCCGGGATACCACTTGCCCTGGCTGCGCTGCACCAGGCCGCCGTGACCGTAGTGCTCGCCCAGGGCGGTGGCCAGCGCCGCGGCACGCTCCCGCTTGTTCGGGCCATCCGCAGCCACGGTCCACTCGGGGGTGCCGGGGTGGTCCAGCGAGACGAAGGTGGGCTCACCGCCCATGGTGAGCTCGATCCCGGCCGCCGCCAGCCGCTCGTCGACCGCGTGACCGAGCAAGTCCAGCCGCTCTCGCTGGGCGGCGCTGTAGGGCCTGGCCACCGAGGAGTCGAGAGAGAGTCGGCGTACGGTGTTGGAGAACTCCAAGGTGACGTCCACCGGGTCGACGGCGCCGGAGATCGGCGCTGATGAGGACGGGTGCGGAGTCGCCGACAGCGGGATGTGGCCCTCACCGGCGAACAACGCCGAGGTGGCGTCCAGACCGATCCAGCCGGCACCCGGCACGTACGCTTCCGCCCAGGCGTGCAGGTCGGTGACATCGTCTGGCGCGCCGTCGACCGTGGGCTCGTCGGGGTTGAGCCGGTCGGGAGCGAGCTGCACCAGGTAGCCGGAGACGAAGCGGGCGGCAACCCCGAGGTGGCGCAGGGCGGTGACCAGCAGCCAGGCCGAGTCGCGGCAGGATCCGATGCGGCGGGTCAGGGTCTCGTCCGGCGACTGCACGCCGGTCTCCATCCGCACCGAGTAGCCGACGTCGCCGAAGACTGCTGCGTTGAGCGCTCCCAGGAAGCCCACGATCGACTGCCCTGGCTGAGCGACCTCGGTCACCCCCCGGAGCCAGTCGGACAGTACGGGCCCGCCCGCATCCTCGCCCTGCCTCAGGTAGGGCTCGAGGTCAGCAGCCACTTCCGGCGGATAGCTGAACGGATAATTGGCTGCGTAGGGCTCGACGAAGAAGTCAAAGGGGTTGATCGGAGCCAGGTCCGCCACCAGTCCGACCACGACGTCCAGCTCGCTTGCCGGCTGGGTGAAAACGGCGCGAGCGAGGTGGTTGCCGAAGGGGTCCTGCTGCCAGTTGATTTGAGCGGTTGGCGTGATCTGAAGGGAATACGACTGGATCGGTGTCCGGGTGTGCGGGGCGGGCCGCAACCGGATGAGGTGCGGCCCGATCCCGACCGGTCGCGCGAAACGATACGTGGTGCGATGCTCCAGAGCCACCAGCGTGGAGGACGCAGAGACGGTCACGCGGCGCTACCTTTGCCGTTCCCACTGCTGGCGCTCCGCACGACGCGCGGAGAGCGGCATGCTCAGTAGCGGTAGTGGGCGGGCTTGTACGGCCCCTCGACCGGCACGCCCAGGTAGCCGGCTTGCCGCTCGGTCAGCTCAGTGAGCTTGACGCCGAGCGCCTCCAGGTGGAGCCGGGCGACCATCTCGTCCAGGTGCTTGGGCAGCGTGTAGACACCGGTCGGGTAGTCCGCCGTACGGGTGAAGAGCTCGATCTGGGCCAGCACCTGGTTGGTGAAGGAGTTGCTCATCACGAAACTGGGGTGGCCGGTGGCGTTGCCCAGGTTCATCAGGCGGCCCTCGCTGAGCACCAAGATGGCGTGCTCGTTGTCGGTCCCGGACTCGAAGACCCACTTGTCAACCTGCGGCTTGATGTTGATCCGGGTGATGCCCGGCGTCTTCTCCAGACCGGCCATGTCGATCTCGTTGTCGAAGTGACCGATGTTGGCCACGATCGCCTGGTGGCGCATCCGGCCCATCTGCTCGGCCGTGATCACCTTGAAGCAGCCGGTAGCGGTGACGAAGATGTCGGCGATCTCGAGGACGTCCTCGAGCGTGGTCACCTGGTAGCCGTCCATCGCGGCCTGCAGCGCGCAGATCGGGTCCACTTCGGTGACGATCACCCGCGCGCCCTGGCCGCGCAGCGACTCCGCACAACCCTTGCCCACGTCTCCGTAGCCGGCGACCACGGCCACCTTGCCGCCGATCAGCACGTCGGTGGCCCGGTTCAGCCCGTCGATCAGGGAGTGGCGGCAGCCGTACTTGTTGTCGAACTTGCTCTTGGTGACGGAGTCGTTGACGTTGATGGCCGGGAAGAGCAGCCCACCGAGGTTGCTCAGCTCATAGAGCCGGTGCACGCCGGTGGTGGTCTCCTCGGTGACGCCCTTGATTGAGTTGGCGGTCTCGGTCCAGTCGCGGCCCTCAGCCAAGGTGCGGCGGAGCACGGCCAGGATGTAGGTGAACTCCTCCGGGTCGTCCTCGGTCGCCTCGGGAACGCTGCCGGCCTTCTGGAACTCGACGCCCTTGTGCACCAGCAGGCTGGCGTCACCGCCGTCGTCCAGGATCATGTTGGGTTGCTGACCCTCGGGCCAGGTCAGGATCTGCTCGGCACACCACCAGTACTCCTCCAGCGACTCGCCCTTCCAGGCGAACACCGGCACGCCCTGCAGGTCGTCGGGGGTGCCGCCGGGGCCGACCACGGCGGCGGCGGCGGCGTGGTCCTGGGTGGAGAAGATGTTGCAGCTGGCCCAGCGGACCTCGGCCCCGAGGTCGACCAGGGTCTCGATCAGCACGGCGGTCTGGATGGTCATGTGCAGCGAACCGGCGATCCGGGCGCCCTTGAGCGGCTTGGTCTCACCGTACTGGGCGCGCATGGCCATCAGTCCGGGCATCTCGTGCTCTGCGAGGGTGATCTCCTTGCGCCCGTATTCGGCCAGGCTCAGGTCTGCTACGCGATAATCCATGGGTTCAGCCTAGAGGCTCGTCGGAGAGCGGCCAAAGTGAGGACGCGCCTGCCGCTCACCAACAACATCAGGAGGCGGCAGCGACAAACCCCAGCGCCGCGTCATAGCCGGCCAACCCGAGACCGGCGATCACCCCGGTGGCGTTAGCACTGACCACCGAGTGGTGCCGAAAGGCCTCTCGGGCGTGGATGTTGGAGATGTGCACCTCGATCAGGTCGGCGGTCCGCATCGCCACCGCGTCGGCCAGCGCGAGGGAGTAGTGGCTCCACGCACCGGGGTTGAGCACCACCGGGATGCCGCTGTCGGCCGCCTCGTGCAGCCAGCCGATGAGCTCGACCTCGGAGTCGGTCTGCCGCACCTCCACCGCCAACCCGAGCTGGTGGCCGCGCAGCAGGCAGCGCTCGGCCAGTTCGGTGTGGGTGGTGTGGCCGTAGATGTCGGGCTCGCGAGTGCCCAGCCTGCCCAGGTTGACTCCGTTGAGCACCAGCACCCGCCGACCGGTCGCGTTCACCGAGTCAGTGACCGGCGGCGGCGGGCCGCTCGAGCCGCTCAGCCGCGACGTAGTCCGCGCGGTAGATGTCCGGCTCCAGGTAGAGCGAGGTCACCACCGGTTCTGCCTGCCGGATGCCCTCCTCGGCGCGGTCGATGATGGCGGCCACCTCCGCGGCTGACTCCGTCGGACTGATGCCGATCTTGGCCGCGACCAGCACCTCCTCGGGTCCCATGTGCAGCGTCTTCATGTGGATGATCCGCTCGACGCCGGAAGTCCGGCTGAGCGCCAGCCGAATCCGGCCGATGGCTTCCGGTGAGGCGGACTCGCCGAGCAGCAGGCTCTTGGTCTCGATTGCCAGGGTCACCGCCACCGCCACCAGCAACAACCCGATCATCGCCGTGCCGACGACGTCCCAGATTCCGTTGGAAGTCAGCAGCGTGAGACCGACGCCGAACAACGCGAAGATCAGCCCGAGCAGCGCGGCAAGGTCCTCGAGCAGGATCACCGGCAGCTCGGGCGCCTTGGCCGAGCGGATGAACCGCATCCACTTCTGCTTTCCACGGGTCTTGTTGGACTCGACGATGGCGGTCCGGAACGAGAAGCTCTCGGCGATGATGGCTGCCCCCAGCACGACCAACGGCACCCACCACCAGCGGCCCTCGATCAGCTCGTTCGGCTTGCCGGCGTGCACCTCCTCGTACTTGTGGAAGGCCTCGTACAGCGCGAACAGCCCGCCGACGCTGAACAGCACGATGGCCACGATGAAAGCGAAGATGTAGCGCTCTCGGCCATAGCCGAACGGGTGCTGAGAACTCGCGGTGCGCCGAGCTCGCTTGCCGCCAACCAGCAGCAGCACCTGGTTGCCCGAGTCAGCCACCGAGTGGATGGCCTCGGCCAGCATCGACGAGGCACCGGTCAGGGCCCAGGCGGCAAACTTGGTCACCGCGATGAAGATATTGGCCGTCAGCGCGGCGATGACTGCTTTGGTCCCACCCTCGGTGCTCACGGCCTCATCCTCTCAGAGCGTCGAACGTCACAAGTCCAGGTACCGCCCGAGGCCCACCGCGAAGTAGACCGAGGCGAACATGCCGGTCTGCAGCAACGTCGCGTAGCGCTCTACGTCGGACCCGCTGCGGTGGGCGACGACGCAGACCCGGACGTCGTTGCGGTCGGCCGCCGCCAGCAGGCGGGTCTGAGCGGCATTCACCAAGGCATCACCCTTGCCGTCGTCCAAGACGACCAGCGACGGCCGGCGGTCCGACGGCAAGACGTCCTCGAAGGGGTCCGCGAAGGGGTCCCTCGGGGCCGCGGCGTCCAGGATCGGGACCAGGTCGTGGCCCTCGGCGGCCAGCGCAGCCCGGCCGCTGGCTGCGCGCAGCGCCTCGGCCAGCCGTCTGCTGGCTCGGGCGGCGATCACCGAGCCGCCCCAGACCAGTGGCTGAGCATCGGCCAGGCATAGGGCCAGGTCCTTGGCCGGGTTCGAGGCCAGGTCGGCGAACGGGGAACAGTCCTCGGCCACCCGGTCCATCGCGTCGGCGACCAGGTCCGGGCGCACCTCCGGGCCGAGCTGCATCCGGTGCAGGCTGGAGAGCACCACGATCGCGGCCGCCAGCGGATCGGCGGTGGCGGTGGGCAGCAGGGTGGTCGAGCGGGATGCGGCCTGGTCAGCCACCGAGGACTTCTCGGGGCAGGCGATCAGCACCTGGCTTCCACGGCGTACGGCCTCGTGCACGCTGGCCAGCTGGTCAGGCGAGGCCGACGCGCTGGCCAGCACCACGACCAGGTCGAGGGCACCGACCCAGCCCGGCAGTCCGGCCGCCGGCCAGGCCACAAAGGGCACCGGGCAGACCGGCTCGAGCATGCAGCGGATGAAGCGCGCTTCGGGGCCCACCGCGATGACGGCCCGAGGGCGGTCCAGATCGTTCAAGCCGATGATCGGCTCGCGGGCCTCCTCGCTCTCGCGGCGCAACCGGGCACCGGCCTCAGCCAGCCGACGCAGCACCGGGTCGGCGGCAGCCAGCGACTGTCGGTCGTCCAGCCAGGTCTCGTCGAACACCGTCCCACTCAGCTCGCGTCAGCAGGGGGCGCTGGCCTCGGCTCACCGGAGCCGGCGCTGCTGCCGTGCGACGCCTGCGGTCGCCGGGCCTCGTCGATCAGCAACACGGGGATCCCGGAGCGTACGGGGTAGGCCAGGCCGCAGTCGGCGTCCAGGCAGACCAGCTCCTCGCGCTCGTGATCTACCGCCAACGAGCCGTGACAGTTGGGGCAGGCCAGGATCTCCAACAGCTCCGGTGCGAGCTCGACAGCCATAGACACCTCCTCCGGTCGGCAGGCTACTCCGGCAAGCAGTCGCCCGACCAGAGCGTACGTCCGGGTCGACTCTCGCCGATCAGGCGTCCGGGTCGGCCAGCACGGTCAGGTGACCCCGGCGGCCCAACTCGACGATCCCCGGCGGACGGTGTCGAGGGCGGGCCCAGTTGCCGTCGGTCAGGCCGTCGGGCATCGAGTCAAAGGAGAGGCCCACCTCACGGACCGCATCGGCGAGCGCTAACAGATCGTCTGTGCTCGGCGGCGGCTCAGGATCGATGGCCAGCCGGATGACCTCCCAGCCCAGAGGGACCGACAATGCGCTCGCGTGGCTGGCACACAGGTCGTAGCAGTGCGGTTCGGCCTGGGTGGCCAGCGGCCCGACGACGGCGGTCGAGTCGGAGTAGACATAGGTCAACGTGGCCACCGCGGACGCGGAGCAGCCAGCTCGTGAACACCGCCGCGATCTCACCTCGGTGACGCTACCGGCTGCGACCGACAGAGCGTGGGAGGACGTGCGTGTCCTGCCACAGCGCCCGCGGCCCGCCAGAACCCGGCTCAGCGCGGTCGAGGGCAGCTACAGTGCTGCCTATGTCCAGCCGACGTCGGGACCGCCACTCGCGTGGGCTCCGGGGGCCGTTGGCCCTGCCCAACCCGCTGACCGGCCGGCCCGCCCGACCAATGCGGCCGGCCTCCAAGGCCGACTTCTTCGCCGAGACCGTCTCCGAAGCGGTCGAGCGGGTGGGGCGTCAGTGTCCAGACGCCCTGGTCGGGGTCACTTTCGGCATCGAGGACGTGCCCTACCTGGCGACGCCGTGGTCGGGAGACCAGGTGCCGCTGGCGGCTGCCCTCGACGGTGACGACGACCACCCCAGTCAGGTGGTGGCCTATCGGCGCCCGTTGGAGCATCGCGCCACCTCGCGCCGCGGGCTGCAGATCCTGGTCTATCGCACCCTGGTGGAGCAGCTGGCCGCGCTCACCGGTCGCAGCGTGAGCGAGATCGACCCCGAGGGGGCCGGAGCCGACGAGGACGAGTGAACGTCGTGGTCAGCGGCCCACCGACGGGTCCGGACTGGCGCTCTGAGCCCGTTGCGCGACGTCGGGTGAGGTCAGCTCGACGGTCGACAAGCCGGCGACACCGCCTTCGGGCTGGTCGAAGACCACGCTGCCGCGGACCGCTGACCCGTCGGGCACGGTCACCTCGAGATAGGCCGGCGAGACCTGGTTGATCCGACGGGTGGACGTGCTGTGCGGCCCCAGCAGAACCTCGTCGGTGTGCAGCGACACGCCGTTGTAGCCGACCACCTCCAGCGAGGCCAGCGTGGCCCGACCCGTGCCATTGCTGAGCACCAGCTCGCTGTCCACCCCGGCCATGGTGGCCAGCGCCACCACCCCGGTGCTCTCCAGCGGCCCGGTGGCCGGCTGCACCGCGAAGTCGGCGGCGGCGCCCGGGCGCGTACTGGTCGAGAGCACCGAGCCGGTGATCGGCGATGAGCTGCGCAGTGCGACGCCCGCGGCCTGGCCCAGCAGGCCGGGGGCAAGGTCGACGACAGCGGTGCTCCGGGGCGCGACATCCAGGGTGGTCGCCCCGGCCGGGGCGAACGGGCCGGTCAGCGCCAACGCCTGCACCTGGACGCGGGCTCGGCCGGTGCCGGGGTTGACCACCAACAGCTGTCGCGGCCCCTCGCCGGCGGGCACGCCGGGGATGACCACCGAAGTCGACGGCGCCACAGCACTGCGGTGCCAGTCGGCGCCCGCTGGGGTAAGGGCGGCGCTGCGCAGATCGCGGGTGACAGCGGCGACCCGGCCGGTGGTGGCCGTCACCGAGACGCTGAGCGGACCGGCGATCGAAGACAGGGACTCCAGCGAGAGGTTGCGCGACCCCTGCGCCGGCACCACCACACCAGGGCTCCCGGGCACGACCACCTCGCCCTTGGCCCCGAAGAACGTCAGGTCCACCTCGGCTAGGGAGTCGTCGGGATTGGTCAGGATGAGATCGCTGCGGGCCGTGGACGCCGCACCGACGCCGACGAACCAATGCTCGGTGCCGGCTAACCCACAAGCGGCCGCCATCAGCCCACGCTGAGCGCCGGAGGTGCCGATGCCGAAGACCCCGCCGCTGCTGGCCCGGGCCATCACGCCGTCGGCCCGCAGCACCACGGGCGCTGTAGCCGGCAGCAGCCGCCCGATCCCCTGGTCTGTCAGCTTCAGCGTGGGCCGCGGCTGCCCCAACGGCGCGACCGTCAGGGTCCCCGTGCGGCCGGGTGCGCGCCGGGTCACGACGGCACCAACGCTCGCCTGGCTGCCGCGCTCGGCGGCAGCGGCGGTGCACACCGTGCTGGTACGCCCGACCGTCGGGATCGCGGTGGCGACGAAGGTGGCCGACTGGGCCGGGAGATAGTAGCCGCCGACCGCCAGCCCGGCCACGGCGAGCAGGGCGAGCAGCACACTCAAGATGCCCCGCCCACGCCGCCTCCGTCGCGGCGGCTCGATCGCCCAGCTCACCGCAGCACACCGCCCAAGCCGGACGCGCGCCGGGCCGACCGAGCCGGGTCACGCACCTCCGGCCGGCGGATGCCCGGCGCGGCGAGCACCGCCGTCACCAGCAGCAGGACACCTTGGATCAGGAGCATCCAGCGCGTGCTGGTCGGCATCGCATAGGTCAGTGAGCCGCCCGTCGCCGGGACCACGAATGCCTGCTGCCAGCCGTCGGTCACCGGGCTCAGCCGCATTCCGTTCAGGTGGGCCTGCCAGCGCGGGTCGGCCGGTTCCCCAAGGCGGAGCAGACGATCCCCTGCGCCCGGCGGCAGCGCGACGGGCGGCGGGCCCACCGGCCGGCGCCGGTCGCGCTCGACCACCGTGGCCCGGGACACGTCGGGGACCAGCTGCCACACCGTGCTCCGGTCGTTGCCGCTGGCGGACCCCAGGCCAGGGGTGTTGTCGATGCGGGCCAAGTCGTCCTTGGTCGCACCGGTCACCCAGATCAGGCCCACACCGAGGTTGGCCAGGTCGGGGGTGAGATCGGAGTCGGCGGTGCCGGCCACCAGCCGCACGACCAGGTCCGTCACCTCGGTCCGGGCAGCGGTCGAGCCGCCAAAGGCGAAGCCGCGGTCGGCGTCGCCCAACCGGATCTGGTCGTCGGACACCACGGCATAGCGGATCTGCTCGCTCTCCAGATTGATGGCCAACACCCGGACGGCGGCCGGGGACCGCAGCTCGTCGACCACGTAGGCCGGCAGCGCGTCGAGCCGATCCCGTTGAATCGGTCCGGCGGCGCCGGCCCACAGCCACCAGCCGGCGGCAAGCACGCTGACCAACCCCACCAGCGTCCCGGCTCCGAGGAAGGCCGGCTGCAGCCAACCGAAGCTGCGCCGCGCCAGGTCACCGGCCAGTCCGTCGGCGCCGATGCCACCCGCCAGCACGAGGGCGGCGAAGCCGATCAGCTCGTAGACCCCCACCCAGGGACGAACCTCGGTGGCCAGTGGCGGCACCGACACCACCAGCCGGGACAGGGCGATCGCCGCGGCCAACGCGAGCACGGCCACCACCCAGCTGACCAGCAGGGCGCGCGATCGCGGCCGACGCCCCAGCCCGTACAGCGCCACCACCCAGATGGTGCCGAACACGACCGCCCCCAGCCACAGTGGCGGCAGCCCGCCACCGCCCACCCGGCCCAACAGCAGCTGCCACCACTGCGGAGCAGCATCCACGCCGCCCAGTGCTGCGTCGGGGCCGGTGAACAGCCGACCGGGTGTGGCGATCAGGCTCGGCCACCAAGGCGCCAGCACCGCCAGCGGCACCAGCAGCGCGATGCCGATCCGGCCGATCTTGCGCGGGCTGCGTCTCACCCACACCACCCCCAGCAGCCCGAGCACCCCGGCGAAGAGGATCAACGACGGCTCAAAGGCGCCCAGCACGACCAGCACCGCGCCAGCGCCCCAGCCGCCGCGCCAGGCTTCCGGCGTCCGAGGGCGCCGCAGCACCAGCGCGCGGGCGGCCAGCACCAGCAGCGGCAGGCCGATGGCCATCACGCAGAGCGACAGTCGACCCTGGTTGGTGCCTCCCAGCAGCACCGGCAGCAAGGCGTAGGTGACCGCCACCCACAGCCGCATCCGGCGCCCGGAGACGGCCCGGCGCACCACCGGATAGACGGCGACCAGCGACAGCGGCACAACGCCGCAGAGCAGCAGGGTGACCAGCAGCTCGGGGCGCCCGGCCAGCACGGTGGAGCCGACCGCGACCACTGCCAGCCACGGCGGGCCGATCTGCTCCGGCGCCCCATAGATCGGCTGCCACACCGAGCGCCACAGCTCGGTCAGGCTCGACGGGGCCGGCAGCAGGGTCGGAGCCACCAGCGACCCGGCCGTCAGCAGCGAACGCGCGGCCACCAGGCAGCCCAGCACCGACAGCAGGGCGACCACCACGATGGGGGTCAGCCACGGCTGCGGCTTGT
Source organism: Propionibacteriaceae bacterium (assembly GCA_035634295.1). Classification (GTDB taxonomy): domain Bacteria; phylum Actinomycetota; class Actinomycetes; order Propionibacteriales; family Propionibacteriaceae; genus Microlunatus. The sequence goes on along the minus strand of DASQDG010000053.1, from coordinate 81,061 downwards.
CGGCTGCCGCCGCACTGAAGTCGTCGCCGGTGAGCTCGTCCAGCGACGACGACTCCAGCTCCCCGGCGACCGAGCGGTAGCGGTCGACCATGGCGGCCGAAATCGCCTCCGCAGCCACCCGAAGGCCGGCCCCCCAGCGGGGGCGCAGACCGCGGACCACCTTTCGGGTCCCGGGAGCTCGCGACAGCCGGGCGACCCGGCCGCGGACGGCGAACAGGCGACCGGGTCGGCCCACGAACCGAGCCAGGCCGAGCAGCTCATCGACCGAACGGGCCGGCGCCTTGCCGAACAGGTAGCCGACGGCGCGCAGCAGGCAGCCCCAGACCAGGCGTAGCCAGACCAGCCCAAGACCGAGCCGAGAGGCGTGCCCGGCCACAACCAGCATCCCGAGATAGCGGTCGGTCACCTCCGGTCGCCGCCCGCCGGCTCCCGACGGTCGCAGGCCGGCCCGACTCACGTGCCGGTGAACGAACTCCGCGCGCGGGGTAGTCACCACCGAGAAGCCGGCCAGGTGCGCCCGCCAACCGAAGTCCACGCCGTCGCGGAAGACCGGCACATCGGGGTCCAGGCCGCCGAGCTGATGCCAGACGGCACGCCGGACGAGCATGCCGCAGGTGGAGACGCCGAGTGTACGGCGCGGGTGGTCGCGTTGACCCTGGTCGATCTCGCCGGCATCCAGCAGCACCTCGCGTCGTCCGGTGCCGGAAATGGTGACGCCGATCTCGCTGATCTGTCCGGCGGTTCTCGGCCGACTGGGCAGCAGCAGCTTGGGTCCGGTGACATCCAACGCCGGATCCAGCACGACGTGGGTGAGCAACCGCTCGAGCGCGTCCGGGGCCGGAACGGCGTCGTCATGCAGCAGCCAGAGCCAGTCCGGGTCGCCGGAGTCTCGCTCCCCCTCGCCGTCCCAGTCCCGGTCGTGACTCAGGGCCGAGGAGACTGCCGCGCCGAATCCGCAGGCGGCTGCGTCGACGTAGACCGCGTCCAGCACCCCGGCGCTGCGGGCATCCTCGAGCAGCTGCGGAGTCTCGTCCGAGCTGGCGGCGTCCAGGGCGACCAGCCGGGTGGGGCGACGCGACAGGGCGGCCAGCCCGGCCAGCGTCTCGGGTAGCCAGCGGGCGGCGTCGCGGGTCACCAGGACGGCGGTCACCGAACAGGAGGAGGTGTCGACGGCTTCGCCGTCACCGTCCTCCGGGGCCAACCACCCCCACGGGTCGACCTCGGTGAAGGAGCCGGCAGACGGCTCGACCGCCTCCAGGTCCCACTCGTTCGACCCCTCGGGCAGACCCAGCTGGCGCCAGCGGTCGGCCAGAGGAGCGCGAGGTGCTGCCGACCGAGGTGGCGCGGCAGCCCGGGGCGGCGCCGCATCTGAAGACATCGGGACTGCGCTTCCGTGAGGAGTGACGAGCTGCGACTCGACCGGTACGACATAGCTCAATCGTGATCGATCGCGTGCACAGGCCCCGTCCGCGACCCCCGGCAACGGACTCTCGGCCCCCTTCATCGTAGGAACCGAAGGGGGTCCGGTGGGCGCCCTCACTTTACGCGGGCTGCGCGACAGACTCCATTCCCGCTCCTCGGACGGCCCGAAAGGCCGCGGAAGCTGGGTGCTCCACAGCCCTGACGATCAGGCGCGCTTCTTGAGCTTGCGTCGCTCCCGCTCGCTCAGCCCTCCCCAGATGCCGAAGCGCTCGTCGTTGGCCAGTGCGTACTCCAGGCACTCATGGCGGACGTCGCAGGAGAGGCACACACGCTTGGCCTCTCGGGTCGAGCCACCCTTCTCGGGGAAAAAGGACTCGGGGTCGGTCTGCGCGCACAGCGCTCGTTCCTGCCAACCCAGAGCGCCGTCATCGTCAGTCTCCAGCAATTCATACATGTAAGCCTCCTCGACCCGGATCTGCAGCTCGCCAGTCCGTTGAGACTTCGCGGGTCTCGGGCGTGGCCAGTGCGTCGCAAACGGCCGACGGTTTGGCCCCCACCAGGAAACCGTCGAATAACAATGATGAAATTACATGCCTGTCGATGGCCCCAAGTCAAGTCAGAACCTGATACTGGGCGCCGATCAAGCGCCGTCAAGGCTGGGGGCGCCATGGGTGCTCGTCGGCAGCTGGCGGCGCCGGCTGGCTCGTCGGCTGCGGGACCCAGCCGCCCCGCTCGGCAGACGTCCCCCACCCCGAGGCAGCCGCGCCGGTGGCGGCGTCGCCGGCCGTCGTCCACGCCGCGCCCGCGGCCTCGTCGGGCTGCCAGGTCGGCTGGGTGGACGGCTGCGCGGCCGGCAGCTCAGCCGGTGGTGGCGAGGAAGGTTGCGTCCCGTCGGCCTGCGACAGCTCACGGGGTCGGTTCGCTGCCGCATCGATGGCCGTAGCGGGCAGCAGGCGGCCGAGGGTCAGCGCAGCGAGCACGAGCAGCGGTAGCCCCAGCATCAGGCGCCCGAAGTCGGCCAGTGCCCCCATGCCCAGATCGACGCCGGTGAGCCACATCAGCCCGGCAGCCAGGGCGACCACCACGGCCAACGAGACCAGAACAAGGGCGGCCAGGGTCAGCTGACGGGCGTGCGGAGTTGGTCGCCACAGCACACAGCTGGCGACCAAGCCGACCAGCACCAGCGCGGTCAGCAGGTCCAGCACGGTTGTGGCGAGGCTGAACGAGGCGAGTGCGAGCGGGTTGTCCCCGTAGGTGCCTCGCGACAGGTGGGCCAGTGTGTCGTCGCCGGCCCCCCGAGCCAGGAGCAGGAAAGTCACCAACCCCAGCAGCAGCCGCAGACCGAGGACGACGAGCAGCACGACCACCGCCGGCTCTCGGAGTGTGTGCAGGCTGTTCGTCTGAGCCACGTCCGCTCCTCATTGTCCAGCGCGAGTCCGTCGCCGCCAGCCTAACCGGGCGGGCCCGATCACCCCGAACACGCGGACCGGGCCCTGCTGAAACACTGGCTCGATGCGCATCGTGGTCCTGGCCGGCGGCGTCGGCGGATCGAAATTCGTCGCGGGCGTCCGGCACGCCTACCCGCGGGCACAGCTGACCGTCATCGTCAACACCGCCGACGACATCACCCTGCACGGCCTGCGCATCTGTCCCGACCTGGACACGATGATGTACACCCTGGGCGGCGCTAGCGACCAGATCAGGGGGTGGGGGCGCGCCGAGGAGTCTTGGCGGGTCAAGGACGAGCTCGCGGCGTACGGCGTCGAGCCGGCGTGGTTCGGCCTCGGCGACCTCGATCTCGCCACTCACCTGGTGCGGACCCAGATGCTCGACGCCGGCTATGGCCTGGCCGCCGTGACCGAGGCGCTGTGCAGCAGGTGGCTGGCCGACGACCCCGAGCTGCACCTGGTGCCGATGTCGGATGACCGGGTGGAGACCCACGTGGTGATTGCCGACGCAGGCGAGCCGTCGGGGCGCCGCGCGGTGCACTTCCAGGAATACTGGGTGCGGCTGAGAGCCCGACCCGAGGCTCTGGAGGTCATTGCCGTCGGTGCCGACGCCGCTGCAGCCGCTCCCGGGCTGGCTGACGCCCTTACTGCGGCCGACCTGATCCTGGTTGCGCCCAGCAACCCGGTGGTGTCGATCGGGCCGATCCTGGCTGTCGTGGACCTGCGCGCTGCCCTGGTGGCGTCGCCGGCGCCGGTGATCGGCTTCTCAGGCATCCTCGGCGGGGCGCCGGTGCTGGGCATGGCGCACCGGCTGCTGCCCGCTATCGGGGTCGCGGTGGACGCCGCCGCTGTCGGCCGACACTACGGCGCGCGCTCGGCCGGCGGAGTGCTGGACCTCTGGGTGATGCACACCGCCGACGCCTGCTCCGCGGCGTCGGTCGAGGCCGTTGGACTGCCGACTGCGGTCACGGACCTCCTGATGCACTCCCCCGCAGTCACCGCGGCCTTTGTCCTTGCGGCCGTGTCGGCGGTCCGGCAATGATCTCGATCTTCGCCCCCGCCGGACTGGGCGAGATCTCGCCGGGCGCCGACCTGCCCGGCCTGATCGTGGCCGCGGTGGCGAGCGACCCCGCCGGCCCGTTGGACGACGGCGACATCGTCGTGGTCACCTCCAAGATCGTCAGCAAGGCCGAGGGGCGCTATCGGCCCGCGGCCGAGCGCGAGCAGGCCATCGAGGCCGAGAGCATCCGTACGGTGGCTCGGCGAGGGCCGACCCGGATCGTGCGCACCCGGCACGGGCTGACGCTGGCCGCGGCCGGGGTTGACAACTCCAATGTCGCCCCCGACCAGGTGCTGCTGCTGCCGCTAGACCCCGACGCCAGTGCCGCGCGGCTGCGGCGTGGGCTCACCAGGCTGACCGGTCGACGCCTGGGTGTGGTGCTCTCCGACACCGCCGGTCGGGCCTGGCGGATCGGGCAGACCGACCAGGCGATCGGGGCCTCGGGCGTCCAGGTTTTCGAGCACTACGCCGGCCGGATCGACGGCTACGGCAACGAGCTGCAGGTGACCCAGGTGGCCCTGGCCGACGAGCTGGCTGCCGCGGCGGATCTGGTCAAGTCCAAGCTCACCGCCCGCCCGGTGGCCGTGGTCCGCGGACTGGCCGACGTTGTGCTGCCCGACGATCCGGCCGCTCTAGGGGGTGTCGGCGATCGCGGCGCGGCCATGCTCGTCCGTGATGAGGCCACCGACCTGTTCCGCCACGGCTCGCGCGAGGCGGTGCTGGCTGCGGTGCTGAGCGCGACCGGGCAGGCCGACCGCTATGAGGAGCTGCTGGCGCTCGCGTCCGAGGCCGACAGGGTGGAGGCCGCAATCACCGGTAGCGGTCTGGACGGCGGCGAGGCGGCGCTGCTGCGCCGGGTGCTCGCGGCGGCGCTGGCCGAGTGACGGGCATCCGGTGCGGGCCGGGATAGACTCGATGGCCTTGTCCGTTTGACCGGGAGACGCCCCGCGTCGGGCGCAGCGGCACAGGAGCTCAACCCCTCAGTCGTAGGAGATCGTCGTGGCCTCGAGCAAGACCAAAGCAGAGCCGGCGACCGGTAGCCGCCGAGATCGGCTGGCGTCCTTCGAAGCCGCGCGCAAGAAGGACCAGCGGCGACGCACCCTGACCCTGTTCGCCATCTGCTCGGTGCTGGCCCTGGCGCTACTGGCCTACCCGCTGTACCTGTTCGTCAACGACGCCCGGCTGAGCCGAAGGACCATCAGCGAGATTGGCGTCAGCGCGGCGGCCGCCGGCTGCGACCCGGTGGCCAAGAACGCGGCGACCGGCAACCAGGATCACGTGGCTGAGGGCACCGAGATCCCGTACCCCCAGTCGCCCCCGGACTCGGGCCCGCACTATGCCACCCCGGCCGGATTCACCAAGCGCTTCTACAACGCCGAGGACCGGCCCGCCGTTGGCACCCTGGTGCACAACCTGGAGCACGGCTACACCATCGCCTGGTATCGCGACTCGATGCCGGCAGATCAGATCACCGAGCTGGAGCGGATCTCCAAGACTTTCAAGGACGAGGGCTATCGCCCGGAGAACAAGTTCATCGCCGCTCCCTGGTCGGAGTCCGACGGTCCCGGGTTCCCGGCCGGAAAGAATGTCGTGCTTGCGCACTGGTATGCCGACCCCGATGCGCCGACCGACGTCGCCAAACAGCAGGGCGTCCGGCAGGCCTGCAACGTGGTCAGCGGAGCGGTTGTCGCCGACTTCATGAAGCAGTACCCCTACCAAGCCTCGCCCGAGCCCAACGCCCAATAGCGCTTCGGGACTCAGGCGTAGCTCGGGCCGAGCTCATCGGTGACTCTGGCCAGCAGCTCCTTGATCCGCTCGGACTCGCCGATCGGGCAGACCAGGGTGATCTGAGGGGTCTGCACGATCACGGTGTCGGACAACCCGATGACAGCGACCAGCCGGCCGTCCCCGGCCTGGTTGAGCACCACATTGTCGTGGGCGTCGACCAGCACGTTCACCCCCGAGGTGGCGTTGCCGTCCCCGTCGCGAGGCAGCTGCTCACTGAGCGAGGCGAACCCACCGACGTCGTGCCAGGTGATCGGCAGTCGCACCGCGACCACCCGGGCGGTGCCCTGGCCGTGCGACACCGGCTCCATCACCGCGTAGTCCACGCTCGTCTTGTGCAGGGTGGGATAGATCTCGCTCAGCCGCTCCGGCTGCCTGGCCAGCTCGAGCACTGCGGAGTGAGTGGCGGGCAGCAGGATGCGCAGCTGCGCCAGCAGCGTGCTCGCCTGCCAGACGAACATGCCGGAGTTCCACCAGAAGCCGCCAGAGGTCAGATAGTGCTCGGCGGTGGCCCGGTCCGGCTTCTCCTTGAAGGCGGTGACCTCGCTGACGGTGGCGGAGCCGTCCAGCGCATCCCCGCGCTGCAGGTAGCCGTAGCCGGTGTGCGGCGAGGTCGGCACCACCCCGAAGGTCACCAGCACGTCGGGGTGGCGCTCAGCGACGGCGAAGCCCTCCCCCAGAGCCGAGCGGAAGCTCTCCACCGGATGCATGATCTGGTCAGCAGTCACCACCGCCACCACTGCGTCGGGGTCTCGGGAGGCCAGCACCGCCGCAGGCCAGGCGACCGCGTTGAGCGAGTCCCGGCCCTCCGGCTCGCCCAGCACGTTGGCCGGGTCCAGCTCCGGCAGCTCCTCGTGCACCACATCGGCATAGTCGGCACCGGTGCAGACCAGGACCCGTTCGGCCGGTACCAGGCCCTCGAGGCGCTCATAGGCGATCCGCAGCAGGCTCTTGCCGCCCACGACCTTGAGCAGCTGCTTGGGCATGTCACGACGTGACAGCGGCCAGAGGCGTTTGCCCGACCCACCCGCCATGATCACCACGTAGCGCATGACGGATAAGGGTAGGCGACGTGAGCGGCCTACGACCGCACCTTCCTCGGGTCGGGTGCAGCGTGCCCCCAGCGGCCAGCCTCGTTAGAGTGTCCGGACCACCGTCCGCCCATCGGAAAGCCGGCCCTTGAAAGTCATCCTGTTCGACCTCGACGACACCTTGGCTGTGTCGAAGTCACGTCTCGACCCCATCATGGCGACCCTGCTGTCTCGGCTGCTGGAGAGGGTTGATGTCTGCATCATCTCGGGCGGGCGCTATGAGCAGTTCCAGAACCAAGTGCTGAGCGCTCTGGACTCTTCGGCGGACCTGGAGCGGCTGCACCTGATGCCGACCTGCGGTACGCAGTACTACCGGTGGTTCCGACTCGACGGCTGGGTCCAGCAGTATGCCGAGGATCTGACCGAGGACGAGAAGCAGCGTGCGCTCACCGTGATGGAGGAAGGCGCGCGCCAGCTCGGAATCTGGGAGACCGAGACCTGGGGACCGGTGCTGGAGGACCGCGGCAGCCAGATCACCTTCTCCGCCCTCGGGCAGTCCGCCCCGGTGGACGTAAAGCTGGCCTGGGATCCGGACGGGCAGAAGAAGGAGGCGCTGCGCGCGTACGCGGCCGAGCGGCTGCCCGACCTGGAACCGCGCAGCGGCGGCTCGACCTCGGTGGACGTCACCCGGCTGGGGATCGACAAGGCCTACGGCGTGGACCAGCTGTGCCGGATCTATGGGCTGGAGCTCTCCGACCTGCTGTTCGTCGGCGACCGGCTCGACGAGGGCGGCAACGACTATCCCGTCAAGGCGATGGGCGTCGAGTGCGTCGCTGTGCACGGCTGGCAGGACACCGCCCAATATCTGACCCGACTGCTGGAGAGCCTTCCGCTGGAAGACCCGTTGACGCGTCCCGGCGCACCGAACTAAGCGCTCGATGGTGTGATGGTCGCATTTCCGCCCTGCCGGAGGCATCGAGCGCTTACTTTTGTGCGCCCACGCATCACCGGTCGCTGGCATGATCGCTGACCAACTGCGCCGACGGGTGCGCAGCGGCGGAGCCGCCCCGCTGCTCACCTACTACGACCTGGGAACGGGCGAGCGGACCGAGCTATCGGCGACCGGGTTCCTCAACTGGGTCGACAAGACGTCCAACCTGCTGGTCGACGAATACCTGCTCGAACCGGGCGCGGTGATCGACCTCGAGCTCGCGCGCTCCGCACCCGGTCACTGGGTGAGTTTGGTCGTCACTATGGCCGGCTGGCAGGTGGGCGCCACCATCCGGGTGGGTGTGACCGAGGGTCCGCCGGCCGACCTGCTCGTGCTGGGTCCCCACTGGCGCGACGCTGACCTGCAGCACGCCGACGCCGTGCTGGCCTGCTCGCTGCACCCCTTGGGTATGGGCTTCGCCGAGCCGCTGCCGAGTCCGCTGGCCGACTTCTCGGTCGAGGTTCGCGGGCAACCCGACCAGCACTCCGCCACCCCGCGCGCCGGCGCTGAGCCGGCCTGGGTGGACGCGCACCGCCGGCTCACCCAGTCCGACCTGGTTTCGCTCGACGCGGTGGCCGCTGGGAGTGGCGCCTCCGGCGCCGGCCTCCCGGCGGCCCGTCGACTGGTGATGGTCAGCGAGCCCTGGTCCAGCACTCGCGACGGGCTGGTGGTGCCGCTGATGTCCGGCGGGTCGGCGGTGCTCGTACGCGGCGACGACCCCGAACGGTTGACGCGGATCGGCCACGACGAGCGTGTCGAGCGTTAGCGCACCATCGACCCGCGCCGCTCGGGCGTGGGCCGATGGTCAGCTGAGAGGCCCGGCCGGGGAGGGCACCTGCTCGGCGAGCTAGGCGACCATGCGGCCGTCGCCGCTGTCGAGGATCGATTCGGTGGACACCGCCGGTCGGAAGGTGGTGCTGGCGGGTACTGCGGCCCGACGAGCAGTGCGCATCCGCCGATACTCGGCCGCGATGGTCCGCAGCACACGGGTGCCGTCCCGGAAGGTGCGCAGGTTGCTCTCGCCGTGGATTCGCGCCAGCTCGACGCTCGGCACCTCAGTGGTGGCGATCTCCGCGGCCGCAAACCGGCAGCTGATGACCGTCTCGATCTCGAACCCGTCGCCCCACAGCATCTCCCCGGTGGGTGCCACCAGGTCGAGGGCCGGCAGGTCGAGGACGTCGACGAGGTCCCGCCGAAAGGCGTTGTAGCCGTAGCAAAGGTCGCTGAAGCGAGTGCCGAAGGCTCGGTTGGCCACCCAGTTGAGCCAGGAGTTGCCCCACGTGCGCAACCCAGTGATGTCCTCGCTGCCACCACCGGGAGCGAACCGCGAGCCCTTGGCGTAGCCGGCGCCGTCAACGACAGCCTGCACGAACTTCGGGATCTCGCGGGGGTCCGCTGAGCCGTCGGCGTCAAACATCACCACGACATCCCCGGTCGCGGCCAGAAACCCCGCCGCCAGCGCGTTGCCCTTGCCCTTACGGGTTTGTTGGACGATGCGGATGTCGGGCCGCAACTCGAGCGCGACCTCGATGGTGTTGTCCACCGAGTGTCCATCTACGAGCACGATCTCGTAGTCCAGCGGCAACAGCGGCAGGACTTCGCGAAGGTTGGCGGCCTCGTTCTTGGCCGGCACAACGATGGTCACGGTTGGGGGCAAGGCGATCACGGGGTTCTTCTTTCGTGATGGGTGGGAGTGTCGGAATTGCTCACCCACAGAGATTCGCCGGTCAACCTTTGCCTGCTGTTGGCTCCAAGAGCCGTGCAACATCAGGAGTCGCTCAAGTCCAACAGCCCATCGCTGCGGGCAATCTTGAGCCCGCAGGGTCTTGACATGAGCTACCGGCGTCACCGTGCAGGCACGACTCGCTCAGGCGTGCAGCGACGGCTCGACGTCAGTCGAAGTGGCGCCGCAGCCGAGTCAACAGCCCCGGGACGGTGCGAAAGCGCCAGCAACCGCCGGCAGGACACAGGGCACACTCGCTCCCTCGCCGATAGTGCTCGTGCGCCACCCGCTCGTGACCGCACAGGCAGGTCCCGCGCTCAGAACCTGTCATGCTGACCTCTTCCGCAGAGCCGGTGCCTCGTGAGACGGCGAGGCATCCAATCCAAGCCAGCATAGTGTCCGCCGTTCTGCGGAAATCCCAGCGCGATGGAGCCTGCAGGGGCTCGCCTTCGGTGACCATCTGGCCGCCCAGCCAAATCAGAAGCCGAGCTCCTCGACGCCATCCGCGCTCAGCGCCGAGGCAGACCCACCAGAAACCCCGTCCCCCAGGACATGTGCGTGGCGGCGAGCACCAGCGGCAACCTCAGCCGGGCCGCCGGCGGAAGATCCCGTGGTGCCAGCAGCCCACCCAACAGCACCACGCTGGTGTAGCCGGCAGGGGCGGCGAACCCGAGTCGCAGCCAGCTGGGCCCGCGCAGCCCCAGCAACCCGGCCGCGCTGCCCACCACGATGGCGGCCACGGCCACGGGCGGCGCCAGATAGCGCCGATCGGCGGTCTCTGGGTGCCGCCGGACGACCTCGCGGCGCCACTTGCCGGTCTCATACATCTGAGCCACCAGCGCCCGTAGCGACGATCGGGGACGGTAGGTCACCCGCAGGTCGGGGGAGAACCAGATGGTCTCACCGGCCTGGCGCAGCCGGTAGTTGAGCTCCCAGTCCTGGGCCCGGTGCAGGGTCTCGTCGAAGCCGCCGACCGCAGCGATCGCCCGCTTGCGGAAAGCCCCGAGGAATACCGTGTCCGCCGGCCCCGGTGGAGAGCTCTGCAGGTGGAACTTGGAGCCGCCCAGACCCAGCTTGGTGGTGTACGCGCACGCCACCGCCTGCTCGAACGGCGTGTGGCCTTGGGCGTCCATCACCCCACCGACGTTGGCGGCCCCGGTCTCCTCCAGCAGCTCGACGGCCCGCTCGAGATAGCCGTCGGCAAGCTCGCCGTGGCCGTCGACCCGGACGATGATGTCGTGCCGCGCGGCGGCGATCGACAAGTTGAGCGCGTGCGGCGTACGCCCCACTGGGTTGTCCACCACCCGCAGCCGGCGGTCCTTGAGCGCCAGCTCGGCGGCAATCTCGGCAGTCCGGTCCGAGCTCGGCCCGACAGCCAGGACCACCTCGAGGTCGCCCTGGTAGTGCTGGTCGAGCACCCGGCGCACTGAGGCCACCAGGTGCCGCTCCTCGTTGCGGACCGGCATCACCACGCTCACCCCCGGCCAGGAGCGCGCCGGCTCAGGTGGGGCTGGGAGGGTCGGGGACGTCACCCGCACATTCTGCCTGGGGTCGGCGGGCGCGGCGCGGCCAACTAGCGGGCCGAGCAGACGTTCTCCAGGTCGTCGGTCTCCTGGGCGGACCTGGCCTTGGCACTCGCCTTGGCTCTGGCGTTGGCACGTGCCTTCGCCTGAGCGCCGGGTCCGGGAGAGCTCGGGCCGGCCGACGCCGTCGGGCTCGGCGGAGCGGCCTTCGCAAGGTCGGCAGCCTCCGCGGCCGCGATCTTGGCCTGCACCTTTTGGTGAATCAGCCCGAACTTCGGGTCGCCGGGCTTGATCAGCGGCGGTACGAAGGCGAGGCTGGCCATCGGCTTGGACTTGGCCTTCATGGCCAGCTCGAGCATCGTGTTGACGTCGCCGGTTGGGATGTTGGTCACCAGAATCTCCTTGCCGGCCGCGGCGATCCGATTGAACTTGGTCAGCACAGTCACCGGGTCCAGCTGGTTGAGCATCGCACTCATCACGCACTTCTGCCGGGCGATCCGGGCATAGTCGGAGTCGCTGGCGCGCGAGCGGGCATACCAGAGCGCGTGGTGGCCGTCGAGGTGGACGTTGCGCCCCGCCTCGACCCAGCCGTAGATCTTGGAGGTGCCGCCCCCGATCGGCACCCGGCGGCTGATGTCGAGGTTGATCCCGCCGACGGCGTCCACCAGGGCCTCGAAGCCCTTCAGGTCGACCAGCACGTAGTAGTTGATCTTCAGCCCGGTGATGCCCTCGACAGCCTCCGCGGTGGCCCGCGCACCCGGGTCCTTGACGCCTGGGTAGAGCTCCTTGTGGCTGGCTGCGTAGGTATAGACCGCGTTCAGCATGCAGGCATGGTCGGGGCAGCGGAAGCCACGCGGAAACTTCTGGTGCATCGGCGAGCTCGGGGGAAACGGTGCCTTTTCGAGGTTGCGCGGCAGGCTGAACAGCACCGTACGACCGGTATCGGCGTCCACGCTGGCCACCGTCAGGCTGTCCGGTCGCAGCCCCACCCGACCCTTGCCCGCGTCGCCACCGAGCAGCAAAATGTTGACCCGGCCGTTAGTGGTCGCTGCTTCCCCACCGCCGGCGAATACGGTCGCCATCAGGTCGCGCTGGCCCGAGACGATCGAGGCAGAGGACAGCAGGCCACCGACGACGCCACCCACCACCGCCAAGTTGAGCAGGGCGAAGCCGACCCGGTGCCGTCGGGCCAGCTCCGGTGGGCGGGACAACCGCCACGCGTCCAGCAACAGCGCACCCCAGGCGACGCCCAGCACGACCAACCCCACCTGCACGACCCGCAGCGTGGGCCCGTAGGTCAGCAGTGCCACCGCCGTGCCGCGCGAGAGGAGGGCCACCACGCACAGCGCCAGCACCAGCAGCCACACTCCGGACCAGACCGCCATCGCCAGCCGTCCGATGCGACGGTGGCCACTGGCCAGGTGGGCCGAGCCCGGCACCACCAACGTCATGCCCAGGTAGGTGAGACCGCGACGCAGCTTGATCCGCTCGCTGCGCCTCTCGACGTGCGGTTCGGACTCATGCGGTGAGCCGGGAATCTGCAGGTCGTCTGCGGTGCTACTCGACACCTGGTGCCTTTCTGGTGGCGGCGTGGGCAGGGACGGGCAGGGAGCTGACCCCGAGTCCGAGTCAGTATCGCCTTGTGAGCGGCCGGTCACGGGCCAGCCACGCCGAGGCGGCTGCGTCGAGATGGGGCTAACCTTGGACGGCATGGCCCCCGCCGACGACGACCTCGAGTGGCTCTATGGCCGCGAGCCTCGCCCGTCCGCGCCGCCGGAGCCGACCCAGGTGATGCGACCTGCCCCGGTTGACACGGGGTCGCCACCACCGGGCCGGCGGCACCCCGGCGACACCGCAGAGCAGCCTCGAGTAGTCACCCCGCCCCCTTCGCGGTCATCACCGGCTTCGTACGGTCCGCCCCAGCAGGCGCCCGTCCCCGTGCTGCCGCCGCCGCCCTTGGGCCGCAGAAGGCGGCACCCCGTTCGCCGGACCTTCAGCGTGCTTGCTGTGGTGCTGCTGCTCTTCCTTGCCGGACTGTTGGCCGTGCCGGCCTACGCCTGGAGTCAGGTGCAGCGAGTGGACGACGCACCCAGCGGGACCCGCCCGCCGGACCAGCCTGGCACCACGTTCCTGATGGTCGGGTCGGACTCTCGGGAGGGACTGACCGCAGCCGAGCGCCGCAAGCTCGGCACCGGCAACTCCGCCGGCCAACGCACCGACACACTGATGATTTTGTACATCCCCAACTCGGGAAAGCCGGCCCTGATCTCGGTTCCGCGGGACTCCTACGTGCCGATTCCTAAGCACGGCAGCAACAAGATCAACGCCGCCTTTGCCTTCGGTGGGCCCGAGCTGCTGGTGCAGACGGTCGAGCGCAACACCGGCCTGCGGATCGATGCCTATCTCGAGGTGGGCTTCGGCGGGTTCGTCAACGTGATCGACGCCGTCGGTGGCATCGAGATGTGCCTACCTCAGGCGATCAAGGACCGAGACAGCCACATCGACCTGCCCAAGGGCTGCCAGACGCTCAACGGGACGAATGCCTTGGGCTACGTCCGCATGCGCTCAGCCGATCCGCGCGGCGACCTCGGCCGGGTCGAGCGGCAGCGCGCCATGCTGGCTGCGGTGGCCGAGAAGGGCCTCTCGGCGGGTTCGGTGCTCAACCCGGTGCGCTACTGGCGACTAAGCACCGCCACGGCCAGGTCGCTCAAGCTGGGGCAGGACACCAGCTTCTTGAACATGGTGTCCCTGGCCCTGGCGATGCGCAAGGTGTCCGGCGATCAAGGCCTGACCCTCACCGTGCCGGTGTCCAACCCCAGCGCCAGCACCCCGGCGGGCTCCGCGGTGCTATGGAACGACGACAAGGCCGAGGACATGTTCGGCGACATCGCCCGGGGGGACACCTCCAAACTGTCGAAGTATGCCCAGTAGCGCTCGCGGCTCAAGCGCGACCCGGGTGTCCCAACAGCGCGCGAATCTGCTCGCCCGCTATCGGGCGTTGGTGCTGCAGGACCTGCCACGGCTGGCTCGCGCCGGCGGCTGGGTGGTCACCCTCGACCACTGCTTCGGCCGGATAGTTCTGGACCACGCCGTCGGTGGCTGCTGGTACGACGTACTCGACCGTCGCCGCTCCCCCGCCTTTGCCCAGCTAGACGACGGCCGGCTGGCGGCGGCGGTGGCCCTGGCCGAGCGGATCGTGACCGAGGGCGACCCGTTGCTGAGGCGCCTGGACGAGCAGAGCCTGCTGTGGCGTGGTCACCCGCTGAAGGCTGCTGGTCGGGCGGCGGCGCGCAGGTCGCCGTCATCGGCTTAGCCTCGGCTGCGTCGGCGGCTGGGGCTCCCGAGGCTGCCCAGCAGGCCCGCGTCGCGTAATCTTGCCGCCACCAGAGGCTGACCCGAAACCACCTGACGTGTTCGCTCCCGTCAGGGCCTCGTCCAAAGGAGAATCATGACGGAGAACACGACCGCAGCAGGATCGCCGACCGAGCCCGACGCCGCCAGAGTGGAAGAGCCGGCGGCTGGTTCACCGGAGGCCGCAGAGTGGCCGGTGTTGGAGCCGACTGATGCCGGAGCCAGCACGACCCCGGCCCCCGCTGCGCCGGCCGCCGCTCAGTCCAGCCTGGCGGCCCCCAGGGGTTTGAGCTACGCGGTGGACATCGTGTTCTGCATCGACGTGACCGGCAGCATGACCCCGATCATCGACGCGGTGAAGGCGAACGCGCTCGGCTTCTACGACGACGTGCAGGCCAACCTCACCGAGAAGGGCAAGAACGTCGCACAGCTGCGGGTCCGGGTGATCGCCTTCCGCGACTTCGTCGCAGACGGCCCCGCCGCGCTGGAGGAGTCCCCGTTCTATACGCTGCCAGCCGACCGCGCCGGGTTTTCCGAGTTCGTCAACGGGCTGATCGCTCAGGGCGGCGGGGATGCCCCGGAGTCCGGCCTGGAGGCGGTGGCCCTGGCCGTCAACTCGCCGTGGACCAACACCGGGGACCGCCGGCGGCAGGTCATCGTGGTGTGGACCGACCAGCCGGCCCACCCCTTGGATCCCACAGTCGTGCCCGCCGACCTTGCGTCCCGGGTGCCAGCCGACTTCAGCGCACTCACCGACCTCTGGGAGGACGAGCAGGGCCTGATGGGCTCGAGCTCGAAGCGGCTGATCCTGTTCGCCCCTGACGGTCCCGGGTGGAGCGACATCTCGGCGGTCTGGGAGAACGTCGTGCACAACCCGTCGCAGGCCGGTGGCGGCCTCTCCGAGGTGGACTACGGCACCATCATCGACTCCATCGGCAACTCGGTGTGAGCGAGACCTCTTCACTCCGCGCCGGCGCCGACGTGCCGGCGCAGGGGCCGACGGTCTCGTTCGGGTTCAACCTCGGCAAGATCCTGGACCACGGCGAGGACTCCGACCCGATCCTGCGCGACGGCCCCGATCTAGGCCTGCTGGCCGTGTTCGACGGGATGGGTGGCGCCGGCGGCACGGTCTACGACACCGACGACGGGCCACGCAGCGGTGCCTACCTGGCGTCGCGGATCGCCCGGGACGTGGTCGAGCGGCGGATGCTCCAGCTGCTGGTGCCGGATTGGAACCTCAAGGGCGAAGCGGCCGCGGAAGACCTCCGTCGGTCGGTCCAGGAGGCTCTGCAGGAACGCCTGACCGAGCTCAAGGCGCCCAAGAGCGGACTGCGGTCCCGGCTGCTCCGCGCCCTGCCCACCACGATGGCAGCGATTGCCCTGCAACGCACCCACCGCAGTGGATCGCGTTGGCTGTGCCACGTGTTCTGGGCAGGGGACTCCCGGGCCTACGTGTTCGAGCCGGGTGGTGCGCGCCAGCTGATGACCGACGACCTGCGCGACCCCAGCGACGCCATGACCAACTTGCGCCGCGACTCGGTGGTGAGCAACGCGATGTCGGCGGACACGGAGTTCCACGTCAACTACCGCCGGGTGGAGCTGGAGGCGCCGTTCCTGCTGGTTTGTGCCACCGATGGCTGCTTCGGCTACGTGCCCACCCCGATGCACTTCGAGCACCTCGTTCTCGCGCCGCTGCCGACCACCCGGACCGTTCGGGCGTGGTCTGAGACGGTTCAACGCGAGATAGCCGCGATCACCGGGGACGATGCCGCCATGGCGGTGATGGCCGTGGGCGCCGACCTCGATGAGCTGAAGTCCTTGTACGCGCCGCGCGTCGCCGAGCTCGAGCAACAGTTCACCCGGCCCGTCGACGAGCTGTCCCAAGCGGTCCAACGGGCAGAACAGGAGCTGGCCACCCTTCGACAGCGCCAGCTCGATGAGACCCAGCAGCTGTGGACCCGCTATCAGCCCGGCTACGAGCGCTATCTGCACGCCGCCCCCGACCCGGAGCCGGAGGTTAGCGACGGCAACGGACCACTCCAGGCCGCGGACACGTCCTCGACCACGACCCCGGGTGAGGTTGTGCCGCCGGCGAGCGGGCCGGACGAGGCCGAAGCCGCCGACAACGACCGGGCGACGTCGGCAGAGGAGACGTCGTGAAGGCCGGGGACGTCGTCAACGGCTACCTCATCTTGGAGGACTTCAAAGTCGTCGGTGCCGGCTTGAGCAAATGGACCTACGCCGAACGCGGCGGCCGCCAGCTCTTCATCAAGGAGTTCCTCAGCCCCACCTACCCCGACGACGCCGCGCCGGGCAGCGAGAAGACCAAGGCCCGGAAGCGGGCCCGCTGTGCGACGTTCGAGGCCCAGCACCGCGGTATGCAGAAGGCGCTGGCTCCCCTGTCGGCCTACGGTGGCAACCTGATCGTGACGCTCGACTTCTTCCGCTGGGGGGCGAAGTACTACAAGGTCACGGAGAAGGTGGACGCCGAAGACCTCGGGACCGGTGGTATCGCCGCCTTGGGGGTGCGCTCGCAGCTGGTGCTGATGAAGTCGGTGGCGCACAGCCTGAAGATCCTGCACGATCTGCGTATCGTCCACGGCGACCTGAAGCCCAGCAACATCTTGGTCAAACGCACCGAGCTCGGCTACACCAGCAAGCTGATCGACTTCGACAGCTCCTACATTGCCGGCAACCCGCCGCCGTTCGAGGAGATCGTCGGCACCATCAACTACTACTCGCCCGAGCTGCTCGGCTATATCCAAGACGTCGGTGTGCAGCCCCGTGAGCTCGGCGTGGCCTCGGACATCTTCGCGCTCGGACTCATCTACACCGAGTTCCTCACCGGCGCGGTGCCGCCCTTCGACGCCGCTCGATACCACGAACCCGCGGTGGCCGTACGCAGCGGCGAAGTCCTCCGCATCCCTCGGGCAGGCATCGTGCCCGCACTGGCCGACCTGGTCGACGCGATGCTGCTCGCCGACTCCACCCAGCGCCCCACCATCGCTCAGGTGCACGCCACTCTGATGGGCATCCGACTTCCCAGCGACGGCCCGTCCACCCCGGCGGCAACTCGGCCCGCACGCCTACGGGCAGTCCCAGCGGCGCCCTCCGGGCCGGCAGCTGCGCCCTCGAGTGCGCTCCGAGGCAAGGGACTGCGGATCCGCAGCGCCGCGGCTCCCCCGACCGACAGCGCACCGACCGTTGGCGGGCCGGCCGAGCCGGCACCGACTCGTGGTCTGGTCGGCAAGCTCGTCGGCAGGCTGACCGGGCGACCACCCCGATGAACCCGCTGGGTCCAGTCTGGCGATGCCGGCTGTGTGAGGGCGTCAACCGCACCGGGCGGGTCTGCGCCACCTGTGGTGCCGAGGTGCCGATCGGTGAGCCGCTGCGCGCTGCCGTGCGTACGGTCAAGCCGAGCAGCACCCGACCCGCCGCGCCGCCGCCCGTACCGCCCAACCCCACTCGACAGGAGCTGCGCAGCTATCCCATCCCGGAGGAGATCTATCCGAGGGAGTCCGACGACCGACTCGACTTCGACAACGGCTTCGAGATCCACCCGATGCCCGGCGGCTGCATGATCAACCTCGGCCCGCGGCACCGCAGCTACTGAGGTCTGCGCCGGTCGGCGGCGGACTAGCGCTGCCGTAGCAGCTCGCGAGCGATCACCACCCGCTGGATCTGGTTGGTGCCCTCATAGATCTGGGTGATCTTCGCGTCCCGCATCATCCGCTCGACCGGATAGTCGCGGGTGTAGCCGTAGCCGCCGAGCAGCTGGACGGCATCGGTGGTGACCTGCATGGCCACGTCGGAGGCGAAGCACTTGGCGGCCGCGCCGAAGTAGGTGAGGTCGGCGTCACCGCGTTCGGACCGGCCGGCCGCCGCGTACGTCAGCTGCCGGGCCGCCTCGAGCTTCATGCCCATGTCGGCCAGCATGAACTGCAGCCCCTGGAACTCCGCGAGCGCCCGTCCGAACTGCCGTCGCTGCTGCACGTAGCCGAGGGCGTAGTCCAGCGCCCCCTGGGCGATGCCAACCGCCTGGGCCGCGATGGTGATCCGGGTGTGGTCCAGGGTCCTCATAGCGATGCCGAAACCGGCGCCCTCCTCACCGATCAGCCGGTTGGCCGGGATCGGCACCGCGTCCAGATAGACCTCGCAGGTCGGCGACCCTTTGACGCCGAGCTTCTTCTCGGGAGGCCCAAACGACACACCGGGGTCGGTCTTCTCCACCAGGAAGGCGCTGATGCCGTGGGTGCGACGCTCCGGGTCGGTGACGGCGAAGACCGTGTAGTAGTCCGACACCCCGGCGTTGGTGATCCACCGCTTGGCCCCAGTCAGCAGGTAGCCGTCGCCGGCGCGCACCGCCCGAGTTCGCATGCTGGCCGCGTCGGATCCCGACTCGGACTCGGACAGGCAGTAGGACGCCATCGATTCGCCGCGGGCCAGCGGCGGCAGGTAGGTCCGTTTGAGGTGGTCACTCCCGTAGTGGATCCAAGCCAGTGAAGCCAGCTTGTTGACCGAGGGGATCAGTGAGGTTGAGGCGCAGGCGCGAGCGATCTCCTCGATCACGATCACCGTGGCCAGTGCGTCGGCACCAACTCCCCCGTATTCCTCCCCGATGTGCGCCGCCTGCAGGTCCGCCGCCACCAGCGCTTCGTAGCATGCCCTGGGGAACTCGGCCAGCTCGTCGGTCTCGGCCGCCCGGGGCGCGACCTTGGCGTCGCACACTTCACGTACGGCCGCCCGAACCGCCTCGTGCTCCTCGCTCGGCCGATAGATCTCGGTGCTCATTCCCCGAGCGTAGCCGCGGATGCTACTGGTCGGTAACAAGTGTGGCTGGCTTCGACACCAGGACGCGCTGCGGGTGGCTGACCGCAGGATTGCACGGAAACTCACCCGCGTCAGGCCAAACTGCCTCGTTCCGGCCGACAGGCAGCCGTGCGCGTGGTATTTCGTGCAGACCGCTGACCCGACAGGGGACGGGAGCACTTCGGGCCACAAGGCGGCCCACCGCTGCAGATCCCGCTGGTCAGAAACGTGTGCCCGATCTCTTGACAGCGGAATACCTGTGCCGCGTCCCTGGTTACTACCAGTACCGCCGCGTCAAGGTGCGGTGCAGACATCGCCGTCATCCCCGAACACTCATCGTGCAAGAACGTTCAGGAGTGACATGAGCAAGCGCTTCTCCCGGTTGCGTAAGGCCCTGCGCCTAAGAGACCGGTTCACCCTTCTCACCCTCAATGCACCGAATCCTCACAGCGCGCCCTACACCGATCAGATGAGACGAATGGGCAGCAACCCCCGGGTGTTGTGACCCAAACGCGACCGCACTATCGACGAGCCCGGAGCCTGATAGCTCTGGGCTCGTCGCTCGCGCCGGGTCGCTCTTGCCGCCACTGAACCGGTCAAGTAGCGTGCCGCTGTGACCGCCGACACCCCCACTCCTTCCCGCGCCACCCGCCGCACCGCGATCACCAGCACGGCTGGTGTCACCTGGAGCGTGGCGGCCACCCGGGGCCCAGCGGCGCCGGAGTGGGCGTCGTCACCGGTGCCTGCCACCGTTCCGGGCGAGGTGCACACTGATCTGTTGACCGCAGGCTTGATCGAAGACCCCTTCGACGGCGACAACGAGGCGGCGCTGGCCTGGATCGGACGGACCGACTGGGTCTATCGGGCGAGCTTCGAGTGGCAGCCGGGCCCGGAGACCCGACACGACCTGGTGGCCGACGGGCTGGACACGGTGGCCACCGTGTCGCTCAACGGCACCGAGGTCGCCCGGACGGCCAACCAGCACCGCGGCTACCGGTTCGACATCACCTCCCTGCTGGTGCAAGGCCGCAACGAGCTGGTGGTGGCGTTCGAGGCCCCGGTGGACTCTGCCGAACGGCGCTCGGCAGAGTTGGGCGACCGGCCGCACGTGAACGCCCACCCCTTCAACGGGTTGCGCAAGATGGCCAGCGCCTATGGCTGGGACTGGGGCCCCGACCTCGCCGGCGCCGGCATCTGGAAGTGGATCGGCGTCGAGTCTTGGAGCGACGTCCGGCTGGCCGCGGTCCGCCCCCTCGCCGGGCTCGACGGCACCCAGGGCGTGCTGGACGTCACGGTCGAGCTGGAGTGGGCCGCCGACGCCTCGGCCGGCACCGGAGTTCGCGTACAGCTGGAGGGCACCGAAGCCACCGCGACCGCCGAGGTGCCTCCCGGTCAGTCCGCGGTGACCCTGCAGCTACGGGTGCCGGACGTGTCGCCGTGGTGGCCGCGTGGTCATGGCGAGCAGGCGTTGTACGGCGTCTCGGTGGAGCTCACCGACGGCCAGCAGCTGCAGCAGATCTGGCGCGGTCGCGTCGGGTTCCGCAACATCACCTTGAGCACGGCACCGGACGCCCGCGGTGGCGAGTTCGTGCTGTCGGTCAACGACGAACCCATCTACGTCAAGGGCGCCAACTGGATCCCCGACGACGCGCTGCTCACCAGGTTGACCGCGCAAACCTACCGCAGCTCGATCACCGACGCGGTGGACGCGGGCATGAACCTGCTACGGGTCTGGGGCGGCGGCATCTACGAGAGCGAGGACTTCTACTCGGCCTGCGACGAGTTGGGCATGCTGGTCTGGCAGGACTTCCTGTTTGCCTGTGCCGCCTACAGCGAGGACGAGCCGCTGTGGAGCGAGGTGGAAGCCGAGGCGAGGCAGGCCATCACCCGGCTGAGCGCGCACGCCAGCCTGGCCGTCTGGAACGGCAACAACGAGAACATCTGGGGCTACGTCGAGTGGGGCTGGCGGATGCGGCTGGGCAGCCTCAGCTGGGGCGACCGCTACTACACCGAGCTGCTGCCCGCGCTGGTGGCCGAGCTCGACCCGCGGACCGCCTACACCGACGGGTCCCCGCTGTCGTTCGCCAAGTATCACCACCCCAACGACCCCCGACACGGCACCATGCACATCTGGGACGTCTGGAACCAGATCGACTATCGCCACTACCGCGACTACCCGGCGCGGTTCGTCTCCGAGTTCGGGTTCCAGGGCCCGCCGGCCTGGTCGACCCTGACCTCGGTCGTACACGATGAGCCCGCCGACCCGTACGGGCCGCAGATGCTGGTGCACCAAAAGGCCGCCGACGGCAACGGCAAGCTTGAGCGCGGGCTCGGGCAACACCTGCCGCATTGGGACGTGCTCTCGCCGAACGATCCGGTCGGCATGATGGATGACTGGCACTGGCTGACCTCGCTCAACCAGGCCCGGGCGGTGGCGTACGGGATCGAGCATTTCCGGAGCCACTATCCGCTCAACTTCGGTTCAGTGGTCTGGCAGCTGAACGACAACTGGCCGGTGATCTCTTGGGCGGCCGTGGACGGGCACGGGATCCGTAAACCCCTGTGGCACGCGCTGCGCAGGGTCTACGCCGACCGGCTGGTCACGGTGCAGCCCCGCACCGACGAGGCCGGCCCGGCCGGTGCCGGTGCCGCAATGCCGACGGTGATCGCGCACAACGACTCCCCCGAGGCGTGGACGGGAGAGCTGGTCGTCACCCGCCGGAGCACGCTGGAGTCGGGCGAGGCGCTAGCCGAGCAGCGGCTGCCCTTCTACGTCGAGGCGAGGTCGGCGGTGACCGTGGCCCTGGACTCCGACCTGGCCGTGGCCGGAGACCCTCGCCAGGAGTTCCTGCAGGTGCTCGCTCCCGACGCCGCAGCGGCCTACTGGTACTTCGTCGAAGACACCGAGCTCCGCCTCCCGCCGGTCGCTGAGGCGCTGGAGGTGACGGTCTCGGCCCGCGAAGGCGGTTATCGGGTGACGGCAACCGCCGCCGGCCTGGTCAAGGACCTGGCCCTCTTTCCGGACCGCATCGACTCCGCCGCGCGCGTGGACAGCTGTCTGGTCACGCTGCTCCCTGGCGACTCCCACACCTTCGAGGTCACGTCCGCCGGACCCCTCGACGAGGTCGCCCTCACCGCGACGCCCGTCCTCCGCTCGGTGAACGACGTGACCGCGCGCTAGCGACCTACAGTGTCGCCGCCTGTGGATCCCAGTCGTCGGGCAGCGTCGGCGCCACCGCCACCGTGCTGTCCACGCTCGTCCAGAACCCGGACTCCACCGCCTCGCTGATCGAGACCATGATGTCGAGCACGTGGAACGCCAGCGCCCCCTGCGCCCGGTGCGGTCGTCCCTCGCGCAGCGCTCGGGACATCTCCAGCACCCCGGTGCCGCGAGACGAGAGCTCGGTGGTGCTCGCCACCGTCTCGATCTGCTGCTCCTTGCCAGGCCGGCGAATCTGCACGTCTCCGCCGAAGGTGTTTGGGTCGGGCACGACCATCGTGGCCGTCGTACCGTTGATCTCCAGCAGGGTTCGCGGCATCGCGGAGTCGAAGGAGAACAGGCACTGCGCCGTCTGGCCGGACTCGAACTGCACGAGCGCACTGACGTGCGTCGGCACCGTGACCTCGAACTGCTCGCCGGCCTTGGGGCCAGAGCCGATCGTCCGTACGGCCTTGGCCTTGCCGCCGAGCGCCGACACCCGATCCACCGGGCCGAACTGCTGAACCAGAGCCGTGAAGTAGTACGGGCCGATGTCGAACAGCGGCCCTGCCCCGTGCTGGAACAGGAACGCTGGGTTGGGGTGCCAGGACTCAGGCCCGGGGGACTGCAGCAGAATGAGCGCGGTCAGCGGGTCTCCGATCAGTCCGCTGCCGAGGAGCTTGCTCACCGACTGCAGCCCCGAGCCGAGAAAGGTGTCCGGCGCGCACCCGACCCGAAGCCCGGCTGACTCCGCTGCCTCGAGCAGGGCGGCGCCGCTGGCTCGGTCCAGACTCAACGGCTTCTCGTTCCAGACGTGCTTTCCGGCCGAGATCGCCTGACCCGCCACCTCGGCGTGCGCCGCGGGGAT
Organism: Propionibacteriaceae bacterium; assembly: GCA_035634295.1. Lineage (GTDB taxonomy): Bacteria > Actinomycetota > Actinomycetes > Propionibacteriales > Propionibacteriaceae > Microlunatus. The sequence goes on along the minus strand of DASQDG010000053.1, from coordinate 57,851 downwards.
AGTCAGGTTGACCACGACCTCAACGCCCGGATGGTCCAGCACCGCCCCGACCCCGCCGGCCGCGGCGATGCCGAACTCGGCTGCCCGCGCGGTCGCCGCGTCCTCGAAGAGGTCGCCCACGGCCAGCACCTCGGTGTCGGGGAAGCCGGAAAGGTTCTGCAGATAAGTGCGGCTGATCACCCCGGCTCCAATGACGCCGATGCCGACCGGTCCCGTCTTCGTCCCGCTCACGCCGGCTGTCCCGCCACCAGGTAGTCCCGGCTGAGGCGCACCGCGTCCACCAGATCGCTCTGGCTGTCGTCCAACTCGACCACCCGCAGGGCATCCGGCGCGGCATCGATGTAGTCCCACACCGGCAGCTGGCCTGAGCCCACCGGCACCTGTTGCTTGGTGTCCAGGGTGCCGTCGCCGTCCTTGATGTGCAGCGCGGCCACCCGGGCGCCCAGGCGACCCAGCAGCGCCACCACGTCGGCCCCGCCGGCATAGGCCCAGTAGGTGTCCACCTCGAGCACCACTTCCGGCGACAGCGAGTCAGTCAGCACCTCCAGCGCGTGCCGGCCGTCGACCATCGAGCGGAGCTCGTGGGAGTGGTTGTGATAGCCGACCCGCAGCCCCAGCTCGCTCGCCTTGGCCGCGGCCGCGTTCAGCTCGGCCGCGATCTGGGCGATGTCCTCGGCTGACTGCCAACGCGCCTCCGGGACGTGCGGTTCAATCACGGTCTGCACGCCCAGCTCCTTGGCGGCGGCGAATATCTCGTCGGCGTCCCCGGTCAGCAGCCCCACGTGCGCGGTGGGAGCAGACAGCTGGTGCTTGCCCAACCCGGCCCGCAGCTCATCGAAGAACTTCAAGAACTGGAACGGCTCCACCAGTCGATATCCGAAGCCGGCCACCTGGGCCAGGGTGGCGTCGAAGTTCTCGGCCAGGGCGTTCCGCACGGTGTAGAGCTGCAGGGACAGCTCGGGTGTGCTGGCTGGGGTGTCGGTGGACATCGTCGGAGGCTCCTTCGGCAGGTACGGATGTGCGGGGCGGCTCATCAGCTAAGCCCGGCGGCCGCATGCTTAACCCTTTCAGTTCACACGGTCCGCGGGGAAGTGGGGCATCACCTGACGGACGCGGCCCACCGGTTCAGGCTTGTGCGCTAAGCGGGCGAAGTCAGGCTGCAATACAGTACGGGCGTCTCGATCTGCTTCCTCGACGGCGAAGGCGGGCTGGTGCCACGGGTCACGATCAACGACATCGCCCGTCGGGCCGGGGTATCCAAGGGTGCCGTGTCGTATGCCCTGAACGGCCGACCCGGCGTGTCGGCGACCACCCGCCAACGCATCCTGGAGGTCGCCGGCGAGCTGGGTTGGGCGCCCAACCGGACCGCTCGTATGCTCTCGGGCTCGCGGACGGACACCTTCGGGCTCGTGCTGGCCCGCGACGCCCGCACGCTGGGCAGCGAACCGTTCTACATGGAGTTCGTGGCCGGACTGGAGAGCGTGCTGTCGGCGCGTTCCTATGCCCTGCTGCTGCAGGTCACGCCGCACCTGGCTGCCGAGATGGACGTCTATCGTCGATGGTCCTTGGAACGTCGAGTTGACGCCGTCGCGGTGGTGGACCTGCGTGTCGACGACCCCAGGGTCGGGTTGCTCGAGGCTCTCGATCAGCAAGCGGTGTTTGTCGGCGACCCCTCGCTCGCTCACGGACACACCACGGTCTGGACCGACGACGTCACGGCAATGAATGCCGCGGTGGGTCACCTCGTCGAGCTGGGCCACCGCAGGCTGGCACGGGTTGCCGGGATGAGCGAGCTGGGCCACGTGAGCATCCGGGACGACGCGTTTCGGCGTGCACTGCGAAACCACGGTCTCACCGGGCAGGTGCTGCACGCCGACTTCTCGGCCGAGGCCGGCAGACGGGCCACCCGTGAGGTGATGACCGCAAGCCGCCCGCCGACCGCGATCCTGTTCGACAACGACCTGATGGCCGTCGCCAGCCTTTCAACCCTGGCGTCGCTGGGGTTGTCCGTGCCGGAGCAGGTCAGTGTGCTGGCCTGGGACGACTCGCCCCTGTGTGACATCACCCGTCCCCCGCTGTCGGCGATGAGCCACGACGTGATGAGCATGGGTGCCCACGTCGGGCGTCGACTCTTTGAACTTCGCGATGGCACTGGCCCTGCGGCACACCTCGACTCCACCCCCACATTTCGCGGCCGGGGCTCGACTGCGGCGCCCCCGGTGTGACCGCGACGACGTCTCAGGACCGCTATTGGCATCACTCTGCCTCGATAGAAAGCTCGGCCATCACCGCCGCTTAAGAGCCCTCTTGCCCTCCGAGGTCTCTTTCACCATTCATCCCAAGTTGTGCTAAGAATCTTTGTGTCGTATCAAAACACCTTGTCACGGAGGGGTGATGGGTCCCTTCGGCAGACCTCGCGTCGGCAGCTTGCGAGTCAAATCCGTATCCGTCATTACTCGAGATTGACAGGCTCGCCAGACATCCTTTACGTTGTAAATGCTCTAGAGGCGATCGCCCAATGCGACTTCGTTACGAACAGCTATCAAGTTATTTCCGTTTTAGGTAATATCCATGCAATTGATCGTCCATCTTGTTTGAAGCCAACGCACGCCGCAGGCGCAGCGACGTAGCTTGGAGCAGGGTGCTCTGGGGGCGTGTCATATGACCAGAGAACCGGTGAGCAGCGATGAGTCGTGACCAGCCACCCAGGCCCTATGCGGACACCCACGCCCAGCTGGCCACCGCCACACCGCGTATGTCCGCGTGGTCTCAGCACCTGGCACCCGACATGCATCGGGTTCTGCAGCGGCTGCTGACCCCTCAGCAGAGCGGTCGGTGGTGGAACGGGGCCAGCGTCTTCTTGGCCATGCCGGGCGACGTCATCATCGCCTCGGCGGTTACCACATCGGTGACCGCCGCCGACGAGCTGCAGCTGCGGCTCGACCAGGGGCCGGCGCTGCACACCATTCATCTGCACGAGGATCTCCTCGTCGACGACACCTCGACCGACGGCCGTTGGTCGGCCTGGGCCTCAGGCATGTCGGCTTCGGGCTGGCGCAGCGTGCTGACAAAGTCGGTCGGCTCGCTGGCTTCGGGAGCGGCTTTGTGCATCTATGCCCACCGGCCGCGGGCGTTCAGCCTGGAAGCTCTGGTCGCCGCAGAAGCCTTCGCCGGCAAGGCCCGTTCGGCCGTGGCCGCAGCCATGCAGGTGCTGCCGAGCACCGACGAGGCCGACGACCCCGAACCCCAAGGCGTCACCTCGGACGCGATCGTGAGGATCATGGACCACCACCATCTGGACCTGTACGAGGCCTTCGAGTTCCTCTGCGGTCTTGCCCAGGCCCAGCAGGCCGAGCTGCACGTCGTTGCGGCCCAGATCATGGCAGGTCGTCATGGACTGGCGTGACCGGGCGGCCTGCCTGACACAGAATCCCGAGCTTTTCTTCCCGATCGGCTTGACCGGCTCGGCTCTGGATCAGCTCGAGCGGGCCAAGCGGGTGTGCGCGGAGTGCCCGGTACGGGATGAGTGCCTGCGCTGGGCCCTCGAGCTCAACCTGGACCATGGGGTCTGGGGCGGTGCCAGTGAGGACGAACGCCGGTCAATGAAACGGCGGGCGGCCCGGGCGCGGGCCCTCAACCGGGCCAAGGCGGCCAAGCTTGCGGCGGCCGAACACGCCGCCCGCGCTGAGCGACCCAGCGCCTCAGGAGGCGGCACCGCGGCTTGACCGAGGTACGGCGGGCAGGGACCGCTGCTCGGGGGGACACAACAGGTCGCGCGCCAGAAGTGTCGCCGCCGCCGTCGCAGCCGGAAACACCACCACGGCGACGAACGGCACCGCTAGCAGCACGAAGGTCGGTACGGCAAAGCCGAGCACTCTCATCCGGCGTCTGCGCAGGGCCGCTCGCCGGTCCCTGAGCCGGAGATGGCCGCGCCGCTCGAAGGCCGACCCGACCAGCTCCATGCTCAGCATCCAGCCGCCGAAGGCCGCCGAGACCACGGGCACCACCAGCTGGCCGAGGACCGGCACGAACCCGCTCGCGAACAGCACCACCCCTCCCGCCAAGGAGATCGCGATCAGTGTCAGCGACTGAGTTGCGGCCCTGGCCGCCGAGCGCGTCCACGACTCGGACGGCTCCACCATCGGGGCGGAGCCGGGATCGGACTTGGACAGCTCCGCGTCGACCGACTCCGAGATCCGGTCGTAGACCGGGCCACCGAGCGCCAAGGTGAGGGCGCTGAAGGTGACCACCATCAGCAGCACCGACCCAGCCACCAGGGAAAGCCCGACCGCTACCCGCACAGCCAGCCGGATCCCGTCACCCCAGTCCGCGGCAAACGGCGTCAGCCAGGCCACCAAGCCATCCAGCTGCGTGGACAGACCGACCAGCGCCAGAGTGAACAGCACCGAGGTGATCAGCGGCGGGATCGCCCCCAGCAACGCCAAACGGGGCCGGCGGAGCACCAGCGCCATTCCTCGCCCGAGCAGCGCGGTGCCGGAGAGAAGCTCAGAAACGGCACCGGCCACGCGCTCGACTCTAGCGCCGCTGCCCTCTCAGGGCCGCCGGGCGCGAAGCTGAGCCCCCTTGGCCTCGGCCGCGGCGCGTAGCGAGTCCTGAAAGTCGATCATCTTGGCGGTCAGGCCGCTGTCTGCGACGGCGAGGATCCGCACGGCCAGCAGGCCTGCGTTTCGGGCACCGCCGATGGCAACCGTGGCCACCGGCACGCCGGCCGGCATCTGCACGATCGACAGCAGCGAGTCCATCCCGTCGAGGTAGCGCAGCGGTACGGGCACGCCGACCACCGGCAGCGGAGTCAGGGCGGCCAGCATGCCGGGCAGGTGCGCCGCTCCGCCGGCCCCGGCGATCAGCACCTCCAGCCCTCGGCTGAGGGCTCCGCGCCCGTAGGCCACCATCGCCTCGGGCATCCGGTGGGCTGACACCACGTCAGCCTGATAGACGACGCCGAACTCCGCCAGGGCATCGGCGGCGGCCTCCATCACCGCCCAGTCCGAGTCCGAGCCCATCACGATCCCCACCCGCACGGCTGGCATCAGGCACTCCCTCGTCGGTGTCGCGGAGCCATCAACCTCTCACGCCCGCCCCATCAGATAGTCGGCACTGTGCCAGGCGCGGCTGCGGACCTCGGTCAGGTCCGGTCCGAAAGCCGTCACGTGGCCGACCTTGCGACCGGGCCGGACCTGCTTGCCGTAGAGATGCACCCGCACCCGACGGTCGCGGGCGAAGCAGTGCAGCAGCGCAGAAGGCAGGTCCTGAACGGTGCCTCCGAGCACGTTGGCCATCACCGTCCACGGCTCTCGGGAGGCCGGGTCGCCCAGCGGCAGGTCGAGCACGGCCCGCAGGTGATTCTCGAACTGCGACGTGTGGGCCCCGTCGATGGTCCAGTGGCCGGTGTTGTGCGGACGCATGGCCAGCTCGTTGACCACCACCGAGCCGTCGGCGCGCTGCATCAGCTCCACGGCCAGCACCCCGACCACGCCAAGCTCGGCCGCGATCCCGAGCGCGAGCTGCTCGGCGCCCATCGCCTGCTCCGCGGTCAGCGACGGCGCTGGCGTCACGGTCTCGACGCAGACCCCGTCGGTCTGGGTCGACTCCGAGACCGGATAGGCCACGGCCTGGCCCGACGGCGAGCGGACCACCAGGGCGCTGAGCTCGCGGACGAAAGGCACGTACTCCTCCGCCAGGATCTGCACTCCGGGGGTTGCTGGCGGGGTCGTCCCGCTCCCCCCCAGGTGGGCAAAAGGCGCTTCCGCGGTCTCGGCGGAGTCGATCACCCAGACGCCCTTGCCGTCGTAGCCGCCGCGCGAGGTCTTGGCGACCACCGGCCAGCCGTGGTCCTGGCCGAAGTCGACCAGGGCGGTCGCGTCGGCAACCACGCGGTAGGCCGGGCAGGGTGCCCCGAAGGCGCTCATCCGTTCGCGCATCAGCACCTTGTCCTGGGCGTGCACCAACGCCGCAGGCCCGGGGCGGACCGCGACGCCGGCACTCTCGAGGTCGCGCAGCAACTCGGTCGGCACGTGTTCGTGGTCGAAGGTCACGGCGTCGCAGCCGCGGGCGAAGGCCCGTACGGTCTCAGCGTCGGTGTAGTCGCCGACGATGACCTCGTGCACGACTGCGGCGGCGGACACGTCGGGGCCTTCGGCCAGCAGCCGGACGTCGATCCCGAGCGGGATCGAGGCTGCGTGCATCATCCGGGCCAGCTGGCCGCCGCCGATGATGCCGACCACGTAGCGTCGCGCAGAGCTCACGTCGGTCGAGCGTACGCGGTCGCGCGGGTTAACCTGTGGCCGTCATGTCGTCTGCTCCCACGCTCGCCTCACTGACCGAGCGGATGCGTCACCTCGGCCCGGAGGCGATCACCTTCGGCATCGTCGGGCTGACCGGTGTCGGTGTGCAGATCGTGGCGTTCAACGTGCTCCGCTACGCCGGGCCGGGCCATGTCGGCGTGCTTGAGGCCAAGCCGATCACCGCACAGGTGCTTGCCATCGGGCTGGCCACCGTGGTCACCTATCTGGGGAACCGCTACGGGACGTACCGGCACCGAGAGCGTGGGCCAGTCAGCCGCGAGCTGCCGGTCTTCGTGTTGCTCAACGGCATCGCCATCGCGATCGGGGCAGCCTGCCTGGCGCTGTCCCACTACGTCCTCGGGCTGACGTCGCCGCTGGCCGACAACCTCTCGGGCAACGTGATAGGGCTCGGTCTGGGCACGCTGTTCCGGTTCTGGTCCTACCGCCGGTTCGTGTTCACCGGAGAGGTGCGGGCTCCGCTGGAGGACCTGGCCAGCGAGGCGCCCGACGCTCGGTGAAGGCGGCGATGCCCTCGACCCGGTCGGCAGAGAACGCCGACCGCCGCCACGCCTGGTCCTCAACCTCCAAGGCACCAGCCAGATCACGGTCGGCGCCGGAGCGCAACGCCCACTTGGCGTTCCGCAGCGCAACCGGTGAGTTCTTGGCGATCTCCGACGCCAGGGTCACGGCGGCCTCGCGGGCGGTGCCCGACGCGACCCGGCGATCCACCAGGCCCAGCCGGTGGGCCTCGTCGATCTCCACGTGGCGCGCGGTGAAGAGCAGGTCCGCGGCCCGGCTGGTGCCTACCCGCCGCTGCAGCAGCTGGGTGCCGCCGCCTCCCGGTACCAAGCCCACGCCCACCTCGGGCAGTCCGAACACCGCCGTCTCCGAGGCGACGATCAGGTCGCAGGCCAGGGCCAGCTCACAGCCGCCGCCCAGCGCGTAACCCTCCACCGCGGCGACTGTCGGCATGGGAAGGTCCAGCACCGCCCGGTAGGCCGCCTGGGTGACGGGTCGCTGGGTCGCCAGGTCCGCAGACGAGAAGCCGGCCCGTTCCTTGAGGTCGGCGCCGACGCAGAAAGCCCGAGGGGAGGCGCTGGACACGACCACGACCTGCACGCCTTCCTCCGAGCTCAGCTCTGCGCAGGCGACGGTGATCGCCCGAGCCTGCTCGGTGGAGACCGCGTTCAGCGCCTTGAGGCGGTCCATCACGATCTCGGCCACCCCGGGCGCGGGCCGCTCCACCCGTACGGTCACCGCCGGCGTCCGGCATAGTGCCAAGAGGGCTGTGGCAGCGGCTCGGGAGCCGGCCAGGAGGGGTGCGATGGCGCAGCCGCCGGCGTGGGCACCGACCTCGAGGAGCCGTCGAACAGCATCCGGTTAAGGGTCAGGTGCACCCGCTCCACCTCCGGCAGGTCCTCCAGCACGAGGGCGCCCTCGGCAGAGGTCAGGACGTACAGCGTGCCGCAGCCCAGCAACCGGTCGGCTAGCTTGCGCTGGTAGGACACGTGGGCGATCCGGCTGAGTGGCAGTTCCAGATGCTGCCGGGCCAGGACGCCCTGGCGGGTGAGCAGCCGTTGATTGGTAATGGTGTAGGTCCGGCTGCGCCAGCGTAGGAAGGGCAACACCGACCACACCCAGGTGAGTGCGAAAACGGCGGCCACCACAACGTACTGTCCGGCAGGGCGGTAGGCCGACGGCACCAGGGCGGTCCCGACGCCCAGGACGCCGCTCAGCACGACCAGGCTCAGCGCCGGCCGCACCAGCGTGCTGCCGTGGGTGCGGGTGCGCCACAGCACGTGCTCATCCGCCCCGAGCCTCGACCGCGCCATCGCTCCATGCTGACACACCGACACGAGTCCCTCCCACGCTCAGCGCAGGTGCACCACGTCCCCCGCTCCAAAGGTCTGCAGGCCGCTGCGGGTGCGCACCACCAGCCGCCCGTCCCGGTCGATCGCCTCGGCGTCGCCCTCGACGGCCGGCCCACCGGCCAGGGACACCCGGACGCGGCGGCCGATGGTGTCGCAGCGGGCGACGTAGGCCACGGCGAACGCGGTGTCGTCGCCCGCGGTCTCCCATTCGGTGTAGAGCGCCGCGAAGGCGCGCAGGATGGTGGTGATCACCGGGTTGCGACCGGCCACCCGGCTGGGGTTGAGCAGGGCCAGCGAGATGGCTGTGGGCATCGGCAGCTGGGATTCGTCCAAGTGCACGTTGACTCCGATGCCGACCACGCAGGCCGGTCCGGTCGGGGTCTCCACCCGCTCGGCCAGGATGCCGCAGATCTTGCGGCCCTCGACCAGCACGTCGTTGGGCCACTTGAGCACCGCGTGCGCCTCGGCGGCCCGGCGCAGCGCCTCCACCACGGCCATTCCGGCCAGCAGGGGCAGCCAGGTCCAGCGGGCGGGTGCGACGTCGTGCGGCTGCACCAGCAGCGACATGGCGATGGAGGTGCCAGCAGGCGCGGTCCAGGTGCGGCCCAGCCGGCCCCGCCCGGCTGACTGGAAGTCAGTGATCAGCACGACCCCGGCAGGCTCGCCGGCACGGGCGCGCGCGGCCAAGTCGGCGTTGGTGGAGCCGGTCTCGGCCACCACGTCCACCGACCGCCACAGCGCCCCGGGTTCGAGCAGCTCGGTGCGCAGCCTGGCAGGGTCGAGAGGATCACGCACCCGACACCACCGAAACTTCATCGGCGGCTGCACACGCCCAGGGCCCACCGTCGGCGACCGTCCTTCGGCTCAGGAGAACTCAACCCCCAACAGTCGGGTGATCTCGCCACGCGCGGCCGGGGTCAGGCGGCGGTTGGCGGCAGGCGTGCTGATGACCAATAGCACGAACGCACGGAAACCAGCCCAGGAATGCACGTCGACTTCCACGGCGTCGTCGGCGACATCCAAGCGCAGCCGACCAGGCGGAGCCTCCTCGGAGACGTCGACAGTGACCTCGTCCCAGCCGACGTCAACCCGCCGTCTCGCCCCGAGTCGCCCGGTCAGCCCGGTCGCGCGCACGTCCAGGCCCGGCAACAGCAGAGCCAGTGCGAGGACAGCGAGCAAGCCAGTCACCGCGATGCCACCGACCGTGGCGGCGAGCGCCAGCAGGAGCCAGCCGCGGACCAGATTGCTGATCACCGTGGGCACGACGATGACCAGCACCACCGTGGCCAGCGCAGCGTAACTGGCTCCGGCGCCCCTGTGGGGGTGCAGCCACACCGACGCCGGGCGGCTGGGGTCCACATCGAGGTAGCGAAGCACACGTCCATCATCTCCGACGTCACCCAACAATCATGGCGACTGGATCCGTCGCGTTCAGCGCTCAGCCGCGGCGCCGCTGAACCGGTCCCTCCCCTGGTCAGCCGGCACCGCTCGGGACCAGGTGAGCGAGTTCCTCCAGCGGGTGCTTATGGCTAGGGTGCTGCCCTATGAGCCAGGGCGAACTAGCGTGAGCGAAGCCAATACCAGCCCCCGCGGCGAGCGGGACCCGCACACCACCGCCGGCAAGTTGGCCGACCTGGACTTGCGGATGGACGAGGCGGTGCACGCCGGCTCGGCAGCGGCGGTCAAGAAGCAGCACGCTCGGGGCAAGCTGACCGCACGGGAGCGCCTCGAGCTGCTGCTCGACCCCGGCTCCTTCACCGAGCTCGACGAGCTGGCCCGACACCGCGCGACCGGCTTCGGCCTTGAGCGACGCCGCCCGTACGGTGATGGGGTGGTCACCGGTTTCGGCACCATCGACGACCGCCCGGTGTGCGTGTTCAGCCAGGACGTGACCGTGTTCGGAGGCAGCCTAGGCGAGGTCTACGGCGAGAAGATCGTCAAGATCATCGACTTCGCCCTCAAGACCGGGTGTCCGCTGATCGGGCTGAACGAGGGTGGCGGCGCCCGAATCCAGGAGGGCGTGGTCTCCCTCGGCCTCTACGGTGAGATCTTCCGCCGCAACACGTTGGCTTCCGGTGTCATCCCGCAGATCTCGCTGATCATGGGCCCCGCGGCCGGTGGGCACGTTTACTCACCCGCGCTGACCGACTTCGTGGTGATGGTGGACAAGACCTCCCAGATGTTCATCACCGGCCCGGACGTGATCAAGACCGTCACCGGCGAGGACGTCAGCATGGAGGACCTCGGCGGCGGCCGGACCCACAACACCAAGTCCGGCAACGCCCACTACCTGGCCGCCGACGAGCAGGACGCGATCGACTACGTCAAGGCGCTGGTGGGGTTTCTGCCGCAGAACAACCTGGAGGACCCGCCGGTTTACCCGGTAGAGAACGCGTTGGTCCCGCACGACGAGGACCGCGAGCTCGACGAGCTGATCCCGGACTCGCCCAACCAGCCGTACGACATGCATGAGGTGATCTCCCGGGTGCTCGATGACGGCAACTTCCTTGAGGTCCAGGCGCTGTTCGCCCCCAACATCGTGGTGGGGTACGGACGGATCGACGGACGGTCCGTGGGCATCGTGGCCAACCAGCCGCTGCATTTCGCCGGTTGCCTGGACATCGACGCCTCGGAGAAGGCGGCGCGCTTCGTCCGGACCTGCGACGCGTTCAACATCCCGGTGCTCACCTTCGTCGACGTACCGGGGTTCCTGCCCGGCACCGACCAGGAGTGGAACGGCATCATCCGCCGCGGCGCCAAGCTGTTCTACGCCGACGACGAGGCCACCGTGCCGCTGGTGACGGTGATCACCCGCAAGGCCTACGGCGGCGCGTACGACGTGATGGGCTCCAAGCACCTCGGCGCGGACTTCAACCTGGCCTGGCCCACTGCACAGATTGCGGTGATGGGGGCTCAAGGGGCGGTCAACATCCTCTACCGCCGAGAGCTGGCCGAGGCTGAAGACCCCGAGACCGAGCGGGCCCGGCTGATCACCGAATACGACGACGAGCTGGCCAACCCCTACATCGCGGCCGAGCGCGGCTACGTGGACGCGGTGATCCCCCCGCACGAGACCCGGGCCGAGGTCACTCGGGTGCTGCGGCTGCTGCGGACCAAACGGGAGACGCTGCCTCCCAAGAAGCACGGGAACATACCTCTGTGAGGCAGCACGACGACCGGCTGGACAGCGCAGCGAGCAGGCGCGGGTACCAGCGACGGGTCCGTAGGAGCAACAGGTGAGCGAGTCACCCGGCGAGCAGACACCGCTGTTCTCGGTAGTGCGCGGCACCCCGACCGATGAGGAGCTGGCCGCCCTGGTAGCGGTGCTGTCGGCGCGGACGGGCGCAGGACAGACCGGCGCAGGCCCGGCCGAGCCGCCGACCACCTCAGGTTGGTCGGCATACTGGCGGGCCGTCCGGGCGCCGCTGCGCCCGGGACCGGGCGCCTGGCGGGCCGCCGGGCGAAGGGAATGACCCGGAACTCGATCCGGCTAAGGTGCTCCTCGACGTCGCCACGGGGGCGGCGCGAGACGAGAGGCCAGCCATGAGCAGCGCCATCGAAGAGATCCTGCAACAGATTCCGCTAAGCCAGCTGGCTAGTCAGCTCGGGACCGACGAGCAGACAGCGGGAGCGGCAGCCCAGCAGGCCATCCCCGCACTGCTCGGCGGCCTGCAGGCCAACGCCCAGGACCCCGACGGAGCGGCCTCGCTGGAGGGCGCCCTGGGTCAGCACTCCTCGAGTCTCATCGACGGCGGCGTCGACCTCAACCAGGTGGACGCGGGTGAGGGCCAGAAGATCGTGAGCAACATCTTCGGCGACCACGCGGGCGGCGTCGCCCAGGCCCTGGGCGGCCAGCTGGGCGGCCAGGGGGACCTGATCCAGAAGATGCTGCCGATCCTGGCACCGATCGTGATGTCCTATCTCGCCAAGCGAATGGGCGGCGGCGGCGCGGGCGGCATGCTGAGCTCGCTGCTCGGCGGGGCGACGGCTGGCGGGGCCCTTGGTGGCGGCGCCGCGGGCGGTGGCATCGGCGACCTGCTGGGTGGGATGCTCGGGGGCGGTCAGCAACAGGGCGCAGGCAACCCGATGGCTGACCTGCTGGGCGGGATGCTTGGAGGCGGTCGCCGCTAAGGTGAGGCGGTGGCCGATCGTGAGCGACAGGACTCCGCTGCGCCGACCCGGACCTCGTCGAGCGTGAGTCGTTCGGGTGCGGCACGGCCGGTCGACGAGATCGCCGACCGCTACGTAGCGGAGTGCGTCGAGCGCTATCCGGAACTCGCTACCGAGCTGGGGGTGGCCGGGCACGACCACGCCTGGAGCAACTACTCACCCGACGGTCATCTCGACCGGGTCCGCCACGTCCAGCAGACTGTCGCCGCACTGCGCGGGGTGGACCCGGTCGACGAGGCTGAACGGTTGGCCCGCGAGGTGATGCTGGAGCGGCTCGAGGTCGAGGTCGAGCTGTTCGAGGCCCACATCACGCCCAGCCGGGTCAGTGTGATGGTCGGGGCTGCTCAGGAGATCCGCTACACGTTCGACCTGATGCGCACCGACAGCGAAGAGGCCTGGGCCAACATCGCCGCCCGACTGCGTACGGTTGAGGCACCGCTGCAGCAAACCCAGCGCACCCTGCTCGCGGAGGCGGCGCAGGGGCAGGTGTCGGCGGTCCGCCAGATCCGCGGCACCGCCGACCAGATCCGCGCGTGGACCGGTCAGACGGGTGACGCGGACTTCTTCGACGGCCTGGTCAACGCCGTCCCGGCCGCAATGTCTGACGTGCTGCGGGCCGAGGTAGCAGAGTCGGCGGCCCGGGCGCGGGCAGCATTTGCCGACTTCGGCCGCTGGCTGACTGACAACCTGGTTCCGTTGGCGCCCAGCCTGGATGCCGTCGGCGAGGAGCGCTATGCCTTGGACCTCCGCAGCTTCCTGGGCGCCACCGTAGACGTACAGGAGACCTACGCGTGGGGCTGGGAGGAGCTGCGCCGGATCGTCGATGAACAGCGAGCGATCGCCCGGGAGCTGGTGGGCAGCGACGACCTCTTTGCGGCCTATGCTGCGCTGGATGCCGACCCGGCCCGCAGGATCGCCGGCGCCGAGGCTTTCCGGGACTGGATGCAGCGGCTCTCCGACCAGGCGGTGAATGACCTGGCTGGGACGCACTTCGACATCGCCGAGGAGATCCGCGCCATCGAGTGCTGCCTGGCGCCCACCCACGACGGGCTGATCTACTACACGGCACCGTCGGAGGACTTCTCTCGGCCGGGCCGGATGTGGTGGGCGGTGCCGGAGGGGGTCACCGAGTTCTCGACCTGGAAGGAGGCGACGACCGTCTACCACGAGGGAGTTCCCGGCCATCATCTCCAGATCGCCCAGAGTGCATACCGGTCCGACCTGCTGAACCGGTGGCAGCGCCAGCTGTGCTACGTCTCCGGGCACGGCGAGGGTTGGGCACTCTACGCGGAGCGGCTGATGGACGACCTGGGCTATCTCACGGACTCGGGCGACAAGATGGGCATGCTTGATGCGCACGCCTTCCGGGCCATCCGGGTGATCATCGACATCGGGATGCACCTGCAACTGGAGATCCCCGCCGACAACTTCTTGGGCTTCCATCCTGGTGAGCGCTGGACGCCGGCGCTCGGCCTGGAGTTCCTGCGGGCCAACTGTGCCAGCGACGAGCCGACGCTCCGCTTCGAGCTGGACCGATATCTCGGCTGGCCGGGTCAAGCCCCGTCCTACAAGGTGGGCGAGCGGATCTGGCTGGAGGCTCGCGACCAGGCCCGCGCCCGGCGGGGTGGCGACTTCGATCTGCGCCAGTTCCACGCCGACGCGCTCAACCTGGGGCCGGTCGGTCTGGATGCGCTGCGCCGCGCCCTGGCGCGGATGTGACTGGCGCGGACGTGACCGGCGCGAATGCGACCGCGATCCGCCTAGTGCTCGCCTCGGCCTCGCCGGCGCGGCTGGCCACCCTCCGGTCAGCGGGACTGCGGCCGGAGGTGGTCGTGTCCGGCGTGGACGAGTCGCGATGGAAGCAGCTGCCCCCGGCCGAGCTGGCGCGGCAGCTGGCGGTCGCCAAGTGTGAGGCCGTCGCTGCCCGGCTGGAGCGGTTCGACGGCCCCGATGTCGACGAGGTGCTGGTTGTCGTGGGCTGCGACTCGGTGCTGGAGCTCGACGGCCAGGCATATGGCAAGCCCGCGACGGCCGCGGTGGCCACTAAGCGATGGCGGCAGCTGCGCGGCCGGGCCGGGGTCCTGCACACGGGGCACCACGTGGTCGTCCTACACGGCTCGAGCGAGGCGACGCGGACCGCCGGCGCGGCCACCACGGTGCACTTCGCGGATGTGACCGATGCCGAGATCGAGGCCTACGTGTCCACTGGCGAGCCGCTGGCGGTAGCCGGGGCGTTCACCATCGACGGTCTCGGCGGACCCTTCGTCACTCGGATCGAAGGGGACCACTCCAACGTGGTCGGCATCAGCCTGCCGCTGCTGCGGACCCTCCTGGCCGAGCTCGGCGTCGCCTGGGTGGACCTCTGGCGTCACTGATCGATGATCGGGTGCGGTCCCTGAAAACCTACTTCCCGATCGAGTGGCCACCCGGCGGCTGAGCGCGATCGGTCGTGCGTGGCCAGAACCAGAAGTAGATTCTCAGGGCGTGCCTCGCAAACGGGCTGCTAGGACACCACCAGCAAGACGACCAGTGCAGCATTGAGCGTCACGATCACGCCGACCACCACCCAAGCCGTGGCCACCGTCGCCCGGCGGGTAGGCACCAGCCGCATCAGGTCCGGGTCGCGGGCCAGCCTCACCAGCGGCACCAGCGCAAACGGAATGCCGAAGGACAGCACCACCTGGGACAGGATCAGCAGCCGAGTGGCGTCGAACCCCAACCCGAGCAGCACCAGGGCCGGCACCGCGGTGATCACTCGGCGCCAGATGATCGGGATCCGCCGGCGCAGCAGCCCGTCCATGATCACCGCTCCGGCATAGCCGCCGACCGACGTCGAAGCCAGTCCCGAGGCCAGCAGGGCGAGCGCGAACAGGGTCGCCACTACGCCCCCCAGCTGTCCCCCGAGAGCGGCGTGCACCGACTGCAGGCCGTCCACGTCCAGCCCGTACAGCGTGCTGGCCGCCAGCAGCAGCATGCCGACGTTGACCGTACCCGCCACCACCATGGCCAGCACCACGTCGGCCCGGATGGCCTGGAGCACCGGCCGCGCACAGGTGGCATCAGCTTTCCCATGCCGGTCGCGGACCAGCGCCGAATGCAGATAGACCGCGTGCGGCATCACTGTGGCTCCGAGCATCCCGACCGCCAGCAGCGCACTGTCCGCCCCGGCCAGTCTTGGCACCAACCCGGCCATGGCGGGTCCGGCGCTTGGCGGCGAGACCACCAGTCCGGTTAGAAAGCCCACGGTGACCACGGCCAGCATTGCGGTGATCACCCGCTCAAAGGAACGCTGACCACCCCGGTCGGCGATGAACAGCACCGCCGTGGAGACCACCGCAGTGATCAGCGCCCCGGCGATCAAAGGCAGATCGAACAGCAGTTGCAGGGCGACCGCTCCACCCACGATCTCGGCGATGTCGGTCGCCATCGCCACCAGCTCGGCTTGGATCCAATAGCTCAGCCGGACCGTCCGAGGGGTCCGCTGGCCGACCAGAGCTGGCAGCGACTCCCCGGTCAGCCAGCCGACCTTCGCCGACAGGTATTGCACCAGCCCGGCCATCAGAGTGGCCCCGACCAGCACCCACAGCAGCAGATATTCATACCGGGCGCCCGCGGAGGTGTTGGTGGCGACATTGCCCGGATCGACGTACGCCACGGCCGCCACAAATGCCGGCCCGAGCAACCGGGATCGGCCCAGCAGGGGTCGGCTCAGCAGCGTCGCATGGTCTGCTGGCGCCGGCACCTGCCTTATCCTGCACCAGCCTCGGCCGTGAAACGCCGACGGACGCGCCTGGGTCGATTGACGCCGCAGGGGAAGGGTACTGAGGCTGCACACCGAACAGACCTACAGCGGAGGACCCAGATGAAGCTCAAACGCCTCGAGGACCAGGTCGTCGTCGTGGTTGGCGCCTCCAGCGGCATCGGTCGCGCAACGGCGCTGGCTCTGGCCGGACGCGGAGCCACCCTGGTGGTCGCCGCTCGCAGCGAGCCAGGGCTGGTCACGCTGATGGCAGAGATCACCGCGATCGGCGGTGATGCGACGTACAAGGTGTGCGACGTCTCCGACTACGCCCAGGTGCAGCAGGTGGCCTCCTTGGCCGTGGAGCGCTTCGGCCGGATCGACACCTGGGTCAATGCCGCCGCGGTCAGCGTGTTCGCGCCCTTCGAGCAGACCACCGCGCAGGAGTTCAAGCGGCTGAACGAGGTCAACTACCTGGGACAGGTCTACGGGGCGCTCGCGGCGCTCCCGCACCTGCGCTCGTCCGGCGGCGGCGCGATCATCGCCATCTCCTCGGTGGAGAGCATCGTGTCGCTGCCCAACCACGCGGCCTACAGCGCCTCCAAGCACGCGGTGGAGGGGGCGATGGACGCTCTGCGCCGGGACCTGATGGCGGAAAAGGCACCGATCTCGGTCACCAGCGTGAAGCCGGCCACCATCAACACTCCGCTGTTCGCCAACTCGCGCAGCAAGCTGGGCGTCTTCCCCAAGGGCCCACCGCCGCTGTACCAGCCGGAGGTGGTGGCTGACTGCGTCGCCTACGCCGCGGAGCATCCCGTACGCGACCTCTTCGCCGGCGGTGCGGGCCGGATGATGGCGCTGCAACAGTTCTTCTCGCCGCGACAGATGGACCTGTATCTGTCCAAGATCGGCGTCCGGCAGGAACGCGCGCCGGAGAAGGACGGGGCCGACGCCCAGACCGGCCTGCCTCTGGACAACGTGGACGAACCGCGGCTCGGGGACAACCGGACGCGAGGCGACTTCAGCGGTCGGGCCAGGAGGTTCAGCCTCTACACCTGGATGCAGACCCACCCGCGGAGCCGCTTGGCGGCGCAGTCGGTGGCGCTCGCGGCTCCCCTGGTGCTCAGCCGGCTCCGCGGCTCAGGGCCGGCATCCACCGTCGACACCCAGGTCGATGTCGAGATTAAGGCCGCAAAATGACCGCCGACGCGTCACCGGTGCCCGTGAAGCTGCCCTGCCAGCCGTAACCGGTGAACGTCAGGCTGCTGGCCGAGGGGTCGTCGCCGGTGATCACCCACCCAGTGGCTGGCAGCGCACGCCGGAGATAGCCGGCCAGCTGGTGTGCATCGGGACGGACGAAGACCACCGTGACCCCGCTCGGCTGGTCGATCCGGGTGCGGATCACCACCTCGCGGGGCACCGAGAACGCCGTGGCCGGGCCGTTGCGAAAGCTCAACTCGGCCAGGCTGACACCGTCGGGGGGCACCGTCACCGCTGCAGTCACCGGCGGTGCACTCGGCAGCTCGGGTCGCGGCGCGGCACCACAGCCGCCGGCAAGGGCGAGCGACATCAGGACAGCGGTCGGCGCCCAGGCCCTTTGCCGTTTCTGCCGTCCCACGACCTCCAAGGTAGCGGCGCCGGGCGATGTGGCGAGGTCGCGAACATCATCAGGCCAGATAGCCTCGTAGCGTCATGACCCAGTCCTCCGTCGTGCTCCGCCAGAGCCGCGTGCCCGCGGCGGTACGAGCGATGCGTCCACGTCAATGGATCAAGAACGTGCTGGTGTTCACTGCGCCGCTGGCTGCCGGAAGGCTGTTCGAGCGGCCGGTGCTCCGCGACGCCTGCCTGGCGGTTGTTGCCTTCTGCCTGGTCAGCGCCACGGTCTACCTGTTCAACGACCTCCGCGACGTCGAGGAGGACCGACTGCACCCGCGCAAGCGGCTGCGACCGATTGCTGCGGGCGAGCTGCAGCCGGCGACGGCGCTGGTGTTGGCGGCGGTCACCGGCGCGGCCGGGCTCGGGCTCGGCTTCTGGATCGCCCCGCCTCTGGGGATCACGCTGTCGGTCTATCTCGCCGTTCAGGTGGTGTACTCGCTCTACCTCAAGCACCTGCCGGTGGTGGACCTGGCCATCGTGGCCAGCGGCTTCCTACTCCGGGCGATCGCCGGCGGTGTCGCCACAACCATCCCGCTCAGTCAGTGGTTTCTGCTGGTAGCCGCGTTCGGCTCGCTGTTCATGGTCGCAGGAAAGCGCTACTCCGAGATCAAAGGGCTGGGCGCCGAAGCCGGCACCCGACGCTCACTGGAGCGCTACTCGGAGTCCTACCTGCGGTTCACCTGGATGCTGGCGGCGGTGATGGTGCTCATCTCCTACAGCCTGTGGGCGTTCGAGAACCGCTCTCCGCCGCTGTACGGGGTGCCGTGGACGGCGGTGTCCATCGCCCCCTTCACGCTGGGCCTGTTGCAATACGCCTTGGAGGTTGACACCGGTAACGCGGGGGAACCAGAAGACGTGGTGTTGCACGACCGCGTCCTGCAGGGCATCGGGGTGGCGTGGCTCGTGGTCATCTCGGTAGCAGTGTTCTTCTGAAGGAGATGTCATGACGAACCAACCGGACAAGCCCGGGACCGATGCGGCATCGGGCCGGACCGCATCGGAGGTGACCATCACTGCCTCGCTGCCCGAGCAGCAGCCGATGGTCCCGTTGACGGGGTGGGGTCGGGCGTCCTCGACGCAGGCTCACCTGACCTCGATCGACAACGTCGCCGGGGCGGTGTCGGCCCTGCGTACGGCTGAGGGTGGGCGAGGTGTGGTCTCCCGGGGGCTTGGGCGCAGCTACGGTGACGCGGCGCAGAACGCCGGCGGGGTGGCCCTGGACCTGACCAAGCTCAACAAGATCCTGCGGGTGGACGCCGAGGGCGAGCCGCCGAAAGTCCACGTGCAGGCCGGGGTGAGCCTGGATCTGCTGATGCGGGCCATGCTGCCGTTCGGATTGTGGTTGCCGGTGCTGCCCGGCACCCGCCAGGTCACCATCGGCGGTGCCATCGCGGCGGACGTACACGGCAAGAACCACCACGTGGAGGGCAGCTTCGGCAACCACGTGCTGGCATTGGACCTGCTGATGGCTGACGGCGAGGTCCACACGCTGACCCCCGCCGACGACGAGCCGGAGCTGTTCTGGGCCACCATCGGCGGCATGGGGCTGACCGGGGTGATCTTGGGCGCCACCGTGACGCTGCAGCGCACCGAGACCGCGTACTTCAAGGTAGACACCGACCGTTGCAGTGACATCGACGACCTGATGGCCCGAATGAGCGAGGGCGACGACCGCTACACCTACTCGGTCGCCTGGTTCGACGCCGTCACCCGGGGCCGGCACATGGGCCGGGCGGTGCTCACCCGCGGCGACAAGGCTCAACTGACGGACCTGCCGGTCAAGCTCAAGGGCCGCCCGCTCCACTTCAAGGCGCCTTCGTACGGCAACCTGCCGGAAGTCTTTCCCAACGGGTTGGTTAACCGGGTGACCGCCAAGGCGTTCAGCACGGCCTGGTATCGCAAGGCGCCCAAGCATCGGGTCGGTGAGGTGCAGAACATCACCCAGTTCTTCCACCCGCTGGACATCGTTGCCGACTGGAACCGGGTGTACGGCTCGAACGGCTTCTTGCAGTACCAGTTCGTGGTGCCGTTCACCGAGTCGGTGGCTTTTCGGCGAGCCTTTGAGATGATCGTGCTGTCGGGGCACCTGTCCTGTCTCAACGTGCTGAAGCGCTTCGGCCCCGGCAATCCGGCTCCGCTGTCGTTTCCAATGCCGGGCTGGACGCTGACCGTCGACCTGCCCATCCAGCCTGGGCTGGGCCGGCTCTGCCTGGCGCTGGACGAGATTGTCATCGGGGCCGGTGGGCGCGTCTATCTGGCCAAGGACTCCCGGCTGAGCGCCGCGGCCTTCCGGCAGATGTATCCCCGACTGCAGGAGTTCCTCGCGGTACGGCGCCGGGTCGACCCACATGGCATGTTCAACTCCGATCTCGCCCGTCGTCTCGACCTGCACTAGTAGAAGGACCGCCTCCATGACGAAAGCGCTGGCATGATGAACGCCGTCGGCACCCCCCAGTCCCTGCTGCTGCTCGGCGGCACCTCCGACATCGCCCTGGCCATCGCTCGCACGTACGCCGCCACGCCGGGCCTACGGGTGGTGCTCGCAGCCCGCCCGAGTGAGCGCAGGACGGCCGCCGCGGCCGAGCTCACCGGCCTGGGCTGCTCTGTGACCGAGGTGGACCTGGAGGCCCGCGATCCGAGCTCGCACGCGGCCACTCTCGAAGCCGCCTTCGCGGGCGGGGACATCGACCTCAGCGTGGTGGCCTTCGGTCTGCTCGGCGAGCCCGAGGAGTCCTGGACCGATCCGGCCGCAGCGCTGGAGCTCGCCGAGGTCAATTACGTCGCTCCGGTGCACCTCGGCGTGCTGCTCACCGCGCGGCTGCAGACCCAGGGACACGGCCGGATCGTTGCCCTGTCCAGCGTGGCCGGCGAGCGGGTGCGCCGGTCCAACTTCGTCTACGGCTCCACCAAAGCCGGCTTCGACGGGTTCTACCTGGGTTTGGGTGAGGCCCTGCGCGGCACCGGCATCGAGGTGCTGGTGGTCCGGCCCGGGTTCGTGCACTCCAAGATGACCAACGGCCTGGACGCCGCCCCACTGTCGGTCACTCCAGAGCAGGTGGCCGAGGCCGTGGTCAGTGCCGTCCAGGCGCACCGCGAGCTGATCTGGGTGCCGACACCCATGCGGTTGGTGATGTCGGGCCTGCGTCACGTGCCGCGGCCGCTGTTTCGTCGGCTGCCCATCTGAGTGTCGGCAATCGTCCTAGGATCGGCCCATGGTCCTTGAGGTTGCTCTCTTCGACGTCACCGACCCGGCCGCCTTCCGAGCTGCCTATCTGAGCGCGCGTGAGTTGCTGGTCACGGCGCCGGGGTGTCAGTCGGTGCGAATGACCTCCGGTATCGAGTCGCCGAATCGTTTCGTGCTGCTGGTGGAGTGGGAGTCGGTCGAGGCGCACGAGGCCAACTTTCGGGCGACGGATCGATTCGTCACTTGGCGAGCGGCGATCGGCCCACACTTCGCCGCACCGCCAGTGGTCGAGCACTTCGACGACGTCGGCTAACTGCGGGTCAGCCGTCCGGACTCGGGCACGCCGAGGACGATGGCGTCGGCAATCGGGCCGCCGGCACCGAAGTCGTCGGGGATCACCACGAGCCGGTCGGCACCGGCCTCGCGAATCCGCACCCGGACCGTCTCGCCGTCGTCGCCACGCAGCAGCCAGGGCTCGGCCAGGCAGCTCAGCCCGGACGACTCCAGCAACGACCGGGCCAGCGCAGCGTCGGTGGCCTCGGCCAGTGGATAGCCGAACAGGGTCACCGGCACCACAGCATCGCCTTGCGGCACCAGATATCCCACGAGCTCGTCGTCGCCGGTGCGCCGGCACGGGGTCCAGGTGGAAGGAATCATGCGCCCATTGGACCCGACTGCGGGCCTGCTCGCCAGTGGGTAACGGCGGGGGCCGCCCGAAAGTAAGCGCTCGTGGCCCCGCCTTGGCCGGATTGCGGGTTGGAGCCACATCGAGCGCTAGATTTCGGGCGTCACATCGGCGGCACCCCGTGGCGGCGTGGCGGATCTGGTCGCAACTTGGTCGCCGCAGCAGCAAATCGCGCGATCAGTTCATGGCGCACCTCTGTCGGCTCGATCACCGCGTCCACGACCAGCTCGCTCGCCAGTCGGAGCAGGTCGATGTCGGCTTCGTAGTCAGCCCGCAGCCGTTCCACATAGGCCGCTCGCTCGCTCTCGTCGGCGATGGCGTCGATCTTGCCGGCGTAGACCGCGTTCACCGCCGCCTCTGGCCCCATCACCGCGATGGAGGCCGTGGGCAGCGCCAGACAGGCGTCCGGTCCGAACCCTGGGCCGCACATGGCGTACAACCCGGCCCCGTAGGCCTTACGGAGGATCAGCGAGACGGTCGGCACGCTTGCTTCGGCGACCGCGGTGATCATTCGCGCGCCGTGGCGGATAATCCCTTGCCGCTCGACCGCGCTGCCGATCATGAAGCCCGGCACGTCGGCCAGATAGAGCAGCGGCAGGTTGTAGGCGTCGCACTGGGTGATGAACCGGGTCGCCTTGTCCGCGGAGTCAACGAAGAGCACCCCGCCTTTGACCGCCGGCTGATTGGCCACCACCCCAATGGGGTGCCCGTCCAGCAACGCGAATCCGACCACCAGTTCCGGAGCGAACAGCGGCTTGATCTCCAAGAAGGAGTCGGCGTCGACGATCGCGTCCAGCACCGCGTGGATGTCATAGCCTGCCGCCGCCTCCTGCGGCACGAGGTCGGCGGCGAACTCCAGCGCCGGCGCGGTGCCCGGATAGACCGGCGGCTGGTCGCGCCAGCTACCCGGCAGATAGCTGAAATAGGCGACGGCTTGCTCGATGGCGTCGGCGTCATCGTCGGCCAGCTGGTCCCCGCAACCGGACACCTCTGCGTGCATCCGGGCACCGCCCATCTCGGTCAGGCTGACCCGCTCGCCCACCACCATCTCGGCCATCCGTGGCGAGCCGAGATACATCGACGCGTTCGCTTCGACCATGATCACCACGTCACAGAAGGCTGGGATGTAGGCACCGCCGGCAGCGCTAGGGCCGAACAGACAGCAGATCTGCGGTACTCGCCCCGACAGCGCTACCTGGTTGGCGAAGATGCGACCAGCGCCGCGCCGGCCGGGGAAGAGGTCGATCTGGTCGGTGATCCTGGCGCCGGCGGAATCCACGAACCAGAACACCGGCAGCTCGTCGCGGAGGGCGATCTCGGTGATGCGGATGATCTTCTCCACCGTCCGAGCCCCCCACGAGCCGGCCTTGACGCCAGGGTCGTTGGCCACCACGAGAGCCGGGCGCCCGCTGACCAGGCCGCGCCCGGTGACCACTCCGTCAGCAGGCAGCCCCGCGGCCAGCGTGTTGGCCAGCTGCCCATCCTCGACGAAGGTGGCGGCGTCGAACAGCAGGTCAATCCGGTCGCGGACGAAGAGCTTGCCTTGGCTCGCCAGCTTCGCCGCTGCCCGCGCGTCGGGCACCAGGGTCGCGGCCCGCCGGGCGGCGATCGCGGCCGCTGGGTTGGTGGGAGAGTCGGGGCCCATCGGCTAGCTGACCGGGAGTCCGAGGCCGCGGGCGATGACCAGCCGTTGCACCTCCGAGGTGCCCTCGCCGATCTCGAGCACCTTGGCGTCGCGATAGAAGCGGGCCACCGGATATTCCGTCATGAATCCGCACCCGCCGAACACCTGGGTGGCGATGCGGGTCGCGGTGACCGCTGACTCGGTGGCGTACAGCTTGGCGATCGCTGCGGCCCGCTTGTACGCCGGGCCGGTGCTGCCGCAGTCCCGCATGGCCGCCGCGGAGTAGACGAGCAGGTCGGCGGCGTGCGCCATCGCGTCCAGGTCGGCAATTGGAAAGGCCACGCCCTGGCGGCTGCCGATCGGGCGTCCGAACGAGGTCCGGTCCAGGGCGTACGCCGCAGCGAGGTCGCGGCAGGCGCGGATGCACCCCAGCGCCAGCGCGGCGATGGCCACCCGCCCGTCATCGAGGATGGCCAGGAACTGCCTGTACCCCTGGCCGCGGTCACCGAGCAGGGCGTCCGCCGGCAACCGGACGTCGGCAAAGGTCAACGGGTGGGTGTCGGAGGCATACCAGCCGAGCTTGTCGTAGGCGGGCTCGACGATAAAGCCCGGCGTGCCGCTGGGCACCAGCAGCGCCGACAGCTCAGGCCCCCCGTCGGGCGCGCTGCCGGTGCGCGCAGTGACCGCCACCACCGAGGTGAGCTCGGTGCCGGCGTTGGTGATGAACTGCTTGCTGCCGTTGACCACCCAGTGGCCGTCCTGGAGGTCTGCACGGGTACGGGTGGCGTGCGCGTCGGAGCCAGCCTCGGCCTCGGTCAGGCCGAAGGCGGCCAGCGTCCGGCCGGCCACCAGATCGGGCAGCCAGCGCTCCTGCTGCTCAGGGCTGCCGAAGGTGGCGATCGGGTTGATCCCCAGCCCAACCGCGGCCTCCAGCGTGATCCCCAGCGACTGGTCCACCCGGCCGATCTCCTCGATGGCGACGCAAAGACTGGTGAAGTCACCGGCCCCGCCATACTCCGGTGGCCCAGACAGCCCGAAGAGGCCGAAGTCGGCCATCTCTCGTACGGCTTCCACAGGCAGCGTGTGCTCAGCATTCCAGCGGGCCACCCGGGGCTCCAGACGGTCCGCGGCGAACTCGGCAACGGCCAGCCGGAAGTCTTGGTGCTCCTCACTCAGCTGGAATGCCGTCATTCGGCCCGCTCCCGTCCTCGGTGACAGCCGGAGTCTACGCTTACGTTGACGTCAACGTAAGGACACGCGACTCGGATGACATACCAGCCATGACTCAGAGCACCTGGACGATCGGCGAGCTGGCCGAGGAGTTCGGCATCACCCTGCGCGCCATCCGGTTCTACGAGGACAAGGGGCTGCTTCGCCCCGAGCGCTCGGGGCAGAGCCGGGTTTTCACCGCCCGGGACCGCGTCCGACTGCAGCTTGTGCTCCGTGGCAAGCGGCTCGGCTTCAGTTTGGAGGAAACCGGCCGGGTGCTCGACATGTACGACGAGCAGCCCGGCGAGCTCGGCCAGCTGCGGTTCCTGCTGGCTGACATCGCTCAGCGGCGAGGGGTGCTGACGCGTCGCCGCCAAGACCTGGACGAGGCGATGGCCGAGCTGGACGAGCTCGAGCAGCGCTGCCGCCTCGACCTGGAGCGGCTCAGCGCAACGAGTCCACCCCGTCCTGCTGACCCGTGACGTCCCACAGGTGGTGGATCACGTCGTGCAGGAAATACTGGGCGAAGGTCCGCACGGTGAACTCCGCGCCGTCGGAGCGTCGCCCCGCCCGATCCAACTGCTCCGGCTGCAGCCCGCGGAGGCGGGCCAGGAAGCGGTCAGCGGCCGCACCCAGCTCCTCGGCCACCTGGTCGGGATCCTGCTCGGCGTAGGCGTCGGTCACAGCCGTCTCGTCCTGGTCCCAGTTGTCGAAGGTCGGCACGTCCTTCACCAGCATCATCGCCAGCCGGGCGTCGAACAGCAGGAACACGTCGCGGACGTGCGCGCCGTACTCCAGCGGCGACCAGACGTCCGGGTGTGGACGCGCGTTGACCGCGGGGCTGGACAGCAGGATCTGCACCCACTCCCCGGCGGCGGTCTCGGCCCGGTCGGCGATGTCGTCGAACTCCACCTCGCCGGCCGACAGGCCACATTCCGGACAAGCTCGCGACAGGGTCCAGGTCCAGTCCTTGGTGTCAGCGATCACAACAGCGAGGCTATCGCCAGCTGGGCCGTATTGGCCGTTCCTCAGAACTATCTCGAGGACGCCCTGGACCTCCGGTTCGGCGGGCCGCGGCCGCTGGCGCGCGGACAGCAGTGGTCCACGTTCCTCAGATGACCCGCACGCCAGCACAGATCAACGCCAGCCGGGCGACTGATCGCTAGACTCCCCGCACGGGTCGAGCGCGCCGAGCTCGGGCAAGAGTTGGGGGAGTCGTGGGAATTCGCAAGGTGCTGGTGGCCAACCGTGGCGAGATCGCGGTCCGGGTCATTCGCGCGGCCGCCGACGCTACCCTGACCAGCGTGGCCGTCTACGCCGAACCGGACGCCGACGCCCTCTTCGTCCAGCTGGCCGACGAGGCGTACGCCCTGGGTGGGGCCGGCCCGGCGGAGACGTACCTCGACATCGCCAAGATCCTCGAGGTTGCCCGGCGCAGCGGAGCCGACGCCGTTCATCCCGGCTACGGCTTCCTGGCCGAGAACGCCGCCTTCGCTCAAGCCGTGCTCGACGCCGGGCTGGTCTGGATCGGCCCACCCCCGGCGGCCATCGAGGCCCTCGGCGACAAGGTGCAGGCCCGACACATCGCTCAGCAGGTCGGCGCTCCCCTCGTCCCCGGCACCCCCGACCCAGTGTCCGGCGCCGACGAAGTGGTGGCGTTCGCCGAGCAGTACGGGCTGCCGATAGCCATCAAGGCGGCCTACGGCGGCGGGGGGCGGGGCCTCAAGGTGGCCCGCGAGATGGGCGAGATCGGCGCTCTCTATGAGTCGGCGGTCCGCGAGGCGACCTCAGCCTTCGGCCGCGGTGAGTGCTTCGTCGAGCGCTATCTCGACCAGCCGCGCCACGTGGAGACCCAGTGCCTGGCCGACTCCAGCGGACACGTCGTGGTGGTCTCCACCCGCGACTGCTCGTTGCAGCGACGTCACCAGAAGCTGGTCGAGGAGGCGCCAGCACCGTTCCTCACGACAGAGCAGACCGAGCAGCTCTATCGCTCCTCCAAGGAGATCCTCCGGGCGGCCGGCTATGTCGGCGCGGGCACCTGTGAGTTCCTGGTGGGCCGCGACGGCACCATCTCATTCTTGGAGGTCAATACCCGGCTGCAGGTCGAGCACCCGGTGTCGGAGGAGGTCAGTGGGCTGGACCTGGTCCGCGAGATGTTCCGGATCGCCGATGGTGAGGAGCTCGGCTACGACGACCCGGCGGTCTCTGGGCATGCGATCGAGTTCCGGATCAACGCAGAGGACGCGGGCCGCAACTTTCTGCCGGCGCCCGGCACGTTGACCAGCTGGCGTCCGCCGGCCGGGCCCGGCGTACGGGTCGACGAGGGCTATCTGGCGGGCATGAGCGTCCCTGGCAGCTTCGACTCACTGGTGGCCAAGATCATCGTCCGGGGCGCCGACCGCGAGCAGGCACTGGCCCGCTCCCGCCGGGCGCTGGCCGAGTTGGTCATCGAGGGGATGCCCACGGTCGTGCCGTTCCACCGTTCGGTGCTCGAAGACCCGGCCTTCACTGCGGCAGACGGGCGGTTCGGGGTGCACACGCGCTGGATCGAGACCGAGTTCGACGGCAGCATCGCCCCGTACGAAGGTCCGGCCGCCGAGGCCGTGGCGGCCGAGGAGCGCACGACGATCGTGGTCGAGGTGAACGGGCATCGGCTCCAGGTGGTGGTGCCGGCCAACCTCGGTGCGTCCAACGGGAGCGCGGCTGCGCCCCGTCCCAAACCGACCCGCCGCAGTGGCGGCGGCGCCGCGGCCGCATCCGGCAACGCCTTGACCTCACCCATGCAGGGCACCATCGTCAAGGTGGCGGTGTCCGACGGCGACACAGTGGCCGCGGGCGACCTGGTGGTGGTGCTGGAGGCGATGAAGATGGAGCAGCCGCTGCTGGCGCACCGGAGCGGGACCGTCACCGGCCTGACGGCCGAGGTGGGCGCGACCGTGACGAGCGGAATGCCGCTCTGCGAGATCGTGGACGCCTGAGCGACCAACTCATAAAAGGGTAAGAAGTCGCATGGTCACTTCAATACCCCGCGATCGCGGGGCACACTAGCCATATGACCGGACTGTTGTTGACGTTCATTCTCTTGGGGCTCGTCGTTGGAGGGGCTGGCCTCTACGGCCGGCATGCTCAGCGGCAACGCGATCGCGCCCAGCAGGCCGAGCTGGAGAACCAGCTGTCGGTGTCCAAGCGTGCCGCAGACGAGGACGTGACGAAGTTCGGCGAGGAGCTGCAGCGTCTGGATTCCGACGTGGCCGGGCATCCCCTCGACGAGCCGATGCAGCAGGACTACCAACGGGCGCTGGACGCCTATGAGGACGCCAAGACCTCGTTGGACGCGGTCACCAAGCCCGACGAGATCCGCCACGTCACCGAGATCCTCGAGGACGGCCGCTATGCCGTCGCCTGCGTCAAGGCCCGGGTAGCCGGCGAGCCGCTGCCGGCCAAGCGTCCCCCGTGCTTCTTCAACCCCGCCCACGGCCCCTCCTCCCGTGACGTGGACTGGGCGCCGGCAGGCGGCGCACCCCGTCCTGTGCCGGCCTGCCCTGCTGATGCCGAGCGCGTGCTGGCGGGTGCCGATCCGTACATCCGCACCGTGCAGGTCGGCGCCCAGCGGGTGCCGTACTGGGAGGGCGGCCAGGCCTACGCCCCCTGGGCCCAGGGCTACTACAGCCAGTGGCGGGGCAGCGACATGCTGTCCGGGATGCTGATCGGCAGCATGCTCTTCGGCGGCATGGGCCCGATGTTCGGCGGCATGGGCATGGGCATGGGTGACGGCTTCGGCGGCGCCGGGTTCGACGGCGGAGGCTTCGACGGCGGCGGGATGGGCGACGTCGGTGGGGGCGACCTCGACCCGGGCGGCTTCACCGGCTTCGGTGACATGGGTGGCGACGGCGGCGGCATGTTCGACGGGTTCGGGGACATCTTCGGCGGGGACTGACAAGGGACGGGGTCGATTGCGGTCCTGGGGTCTTGCGTAGGGACGTGGATGGGCCTGGCGGGAGCCCGACCGGAGCGCCAGCGCAGCGGAGGGCGGATGGTTGCCCCAAGCGAGACTCCAGGACCCCAACCGGGCCGTGCACACCCGCCGCCGCTCAGCAACCAAGCAGCGCAGTTAGCGCGGCCAGCGTCTCCGAGCAGCCGGCATTGAGCTTGAGGGTGGCGAACTCGTCGCCGCGGGTGGGGCCGCGGTTGATGATCACCGTGGGGAGGCCTTTCTTCCACTGATGGCGGACGAATCGCAGGCCAGACATGACGGTCAGCGAGGATCCGGCCACGACCAGCACGTCGGCCGAATCCACCAGGTCGTAGGCGCTCTGCACCCTCGGCTTGGGCACGGACTCGCCGAAGAAGACTACGTCGGGCTTCAATCGACCTCCGCACAGCAAACAGTCCGCCAGCACGAAAGAGCTCCAGTCATCCACGACGGCGTCTCCGTCGGGCCGCAGTTCGGCGTGCTCGAGCACCGGCGCCTGCACGAGGTTAGGGTTGCGCGCCGCCAGCCGAGCCTGCAGCTCCAACCTCGAGGACCGATCACCGCAGTCCAGGCAGATGACCGCGCCTATCTCGCCGTGCAGGTTGATCACCGAGGCACTGCCGGCCTCAGTGTGCAGCCCGTCGACGTTCTGGGTCAGCACACCCACCAGACCGGCCAGCTCAAGGTCTACCAGCGACCGGTGCCCGGCGTTGGGCTGGGCGTGACCGATCTGTCGCCAGCCCAGATAAGACCGCGCCCAGTAGCGCTGCTGTGCTGCCCGGGAGCCGACGAACTCGCTGAACTGCATCGGCGTCGCGCGTACCGAGGTCGGGCCGCGGTAATCAGGAATTCCGCTGTCGGTCGACAGCCCTGCGCCGCTCAGCACCACCCAGGAGCGCCCGCGGAGCACGTCCGCTGCCGCCCCGACGCCGACCAGCTGCTCAGCTGCCGACGAGCTGCTCAACGCTGTGTCCGTGGAGCACGCGGGCGGCTTCGGCGAGGGAACCCGACAGCGAGGGATAGACCGTGAAGTCGTGCGCGAACTGGTCGACGGTGATCCGTTCGGCCACGGCGATGGCCACCGGGTGAATCAGCTCGCTGGCTCGCGGTGCCACCACCACGCCACCCACGATGATGCCGGTGGCCGGCAGGCAGAAGAGCTTCACGAATCCCTCGTGAATCCCCTGCATCTTGGCTCGGGCGTTGGTCCTCAGCGGCAGCATGGTGGTCATGGCCCTGACGGCGCCGGAGTCGACCTGGCTCTGGCTGGCCCCAACAGTGGCGATCTCGGGCGAGGTGAACACGTTGGACGACACCGACTTGAGGTCCAGCGGTGCGACCGCGTCACCGAGGGAGTGCCACATGGCGATCCGGCCCTGCATGGCCGCCACCGAGGCGAGCATGAACACCCCGGTGCAGTCTCCGGCCGCGTAGATGCCGCGCGCCGACGTACGCGAAACCCGGTCGACGGTGATGAACCCGCCCCGGTCGAGCTTGATCCCCGCCTCGTTCAGTCCCAGATCGGCGGTGTTGGGCAGCGAGCCGAGGGCGAGCAGGCAGTGCGAGCCAGTCACCCGTCGGCCGTCAGTGAGGGTCACCGTCACCTCATCGCCATGCCGGATGACCGACTGCGCCCGGGACCGCGACAGCACCGTCATGCCGCGCCGGGTGAACACGTCCTCGAGCACCTGTGCGGCGTCAGCGTCCTCACCGGGCAGCACCCGGTCGCGCGAGGACACCAGCACCACGTCGGCGCCCAGCGCGTCGTAGGCGCTGGCGAATTCGGCCCCGGTCACGCCAGAACCGACCACGATGATCCGCTCCGGCAGCTCGGTCAGGTTGTACACCTGGGTCCAGGTGAGGATTCGTTCCCCGTCCGGTACGGCATCGGGCAGAATTCGCGGGTGCGCGCCGGTCGAGATCAGCGTGACGTCGGCCGAGAACGTACGCTCGCCGTCTGCTGTTGTGGCCACCACGCGGTCAGGACCGTCCAAGCGCCCGCGGCCAACGACAACCTCCACGCCCTCGCGCTGCAAGCGGTCGCAGATGTCGCGGGACTGCGCCTGGGCCAGGTGCAGCACCCGAGAGTTGACCGCGGCAAGGTCGACACTGACGTGCGCCTCGGCCGTGGTGCTGCCGGTGGGCCCGAACCGCAGCCCGAGCTCCGCCGAGCCCTTGACCTCGGTCATCACGTCAGCGGTCGCGATCAGCGTTTTCGACGGCACGCAGTCTGTGAGCACTGCGGAGCCGCCGATGCCGTCGGTGTCGACCAGAGTGACCTCGCCGCCCAGTTGGTTCGCCACCAGCGCGGCCTCATAGCCGCCTGGGCCCCCACCGACGATCACTACACGCGTCACACCCACGATTCTTCCACGCCACACCAGATAGCCTCCTCGATGTGTTGTATGCCGCCTACGGGAGCAACCTCGACCCCCGCCAGATGGCACTGCGCTGCCCGCACTCACCGCTCCAGGGCATCGGCTGGATCACCGGCTGGCGGCTGACCTTCGGCGGCGAGGGCTGGGACGGGGCGCTGCCCACCTTGGTCGAGGAATCGTCCTCACACGTCTTCGTCGCGCTCTACGACGTGACCGATGGCGACGAGGCAGCGCTGGACGAGTGGGAGAGCGCCTCCTCCGGGCTGTACCGCAAGATCCGGCTGACCATCTCGACCCTGGAGGGCGAGCAGGTGGCCTATGTCTATGTGCTCAACGACTTCGAGGGCGGGCTGCCGAGTGCCCGGACCATCGGGCTGCTGTCCGACGCCGCCGAGATAGCTGGCGCTCCCGACGACTATGTCACGGAGCTCCGGTCGCGGCCCTGCATCAGCGGCTGGTGACTGCTGCCGGCGGTGTCCGCCCGAAAGGTAGCGCCCGATGCCCGAGGAGGCCGATTTGGGACAACGACCGCATGTCGAGCGCTAGCTTTCGGGCGCCTCGCCGGCCGCAGTCCCCCACCGCTCGCCCTATAGTGCCCGTGTGACCGAGTCGCCCCCGGCCCCGACGCCGACCGAGCTCGCCGCTCTCGCGGGTGAGCAGCTGACCCGCCGGCTCGGTATCTCCGGTTTGGACCTCGCCTTCGTGTTGGGCTCCGGGTGGTCGGGCGCGGCCGAGGCACTCGGCGAGACGGTGGGTGTCTGCCCTCTGGCCGAGCTCCCCGGGTTCGCGGCACCCGTCGTGCAAGGCCATGGCGGCGACCTCCGCGTGGTGCGCACCGCGCGCGGCAAGCTCGCGGGCGTCTTCACCGGTCGGACGCACCTCTACGAGGGCCGCGGAGTGGCCGCGGTGGCTCATGGCGTGCGGACCGCCGCGGCGGCCGGCGCGCAGGCCATCGTGCTCACCAACGGTTGCGGCTCGATCAACCCCGGCTGGCCGGCCGGGCGCACCGTCCTGATCAGCGACCACATCAACCTCACCGGGGCCACTCCGCTGGTGGGACCGACCTTCATCGACCTGACCGAGACCTATTCCACCCGGCTGCGCGAGCTCGCGCGTACGGTCGACCCGACGCTCCCCGAGGGCGTCTACGTGCAGTTCAGCGGGCCGCAGTTCGAGACCCCGGCCGAGGTCAGGATGGCCGGCATTCTCGGCGGGGACCTGGTCGGCATGTCCACCACCCTGGAGGCGATTGCCGCCCGACAGGCGCAGATGGAGGTGCTCGGCATCTCGCTGGTGACCAATCTTGCGGCCGGCAGCTCGGCGACCCCGCTGCACCACGCCGAGGTCCTGGAGGCCGGAGCGGAAGCGGCCCCACGGCTGCAGGCACTGCTGCGCGGCCTGGCTGACGTGCTGTGATGCCGCTGCGCCCAGCGGAGCTGTCGCCGGCGCTCGAGCGGCAGATCGACGCCTGGATCGAACAGGACCCCGACCCCCAGACCATAGCCGAGGCACACTGCCTGCGGGACGCGGCCCGCGCCGGGGATCAGGAAGCGACGGCGGAGCTCACCGAGGCTTTCGGCGGCCGGCTCGAGTTCGGCACCGCAGGGCTTCGGGGCGCGCTCGGCCCGGGTCCTCGGCGGATGAATCGGGTGGTGGTCGGGCAGGCCGCGGCTGGGCTGGCTCGCTACCTGCAAGACACCGGCCTCGCTGACCCCAAAGGCAGTGGCGGCACGGTGGTGATCGGCTACGACGCCCGCCACAACTCCGAGGTCTTCGCCCGAGACACCGCCGAGATTCTCGCTGGCGCCGGACTCAAGGCCCTGCTGACCGAGTCGCCACTGCCGACCCCCGTGGTGGCCTTTGGCATTGGTCACCTGGGCTGCGTGGCCGGCGTGGTGGTGACGGCCTCGCACAACCCCGCTCGCGACAACGGCTACAAGGTCTATCTCGGGGACGGCTCCCAGATTGTGCCGCCGGCCGACACCGAGATCGCCCGCCGCATCCTCGAGGTCTCCGGCCAGCCGTTGACCGACGTGCCGCGCTCGAACGGCTTTGAGACCCTCGGCGACGAGCTGGTGGAGGCCTATCTCGACCGGGTCACCTCCCTGGTGGCCCAAGGCGCGCCCCGTGAGGTCTCCTGGGTGCACACCTCGATGCACGGCGTGGGCGCGGCGGTCGTGGCGGCAGCCGCCGACCGGATCGGGTTTCCACCGGCCGCAGTCGTGGCCGAGCAGCAGCACCCCGACCCGGACTTCTCGACCCTGGCCTTTCCCAACCCCGAGGAGTCGGGGGCGATGGACCTGGCACTGGCTCTGGCCAAGGCGCACAAGGTCGATGTGGTGCTGGCCAACGACCCCGACGCCGACCGGTGTGCGGTGGCCGTGCCTGTCGCGGGGCAATGGCGACGGTTGACCGGAGACGAGCTGGGCGCCCTGCTGGCCGACGACGCCCTGCGGCGAGGAGTCCTGGGCACCTACGCCTGCTCGATTGTGTCCAGCTCCTTGCTGGCCAAGATGGCGGCAGCCGCGGGGCAGCCGTTCCGTTACACCCTGACCGGGTTCAAGTGGATCGGTCGGGTGCCGGGTTTGGCGTTCGGTTATGAGGAGGCGATCGGTTATTGCGTAGACCCTGCTGCGGTCCCGGACAAGGACGGCATCTCCGCACTGGTCCGGGTACTGGCGCTGACCGCCGAGCTCAAGGCGGCCGAGCTGACCCTGACCGACCGACTGGACGAGATCGACCGGAGGTACGGGGTGCACGCCACGGACCAGTTGGCCGTTCGGGTCACGGACCTCACCGAGATCGCCCACGCCATGGCCCGGCTGCGGTCCGCTCCCCCGTCCCGACTGCTGGGCCAGCCCGTCTTGGTGACCGACCTAGCCACCGGCTCCGCCGACCTCCCACCTACGGACGGCGTACGGCTGGTCGGCGAACGGGTAACTGTGGTGGTCCGTCCGTCGGGCACCGAGCCCAAACTCAAGATCTACCTGGAAGCCCGGATCGCGGTGGAGGCCAGCCAGGACCTTCCAGCCGCCCGCGCCCACGCTCGTCAGATGCTTGATGCTGCCCGGGCGGAGATCGCCCTGGCGCTGGGGCTCACGGGCTGACTTTCTTGGGAGCCCTCACGGGACCTTTCGACGCCGAACTTGTGGCGCACCTGCAGCTGGCGCTCCCTAAGGGGATCCCGCCGGCTCGTCCCAGCCCGTCTGGGGCGTGGCGCAGGTGCCCCGGAACACATACTGCGACGGCAGCTTGCGCTGCGAGCTCGACCAGTCGATCGCCGGCCGGCGCTGCTCGGGCGGCAGGTAGCCGAGCCGGTAGACCGCCATCAGCTCGAGGTCGTCGGGCACCTGCAGCAGCTCGACGATCCGCTGCCACTGGCCCGGCACCTCCATCGGAAAGGATACGAACTGAATGCCCATCCCCAGCTCGACCGTGGTCAGCCAGACGTTCTCCATCGCCGCCCCCATGCTGAACACGGAGTAGAACGACGACAGCTCACCCGGGCGATATTCCGAGCGGTCGAGCAGCACCCCGATCAGCAGCGGTGAGCCGGCCACCAGCCGACGGTTTTCCTCGCCGAGGGTCTGCGGAACTCGGAGAGTGTTCATCAGCATCTGCCCGCGGCGGGTGAACACCTGCTTGGTGAAGGGCCGCAGCGGCGCCGGCAGCTTGTCGAACAGCATCCCGTCGCGCCGGGCTTCCATCTCCTCGGCGCTAAACCGGAAGTAGGGCTTGTAGCGCTCAAAGAAGGTGCCGTTCGACATGGCCCGGGTCATGCTCTCGCCGCTGATGGTGGCGATCTGGTTGATGGTCGAGCGGTCCTCAACCAGCACGAACCGCCACGGCTGGCTGTTGAGCTGCGAGGGCGCCCGGCCGGCCACCTCCATCAGCAGCCGCTGATGTTGCTCGGAAACCGGATCGGGCAGGAACGCTCCGTTGGTGGTCTTGCGGCGGCGGACTACGTCGAGGAACTCCATCAGCTCACCGCCAGGCCCGGATCAGGCCGGCGGCGAAGAACGGCGCCGCGGACAAGGCGATCAGGCGATGCCGGTGGGTACGGGCACTCACCCGCGGAATCATCGCCAACGGCACCGCCGCAGGCAGCAGCCACCAGCCCGCCCTGCTTTGGCTCCACAGCAGCGAGCTGACCGCGAGGCCGGTCAGCACTGATGTGGCGGTGTAGAGCGCGTGGTGCACCCAGCGGACGTCGGCGGTGGCGACGACTCGAGCGGCCACCGCCGCTCCCAACGCACAGTTGGCGGTATAGCTGGCGGCGGCCGCGGTGAACAAGACCGCCGGCTCCATCCGACGATCGTGCCAGACCCAGGCAAGGACCAAGTCGCGTGCCAGTCCGCTGCTGGTTGGACCGTGACGTCGCCCACACGTGGGCTACCCCTTGTGCCAGCGGGGCAGGTAGCCCTAGTTTGGGGCTCCAACAGGGCGTGCTGGGGGGCGAACTGGTACGAGTACCGTTCGCGCGGGCTCGTCCCGCTGGAGTCGCGCTGGCTTGTGCTCATTTTGCTCCTCGGGGAAGGGCCTCCACATGCCTACGCAACGTCGCGCGCCGCGCTCGCTCCTTTCGGGGTTGCTGGCTTTAGTCCTGCTCGGAGCCCTGCTGACGGGCGTCGATACGCGCGCTTCGGCAGCTGCGCTGCCGAGCGGCTTCACCGACACCACCGTCATCACCGGACGAACGGAGCCGACGTCGGTCAGCTTCGCTCCCAACGGTGCCGTGTTTGTCACCGAGAAGGCGGGCCGGGTGTGGTCCTACAGCAGCCTCACCGACACCAGCCCCACGTTGGTGGCGGACCTGACCACCCAAACCCAAGGCTTCTGGGACCGTGGTCTGCTGGGCCTGGCCGTCCCGCCCAACTACCCCACCGACAACCACCTCTATGTCCTCTACACCTATGACGCGCCCATCGGCGGCACCGCTCCTCGCTGGGGCGATAACTGCCCCGACCCGCCCGGCGCCACCACCGACGGCTGCGTGGTCAGCGGCCGGCTGAGCCGACTGACCATCTCCGGCGGCGTCAGCACCGGCGAGCAGGTGCTGATCAACGACTGGTGCCAGCAGTTCCCGAGCCACTCCATCGGCACGGTGGCGTTCGGCAGCGACGGCTACCTCTACGTCGGAGCCGGCGACGGTGCCAACTTCAACGCTGTGGACTACGGGCAGTTCGGCGGCACGACGTCGGCTGGCACCGTCAACCCGTGCGGCGACCCGCCAGGAGGAGTGGGGACCAAGCTGGCCCCGCCTACGGCCGAGGGCGGCATGCTGCGCAGCCAGTCTCCGCGCCGTAGCAGCGGACCCACCACTCTGGACGGAGCGATCCTCCGGCTGGACCCTGCCACCGGTCGCGGCGCCCCCGGCAACCCGTTCGCCGGCAGTGCCGACATCAACAAGGCCCGCATCCTGGCTTACGGCCTGCGGAACCCGTTCCGCTTCACCCTCCGCCCCGGCACCCGGGAATTGTGGGTCGGCGATGTCGGCTGGGGGACATGGGAGGAGCTCAACCGTGTCGCCGACACGGCAAGCGGCACCGCTCACAACTTCGGTTGGCCGTGCTACGAAGGACCCAATCCACTAGGAGCGGTGCAGCAGGCTGGCCTAGCCTCGTGCACCGGGCTCTACAACAATCCCGGCTCGGTCACGGCCCCGTACCTCAGCTATCGCCACGACACGGCCGTGGGGGTCGGTGACGGTTGCACCACCACCAAGGGGTCTTCGGTCAGCGGTGCCGCCTTCTATGAGGGCGGAAGCTATCCCACCACGTACAACGGCGCCTTGTTCTTCGCCGACGTCATCCGTGGCTGCATCTGGGCCATGATGCCCGGCACGAGTGGCAACCCGGACCCGAGCAAGATCAACGCCTTCGCCCCCGCCGGCTCACCCGTGGACCTGAAGATCGGCCCCAGTGGCGACCTGTTCTATGTCGACATCGGGAGCGGCAGCATCCACCGCGTGGTCTACACAGCGGGCAACCAGCCACCGACGGCCCGGATGACGGCGACCCCGCGCTCGGGTGCTGTACCGCTCACTGTGGCCTTTGACGGCTCCGGCTCCACCGATCCGGAGAATGCCGGTTTGACGTACTCCTGGTCCTACGGCGACGGCACCACCGGGACCGGCGCACAGTCCAGCCACGTCTACTCGACCGGCGGTACTTATACCGCCACGCTGAAGGTCACCGACCCCGGTGGCCTCAGCAGCACGACCTCGACCACCATCACGGCGGGTAGCGTTCCACCAACCGTGACGGCCATGACCGTGCAGGTGGCTGACAGGGACAGTGGAGCGGTGCTGCCGCGATACAAGGTGGGCGATCGGGTGAAGTTTGACGCCTCAGCGACTGGGAGCAACGGTCAGCCGCTGCCCGCGTCGGCCTTCAAATGGGAGCTGGCGATCAACCATGGCGAGCACACCCATCGCGATGGCGGTACGGCCGCAGGGGTGGCGTCCGGGTCGCTGCCAGCACCGGATCACAGCTACCCGTGCTATCTGACGTTGACCCTGACCGTGACCGATCCCTCGTCCGGCCTGGTGACCACACGGAGCACCAGGATCGACCCGCAAACCGTAGCGCTCACCTTCAAGAGCAACCCGGGCGGACTCCGCATCACCCTCGCCAGCGACGAGGTGGCCAAGCCATCGCCGTTCACGATCACCATGGTGGTGCGGCATGCGGTCTCGGTGGCAGTCACCAGCCCGCAGTTGTTCAATGGGCAGAACTACCACTTCCAATCTTGGTCCGACGGTGGGGGCATGGCCCACAACATCACCGCACCGGCGACGGCCACCACCTACACCGCCACCTTCCGGAAGAAGTGACTCAACTGACGCGATGCAGCAGCAGGAGCCGGGCCGGGAACTGACGCTCGACCCGCCACGGCTCCTGCGCAGCCGCAGCTAGCTCCGCCGCCCGGTAGCTGCGTCGCAGAGACAGCAGACCGTCCTCGCGGATAAACGATCTTCGGCCCAAGGCACGGGAGGCGACTCCAAAGGCGAGGTAGGCGACCCGGCTGCGCTCCAGGTCGCTGTGCACGACGAGCCGGTAGGCCAGTTGCGCGCTGTCGGCCAGCACCGCTGCCAGGCTGGGCTCGTCGAGGTGGTGCAGCAGATGGTTGGAGACCACCATGTCGAAGCGTTCGCCGGCGGCGACCAGGTCGGCACTCGAGGTCAGCCGGAACTCCACCCTGGGCACCGGTGCCAGTGCCGAGGCGAAGGCGTACGCCCGCGGGTCGGGGTCTGCCGCCGTGACCTCCAGCGCCAGTCCGTCTCGGGCGGCCCATCGGGCCAACGCCCTCGCGATGTCGCCACCTCCCGAGCCGAGGTCCAGCAGGGTCGCCGCTCGGTCTCTGGGGAGCAGCGGCCGGATCTGCTGCCGATAGATCCGCCGCCAGCGCGAGATCACCGTGTTGACCAGGCGGAACTGGGCGTACGTGCGTTCCAGTCGGTCCAGGTCGCAGTCGGGGTCGTCCATGCGCTCGACGACGTCGACATCTCGACGGGAGAAGTCAGGTCTCACGCGCCGCCGCGCCGGGTCAGTAGAGCGGTCTCCACAGTCAAGCCCGGGCCAAAGGCCATGGCGCAGATGCGCTCGGCTGACTCACCACCACCGGCCAGAATGCGTTCCAGCACGAACAGCACGGTGGCGCTGGACATGTTGCCGTAGCGGCGCAGCACCTCTCGCGACGGCTCGAGCTGGGTGTCAGTCAGCCCGAGCTGGGACTGCACCTTGTCCAGGATGCTCCGGCCACCGGGGTGGATGGCCCAGCGGGTGATGTCGGCGTACGGGCCGCTGGCCACCTGCGGATCGGCGGCGAGCAGCGGCCGCAGGGCACCCTCAATGTGCTGGGCGATGATCCTGGGGACATAGCTGCTCAGCGTCATCTCGAACCCGGCGTCGCCGATGGTCCAGGCCATGTCGGCCTCCCCGCTGGGGGTCAGCACCGTCTCAAAGGCGTCTAGCTCGAGCACCGTGGCCCCCGGGGCGGCCGGGCGTGCCGAGACCACGGCCGCCGCGGCGCCGTCGGCGAAGACCGAGGACGCCACGATGGTGTCGGGGTCGCTCGCACTGCGGAGGTGGATGGTGCACAGCTCGGCGCAGACCACCAGCACCACGGCGGTGGGGTCGGCTTGGCAGAACGCCCGGGCGGCGCGCAGCGCGGGGAAGGCGCCGTAGCAGCCCATGAAACCCAGGTGGTAGCGCTGCGTGGCCGGATCCAGGCCCAGCCCGCGGACCACCAGGTAGTCCGGGCCGGGAGCGAAGAAACCGGTGCAGCTGACCGTGACCACGTGAGTGATGTCGGGGGCTGTGAACCCGGCTGCGGCCGTCAGCGCGCGGCGCGCCGCATTCAGGAACAACTCCGGCGAGCGGTCGGCGTACACCTGGTTGCGGACTCCAGTCGTCGGCTCCAAGATGTTGCCCGACGTCGAGTTGTAGAACGTCGGCTCACCGCAGCGGTCCGGCCCTGACGACCCGGTCCTGAGCTCGTCGATCACCGAGTGCCGGGTTTCGATGGCCGAGGCGTCGAACACCGCAGTGACCAGCCGGCGAGCAAGCGGGGTGACGTTGGGCTGGTCGGCAAAGATTTGCTTGACCTCCCGCTGCGGCAGGACCGTGGCAGGCACCGCTGTGGCGATCGAGTGAACGCTGACCCTCATGGCTCACCGGAGGACACGGGAACTGGGACCTTTCGACAGATCAGGCGAGATAGCGACGCCCTCAGTCTGTCTCGCCCTTTCTTGTGCATTCAACGCGGTTCGCCAGCGCGACGCCGTCTGACGAGACATCCTGGTGCAAATTACCTGTTCCACAGGATATCTTGTGTCACATGGCTCAACACAAGACGAATGTGCGCGAGAACCGACGGATAGCGCCCGACGAGGTACACGACCTCCTGGCCGGTCACCTGATCGCAGACGGACTGGGGTTGGTGCTTGACCTCGAACGCAGCTCGGGCAGCTGGCTGGTGGACGCCCGTACCGGACAGCGCTATCTCGACCTCTACACCTTCTTCGCCTCGGCGCCGCTGGGACTGAACCACCCGCAACTGGTCGACGATCCCGCGTTCCTGGCCGAGCTGGCCAGGGTGGCGGTCACCAAGCCGGCAAACCCGGACGTCTACACCACCGCGTACGCCGAGTTCGTGTCCGCTTTCGTCCGAGTGCTCGGCGATCCCGCGCTGCCGCACTTGTTCTTTGTCGAGGGCGGCGCTCTGGCCGTCGAGAACGCCCTCAAAGTGGCCTTTGACTGGAAGAGTCGGCTCAACGAGGCGTCCGGCCGGGACCGCCGACTCGGTGGCAAGATCCTGCACTTGACCTCGGCCTTCCACGGCCGGAGCGGCTATACGTTGTCGCTGACCAACACCGAGCCCGGCAAAACGGACCGGTTCCCGACCTTCGACTGGCCCCGGATCGACGCGCCGGCGATCAAGTTTCCGCTGCGGGACCACCTCGAGGAAGTGGTGGCCGCCGAGCAGCGGGCGCTCGCTCAGGCGCGTCGGGCGTTTGAGAAGCATCCCCACGACATCGCCGCCTTTGTGGCCGAACCCATCCAGGGCGAGGGCGGCGACCACCATTTCCGGGCCGAGTTCTTCGCCCAGATGATCGAGCTGGTGCACTCCTATGACGCGTTGTTCCTCTTCGACGAGGTGCAGACCGGCGGCGGTACCACGGGCACGCCCTGGGCTTATCAGCAGCTCGGCATCATCCCCGACGTCGTCGCGTTCGCCAAGAAGGTGCAGGTGGGCGGCATCATGGCCGGCGGCCGGGTGGACGAGGTGCCCGACCACGTGTTCGCGGTGCCGGGGCGGATCAACTCGACCTGGGGTGGCGGACTGGTCGACATGGTGCGGTCGCGCCGGATCTTGGAGATCGTCGAGTCCGAGGGTTTGATCGAGGCCGCAGCAAAGCAGGGCAGCTATTTCCTGACCGGGCTGGAAGCACTCTCTGACGTCCTGGTCGGCCCGACCGGGGAAGCTGTGCTGAGCCAGCCGCGCGGACGGGGCCTGATGATCGCGGTCGACCTGCCCAGCCGGGAAATACGGGACGCGGTGCTCACCGATCTCCGCCTGCGCGAGCACGTGCTGGCCTTGGGCTGCGGCGCGCGGGCGCTTCGCTTCCGTCCTGCGCTGTCGGTGCGCCAAGATGAGATCGACGAAGCGCTCGCCGCCCTAAACCGGTCCGTCACCCGCATCACGTCCTCACCTCGGGAGAACCGATGAGCCCTCTCGCCTCGATCTGCTGCGATATGTGAACGAGGTCGCGCCGGCCGCCCGCCAGGGCAGCCGCACCAGCCCGCTGGACCTGCTGGGTGTAGACCACCTGTTGACGCCCGACGAGCGCGACATCCAGATGATCGTCCGCGACTTCGTCAAACTCCGGGTAAAACCCAACATCGCCAGCTGGTACGAACGGGGCGACATCGACCTCGGGCTGCTGCGCGAGGCGGGCGCTCTCGGCCTGCTCGGGATGCACCTGGAGGGATACGGCTGCGCCGGCACCAACGCGGTGTCCTACGGGCTGGCTTGCCTGGAGCTGGAGGCCGGCGACTCAGGCGTGCGCAGCATGGTCTCGGTGCAGGGCTCACTGGCCATGTTCGCGGTGTGGAAGTTCGGCAGCGAGGAGCAGAAGCAGGCTTGGCTGCCGCAGATGGCCACCGGTGAGGCCATCGGCTGCTTCGGGCTGAGCGAGTCCGACTTCGGATCCAACCCCGCTGGGATGCAGACCACAGCCACTAACGACGGCAGCGACTGGCTGCTCAACGGCACCAAGATGTGGATCACCAACGGCTCGGTGGCCGACTTGGCGGTGGTCTGGGCCCAGACCGACCGCGAGACCGGCGGCGCAGGCATCCGCGGCTTCCTGGTGCCCACCGACACGCCCGGGTTCGCCGCGCCCAAGATCGGCCGCAAGCTGTCGCTGCGCGCCTCGGTGACCTCAGAGCTGGTGCTGGAGGACGTGCGGCTGCCCGCCGACGCACTGCTGCCGCTGGCCCGCGGGTTAGGCGCACCGCTGTCGTGCCTCAACGAGGCGCGCTTCGGGATCGTCTATGGGGCGCTGGGCGCGGCTCGGGACTGCCTCGAGACTGCTGTGGACTACGCCGACACTCGGGAGGTGTTCTCCCGGTCCCTGTCGTCCTACCAGCTGACCCAGGCCAAGCTGGCCGACGCCGCCCTGGAGCTGCAGAAGGGCTTCCTGTTGGCGATGCACCTGGGCCGCCTCAAGGACGACCACCGGCTGGAGCCGCGTCAGGTGAGCCTGGGCAAGCTGAACAACGTGCGCGAGGCGTTAGCTATCGCCCGCGAGTGCCGCACCATCTTGGGCGCAGCCGGCATCACCTTGGACTATCCGGTGATGCGGCACGCCGCCAACCTCGAGTCGGTGCTCACCTATGAGGGCACCTCGGAAGTGCACCAGCTGATCATCGGCCAGGCGCTCACGGGGAAGTCGGCCTTCTCCTAGCCCTGCCCTGAGAATCTACTTCCCGTTGCCGCACTTGCCTGGGGCTCACGCTCAGCCGCCGGGTGGCCACTCGGTCGAGAAGTAGATTTTCAGGGTCAGCGGCGCCCAAGCCGCCGCTCGCCACCAGCCCCGGTGGAATAGGGCATGCCGTAGTGCTCGAAGATCATCGGCTCACTGGTTGAGCTCAGCTCTCCGTCGAGGTCCATCACGGGCGAGTCGCGGGCCCGCTTCTTGTCGGTCAGCACTCGGAGGTGCTTGGGTGCGACTTTCGCGCCCGCCAGTGGCACGAACTGCAGCCGACTGGCCCCCGGTAGCCCCACCTTGACCGTGGCGAACACCGGCGCATCGGTGGCGGTGTCGAAGTAGATGGACTCCAGGCTGCCGATCTTGGCGCCGTCGCGGTCCACCACGGCCAGTCCCACCCAATCTCGAATGTCATCAACGTCGAACAACTCGCACCCCCACTCGAGTGACCCACAGCGGGCCTGAGATCTGCGAATATAGCGGCCTCAATCGGCTGGCTGCGCTCCGATGCTGTGAGAACCGCCCCCGGTCTTCCAGCACCCTGCAGGGTGTTCGAAGTTGAAGCCTGGTGCTCGAAGTCGGGTGTCCAGGACCGGGAAGTACGAGAGATCGCCGCAGCAAGCACACCCGGCTAGGATTCGGGGCATGAGCGCTGCGCCGACGCGACCGGACCTAGGCGCGCCGGCCGGACCCCTGTTGCCGACGCATCTGGCCGCGGCGACGGCCGACGAGTCCTCGTTGCGCCGGTTCCTGTTCGGTCTTCCCGGGGTTGACCCCGTCGGCCTGGAGCAACGGGCTGCCTCGTTGGCCACCCGTTCGGTGAAGAAGGCGTCCAAGCTGACCGCCATCGACCTGGCCATCTCGATGGTCGACCTGACCACCCTGGAGGGTGCCGACACCCCGGGCAAGGTGCGCAACCTGGCCCGAAAGGCGTTGCTGCCCGACCCGGAACATCCCGGCACCCCTCGTACGGCGGCCATCTGCATCTATCCCGACCTGGTTCCGGCGGCAGTCGAGGCGCTCCGCGACTCAGGGGTCAGCGGCTCTCGAGTGAAGGTCGCCTCGGTGGCGTCCGCGTTCCCGGCCGGGCGGACCAGCCTTCGCGTGAAGTTGGCCGACGTCTCGCTGGCGGTCGACGCCGGTGCCGACGAGATCGACATGGTGATCGATCGGGGCGCGTTCCTGGCCGGACGCTATGGCGAGGTGTTCGAGCAGATTGTGGCGGTCAAGGCTAGCTGCGGCCCGGCGCGGCTCAAAGTGATCCTGGAGACGGGCGAGTTGGCGACGTACGACAACGTCCGCCGGGCTTCCTGGCTGGCGCTCCTGGCCGGCGGCGACTTCATCAAGACCTCCACCGGCAAGGTCAGCCCATCGGCTACGTTGCCCGTCCTGCACGTAATGCTGCAGGCGGTCCGGGACTGGAAGGCAACCACCGGCGAGCAGCGAGCGGTCAAGCCG
This sequence comes from Propionibacteriaceae bacterium, assembly GCA_035634295.1. Taxonomy (GTDB): domain Bacteria; phylum Actinomycetota; class Actinomycetes; order Propionibacteriales; family Propionibacteriaceae; genus Microlunatus. The sequence goes on along the minus strand of DASQDG010000053.1, from coordinate 14,102 downwards.
GCCGGGGGCATCCGGAACACCAAGGACGCCATCCGCTACCTGGTGGCGGTCAACGAGGTGGCGGGTCCGGAGTGGCTCGACCCCTACTACTTCCGCTTCGGGGCCTCCTCGGTGCTGAACGACCTGGTGATGCAGCGCCGTACGCAACTGGCCGGGCACTACTCCGGTCCCGACTACATCCCGGTCGACTGACGTGGCAACTGTCACCGGAACGGCGTCCGCACTCAGCTGGGACTACGCCCCCGCGCCGGAGTCCAGCAGCATCGCGGCCATCCGCGAGCGCTATCTGCCCTTCGTCGATGGCGCCTTCACCGAGGGCCGAGGCGACGACCTGGACACCCTCAACCCGGCCCAAGCCGAACGACTGTCGACGGTCTCCACCACCGACGTCGCCGACATCGATGCCGCGGTGACCGCCGCCCGTCGGGCCTATGGCGAGGTGTGGTCGCGCATGCCGGGTGTCGAACGCGGCAAGTACCTGTTCCGGATCGCCCGGGGCATCGCCGAGCGGGCCCGCGAGCTGGCAGTGGTGGAGTGCCTGGACAACGGCAAACCGATTCGCGAGACCCGCGACTTCGACGTGCCGCAGGCCGCGCAGCACTTCTTCTACTACGCCGGCTGGGCCGACAAGCTCGGCCACCTGGGGCTGGGGCCCGCGCCGGGCTCACTCGGAGTCGCCGGGCAGGTGATCCCGTGGAACTTCCCGCTACTGATGGCCGCCTGGAAGATCGCCCCTGCCCTGGCCGCCGGCAACACCGTGGTGATCAAGCCGGCCGAGACGACGCCGCTGTCGCTGCTGGTGCTGGCTGAGATCATGGCCGACGCCGACCTGCCCCCCGGAGTGGTCAATGTGGTCACCGGTGCCGGTGACGTGGGCTCGACCCTGGTGAACCACCCAGGCGTCGACAAGGTGGCGTTCACCGGGTCCACCGCGGTAGGGCGGTTGATCCAGCGGCAGCTGGCTGGCTCCGGTCGCAAGCTGACTCTGGAGCTGGGCGGCAAGGGCGCCAACATCGTGTTCGACGACGCCGCGCAGGACCAGGCCGTCGAGGGCGTGGTCAACGGGATCTTCTTCAACGCCGGCCAGGTGTGTTGTGCGGGGTCTCGGCTGCTGGTGCAGGAGTCGATCGCCGAGGAGTTTCTGGGTCGGCTGACCGAGCGGGTGGAACGGCTCAGGATCGGCGACCCGATGGACAAGAACACCGACGTGGGCGCGATCAACTCCGCCGCCCAGCTGGAGCGGATCTCGGCGCTGGTGGACACCGGCGCTGCCGAGGGTGCCGAGCTGTGGCGGTCGTCCTGCCCGCTGCCCGAGCGCGGCTACTACCTGGCGCCGACGATCTTCACCTCAGCGACCCCGGCGATGCGCATCTCCCGAGACGAGATCTTCGGCCCGGTGCTGGCCGTGATGACCTTCCGCACCCCTGACGAGGCGGTCGCCAAGGCCAACAACACCCCCTACGGGCTCGCCGCCGGTGTTTGGACCGAGAAGGGCTCCCGGGCGATGGCCATGGCCGGCGCCTTGCAGGCCGGGGTGGTCTGGGACAACACATTCAACGCGTTCGACCCGACGGCGAGTTTCGGTGGATACCAGGAGTCGGGATTCGGCCGCGAGGGCGGGCCCGCAGGTTTGGCTGCCTACCTCGACACCGACGACGAGCCGACGTTCCCCGAGGGCGCGACATGACCCACCTGGCGATACCCAAGACGTACAAGTTGTACGTGGCCGGCAAGTTCCTGCGGTCGGAGTCCGGTCGGACCTACCAGGTTCAGGGCCCCGAAGGCGTGGCGAACGCCGCACTCGCGTCCCGCAAGGACGCCCGAGACGCCGTGGTCGCCGCACGTGCGGGCAGCCGGACCTGGGCCAAAGCCACCGCGTACAACCGGGGTCAGGTGATCTACCGGATCGCCGAGATGCTGGAGGGCCGTCGGGCCGAGTTCGTCGAGGTGCTGGTGGCCACTCGTGGCGTCCCGGCCGCAGTCGCCCAGCAGGAAGTGGCCGCCACGGTGGACCGGCTGGTGCATTACGCCGGCTGGACCGACAAGCTGGCTGCGGTGTTCGGCAGCGCCAACCCGGTATCGGCGCCGTTCTTCTCCTATACCGCTCCCGAGCCGACCGGCGTGGTGGCCGTGCTGGCCCCGACCGACGCTCCGCTGCTGGGTCTGGTCTCGGTGCTCGCCCCGGTGATGGCCAGTGGGAACGCCTGCGTGCTGGTCGCCGCCCAGGCCGACGCCTGTGTCGCGGTGACTGTCGCCGAGGTGCTGGCGACCTCCGACGTACCGGCCGGAGTGGTTAACCTGCTGACCGGTCGGTCGGCCGAGCTCGCGCCCCACCTGGCCGCGCACGCCGACGTAAACGCCCTAGACCTGACTGGCGCCGAGCCCGAGCAGCGGGTCGCCCTCCAGCAGGCAGCGGCACAGACGGTCAAGCGGGTCTACGTACCGCCCGGCAGGCCAGACTTCACCGCCCCACCGGGGACCGCGAGGCTGCGCGCCTATCTGGAGATGAAGACGGTGTGGCACCCCACCGGGGCGTTGTCGCTGGCCGGCGGGACGAGCTACTGAGCTCGCGGCTGGTGATCCTGCTCGCCGGCGCGTCCGGCAGCGGCAAATCCCGGGTGGCCCGGCTGAGCGGTTGCCCGCAGCTGGCCTTGGACGACTTCTACTTCGACGGCGACCACCCGGCGCTGCCGCACACCCTGGGGATCGTGGACTGGGACGACATCGCCAGCTGGGACTTCTCGGGAGCGCTGGCCGCCGTCACTGCGCTGTGTCACACCGGACGGTCCAGCGTGCCGGTCTACGACATCGCCACTAACGCCCGAGTGGGTCGCCGCGAGCTGAACCTTGGCCGCAGCAGTCGTTTTCTCGCCGAGGGCGTCTTCGCTGCAGACCTGGTGGCCGCCTGCCAAGAGGCCAGCCTGCACGTCGAGGCGCTCTATCTGGACCGGCCGCGAAACGTCACCTTGGCACTACGCTTCGTCCGGGACCTGCGCGAGCACCGCAAGCCGCCGTGGGTGCTCGTCCGCCGCGGCCTGGCCCGGTGGCGAGCCGAGCCGGAGATCCGCCGACACGCGCTTGAGCTGGGGTGCCGACCGGTGTCGATGCGGGAAGCACTGGCGCTGGCCCGCGCCCGGTAACGAATCTATTGAGGCTCTTGCGTCGAGCGGCGACAGGCAACAGACTGAACCTCCCTTCGTGGAAACGTTTCCACGGGGCACCCCAAGGGCAAGGAGCCGCCACGATGCGGGTGACGTTGACACAGGTGGCGCAGCGCGCCGGAGTGTCCTTGGCGTCGGCCTCGCGTGCTCTGAACGGTGAGTCCGCCAGTCCACGGACGGTGGAGAATGTGCGTCGCGCCGCCCGGGAGCTCGCTTACCTGCCCGACGCCCGCGCGCAGTCGCTCAAGCTTGGCAGCACTCGTCAGCTGGCGTTCGCCGTCGCCGACGTGGGCAACCCGGTGTATGTGGAGATGATGCGGGCGGTCGAGGAAACGGTCCGCGAGGAGGGCTACCGGGTGCTGATCTCCTCCACCGGCTCGGCGGAGGCCGGGGAGATCGAGTTGCTGCACGGCCTTGGCCGGGGCTACGCCGACGGGTTGATCCTCAGCCCGCTTCGCATCACCGACGCCCTTCTTGCGGAGCTGGTTCGGCTGCCGCTGGCGGTGGTGGTTGTCGGTCTGCTGCCCGCCAGCACGCAGGTGGACAACGTGAGGGCCAACTCCGCCGCCGGTGTCCGGCTGGCTGTGGAGCACCTGGTCTCGCTCGGGCACCGGCGGCTGGGCCTGGTCAACGGCCCACTGGACACCACTCCGGGACGGGTCCGCGGGGCGGCCTTCGCGTCGGCCTGTCATGACGCCGGTCTGCCGACCGGCGCCGCTCCTGCCGTGGTGGCCGACGACTTCACCTTCGAGGCTGGGATCAAGGCGGCCCGGCAGCTGTTGAAGCGGCATCCGAGCCTGGACGCGGTGGTCGCGGCCAACGACCTGCTGGCCACCGGTGCCTACCACGCCGCCTTCGACCTGGGCCGCGACGTCCCCGCCGACCTCGCGGTGGTCGGCATGGACGACTCGGCGCTGGCCTCGCAGCTGCACCCCACCCTCACCAGCGTGAGCCTTGGATCGGCCGAGCGCGGCCGACGAGCGGCTGAGCTGCTGCTGGCCCGGCTTCGCGATCCGGGGCGCAAGGCGACCCGCGTTGTGGTGCAACCTCGGCTGGCCGTCCGCCAGTCCACCGCGGTGACCAGCAACCGGGGGCGGCGATGACCACGGTCACCCAGGCGCCGGTGCCGGTCGCACCCCTCCCCGAGCCTCGCCGAGGGACCTCTCGGATGGTGGTCGCCCGCCGCAAGGAGGCCGCCGCCCTGGTCATCCCGTCTCTGATTCCGATCGTGCTGTTCAGCGTCGCGCCGCTGCTCAACGGGGTCTACCTCGCGTTCACCGAGGCCACGCTGTCGCGCAACTCGAGCAATGCGTTCACCGGGTTCGGGCAGTTCTCCAAGCTGCTGGACGACAAGCTGTTCCTCGACTCATTCAAGATCGGAATGACCTGGGCGGTCTCGGTGACGCTGTTGCAGCTGCTGGCCGGGCTCGGACTAGCCCTGCTGCTGAACGCGAACCTGCGGATGCAGAACCTCACCCGGCTGTTGGCGCTGATCCCGTGGGCGATGCCTCCGGTGGTGGTCGCAATCATGTGGAAGATGCTCTACAACCCGAATTCAGGGCCGATCAACGGCGTGCTGCGGGTTTTCGACAGCGACTTCAAGCTCGACTGGCTGGGGAGTTTCGGCACCGCCCTGCCGGCCGCAATCGTGGTGGGGGTCTGGGTCGGCATGCCGCAGACCTGCATCACCCTGCTCGCCGGGCTGCAACAGATTCCCGATGAGCTGCTCGAAGCCGCCGAGGTCGACGGCGCATCACGCTGGCACCAGTTCGTGCACGTCACCCTGCCCAGCCTGCGGCCGATCATTACCTCGATCACCTCGCTGAACTTCATCTGGAACTTCAACTCCTTCGGCCTGGTCTACGTGCTCACCGAGGGCGGCCCGGGCGGGCAGACCATGCTGCCGATGCTGTTCGCCTACAACGAGGCCTTCAAATACCGCGACATCGCCTACGCCGCCGCGATGGGCAACGTGATGGTGCTGGTCGTGGTCGCCCTGCTGATGGTCTACCTCTACAGCCAGTTCAGGGCGGACCGGGACTGATGGCCCGCCACACCACGCCCGCCGTCAAGAGCGCCCAGTACGTGGCGCTGGTGGCCTACATGCTGTTCCTCGGCTTCCCGCTGTTCTACCTCCTGATGGCCTCGCTCAAGTCGTCAGCCGAGCTCGCCTCGCTGGACGTCTGGATCCTCCCCCGATCGCTGCGCTGGGCCAACTTCACCGAGGCCCTGGCCAGTCAGGGTCTGGTCCGCTCCACCGCCAACACGCTGGTGGTGTCGCTGGCGACGACGGTGATCGTCACTGTCATCGCGATGCCGGCCGCGTACGCGATGGCCCGCTTCCGCGGCAAACTCCGGCTGGTCGGCACCGGCTACATCCTGGTCAGCCAGGTGTTCCCGGTGATCCTGATCATCATCCCGCTGTTCTTGATCCTGCGGACGCTGCAGTTGAACGACTCCCTGATCGGACTGACGCTCGTCTACACCACCTTCACGCTCCCCTTCGCGCTCTGGATGCTGCAGGGCTTCGTGGCCGCGATCCCGCTTTCGGTCGAGGAGGCCGCAGCCGTGGACGGGGCCACCCGGTTCACCATGCTGCGGACGGTGGTGTTCCCGCTGCTGATCCCCGGCACGGTCGCGACCGCGATGTTCACGTTCGTCTCGGCGTGGAACGAGTTCTTCTTCGCCCTGGTGCTGCTGCAGAGCCCGGAGAACTTCACCCTGTCCCGCTCGCTGGCCCTGTTCGTCGGAGCCGAGGGTCAGGTGCGACTCGGCCCGCTCGCCGCCGGGGCCGTGCTTGCCTCAATACCCAGCCTGATCTTCTTCGCCATTCTGCAACGGCGGCTGACCGGTGGTCTGCTGTCCGGGGCGGTGAAGGGATGAGACTGGTGCCTACTCTTCTTGTGCCTACTGCCCCTGTGCTTGCTGCCTATTGAGACTAAAGATCTGTGCCCACTGCACGCCCAACCGTCCGACATCCTCGTGAAAGAAGAGCCATGAACCTCCGTCGCACCGCCGCTGCGGGCCTTGCCACCGTCGTGTTCTCCGCCACCCTGGCCGCCTGCGGTGGCGGGGGCGGGGGTGAGGGCACCGACGGCTCCGAGAGCTCGCCGGGCACCGTCTCGACCCCGGTGACGCTCAAGTTCCAGTCTCTGGCCTTTCTGCCCGAGTCACAAAAGGCCACCAAGAAGATCGTCGCCGACTTCAACCAGGCCAATCCCACCATCAAGGTGGACCTGGTCCAGGGGAGCTGGGACAACGTGCACGACCAGCTGGTCACCCAGTTCGCGGGCGGTACGGCGCCCGATGTCATCCACGACGAGTCCGCCGACATGACCGGCTTTGCCCAGGGTGGCTATCTGGCCGACCTGTCCAAGACCATGGACCCGGCCGTCAAGAGCACCATCAGCCCCGGGGTGCTCGACTCGGTCACCGTCAACGACCAGCTGATCGCGGCCCCCACGCTGCTCCAGTCCTATCTGGTGTTCGCCAACAAGAAGCTGCTCGACCAGGCCGGCGTCAAGGTCCCCACCGGCGCAACGATGACCTGGGACCAGTTCCAGCAGATGGCCAAGCAAGTGAAGGCGAAGACCGGCAAGGCCGGCGTCGGCTGGGGACTGAAGAACCCGACCGCGTCGTTCCTCAACCTCGGCATGGGCTTCGGAGCGAAATACTTCGAGGGCTCCGGCAAAGACGCCAAGATCTCCATCGGTGACCCCGAACTGGAGGTGCCCAAGCGGATCGCGGCGATGGCGGCTGACGGCAGCCTGGACAAGACCACCGTGACCCAGGGCGGCAGCGACGTGCTGCCCGCTTGGTACGCCGGCAAGTTCGCGATGACCGTACAGGGTTCGTACGCCGCCGGCTCCTTCGTCACCGACGCTCCCAAGGGCTTCGAGTGGGTGGCGCTGCCAGTGCTCGCGGGCACTGTCGACGCCTCCCAGGCCGCCAACCCGCAGACCCTGTCGGTCTCAACCGACTCCAAGCACGTCGCACAGGCCTCCAAGTTCATCGACTTCTACCTGAAGGCCGAGAACCTCGGGGCCGTCGCCGAGGGCGAGACGCTCATCCCGGCCACCAAGGACGCACAAGACGCGGTGCTCGCCAAGACCGGCGGGAAGAACGGCTGGAAGGAGATCATGGCCTCCGGCGCCGGACTGAAGAAGGCGCCGTTCCAGAGCGTCGACAACTACCCGCAGTGGAAGGACCAGATCGCCACGCCGGCCTTCCAGCAGTTCCTGGCCGGCAAGACCGACGCCGCCGGCCTGCAGAAGGCGCTGACCGACGGCTGGACCTCGGTCAACCGCTGAGCCGGGTCGACTCGAGTAACGAGAGATAGCGAACGCCGTGGACTGGCTGCGGGATCGGACCTGGGCGACGCTGGCCGGCGCCGCCATCGGTGACGCCCTGGGCGGGGCCACCGAGGGCTTCAGCCCGCAGCAGATCCAGCAGCGCCACGGCGGTGAGGTGACTGGCATCGTCGGGCCGTACTTCTCTGACTGGGAGCACGCGCGACCGATCGCCCCGTACCACAAGGGCGACGGCCACATCACCGACGACACCTTGATGACGCACGCCCTGGTGCAGGTGTACGCGAAGCGCCGGAGCCATCTGGACGCCTACGCCATGGCCAGCGACTTGGTCCCGCTGCTGATCGGCGAGCCGGTCTGGGTGCCCGAGCTGGAACGCGAGGCGCTGATCCTGCAGCGGGTGTTCCTGGCCGAGAAGTGGCTGGTGACCCGGCTGCACTACGGCCACGTCGACCCCCGCGAGGCGGGGGTGGGCAACGTGGTCAACTGCGGCGCGGCTATGTACGTCGCGCCCGTCGGGGTGGTCAACGCGGCCAATCCGGCGGGCGCCTACGCCGAAGCCATTGATCTGGCCGGGGCCCACCAGTCCAGTTACGGCCGAGAGGCGGCCGGGGTGTTCGCGGCGGCAGTGGCCGCGGCGCTGACGCCGGGGGCGACGATCGAGCTGGCGGTCGACAGCGCGCTCGCTCTGGCGCACGACGGCACCCGGGCAGCGCTGGCCGCCGTGGTCGGCGCCGTTCGGGCGCTGCCAGCCGACGCGGAGTCCCGTCGGGTCCGAGAGGCTCTGCGTGCGGCCATCCGGCCTTACGACACCGTCGGTGACGACTATCGAGCGCCGGCTATGGACGCTCGCCGGCCGAGCCGGACCAAGTCGATCGAGGAGCTGCCGGTGGCCCTGGGGCTGTGCTTGGCGGCCGGCGGCGACTTCTCCGCGGCGGTGCTCGGTGCGGTCAACTACGGCCGCGACGCGGACTCAATCGCGACCATGGCCGGTGCGGTCTGCGGGGCGATCGGGGGGGCGGCCGTGGTGCCGGCCGAGTGGGTGAGCGCCGTTGAGCAGGCGAGTCGACTCGACCTTAACGAGGCGGCCGACCAGCTGACCGAGGTGGCACGAGACGTCATCGCCGCCGACCTGGCCGCGGTCGAGGAACGACGAGCGCTGCTGGCCGAGGTGCTGCCGGTCCCGGTCGGCGGCTGAGCGGGCCGGCATGCGGTTGACCTGGGTGCAGCCCGAAGATCTGCTGCTGCACGAGCTGTCCCAGAGCCGGGCGGAGGGCGTCGACGTCACCGACGTCGAGCAGCGTTGGCTGGCGGCAGCTCCGGGGTCGCTTGAGCCCCCCGTGGGCGGGACGGGCGAGCGACGTGCGACGCCCGAGCAGCGAAGGCTGGCCGAGCAACTGCTGGACGAGCTCGACGTCCGAGTGGCCCCACCCGACCCGCGGCACCCCGAGTCACTCCTCGACATCGAGGCGGCTTGGGCGGTGACCGCGCCGAGCCCTCCCGGACAGGACCTGCTGGAGCGGCTGACCGGCGCCTGGTTGGGGCGCGCGGCCGGCTGCCTGCTGGGCAAGCCGGTGGAGAAGCTGCCCCGGGCCGGCATCTACGCCCTCGCCTCGGCGACCGGCAACTGGCCGCTCTGCAGCTACTTCACCGCCGTTGGGCTCGACGCCGCGACCGCCGCGGCCTGGCCGTGGAACCGGCGCTCGGCGACCACCAGCCTGGCCGAGAACATCGACGGGATGCCCGAGGACGACGACCTCAACTACCCGATGCTGAACTTGGGCCTGCTGGAGGCTCACGGCGCGGCGCTGGACACCGAGCAGATCGCCATCGCCTGGCTGGCGGACCTGCCTGCGGCCCGGACGTTCACCGCCGAACGCGCGGCCTACCGCAACCTGCTGCAGGCGATGCCGCTGGCGGAGGTGGCGCGGCGCCGCAACCCGTACCGGGAGTGGATCGGGGCTCTCATTCGCGGCGACGTCTTCGGGTGGGTCTACCCCGGGGACCCATCTGCGGCTGCCCGGCTGGCCTGGCGCGACGCCCGGCTCAGCCACACCCGCAACGGAGCCTACGGCGAGCTATGGGTGGCAGCGCTGACCTCGAGCTCGCTGGTCGGCGCCGACGTGGACGAGGTCTTGGCGACGGCCGCCCAGATCGTGCCGCCGCGCTCCCAGCTGGCCGAGGCGATCGCCTTCGGCACCGAACTGGGCCGTCGCGAGCGGGGACTGGACAGCAAGCTAGACGCCCTGCACGAGCGCTACGGGCACCTGCACTGGGTGCACACGCTCAACAACGCCGCGGCCATCGCCTGTGCGCTCAGCGGCAGCGGTGGCGACTTCACCGCCGGCATCGGTCTGGCGGTGATGGCCGGTTGGGACACCGACTCCAGCGCCGCCACCGTCGGCGCCGTGCTGGGCGCGTTGCTCGGCCGCGACGGGCTGCCGGCCTCCTGGGTCGACCCGCTCGACAATCGGATCGACACCAGCCTGCCCGGCGGCCCGGTGCACATCGACGAGCTGGCGGCTCGAACCGCTCGGGTGGCTGGGAGCCTGCGTCGATGACCGCGGCACCAGGCCCTCCCCTGGCCCCCTACGCGGTCACCGGCCGCGGGATGGACCCGCTCGCGCCTCGGCCGATCGACCTGTCGGCGGCGGTGGACCTGGAGCACCCGGACTGGGCCGCGATGGACGAGGCCAAGATCATCGCCGCCCCGGACGACCCGGCCGACTGGCCACGCTGGCGCCGGGTGCTGGGCGAGTGGCGTGACGGCTTGGGCACACGTCACCCGTTCGACCGGAGCCGCTACGACGAGCCCGCCGGGCGCTGGGCCCAGCGGTGCTATTGCGTGGCCCAGGTGTGGCTGTGGGACGAGCTGCTGTACGACTTCGCGGCGAACCGGTTCACTCCGGACCGGCTGCTGGCCGACGCCCGGGAGCGGTTCGGCGGCTTCGACGGCGTGGTGCTCTGGCACGCCTATCCGGTGATCGGGCTGGACGAGCGCAACCAGTGGGACTTCTATCGCGAGGTCCCTGGACTGGCCGAGCTGGTGGCGGACCTGCAGCAGGCCGGCGTGGCGGTGTTCGTCGACTACAACCCCTGGGACGTGGGCACGCGGCGAAGTGACACCGACGTGGAGGAGCTGACCCGGCTGGTTGCGGACCTGGGCGTCGACGGCGTGTTCCTGGACACCTTGCCGCACGGCGACCCGGCGCTGGTCGCCGCGTTGGAGGCGGCCCGGCCTGGTATCGGCCTGGAAGGTGAGTCTCGCTTGCCGCTGGCCCGGATCGCCGAGCACCGGCTGTCCTGGGCGCAGTGGTTCGCCGACTCGGCGGTCCCCGGAGTGCTGCGGACGCACTTCGCCGAGCGCCGGCACATGCAGCACCACACCCGCCGCTGGAACCGCAGCCACGCCGAGGAGCTGCAGTCGGCGTTCCTCAACGGGGTCGGGATGCTGGTCTGGGAGGTGGTGTTCGGGGTCTGGGTGGGCTGGAGTGAGCGGGACGCCGCCACCTTGAGTCGGATGCTGGCCATCCAGCGGGCGACCACGGAGCTGCTGGTCACCGGGGAGTGGACGCCGCTGGCACCGCTGCATCCCGACGCCACCCGAGCCTCGATCTACGCGTCAACCTTTGAACACGACGGCGTCACCCTCTATGCGGTGGCCAACCGCGGTGCGATGCCGTACGTGGGTCCGGTGGTGCCCGGCTCGGACCGGGTCGTGGCCCTGCTGTCGGACGGCATTCGAGCCGGCGGCATCGGGGCCTGGGTGACGCTGGCCGACGGGGTGCCCGAGCCGACATGGCTGGCTCCCCTGGTCGAGCGGCTAGCGGGGCTGCCCGACGGTGACGACGGCTCCTTCCCGTACCGGGCCAGCGTGCGGACCGCCCCCGAGCCGAGCACCGGTCATCCGGAAGGCGACTGCGTCGTCGTGCCTGCCGGGCAGCACCGCCTCACCGTGCGCTTTCGGATGCGTGAGACCGGCCTCTACGACGACGCCCCGTACGTCGAGGAGTGGAAGCCGCTGCCCCCTCGACTGCATGACTCGCGGACCGTTGAGCGGGTGCACACCGCAGACCACCCGGTCGGGGTGGCCGTCCAGGACGTCAGTGTCGCCGCTTACACCCGGTTTCTGGCCGCGACCGGCCGAGCCGCAGCGCCGCACCCGCCGACGGAACCAGACCCGGAGGCCCCGGTCACGTACGTCGACCTCGACGACGCCCGCGCGTACGCCCGCTGGGCCGGCGCCCGGCTGCCGACCGAGGACGAGTGGCAGCTCGCCGGCGCGAACAACCGCTTCCAGCGGCGCTCGCCGCAGGTGTGGAACTGGACCGAGAGCGAGCACAGCGACGGCCGCACCCGCTACGTCCAGCTTAAGGGCGGCTGCGACTACCTGGCCGTGGGCTCGCAGTGGTACTTCGACGGCGGCCCGCAGCCTCCCGACGTCACCGCCAAGCTGCTGCTGCCCGGCGGTGGCCTGGCGCGGTCCAGCCAGATCGGCTTCCGGCTCGCCTGGGACCTCCCGTGACCAATCCGACTGTGATGCCCGATCTGGCCGCAGGACCGCTGACCGGGCTCCGGGTGGTCGACATCGCCACCCTGTTCGCCGGACCGCTGGCCGCCACTCACCTGGGCGACTTCGGCGCCGAGGTGACCAAGGTCGAGCACCCGGTCCGCCCGGACGCCGCCCGCGGCCACGGACCCAGCCGCAACGGCGTCGGGCTTTGGTACAAGACGATCGGCCGCAACAAGCGCAGCATCACCGCCAACCTGTCCGACCCGGCGGGCGCTGAGGTGCTGCGGCGGCTGCTGCGGACCGCCGACGTGCTGGTCGAGAACTTCCGACCGGGCACTCTGGAGCGCTGGGGACTCGCGCCGGCCGACCTGCTGGTGCTCAACCCCGGACTGGTGATCGCCCGAGTGACCGCCTTCGGCCAGACCGGACCGTACGCGGCGCGCCCCGGCTTCGGCTCGCTGGCCGAGGCGATGAGCGGGTTCGCCGCGGTCACCGGCGAACCGGACGGTCCGCCCACGCTGCCGCCGTTCGGACTGGCGGACGGGATCGCCGCGCTCACCACCGCGTTCGCGGTGCTCGCCGCCGTCCGGGCCCGCGATCTCACCGGCCGAGGCCAGGTGATCGACGTCAGCATCCTGGAGCCCATCTTGGCCATGCTCGGCGGCCAGCTGACGGCGTACGACCAGCTCGGCCTGGTGCAGGAGCGCCGCGGCAACCGCTCCGTCAACAACGCACCTCGCAACTGCTACCAGGCGCGTGACGGCAACTGGGTCGCGGTGTCCACCAGCTCGCAGTCGATTGCCGAGCGGGTGCTGCGACTGGTCGGACACCCGGAATACCTCGCCGAGCCGTGGTTCGCCACCGGCCAGGGACGAGCGCAGCATGCCGAGGCTCTGGACGCGGCGGTGGCGGCGTGGATCGCCGAGCGGGACACCGCCGAGGTGCTGGCCGCCTTCACCGAGGCCCAGGCGGCGGTCGCTCCGGTCTACGACGTGCGCGGCATCGTGGCCGACCCTCAGGTGCGGGCGCGGGGAACGGTGCTGACTGTGGACGACGAGGACCTCGGGCCGTTGCAGATGCAGAACGTGCTGTTCCAGCTCTCCCAGACACCCGGTGGCATCAGGTGGGCGGCGCACAACCAGGGCGCCGACACCGAGGTGGTGCTGCACGAGCTCGGCTACGATGCCGCCGACATCGCCGATCTCCGCGGACGGGGGGTGGTGTGACGAACCCACGCGCCCCCCTGATCGCCAGTCTCTACGTGCCGGGCGACCGCCCAGAACGCTTCGACAAGGCGCTTGCGGCCGGCGCTGACCAGGTGATCGTCGACCTGGAGGACGCAGTGGCGCCGGAGCGCAAGCCCTATGCGAGGGCCGCCGTCGCAGAGTTCCTGGCCGGGCGTGCTGACGGCGGCGCACAGATCGCGGTGCGCCCCAACGGCCCGGACACGCCCTGGCAGCGTGCCGACCTCGAGATGCTGGCGGCACTGCCCCGGCTGCCGGCACTACGGCTGCCCAAGGTGGAGGGCCCGGGCGTTGTCGACCGGTTGCCGCCCGAGCTGTTGGCGGGGGGCCTGACCTGCCTGGTCGAGACTGCGCTGGGCGTCGAGCAGGCCTACGCCATCGCCGCCCATCCGGCCGTCAGCGCGGTCACGCTCGGTGAGGCCGACCTGCGGGCGCAGCTGCGGATCACCGACGAGGCCGGCCTCGACTGGCTACGGGTCCGGTTGGTGGTGGCCGCCCGGGCGGCCGGACTGGACCCGCCTCAGCTGTCGATCTATCCGTGGCTGGATGACGACGAAGGCCTGCTCGCCTCCTGCCGCCATGGTGCGGGCCTGGGTCTGCTGGGCCGGACAGCCATCCATCCCCGGCAGGTGCCGGTGATCCGGCGGGCGTTCCGACCTGCGAAGGTCGAGCTGGAGCAGGCCCAGCAGGTGGTGGCCGCCCTGAACGGGTCGGTGGGTGCCGCTCGGCTGGGCGACGGGCGGATGGTGGACGAGGCGATGGCGGTCGAGGCCCGACGCACCCTCCAGCTCTACGACCTGCTGGGCGATCAGGACTGAAGTGCCGCCTTCGAGCCCCGTACTCCTCCGTCGACCGTGCTGCAGCGGGCTCGACG
>DASQDG010000052.1:0-35218 GCA_035634295.1 Propionibacteriaceae bacterium | reverse complement strand
TCTTCGCCAACATGTTCGCCGGTCACCTGCTGGTGCTGGTGTTCGTGCTCGGCGGGGAGTACCTGCTGCTGCACAGCGACTCCATCGTGAACAAGCTGGCCGGCGCGGTGGCCTGGATCGCCAGCATGGCCATCTTCGGGCTGGAGATCTTCGTGCAGGCGCTGCAGGCGTTCATCTTCACCGTCCTGACCGCCAACTACATCTCCTCGGCAGCCGCCGAGGAGCACTGACCACCCTTCGCACACCTGCGGAACCCTGAAAGGAAGCAGTACATGTTGACTCCTCTGGAGCTCGTCGGATCGCTCGGCATCGTCGGCTACGGTCTCGGCGCCATCGGCCCCGGCATCGGCGTCGGTCTGATCTTCGCCTCGGTCATCCAGGGCACGGCCCGCCAGCCCGAGGCCCGGGGCGCCATGATGGGCACCGCCTGGATCGGCTTCGCCGTGACCGAGGCGCTGGCCATCATCGGCATCGCGTTGGCGTTCGTCTTCTCCGGCCAGTAGCAGGGGACTGATCGATGACCACGCTGCTGATCCCGATGGCGGAGGAGAACCCGCTCTCGCTCGAGCTGGGCGAGTTCATCGCCGCAATCGTGTTCGCCTTGCTGCTGACCTTTGTCATCGCGAAATTCGTTGTGCCTCGGTTCGAGGCGACCTTTGCGGAGCGGACCGCGGCGATCTCGGGCGGCATCGAGCGCGCCGAGAAGGCCCAGGCGGAGGCTCAGGCCGCCTTGGAGGAATACAACGCCCGGCTCGCCGAGGCTCGGCAGGAGGCGGCCCGCATCCGCGAGGACGCGAAGACCCAAGGTGCTGAGATCCTCGCCGAGATGCGCGAGCAGGCCCAGAGCGAGGCGGCCCGGATCTCGGCCAACGCCCACGCCCAGCGAGAAGCCGAACGGGTACAGCTGATGACCCAGCTGCGCACGG
The DNA here is from genome assembly GCA_035634295.1 of Propionibacteriaceae bacterium. GTDB lineage: Bacteria > Actinomycetota > Actinomycetes > Propionibacteriales > Propionibacteriaceae > Microlunatus. The sequence goes on along the minus strand of DASQDG010000052.1, from coordinate 34,292 downwards.
AGATCGGCGGGCTGGCCACGACCTTGGCCAGTCGCATCGTCGGTGAGTCGCTGGCCGACGACGAGCGGGCCCGCCGCACAGTGGACCGGTTCCTGGCCGATCTCGAGTCCGACGAGCCGGCGCCCGCGAGCAGGTCATGAGCCTGGACGAGGACACTCGGATCAGTGCCCTGGACGAGGTGCTGGACACCCAACAGCGCGGCCACGTCGGACTGGTGGGTCGACTGCTGCGCCTGGATGCCGACACGGACTCTCTCGGCCACGACCTTTTCGGGGTAGTGGACGCGCTGGACTCCTCGGCCGCCCTGCGTCGGGCCTTGTCTGACCCGGGCAGTCCGGCAGACGCCCGACGTCGGCTTGCCGGCAATCTGCTCAAGGGCAAAGTGTCCGAGGAAGCAGTCAATGTGGTCGCCGAGGCCAGCGCCATGCGCTGGGCGGGCGGGCGGGCGCTAGTCGCCGCGCTGGAGCGGCAGGCGGTCCGGGCAGAGCTGCTGCAGGCGGACCAGAACGGTCAGCTTGAAGAGACCGAGGATGAGCTGTTTCGCTTCGCGCGTCTGGTGGAGTCGAGTCCGGAGCTACGTGAGGCGATGTCGGACCGCGGCGTCGGCATCGCGCACCGACAGGAGCTGGTCAGCCAGCTGCTGACTGGCAAGGTGAGCGACACCACCGTGCGGTTGGCCAAGCGCGCAGTGGCCGCACGAGAGCGCACCTTCGCGCACACCATCGAGGGGTACGTGAACCTCGCCGCCGCGCAGAAGAACCGGCTGATCGCCACGGTCAGGGTGGCCAGGCCGTTGACCGAGGAGCAGACGACCAGGCTCCGGGCAGCTCTCGGCCGTCAGGCCGGTCGCGAGGTCTTCGTCCAAGTGGTGGTGGACCCAGAGATCGTCGGTGGAGTTAGAGTCGAGCTAGGCGACGAGGTCATCGAGGGCAGCGTTGCGGCGCGGCTGACCGAGGCGCGCCGGCTGTTCTCCTAGGCCACAAATCGACCACCAGCACGACAGCTGAGCACCCGCACAGAACTGATTGCACCATTCAACGCACGGCTACGAGAGCAAGGGAACCGATGGCTGAACTGACGATTCGACCGGAAGAGATCCGCGAGGCGCTGGAGCGTTACGTCCAGAACTACACCCCGGACGTCTCCTCCCGGGAAGAGGTCGGCACCGTGGTCACCTCGGGCGACGGGATCGCCCGCGTCGAGGGGCTGCCCTCCGCGATGGCCAACGAGCTGCTGCAGTTCGAGAACGGGGTGCAGGGCATCGCCCTCAACCTCGACGTCCGCGAAATCGGAGTAGTTGTGCTCGGCGAGTCCGAGGGGATCGAGGAAGGCCAGACCGTGCGCAGGACCGGGGACATCTTGTCCGTACCGGTCGGCGATGGATACCTCGGTCGCACGGTCAACGCCATGGGAGTGCCCATCGACGGTCTCGGTGAGCTCACCGACATGCAGGGTCGGCGTGCGCTCGAGCTGCAGGCGGCCGGCGTGATGGACCGCCAAGAGGTACGTCAGCCGCTGCAGACGGGGATCAAGGCCATTGACGCGATGATCCCGATCGGTCGTGGCCAGCGTCAGCTCATTATCGGTGACCGCAAGACCGGCAAGTCGGCCATTGCCTTGGACACCATCATCAACCAGAAGGATGCCTGGGCCTCCGGTGATCCGGAGCAGCAGGTGCGTTGCATCTACGTGGCGGTCGGTCAGAAGAACTCGACCGTGGCGGGCATCCGCGGTGCGCTGGAAGAAGCCGGCGCCATGCAGTACACGACGATCGTCAATGCGCCGGCGTCCAACCCGGCCGGATTCAAGTACGTTGCCCCGTACACCGGGTCGGCGATCGGCCAGCACTGGATGTATGCCGGCAAGCACGTGCTGATCGTGTTCGACGATCTGACCAGGCACGCCGAGGCCTACCGTGCGATGTCGCTGCTGCTGCGACGCCCGCCGGGCCGGGAGGCCTATCCCGGAGACGTGTTCTACCTTCACAGCCGGCTGCTGGAGCGCTGCGCGAAGCTGAGCAACGAGCTCGGTGGCGGATCGATGACAGGGCTCCCGCTGGTGGAAACCCAGGCCAACGACGTGTCGGCGTTCATCCCGACCAACGTCATCTCCATCACCGACGGGCAGATCTTCCTGCAGTCCGACCTTTTCAACGCCAATCAGCGACCGGCCATCGACGTCGGCGTGTCGGTGTCACGGGTCGGCGGCGCCGCGCAGATCAAGGCGATGAAGAACGTGTCCGGCTCGCTCAAGATCAACCTCGCCCAATACCGCGACATGCAGGCCTTCGCCATGTTCGCCTCCGACTTGGACGCGACGTCGCGTCGCCAGCTGGACCGGGGGGAGAAGCTGGTCGAGCTGCTGAAGCAGCAGCAGTACAACCCGTATCCGATCGAGGAGCAGGTGGTCTCGGTCTGGGCCGGCATCAACGGCCAGTTCGACGAGGTGCCGACCGACGACGTACAGCGGTTCGAGTCCGAGCTGCTGGATCACCTGCGCCATCACGGTTCGGTGCTGCAGAACATTCGCGAAACCAAGCAGTTCGACGACGACACCGCTAGCGCGCTCACCGACGAGATCGCCCGCTTCAAGCAGACTTTCCAGACCGGAGACGGCAAGCTGCTCGCCGGCCGAGAAGAGCACAAGGCGATGGCCGAAGACGAGGTCGAGCAGGAGCAGATTGTCCGGCAGAAGCGTGGGTAGCTCAATCCGTGCGAGCGTCGGCAATCGCCCGTCGACGATGGGAGGAGTGATGAGCGAACACGCTTGTCGTCTGCGAGGAGTGACGACATCGTCGGGGCCAAGCGCGATCCGCGAGCACGTCCCCGGGAGACAACATGCCTGCCTCTCTGCGTGAGCTGAGGTCGCGCCGCACGTCGGTGTCGACCACCAAGAAGATCACGCGTGCGATGGAGCTGATCGCCGCTTCACGGATCATCAAGGCCCAGCAGCGCGCGCGGGCGGCGGCGCCGTACTCGCGCGAGCTGACGGCGGCGGTCTCCGCGGTGGCGACGTTCTCCAACGTCGACCACCCGCTGACGGTCGAGAAGGAGAACCCGTCCCGGGCCGCGATGCTGCTGATCACCTCCGACCGGGGACTGGCCGGCGCCTACTCGTCGTCGGTGCTCCGGGCCGGCGAGCAGCTGTCCAGCCTGCTGCGTGCGGAGGGCAAACAGGTGCTGCCCTTCCTCACCGGCCGCAAGGCCAGCGCCTACTACCAGTTCCGGCGCAGGGACGTCGCCGCGAAGTGGGACGGGTTCTCCGACGCGCCCTCCTACCGAGACGCCCGTGAGGTGGCCGACCGGCTGATCGAGGCGTTCCTGACCCCCACGGCCGAGGGCGGCGTCGACGAGATCCACGTGGTCTACACCAGGTTCGTCTCGATGCTCACCCAGACCCCTGAGGTCATCCGGCTGTTGCCGCTGGAGGTGGTAGAGGGCGAGGAGACTCCCGAGCCAGACGATCTGCTGCCGCTGTATGAGTTCGAGCCCGACGCCGAGAGCGTGCTCGACGAGCTGCTGCCGCTGTATGTGGCCAGCCGCATCCAGTACTGCCTGCTGCAGGCGGCAGCCTCGGAGCTGGCCAGCCGGCAGAAGGCCATGAAGTCGGCCACCGACAACGCGCAGTCCCTGATCGAACGCCTGACCCGCGAGGCCAACCAGGCCCGCCAGGCGGAGATCACCCAAGAAATCAGTGAAATCGTCGGTGGCGCGTCCGCGCTGGCCGACGCCAACGCGTCCAGCGAGTGAGGGAACCATGTCTACGTTGCTCCAAAACCTCAAGCCCACCAAGCACTCCTCCGGTGGCGTGGGTCGGGTCGCCCGGGTGATCGGCCCCGTGGTGGACGTCGAGTTCCCGGTCGACGCCATGCCGGACCTGCAGAACGCGGTTCTGGTCGACATCACCTTGGCGGAGCGGACACAGACGTTCACCATGGAGGTCGCGCTGCACATTGGCGAGAACATGGTCCGCTGCATCGCCATGAAACCGACCGACGGCCTGACCCGGGGCACCGAGGTCCGCGACACCGGCGCTCCCATCTCGGTACCCGTCGGCGACATCACCAAGGGCCACGTCTGGAACGTGACCGGCGACGTGCTGGACGTCGACCCGGCCAGCATCGAGATCACCGAGCGCTGGCCCATTCACCGGTCGGCTCCCAACTTCGACGCGCTGGAGTCCAAGACCGAGATGCTGGAGACCGGCATCAAGGTGCTGGACCTGCTGACCCCCTACGTCCAGGGCGGCAAGATCGGACTGTTCGGCGGCGCCGGAGTCGGCAAGACCGTGCTCATCCAGGAGATGATCTATCGAATCGCCCACAACTTCGGTGGCACCTCGGTGTTCGCCGGGGTGGGGGAGCGCACCCGGGAGGGCAACGACCTGATCAATGAGATGGAAGAAGCCGGGGTGTTCAAGGACACCGCGCTGGTCTTCGGCCAGATGGATGAGCCGCCGGGCACCCGGCTACGGGTGGCACTGAGCGCGCTCACCATGGCGGAGTATTTCCGTGACGTGCAGAACCAGGACGTGCTGCTGTTCATCGACAACATCTTCCGGTTCACCCAGGCTGGCTCGGAGGTCTCCACGCTGCTGGGCCGGATGCCCTCAGCGGTGGGCTATCAGCCCAACCTGGCCGATGAGATGGGCCAGCTGCAGGAACGGATCACCTCGACGCGTGGTCACTCCATTACCTCGATGCAGGCGATCTACGTGCCGGCCGACGACTACACCGACCCGGCACCGGCCACCACCTTCGCCCATCTGGATGCCACCACGGAACTCTCACGTGATATCGCTTCACGTGGCCTTTATCCGGCCGTCGACCCGCTGGCCTCGACTTCGCGGATCCTCGACCCGCAGTACATCGGCCAGGCGCACTACGACGTGGCGACCGAGGTCAAGGGAATCCTCCAGCGCAACAAGGAGCTCCAGGACATCATCGCCATCCTCGGCGTGGACGAGCTGTCCGAAGAGGACAAGGTCGTGGTCAACCGGGCCCGCCGCATCCAGCAGTTCCTCAGCCAGAACACCTACATGGCTGAGAAGTTCACCAACATCCCGGGCTCCACCGTCCCGCTGAACGAGACTATTGAGTCGTTCCAGATGATCTGCCGGGGCGACGTGGACCACATCGCCGAGCAGGCGTTCTTCAACGTCGGCGGCATGGAGGACGTAGAGAAGAAGTGGTCTGAGCTGCAGAAGGAGCAGTAATGGCTGACCCGATGCAAGTGCAGGTGGTCAGCGCCGAGGACGTCATCTGGTCGGGCGAGGCGGACAACATCATCGCCAAGACCGTGGACGGTGACATCGGCATCCTGGCGGGCCACAGTCCGGTGCTGGCGGTGTTGGTGCCCGGCGGCATCGAGATCGTCTGCCCAGACGGCAGGCGCGAGATCGTCGCCGTCGAGGGCGGGTTCTTGTCGGTCTCCCGCGGCCGGGTGAGCATCCTGAGTGAGTACGCCCGGCTGGCGCGCGAGATCAGCCTGAGCGAGGCCGAGCACGACCTCGCCGCCGCCACCGCGGCGATCGACGCCGGTGACGACAGCGAGGAGATGCACAACAAGATGTTGCGGGCAACGGCTCAGGTGAGGGCGGCGCAGAAGGCAAGCTAGGTTCAGCTCTGGGAGCCGGCTGATAGTTTCGGGGTTGATCAGCACCTGCTCGAGGAGCGGGCAGGACAGGCAGGCGATGCAAGGGTGGTACCTGGGCGCTGAGGTAGCGCTGCTCCTCGTCCTGCTGCTGGTGTTGATCTTGGTGACGTTGGCCCTTCGAAGACGGTGGCTCGCCCGCCAAGGTGGCACCTTTGAGTGCAGTCTTCGGCTCGGCGCTGCCACGCCAGGCTCCGGCTGGGCCTTGGGCGTGGCTCGCTACAACGAGGAGCGGCTGGAGTGGTTTCGTTTCTTCTCGTGGTCCATCCGCCCGCGACAGAGCTTCGTCCGCCATGACATCACGGTGGTCAACGATCGGGAACCTGACCTGGTGGAGGCGGGGTCGCTCTACGCTGGCCAGCGAGTCGTGCAGTTGCGCAGCACGTCCGAGGCAGATCCCCAGCTGTGGGAGCTCGCGATGAGCGGGGAGTCGCTGACCGGCCTGCTGAGCTGGCTGGAAGCCGCACCACCCGGCGCGTCGAGCTACTAGGGGCGGCCCCCAAAGGCGGGTGCAGCGGCAGCTAAATCTTGAAGAGCTTGGTGTACGGGGTCCGCACGCGCACCCGGTTAACACCGAAGTCGACGGTCACCTCTGAAGCCGTCACCACAGAGACCCGGCCGATGCCGTAGCGGTCGTGGCTCACTCGATCATCGACCTCGAAGGTCGGGACCGGCGCGGTCGGTTGCGGTTGAAAGGGGCTGTGCACCAGGGTGCGCCGACGACCGGCTGAGGCAGACATTGATCTCAGTATGCGCTCCCGTGAGCGCAGTCCCAAATTCGACGCGCGAGGCGGACCGTCTGCACGGCTTGCTATCGACGGGACTTCTGGATGTCGCGCAGCTGGCTCATCAGCGAGGCCATCAGCTGCTGCGCGGCCAACGGGGTGTAGCGCTCACGGCTCTGGTAGTCGTAGCGGTACTGCCAGCTGACCGTGTTGGTCAGCCGAGCAACATCAATCGTGACACGGGTGTTGCCCGGGGGCGAGGCAGCCAGGAACGAGACGTAGTCGTCGGCTTGGTCGGGCGGGGTCACCGTCTGCTGCTCGACCGACACGTTCGAGCGACGATCAACCCGTAGGCGGGTGCCGACACAGGCGGCCAACGTGTCTGAGACCTGCACGAACTGTCGTCTCGCGGCATCGCTGTCGGCATAGCGATACGTCGTCAGCGAGATGCTGGCTGACCCCTCCTTCAGCCAGTACGTCGACACGCCCTCCAAGGCGGTGGGGGGAAACTGGTTGGAGACCGTTGCCTCGAACAGCGGCGCGCAGCGTGCTGGCCTGATCCTGGCCGGAGGCTCGGTCAGGTCAGCCGCCGTCAATGTGGACACCTGGTTCGTGCCGTCGGCGCGCACCATGCCGGCGTAGGCCCCGGTCAGGTCCTCGGTGGTGAGATCAGGCGGTGGTCTCGGCCAGAATCGCCAGGTCGCCAACCCCGCTAGCACCAGGGCGGCGACCAGTACGAAGACCAACAGCGAAGGCCTGCGCGAGGGACCCTGCTGGGGACCGAAGGACATCATCTCGGCTGGTGGAGGGCCTGGCTGCACCTCCGACGTCATCCACGCAGTCTAGGTGTCCTTGCTCGGCCGACCCCGGCTTGGGCTAGCTCGAGACCGAGAAGGCGGCGTCAAAGGACGCTGCCGGTGGGGTGATCGCATTGAGCCCGCGAATGGTCTCCAAGGCCTCTGGTGCGCCGTCCATCCGGTCCATGCCGGCATCCTCCCACTCGATCGAGATCGCTCCGGAGTAGCCGATGTGGTTGAGCATGCGGAAGATGTCCTCCCAGCGGGTGTCACCCCGACCGGTGGAGATGAAGTCCCAGCCCCGGCGCGGGTCGGCCCACGGAAGGTGGGAGGAGAGCCGGCCGTTGCGGCCTCCCGACATTCGCACCTTGGTGTCCTTGCAGTCCACGTGCAAGATCTTGTCCTTGAAGTCCCACAGGAAGCCCACGTAGTCCAGCCCCTGCCAGACCATGTGCGACGGGTCGAAGTTGAGCCCGAACGCCGAGCGGTGACCGATCGCCTCCAGCGTGGCCACCGTCGTCCAGTAGTCGTAGGCGATCTCCGAGGGGTGCACCTCGTGCGCGAAGCGCACGCCGACCTCGTCGAACACGTCCAGGATGGGGTTCCAGCGGTCGGCGAAATCGGCATAGCCGGCCTGGATGACCTCGTCCGACACTGGTGGAAACATAGCCACGTAGTGCCAGATCGACGACCCGGTAAAGCCGACCACCGTGTCCACGCCGAAGCGTGCCGCGGCCCGGGCGGTCAGTTTCATCTCCTCTGCCGCCCTCTGCCGGACGCCCTCGGGCTCGCCGTCACCCCACACCCGCGGGTTGACCATGCCCTTGTGGCGGTCATCCACCAGGTCGCACACGGCCTGGCCGTTGAGGTGGTTGGAGATGGCCCAGCAGCCCAGGCCGTACTGCTTCAAGGTGTCGCGCTTGGCCTCGACGTAATCTTCGTCCTCGGCGGCCCGCGCCACGTCGAAGTGGTCACCCCAACAGGCGATCTCAAGACCGTCGTAGCCCCAGTCCGAGGCCAGCCGGCACACCTCTTCGAAGGGCAAGTCGGCCCACTGTCCGGTGAACAAGGTCACTGGTCGTGGCTGCTGAGGTTTGGCGGCCCCGGTGGCCTCGCGGGGCGTATGAGCGTCGTTGGTCATGGCTCTCCTGTTCGCTGGCTGGTGTTCGGGTGAGTCCGAATGCGGCGGTACGGCTGGTTGAGGTGTGGCTAACGGTCCTGCGGGCGTTGGGTCGGCGTGGGCCGGGCTCCTCCAGGGACCCAGAGCACCTCTCCGTCGGTGCCGTTCACCACTCGAGTGAGGATGAACAGCAGGTCGGACAGCCGGTTGAGGTAGCGCAGAGCCAGCAGGCTCAGGCCACCGGGTCGGTCGTCGCTGGCCACGTCAGTGCCATATCGGGCGGCGGCCCGCCACGCCGAACGTTCGGCCCGACGGGTGACGGTGCGGGCAATGTGTAGGTAGGCCGCCGCCGGTGTCCCGCCGGGCAGGATGAACGACCGCAGCTTCGGGAGTGGGTCGCCGAACTCGTCACACCAGTGCTCGAGCCGGTCGATGTAGTCCTGGGTGACCCGGAGCGGCTCGTAGTCAGGGTCGGCCGCCAGCGGGAGGCTCAGGTCCGCTCCCAGGTCGAACATCTCGTTCTGGATCACCTGCAGGGCGGCAGTCACCGCGGTCGGCATGCCGCCCAGGGCGAGCGCCACCCCGATCGCGGAGTTTGCTTCGTCGACGTCACCGTAGGCCTCCACCCGCAGGTCGGCCTTGTCGGCCAGGCTCATGTCGGACAGCCGGGTCTGCCCGTCGTCGCCGGTCCGGGTATAGATCCGCGTCAGCTCCACCACAGCCCAAACCCTACGCAGCATCGGCCAAGGCGGGCAGTTGGGCCATCGCCGACAGGGGGGCCGACTGCTGTGGCAGGCTGGACGGGTGAGACAAACCCGGCCGACCACACGCGCGGTCCTGGTGGTCTCGGCACTGATCCTGTCCGGTGGTTGCGGCAGCGACACCGGGTCGTCCGGCGAAGGCTGCTCCTACCCGGCCAACGGCTCAGCGGCCAAGAAAGTCACACCACCGTCGGTGCAGGACGTGGCCACCAGTGGCTCCACGACCTCGGTGCTGAAAACGACCGCCGGCGATGTCCGGATCACCATGGATCGGGCCAAGGCTCCCTGCACCGTGCACTCATTCACGTCGCTGGCGCAGCAGGGCTATTTCGACCAGACGTCGTGCCACCGACTGACCACCTCGGGCATCTTCGTGCTGCAATGCGGTGACCCGACCGGATCGGGCTCTGGTGGACCGGGCTACTCCTTCGCCGACGAGACCACAGGCGAGGAGCACTACACCAGAGGTGTGGTGGCGATGGCCAACTCTGGCCCGGACACCAACGGCTCGCAGTTCTTCTTGGTGTACGACGATTCGGTCAGCCTTGATCAGCGTCCGAACTACACGGTCTTCGGGGCCATGGACGCTGCCTCCGTCGCCGTCGTGGCCAAAGTTGCGGCAGGCGGCACCGATCGGCCCGACGACGGCGCCCCGCTACTGCCGGTGAAGATCACCGCGGTGACCAGCACGACGCCGGACGGCGGCTAGCCGGTCAGGACGGTCGCTTGGGACGACGCGACGTCCAGATCGCGAACAACACGAGCACACCCAGGCCAAAGAACCCGCCCACGATCCAGGAAGCGAAGCCGTTGCCCTGAGTGGGATACACCGGGGCAGGGCTGCTCGGGGCGCCGAGCGGCAGCGCAGCCCAGAGACCGACCAGCCAACCGACCAGCACAGCCATCAGTCGCTGCTCTTGCTGGTGCGGCGCAGGAAGAAGATGCCCACGGCGATCGAGGCTGCCGCGACAACAGCGGGCACGAGCAGGTACGGCAGGTAACGGAGAGGACCGGTCACCGCGTCACCTGCCACTGCACCGATCAACGCCACGACGTGTAGCAACAACTGGTGCAAGTCCTGCTCCTTATCTTCGAGAGTTCACATCCTCATTCCTGCTTCCCGGCCCCGGCAGATGCTTCTCGGCGAACGAATCTTCGCAACAGGTCGACGAACACCGCCGGCTGTTCGGCGTGCACCCAGTGCCCGGCCCTCTTGATCGTCACCAGCTGGACCTTGGGGAACTGGGCGCGCATGGCGGGTGCGTGGGCGGGAGCGACGTAGGTGCTCTCCCCGCCGGCGACCCACAGCGTCGGTCCTGGATAGGGGTCGACGTCCAGCTCCGGCCAGGAAGCCAGGTCGTCGAGATGGTCACCGAGCACGCTGAGATTCTGCTGCCAGCGCCAGCCGGTGTCCTCGCGCCGCAAGTTCTGCAACAGAAAGCTCCGCACGACTGGGTCAGGAATGTCGTTCTGCAGCAGCCGGTCGGCGGTGGTTCGGTCCGCCAAGGTGTCCAGCGGCAGGGCACGCATGCCGCGGACGTAGTCGGCGAAGCTGCTCAGTCCCCGATAGCTCACCGGGGCGATGTCGACCACGCACAACCGCCGCACCAGCGACGGGTGCAGCAACGCCATCGCCATCGCGACCTTGCCGCCCATCGAGTGCCCGACGACGGTGTAGGACTCGCCTGGGGCCATTCGGCGCAGCAGGCCCGCCAGCTGATCGCCCGCCGACGTATAGCTCACGTCGTCGGTCCAGCCCGAGCGACCGTGGTTGGGCAGGTCGACCAGGGTGCAGCGAAACTCCGTCGACAGGCTCTTGGCTATCGAGGTCCAGTTCTTGCCCTGACCGAAGAGCCCGTGACAGAACGCGATGCGGGGGCCGGACTCGCCCAGTTGGATGCTGTGCAATCCGGATTGGGGATTGGGAGCCGGCAGCGCAGGGGTCATGGGCGGCGTTGCCAACAGGCGTTGTGCCAGTGGCGCCGCTCGTCAACTCCCGTGGCGGAGATCAGGCTGGGCACATCGGGCCAAACCACCAGGTGGGGGGTCCCCGGCGTGACGAGCTGTTGACAGCCGGGGCAGCGGTACGGCTTGACGGCGGCGGCACCAGCGATACTGCGGACGATCCAGCGGCCATCGCTCTTGATGTCGGCACCGGCATGGCCCGAATTGAGCGGGCGGGCCGGACGGGTGTGCTTGCTCGGTCGCCTGGCCACCCGGTCATTCTCCCAGACGACGATGCTCGCAGAGGACGATGCTCCCAGACGATGCGCCCAGAAGACGATGCGCCCAGACCCCCCGGTGGACGACTCGGCGCAGCGACGCCTAGGTTGGCCGCGTGCGTGTGGTCATTGCCCGGTGCCAGGTGGACTACGCCGGCAGGCTGACCGCGCATCTGCCGATGGCGCTGCGGCTGATCTTGGTCAAGGCCGACGGCTCGGTCTCCATCCACGCCGACGATCGGGCCTACAAGCCGTTGAACTGGATGAGCCCGCCCTGCACCCTGACCGAGTCTCCGCCTCCCGCTCCCGATCGCGACGCCGTCCCCGGGAGCGAGCCGTTGACCGCGGTCTGGCACGTCATCGGCCGCGACGGTGACACCCTGCAGATCTCGCTCGCCGAGGTGCTGACCGACTCCACGTACGAGCTGGGCATCGATCCAGGGCTGCAAAAGGACGGCGTCGAGGCTCACCTGCAGGCGCTGCTCGCCGAGCATCCAGAAACCTTCGGACCCGGCTGGTCGCTGGTCCGACGAGAGCATCTGACTCCCATCGGACCGGTCGACCTGTTGTGCCGCGACGCCCGCGGCGACTATGTGGCGGTGGAGGTGAAGCGCCGCGGGGAGATCGACGGGGTGGAGCAGCTGACCCGCTATCTCGAGCTGATGCGCCGAGACCCCCTGCTGGGTCAGGTGCGCGGGGTCTTTGCCGCCCAGCAGATCAAGCCGCAGGCCCGAGTGCTGGCCACGGATCGCGGGATCACCTGTGTGACGGTGGACTATGACGTCCTGCGCGGCATGGACAACGCCGACGAACGGCTGTTCTGAGCGCCCTCGGTTACGTCAGATCAGCCCGAATGGCCGATCTTGCGCATGTAGGTCAGACACTGCCCGTAGGAGTCGATCACGCCAGTGGCTCTGAAGGGCAGCCCCACGCTCTCGCAGTAGTCCCGGATGATCGGTTGCGAGATCTTCAGGTTCGGACGGGGCATGGACGGGAACAGATGGTGCTCGATCTGGTAGTTCAGCCCGCCAAGGAAGAAGTCGACGACCGCACCGCCGGTCACGTCGCGCGAGGTCAGCACCTGCTTGCGCAGGTGGTCCAACCGAGCACCAGCCGGGGGCATCTCCATCCCCTTGTGGTTGGGCGCAAAGGCGGCCCCGAGGTTGAAACCATAGAGCCCCTGGTGGATGAGCACGAACAGCACCGCCTGGACGGGGGTGAGGAAAGCAAAGAGGAAGGTGAAGTAGACCGCGAAGTGCAGCACGATCAGACCCAGCTCCCAGATGCGAGCCTTGGCGGGACGAGCGCGCAGGGCGCGCAAACCGGCGACGTGCAGGTTCCAGCCTTCGAAGGTCAGCAGCGGGAAGAAGAAGGCCGCCTGGTGCCTCGCGAACCAGCGGGCGAAGCCGCTCTTCTTGGCAGCCTGCTCTTCGCTCCAGGCGATGATGCCTTCACCGACGTCGGGGTCCAGGCCCTCGTGGTTAGGGTTGGCGTGGTGGCGCAGGTGCTTGTCCTGCCACCAGCCGAAACTGATGCCGGCCAGCACGTTGGCGCACATGATGCCGATCCACCGGTTGACCCTGCGGGAGTCAGAGATCTGCTGGTGTCCCGCGTCGTGGCCCAGGAAGCTGATCTGGGCCGACACTACGGCCGCCAGCGGAGCCAGCAGCAGCGCCCACCAGGTGTTCTGCAGCAGCAGCACACCGTCGACGATCACCAACAGCCCGATCAGCATCCAGCCGGCCTTGCGGGCGTACCAGCCGGTGCGACGTTCGAGCAGACGCTCGGCCTGGATGCGCGAGCGGAGGGGGCCGAAGTCACTGCGGGAGCGGGCACGGGTCTCGGTTGGGAGACCCTCGGCGCCGGCGGTGCCCGGCGCGATCAGCGTGGAGGTCATACTTCGAGCGTGCCCAGCGCTCGGCGCTCACACGATGGGAGGAGCACCCGAAGCCGTACGGGGGTTAACCCCCGGTTGGCCGCCGCCACGCCGGTGCCCCGAACTGCGTCCGCACTCCGGGCGAGAACAGCACCGAGTCCGGCGCTCGCGCAGCCACGCCCGGGAAACCGGCCACCTCAAGCAGATCGTCGTCGAGCTCGAGCACCTCGGCGCGCAGCAGCGGCCAAGAGTCGTGGGTGTTGGGCAGATAGAGCGTGCGACCGAGCCGCCGGGTGTGCAGTCCCCAGCGCGCGGTCAAGAAGTTCGCCAAGGGTTCGTCGGAGACAACTTCGGCTCCCACCCGGGCCACCAGGCGGTTGTGGGCGCCTGCCGGTCCGGGCCAGCGGCGCCGGGAGGTGTAGGTGATGACGTCGCCGTGGCGCCGGATGCGCATCCGGGCCCAGGTGTAGTTGAGTCCCAGGGCCACTCGCGCGCCGAGCACGAAGGGCAGCCGCGCCGCCTCCAGTGAGCAGAACACCACCCCACGACGGCCAGCGGCGTCAACCGAGTAGAGCCGTACGTTGGTCTCGGGGAAGCTGCCGACGTAGGGCAGTGGCGGCCCGGTCCCTAACGCCGCTCCGGTGAGGCGGAAGGGGACCAGTCCGACCCAGCTGGAGCCGTCGTGGACGTCGGGGCGGGTGCCTACCGGCAGCAGGGGCGCAACCTGTTCCGAGTCGACCCGCCAGTGTACGAACGTCAGATCTCGCCAGTGCTGGTCGAGCAACACCCGTCCGCCCAGCGGGGCCGCGGTCCGCCGGACCGGTTGCGGCTCGGCCCAGCCCGACCGGTCAGGGGTCACCTCAACTAGGCTGCCCGGTCGAGGACGGCGTCGGCGGCGCTTCTTCGGCGGGCTTGGTGGGCTCGGCGGGCTGAGCAGGCGGCGCCTGCTGCTGACGGGCAAGCGTGGCCCGCTCCGCAGCCAGCTGGCGACGGGCCCACGCCAGCTCCTGGCGGGACCGCTCCATGGCGACTTCGGCCTCGCGATGCGCCCGCCGGATGAGATCTGCGGCCGCCCGCTCGCCCTCGGCCACGATGCTCGATGCGCGCACCTCGGCGGCCGTCAAGATGTCTTGGGCGCGCTCGTCCAGGTCGGCCGTGCGGATGCGTTCGTACTTGGACTCGGCTTCATTAGCCTGCTCACTCAGCCGTTGGAGCTGACGGTTCAGTGCCTCATTGTCCTGGCGCAGGGTCTCCACCGCCCGCTGGACGTTGAGCACGTAGGCGTCGACCGGACCGCGTGCATAGCCCTGCCGCGCTTTCGGAAAGGCGGCGAGGCGGTCCAACGCGAAGGAGTCACTCATCTCAGCCGGTGGCTGGTCCGGCACCGTTGCGCAGGTGGGCGGTGCCCGCGGGGAGCTGCGAGGCCGGCACCATGATCGTGGCGTCGCCGTCAATGTCGATCGAATCCTCGTTGATCTCACCGTCAGGATCGTCGTCGGAGTCGCCCTGGTGGGAAGGAGCTCTTCCGACCGCAGGCAGCTCCCGCGTCTTGAGGTGCGCCTCGCCTTGGACCGACTCGTCGTGCTGGTCACCGTTGGTGCTGGCGTGCGGCGCCCGCTGCTCACCGTCCGAGGGCGGCAGCGCGGGCGGCTGAGGCGGCATGGTGATCGTCCGATCGCCCTCTTCGGCGTCGAACTCATCGAGGTCGTCGAGGTCGGGGAACGAGCTGGCGGTCTGCTCAGCCAGGGCCGACAGGCTGGCAAGCTGGCTGAGCACCGCTTGCTTGCGCTGCCCGAGCTGGTCCATCTCGCGGCGCAGCTGCTGCTTGCGCCAGTGAAACTCCTGATGCGTACGCTCGGCGATGGCCGCGGCCTGCTTGCGCGCCGCCACCACCAGCTCCTCGGCCTCGGCGCTGGCGGCCACCTTGACACGCTCGGCTTCGGCCAGTGCCTCGGCGCGGATCCGGGCGCCCTCGGCGATGTCGACCTCGAGCCGCTCGGCGGCTTGTCGGCTGTGCTCGGTCGCCTCGGCGAGCACGGCTCCGGTCTTGGCGGCCGCCTCCTCCTGCACGCTGCGGAGGTGGTTGACGGCCAGGTCGCGTTCCTCAGCCACCTCGCGCCGCATCTCGGCCACCTCGAGCTCGACCGAGCGGCGCAGGTTCTCGGTGTCCAGGTAGGCGGTCTGCCGCAAGGTCTGCGCCTCGTGGTCCGCGGCCCGCTGCAGAGACTCGGCCTGCCGGCGAGCGGCGGCAATGATCGCTTCGGCCTCAGCATTGGTCTTGTCGACCTGGCTGCGGATGTCCTCCTGACCCCGCACTCTCAGCTGCTCGATCTCGGCCACGCCACGGGAGCGAATCTCGGCACTGAGCTGCTGCGCCTCCCGACGGACCTGGTCAGCCTCGCGGCGCGCCAGCTCCCTCATCCGGTCGGCATCGGCGCTGGCCTGGTTGCCGACATCGCGTGCCTGCTCCTCCGCGAGGCGCAGGATCTCCCTCGCACGCTCGCCGAGGTTGGTGAAGTCCACCTCGGCCGCCTGCTGCTTTTCCAGGGCCTGGCTCAGCTGCTTGTTCACCTCGGCGACCTGCTCCTCGAGCGAGGAGGCATGACGGCGGCCCTTGATCACCGCCGCTTCCAGCGAGCGCACGTAGTCGTCGACCGCCGACCGGTCGTAGCCGCGCAACGCGGAGGGGAAATTCCCCACCGCAGTCGCAGTCTCGTCGAACAGGCCCAGCCCGGTGGTGTCGTTAGCAGAAGCCACGTCAGTCCCTCTCGTTCAGATCGTCATCGCCCCCGTAAGCCCCCCGGCACGAGTTGGCTGCAGAGCGGGGCACGGCTCCCACGCCGTCACGACGGGGAAACCTCGACGAGTTCGATCAGCACTCCACCGGCATCCTTGGGATGGACGAAGTTCACTCTCGAGCCTCGCGTGCCTGCTCTGGGGAAATCATAGAGCAGTCGCAACCCCCGCTGGCGGAGTACGGCTGCCGCGACCTCGACATCGCGCACCCGATAGGCGATCTGCTGCAGACCAGGCCCAGAGCGGTCGAGGAACTTGGCGATCGACGAGGTTTGCGTGAGTGGCGCCAGCAGCTGGATCTGCGCCGACTCTGCGGTGCTGCCGGTCGGAGCCATCATCGCCTCCGCCACACCCTGCTCGGAGTTGACCTCTCGATGCCGCAGTTCGAGGCCCAGCACGTCGGTGTGGAAGGCGATCGCCTGGTCGAGATCAGGCACCGCCAGGCCGACGTGGTCCACCGACAACAGCAGGTCCGCCGATAGCTGAGGCCCTCCGTCCATGCAGCAAGAGTGCCAGACTGGACCGACAGACAGCGCCGGACGTGAGGAGTGCGGGCCATGGGATCGGTCATCGTCGGTGGCGCCCGGACGCCGATCGGCAAGCTGATGGGCCAGCTGTCATCGCTTGAAGCCACTGATCTGGGCGGCATCGCCATCGCCGCTGCGCTCGAGCGAGCCGGAGTGGCCGGGCACCAGGTCGACTATGTGGTGATGGGACAGGTGCTGCAGGCGGGCAGCGGCCAGATCCCCGCCCGACAAGCCGCGGTCAAGGGCGGGGTACCGATGACGGTGCCGGCGCTGACGATCAACAAGGTGTGCCTGTCCGGTCTGAACGCCATCGCCCTGGCCGACCAGCTGATCCGAGCGGGGGAGTGCGAGGTTGTGGTCGCGGGCGGGATGGAATCGATGAGCCGCGCGCCGCACCTGCTGCCGGGCTCGCGCACGGGCTACAAGTACGGCCAGGTCGCGCTCGTCGACTCGATGGCCACCGACGGTCTCGATGACGCCTTCTCCGACCGATCGATGGGCACCTTAACCGAGGCGCACAACGTCGGCGCCCTGGCGGTCAGCCGAGCCGATCAGGACGCCTATGCCGCCCAGTCCCATCAGCGGGCCTCGGCGGCCACCAGCTCCGGCCTGATGGCGACGGAGATTGTCGAGGTGCGGGTGGCCCAGTCGCGCGGTGACGACCTGGTGGTCCGCCAGGACGAAGGCATCCGGACCGGAGCCACCGCTGCGACGATGGCACGGTTGCGACCGGCCTTTGACCCCCAGGGCAGCATCACCGCCGGCTCGTCCAGCCCGATCTCCGACGGAGCTGCGGCGGTCGTGGTTGCCAGCCGCGCCGTGGCGGACAGGCTAGGGCTGACCGTGTTGGCCGAGATCGGCGCGCACGGGCAGGTCGCCGGTCCAGACTCCTCCCTCCAGCTGCAGCCGGCGCACGCGATCGAGGTCGCCTGCAAGAAGCAGGGCTTGGCCGTGGCCGACCTGGAGCTGATCGAGATCAACGAGGCGTTTGCCGTAGTCGGCATCGCCAGTGCGCGCGCGTTGGGGCTGTCGGCGGAGGAGATCGAGCAGCGGGTGAACGTCAACGGCGGTTCGATCGCGCTCGGTCACCCGATAGGCGCCTCCGGAGCCCGGCTGGTGCTGCACCTGGCCTACGAGCTGGGTCGGCGAGGCGGCGGGACCGGGGTTGCGGCGCTGTGCGGCGGTGGTGGTCAGGGCGATGCGTTGATCCTCACCGTGCCGGCGACGGGCTCCGGCGCCGGCTGAGACACCACAGTGGCCTACGCCAGTCTGGACGCGCTGATCGAGGGCGTACGGGCCGGTCATCCGCGGGCTGTGGGCCGGTTGCTCACGCTGATCGAGAATGAGGCGCCGGTGCTCCGGTCGGCGATCAGCCGGCTGGCTGCTGACACCGGGCGGGCGCACGTCGTTGGAGTCACCGGAGCGCCAGGAGTGGGGAAGTCGACGACGACGACCGCGCTGGTGTCAGCCCTGCGGGCGGCCGGACAGCGGGTGGGAGTGCTGGCGGTTGACCCGTCGTCGCCCTTCTCGGGAGGGGCGCTGCTCGGTGACCGGGTGCGGATGCAGCAACACGCGCTGGACTCACACGTGTTCATCCGGTCGATGGCGACCCGCGGACACCTGGGTGGGCTGTCGGTGGCCGCGCCGCAGGCCCTGCGGGTGTTCGACGCCGCCGGCTGCGACACCGTGCTGGTGGAGACCGTGGGGGTCGGGCAGTCCGAGGTGGAGGTGGCGGCCGCCGCGGACACGGTCTTGGTGCTGCTCGCACCCGGGATGGGAGATGGCATCCAGGCAGCCAAGGCGGGAATCTTGGAGGTCGGCGACATCTTCGTGGTGAACAAGGGCGACCGCGAGGGCGCACAGTCCCTGGTCCGTGACCTCCGCACCATGGTCGGGCTCGGCGCACGGGAGGACCGATCCTGGGTGCCGCCGATCCTGCGTACGGTGGCCAGCACGTCGGAGGGGATCGCGGAGCTGCTGGCCGGCGTGCAGCGGGCCCGACGGCACGCCGAGGCGACCGGACACTGGCAACAGCGACGGCTCGATCGGGCCCGGGCCGAGGTCGAGGCGCTGGCGCTCGCCCAGGTCCGGTCAACGTTCTCCCTCCCCGGACGGGTGGGGCTGCTGGAGCTGGCCGCGGCTGTGCGAGACGGGGCCCTGGACCCCTACAGCGCGGCCGACCAGCTGCTGGCGGAGAACTGATGCCACCAGCGGCGGCAGCAACAGCGGTCGGCTCCTGCCGTCGACCTAGCCACGACGACCTACCGCCGCCGACCTACGTGCTGTCGCACGCCGTCGCCAAGGTGCGGCTGGCATCAGAAGTGCCGACGGTCCCGCGCGGCGCGGCGGCTTCGCGCCGTCACCTGGCTGGTGTAGAAACACCTAAGGCACGTGCGAGCCGACAAATCGGCACCAGATCAGGGGGGAGGCAGGCGGGATGAAGTGGGTGCGCAAGGTGTTCGTGATCATCTTCGCGGTCTTTGCGCTGTTCTACCTGATCACCCGCCCCGAGGACGCCGCGGCGGCTGTGCGCACCGTGTTCACCGCATTGGCGAGTGCATTCCAATCGATCATCGTGTTCTTCACCTCACTCGCGGGCTAGCCGATGTTCGGCAACCTGAGCCGCATCATCGACCCCAACGTCCGGCAGTACCTGCTCACCGCCGAGGACGAGCAGATCGTCGACGAAGTCCGGCGGCACCCGGCGGCGATCCTCTTTCCCGTATTCCGGCTGTTGGTCGCGGGTGGCCTCTGCTTCGCCGCATTGTTCGTCGACCCCCGCATCGGGCTGCTGCTGATCGCGGTGGCCATCGGGATCGGTGCGCAGGCGGCCTGGCGGATCCTGTCCGAGCACATGGACCGGTTCGTGATCACCAATATGCGGGTCTTCCGGGTCCACGGCATCTTCACCCAGAGCCGGGCCACCATGCCGATGTCGCGCATCTTGGACATCGCCGTGGAGAAGCCGCTGATCGGGCGGCTGCTCGGATACGGTCACTTCGTGTTCGAGTCGGCCGCCCAGGACCAGGGGCTGCGTGACATCCGCTTCGTAGGCCGCCCGGACGAGCGAGACCTGACCATCCAGACGGTGATCCAGCGGGCCGGGCTGCGTGCCAGCGCCGGTCACCGACCGCTCAGCGACGACGACCAGTGACCGGACGCAGCGGCAGCCAGCAAGGCCCGGGGGACTCCGGCAGGAGCGGTACCGACCGCCCGCCACTGCCCTTCGACCCTGTCGAGGAAGCCGCCCGGCTCTGGTCGCGGCAATACGGCGAGACGCCGCGGATGCGCGCCGTGACCTCGTTGATGCGGGTCCATCAGCTCGTGCTGATCGAACTGGACGAGTTGCTGCGGCCGCTGGGGCTGACGTTCGCTCGCTATGAAGTTCTCGTGCTGCTGTCGTTCTCGCGCAGGGGCTCGCTGCCATTGGGCAAGATCGGCCAGCGGCTGCAGGTGCACGCCACCTCCGTGACTCCCTTGGTCAAGCGGCTGGAGGCGGCCGGTTTGATCCGTCGCACGTCGCACCCAGACGACGGTCGCGCCGTGCTGGCCTGGATCACCCCGAAGGGGCGGGCGGTGATGGACCAGGCCACCGACATCATCGTGGCGGCCCAGTTCGGGCTGGGCGCGCTCAGCGAGAGCGACTGTGACGCGCTGACCAGACTGCTGACGTCTCCTCGTGCGGCGGCTGGAGACTTCTGAGTGGTCCGGGTGCTGGCCGTCGCCGACTCCGACTCCTACCTGAAGTGGACCTCGGCCACCTGCACTGCCTTGCCGGCGCAGTGGGAGACCGAGCAGATCGTGATCACCACCCCGATCACCCCCTCACGGGCCCAGATCGAAGCGGCCACCACAGCACAGGTTCCGGTGATCTCGCTGGCCCAGCTCCTCTGGCGACTGGCGCGCGAAGCTCCTGACGTGCTGCTGCTGGGCTGCACCGGGCCAGTGGTGCAGGCGATTCTGGCCTTGCCGCAGCTGCGAACCGGCTCGCGTCGCCCCGTGCTGGTGACCGGGCTGCCGGGGATCAGCGTGCCGGCCACCTCACGGGCGATTGAGTTTCGCGCGTCCTGCGACCTCTTCGTCGTCCACAGCCGCCGGGAGCGGGCCGACTTCACCGATCTGGGTCGGTGGTACGCGCCGGGGATGAGGTTTGCGCTGGCCCGGCTGCCCTTTCTTCCCGGGCGGCTACCCCGCCACGACCAGATGACCGCAGGCACGGACGTGGTCTTCGCCGCGCAGGCCAAGGTGCCCGAAAGTCGAGACGACCGCCGACACCTGCTGCTCGCGCTGGCCCGGACCCGGAGCGGTCAGGCCGTGGTCAAGCTCCGGGCGGCCCAGGGTGAGGAGCAGACCCACCGAGAGCTGTGGTCCTATCCGGAGCTCTGGGCAGAGCTGGTGGCCGACGGCAGCGTGGCGGCGGGTGCCGTACGGTTCAGCACGGGATCCATGGCCGGTGCGCTGTCGACGGCCGGCGGATTCGTCACCGTGTCCTCCACCGCGGCCCTGGAAGCCATGGCCGCGGGCGTGCCCGTCCTGATCCTGTCCGACTTCGGCGTCTCGGCCGAGATGATCAACCTGGTCTTCGTGGACAGCGGATGCCTGGGCACGCTAGCCGACCTCAGCGCCGGGCGGTTCTTCACGCCGAGCGAGCAGTGGTTGAGCGACAACTACTTCCACCCACCGGAGGACTCCGACTGGCTGGACCGCCTGCAGGAACTGCTGCGACGGCGCTCGACGGGTGGGATGCCCGCGCGGCCGCTCAGGCCGGTCGGCTCAGCCGCAGCCCTGGCGCGTCGACAGCTCCGTCTTCTGCTGCCGGCCCCGGCGTGGACGGTGCTGTCGGTGTCGAGGCGTCGTCTGCGGCAGATGGCGCGCGGGCTGCGACAACCAGGTCGCACAGCTCGCGAACCGCTCCCCGCCCACCCGGTCGAGTCAGCCTCAGCCGGGCCGCCGCCAGCACCTCCGGCCGCGCATCCGCCACGGCCACCGGCCAGCCGACCACCCGCATGGCCGGCAGGTCATTGACGTCGTTGCCCACGTAGGCTGCCCGCTCCGGCGCGATCTGGTGTGCGGCCAGCCACGCCAGAACTGCCGGCGCCTTGTCGTCGACCGCCTGCAGCACCTCGACGCCGAGCTTGGCGGCGCGCGCGGCGACAACCGGGTTGCGCTCTTTGGAGAGGATCAGCAACTCGACCCCGGCCGCCTTCGCCTGGGCGATGCCCAACCCGTCACTGCGACTGACCCGGACCGCTTCCCGGCCCATCTGGTCCACGTACGCGGTGTCGGCGGTGTGCACGCCGTCGAAGTCGGTGATCACGGCGTCGAGCGCGGGCAGGCCGACAGACGGCCGGCCGGCGATTGCGACCAGGGCCTCGGCCAGCAGGAGATCCGCGGGCGTGTCGACCTCCAGTGTGGTCAGCTCGGAGACCGGCACCACCGCCGTACGGCCGAAGAAGCGGTGCTTCGACGCGCGGAACCCGGGGACGGCCAGCGCGTAGAAGCCGCCGGTCTCGCGGAAGTCCGGCCGTCGGTCCTGGCGGCGCGGTCGAACGGCCGCGTCGTGGTTGACGCCAGCCACGGCACCCGCACCGGGTGCTGAGGTCGGGTCGACGTCGCGCCACAGGAACTCATACGTCGCCACGGCCGAGAACGCGGAGTCGGCCTGAGCCTCAAGCACCAGGCGTACGCCAGTGTCGAGATCGGCAGGGTCGAGGAAGGGGCTGGTGCACTGGACGAACAGCAGCACCGACGGCTCAAGGCCCTGCTCCGCCAGCTCCTCCAGGCCGTGCAACAGGGCCGCCTCGGAGCTGGCCAGGTCGTCGGCCAGGGCGGCTGGGCGCCAGATGACCTCGCTGCCGGCCTTGCGGGCGGCGGCCGCGATGTCGCGGTCGTCGGTGCTGACGTAGACGGCGTCCACGGATTCGGCAGCCAGGCACGACCGTATGGCCCGCACCACCAAGGGCACGCCATCGACCGGGCGGAGGTTCTTGCCGGGAACGCCCTTTGAGCCACCGCGTGCAGGAATGATCGCAACGGTGCGCGGGTGCCCGGTGGCGCAACTCATGCGGCGACCGTAGGTGTCGAATCTGTCCGGTGCCTGTCTGGTCGATGAACCGCAGGTGTCTGAAGCTGCGTGATCGCTTCAGCGGCGCTGAGGCGGGTTCTGACAGCGATGACCCGAACGGCCGCGCGCCTGCTCCCTACGTGGGTGCCTTGACCGCGACCACGGGGCAGTCGGCCTCCAGCAGGACCTGCTGAGCGGTGCTGCCGGTGATCAGCTTGCCCACCGGCGAGCGCCGGCGGATGCCGATCACGATCAGCTCGGCCGACACCTCTTGGGCAGCCTCCAGCAAGGCCGCCGCCGCGGAGGCGCCGTTGGTCGGCTGTCGGACGTCGCCCTTGACCGAGGCCGCTTCTAGTTCGGACCTCACGGCGTCCAGGTCCTGCCCACTGGCGAAGATCGGGCTGGCGTAGTTGCCGTCCTTGCCCGTGTTCAGCACCACCAGCGACTGTTGCAGCGACTGAGCGGAGCGCAGGGCGTAGTCAAAGGCCGCCACTCCTTCGGGCGTGGGGATGTAGCCGACGAGGATGGTCATGTCAGTCTCCTAACGTGGCCGCGACCACGGACCGGGCTTCATCCTGCACCCGAGCAAGGTGCTCCGGTCCTGAGAACGACTCGGCGTAAATCTTGTAGACGTCCTCGGTGCCGGACGGGCGAGCTGCGAACCAAGCGGACTTGGTGACGACCTTGAGTCCCCCGATGGCCGCGTCGTTGCCCGGCGCCCGGGTGAGGATGTCGGTGATCGGCTCACCCGCCAGCTCGGTGGCGGTCACCGCGGTGGAGTCGAGCTTGGCGAGCTTGGCCTTCTGGTCCCGGTTGGCCGGGGCGTCGACCCGAGCGTAGGCCGGTGACCCGTGCCGCTCGGTCAGCGCGGCGTAGTGCTCGCTGGGCGACGACCCGGTCACGGCCAGGATCTCACTGGCCAGCAGTGCGAGCAGGATGCCGTCCTTGTCCGTGGTCCAGGTGCTGCCATCCAGGGCCAGGAAGGAGGCTCCTGCGGACTCCTCCCCGCCGAACCCGATGGTGCCGGACCGCAGCCCCTCGACGAACCACTTGAAACCGACCGGCACCTCGACCAGGTTGCGCCCGAGGTCGTTCGCCACCCGGTTGATCATCGACGACGACACCAACGTCTTGCCGATGCCGGCCTCGGGGTTCCAGCCGGGGCGGTGGGCGTACAGGTACTGGATGGCCACCGCGAGATAGGCGTTCGGGTTCATCAGGCCGAAGTCCGGAGTGACGATCCCGTGCCGGTCGGAGTCGGCGTCGTTGCCGGTGGAGATGGCGTAAGCGTCCTTGTTGGCGATCAGTGAGGCCATGGCGTTGGGCGAGGAG
Organism: Propionibacteriaceae bacterium; assembly: GCA_035634295.1. Lineage (GTDB taxonomy): Bacteria > Actinomycetota > Actinomycetes > Propionibacteriales > Propionibacteriaceae > Microlunatus. The sequence continues at coordinate 10,421 of DASQDG010000052.1, read as the reverse complement.
CAGTCCATCCGGATCTTGCCGTCGGTGTCCAACGTCATGAACGCCCACCGCGGGTCCACCTCGGGGTTGATCACCGTCAGGTCCAGGCCGAGGTGCTCAGCGATGTAGCCCCAGTAGTACACGCTGGCACCGCCCAGCGGGTCAGCTCCGATATGTACGCCGGCCTCGCGGACCGCGTCCAGGTTGAGCGCGTTCTTCAAGTCGTCGCAGTAGCGGCCGAGATAGTCAAACCGGTTGAGGTCGGAGGAGGCCCGCTGGAAGTCAAGCCGCTTGACCGACGAGATGTCGCCTAACAACTCGTTGGCGCGGGCGGCGATCACGCTGGTGGCGTCGGAGTCGGCAGGTCCGCCGTGGGGTGGGTTGTACTTGAAGCCGCCGTCGCGAGGCGGGTTGTGAGACGGGGTGACCACGATGCCGTCGGCTAGACCGTCGGAGCCCGACGAGTTCGCGTTATGCACGACGATGGCTCGGGACACCGCCGGCGTCGGGGTGTATTCGTCGTCGCCCTCGGAACAGACGGTGACCCCGTTGGCGACCAGCACCTCGATAGCGGTCCGCCAAGCCGGCCCTGACAGGGCGTGGGTGTCCTTGCCGATATAGAGCGGACCGGTGATCTGTTGTGAGGCCCGGTATTCCACGATGGCCTGCGTTGTGGCCACGATGTGGGCTTCGTTAAATGCCGTGTCCAGGCTTGACCCGCGGTGCCCTGAGGTGCCGAACACCACCTGCTGATCAGGATTGGCCGGGTCCGGGGTGCGGTCGTAGTAGGCGCCCGTCACGGCGTCGACGTCAATGAGGTCTTCGGGCAGGGCCTGCTGGCCGGCGCGGGGGTGAGCCATGGCGACATTCTGCCCATATCCCTCACCGATGTGTCGAGGGTGGGCCGTTGCTGGCCACCGGCCCAACATGTCGGGGACTGGTGCGCCGGGCGACGAGGCCTGTTTTGCCGCGGTCTCGCCTCTGCGAAGATGGCCCCCATGAGCGCGTCCAGCTTCAACCGCCCCGGGGCGATCGACCTGTCCGCATTGGCTCAACGCGCCAAGCAGCCTCCGGCCGGCGCAGCGCCCCGGCCAGGCGGCGCATCGTACGTGCTGGAGGTGACTGAGCGGACGTTCGACGCAGAAGTCATGCGCCGCTCGCTCAAGCACCCCGTGGTGGTCGAGTTCTACTCGCCGCGGGTGTCGACCGGTCAGCAGTTGTCGGCGGCGCTCGCCGACCTCGCGGCCGCGGCTGCCGGCAAGTATCTGGTCGCCCGGCTCAACGTCGACGTCTCGCCACAGATAGTTCAAGCGCTGCAGCTGCAGGCCGTGCCGATGGTGGTAGGGGTGATCGGGGGGCAGATCGCGCCGTTGTTCCAGGGCGTGCTGGCCAAGGAGCAGGTCTCGGCCTACCTCGACGAGCTGGTCAAGGCAGCCGTCGCGAACGGCATCGTGGGGCGCGCCGAGCCGGTGGCCGCAGGTGCCGACGTCGGCGGCCCGGGCGACGGCGGCTCCACAGACGGCGCCGGAGAGCCGGTCGCCGACCCACGCTTCGCTGCGGCAGATGAGGCGTTCGCCCGCGGGGACTTCGCCGCCGCCCGGGACGAGTTCGACCGGCTGCTGGAGACCAACCCCAACGACGCCGAAGCCAAGGCTGGTCGCGCTCAGGCAGCCCTGCTGGCTCGAGTGTCCGAGCTCGATTCCCAGCAGACGCTGGCCCGAGCCGCCGACAACCCGGACCTGCAGGCGCAGCTGGACGCTGCCGACGTCGAGCTGTTCTCCGGTCTCGCTGATGCGGCCTTCGACCGGCTGCTCACGTTGGTTCGGACCCGAACCGATGCAGACAAGGACCAGGCGCGGCTGCGGCTGCTGGAGCTCTTCGAGACGCTCGGCAACACCGACGAGCGCGTGCTGAAGGGCCGTCGGGCGCTGATGGCAGCGCTGTTTTAACGACCGCTTCAACGGCCGCGCTTGCGTGCGGGCCCTGGGAGGCAGCGACGCTGAGTCGTTATCAAGAACGGGCTCTGTGCCCTAGCCGGGTGATGCGACTCACGGATACGTTCAGGACCGTCGGCCATCTGCGCGCTCTATAGGCGTGCAGGTGTCCCCCGCCGACCTGACAAAAGGATCACCATGGTTGCTGCGCGAAGGCTCTGGACACCCAAGATCACCACAGCGGCCCTTGGGATCCCGCTGCTGTTGGCCGGCTCGCTGGCCGCACCGGCGAAAGCGGCTCCGCAACAGGCGCCGACCGCGGCCCCCGCGCCGTGCCCCGCGGCCGTGCCGATGGCTTCAGTCCAGGCCGGCATGACTGGTCAGGGGCTGACCGTGGTGCGGGGCAAGGCACCGCAGCCGTTCACGGTGGAGGTGCTCGGCGTGTTGCCCAACGGGATCGCACCGGGCAAGAACCTCATCCTGGTTGAGGTGTCCGATGTCGCCGGTGGCCATGTGGTCGACCAGGGAGGCGGAATCTGGGCGGGCATGTCCGGCTCGCCCGTCTATGTGGGCGGAAAGTTGTTGGGCTCGGTGTCGTACGGGTTCACGTCCTCGCCGTCGCCCATCGGTGGCGTGACGCCGGCGGGCGACATGATGGAACTGCTTACCAAGGCAGGTGCGGCCAAAGCACCCCCGCAGGGGCGCAAGACCATACCGCTGCCCGCGTCGACGCGAGCCGGACTTGCGACTCGGGCTAAGGTGACCGCTCCCCGCGGCAATCTGCAACGGCTGCCTAGTCCGCTGTCGGTCAGTGGCTTGGCCCCCCAGCGACTGGGCCAGCTGCAGAGCCGGGCCGATGCGGCCGGCCTCTCGGTGGTGGCCTACGCCGGCGGCAGCATATCGGCCACCAAGGCGACCGCGGCCGCGGCCGCGCCCGTTGCCGGTGGAAACATCGGCGCGGTGATGTCCTACGGAGACGTGACCGCCGGGGCGGTCGGTACCGTCACTGCAGTCTGCGGCAACCAGGTGCTGGCGTTCGGACACTATTTCAGGTTCGCCGGAGCGGCAACCTACGGCGCCAACGACGCGACGTCTCTGGCCATCGTCAAGGACAACACCTTCGGCTCGTTCAAGATGGCCAAAATCGAGGGGGGCTTCGGCACCGTCCACCAGGACCGGAGATCAGGACTGGCCGCCCGACTGGGCGCTGCCCCTCCCAGCACACCCGTCACCACCACCATTCGCAACTGGGACAAAGGTGGGTCGCGAACGGGCACCAGCCGTATCGTCGACCAGAGCTCGATCGCCGCACTGGTCAACCTTGCAGTGCTGGGGCGGTTCGATGCCACCTTTGACGAGGTTGGCGACGGGCGGGCGAGCAACACCTGGACCATCGCCGGGACCCGGCGTGGGGGCGCGGCCTTCTCCCTGACTCGGGCCAACCGCTGGGCCTCACGCAGCGACCTCGCTCTTGAGCCGGCCAACGACATCGCCGTCGCCGTCGACGCCTTGGTCAACAACGACTTCGAGCCGGTGACGATCCAGCGGGTCGGGTTTCAGGCCACGTTCTCCTCGACCTTCCAGCAGCTGCGCATCACCGGAGCAGCGGTTTCGGTCAACGGCGGCAAGTACACCAGCGCCCGTACGTTGCGGGTCAAGGCTGGCTCCGATTTGAAGATTCGCGTCTCCCTGGTTCCCTATCGCAGCACGTCGACGAGGACCACGACCATCGGCATGAAGGTGCCAGCCAAGGCCGGCGGCCGGGTTGGCTCGCTGATGCTGTCCGGTGGAGGCACGCAGGCTATGGATGAGAATGAGCTGTTCTGCCTGCTCTCACCCGCTGGCTGCGAGACCGGGCCGACGGAATCCTCACTCAACGGTGTGCTGTCCAGCATTCGGTCGGCCCCGCGCAACGATGACGTGGTGGCCAACCTGGTCCTGGAGTCCCCTGAGGGTGACGCCGCCCCGATGACCACGACAGCCAGCGCTCGGCAGGGCGCTGTGGTGGCGGGAGCTCACGACTTCGTGCTCGACGTCCGTCCCTGAGCACGACCTTGTCGGATCATCGGAAATCTTCGCGAGGATTTGCGTGACAGCAGGGTCGTCGCCTCGCTACGTTGTCTTGAAGGGGGCTCACTCGGGGACCCCCAATCCATAGGGGGATACATGTTTGCCAAGAGAATCGCCATCGGGGCCGTTGGGCTGGCACTGCCGCTTGCACTGACCGCAACACCGGCGTCGGCGACCGACGGGCACGGGGACCACCACGACGACGAAGCCAGCATCGAGATCGTCAAGGTCAAGATCGTCGACCGGCACAAGGCCAAGGTCAACGTGGAGTTCGAGTGCGAGGGCTACGCCAAGATCAAGGTTGTGGTGCGGCAGCACCACGCCAAGTACAGCGGTCATGCGTGGGTCGACTGCGACGAGGATGAGGCCGACGTCTACGTCTACCGTCAGGGCTACAAGAAGCTGAAGGCCGGCAAGGACGCCTATGTGGCCGCCTACCTCAAGGAGAAGGGGCACCACGGCGACACCGCCGAGGACCACGAGACGGTCGAAGTCAGGGGTGGGCACGGACACCACCACTAGGTATTGACAAGCAAAAGGGTCGGAGGGGGGCTCCTCTCCGACCCTTCTGCACGTTGTCACAACGGCGACGTGCACGAGTGCCCACCGCGTGGATTCCCGCTGCGCGAGAACTAGACCTCGTACCCGTTCTCCAGGTAGACCGTTGACCTCGGCGACAGCCTCGCGGCCGCGGACAGCCGGCGATGCGACAGCGGCGACACGAGTTGCTCCGCCTCCTCCAAGGTGCACAATCGCACCTGCTTGATCTCTGACGGTTGCAGGACGTACTCCTCGAGGTCTCCGGGCGAGACCGGACCGCCATCGAAGATGAGTTCGAGCGCGTCCTCCCAACCGAGGTAGGGCGGCATCCAGTCCGCCACCAACATCCGGCCGACGGCCAGATCCAGCCCAAGCTCCTCACGTACCTCTCGGACGGCGCCCTCCCGAGGCGGCTCGCCCGGTTCCACGACGCCGCCGGGCAGCTCCCAGTCCTGTTTGAACCGGGTCTCGCACAGCAGCACCCGGCCCTCGACGTCGCGCATCAGCACGTGCGCAATGAGCCGCTTCTTGGGCAGCGAGGCGTTCATCACGCCTGAGAAGCCAATTGGACCACCCACCTCGTCACTGTCCAGCCGGGCGAAGAGCAGCACGTCCGACCAGTGGCCTTCCGACTCGAACTGCGCCCCTCGGCGGACACCTTCCAACCGAAAGCCGGCCCGCTGCACCGCCCGCCGTGTGCCGGGGTCGTCCGCGGAAACCGCCAGCTCGAGCCGACGTACGCCCTGACGTAACGCCTGCTCGGCGGCACTACGGATCGCCTGCTGCAGCTGCTCGGGCGACGCCGCCCCCGACCAGGTCACCGTGGCGATCTGGTCACCCGACACGCGAACCTGCGGAAGAGCCTCAGGCACGCGGCCCCTTGCGCTGCGGCACGGGATCGGCCGACTGAGGCTCGACCCGCTTTGGCCGCTGGACCCCCGTCTGAGCCGTCCGCCCGGGAGAGGCGCTCCTGGCCGCGGCTTTGACGCCGGCGGACACCTTCTCCGGCTCCGGCTGCTCCTCGTCTGGAGTCGGCTCCAGCCGAAGCCAGACTGCACCCAGTGGCGGGATGGTGACGGTCGCCGAGGCCACGTAGCCGTGCGAGGGGATGGCCTTGGCGACTACCTGGCCCAGGTTGCCGAACTGCCCGGACCCACCATAGGCATCGGCATCGGTGTTCAAGATCTCGGTCCACACCCCCTCCCGCGGCAGACCGATGCGGTAGTCGGGCCGCGGCACGGCGGAGAAGTTCACCACGCTCGCCACCATCTGGCCCTCGCCGTCGTAACGCAGGAAGGAGAAGACGTTGCCGCCGTGGTCGTCGGCGTCGATCCAGGAGAATCCTGATGCTTCGGTGTCTAGGCGCCACAGCGCCGGATGGGCCTTATAGACAGCGTTCAGGTCCTTGACCAGCCGCTGCACACCACGGTGACCCCACTGGTTGGTCAGGTCCCAGTCCAGGCTGCGCTGCTCAGAAAACTCCCGGCGCTGGCCGAACTCGGTGCCCATGAAGAGCAGCTGCTTGCCCGGATGGGCCCACATGAACGCATACAGCGCCCGCATGGTGGCGAATTTGCGCCAGTCGTCCTCCGGCGCCCTCTCGAACATCGAGCCCTTGCCGTGCACCACCTCGTCGTGGCTGATTGGCAGCACGTAGTTTTCGGAGTAGGCGTACGACATCGCAAACGTCATCTCGTTGTGGTGGTACTGCCGGTAGAGCGGCTCGCGGCCGTAGTAGCGCAACGTGTCGTTCATCCAGCCCATGTTCCACTTGAACCCGAAGCCGAGGCCGCCCTGGTCGACCGGGCGGGTGACACCCGGCCAGGAGGTGGACTCCTCGGCGATCATCACCGTGCCCGGCAGGCGCTGGTAGTTGTGGCGGTTGGTGGTCTGCAGCAACTCCACTGCGTCCAGATTCTCGTTGCCGCCGAGCCTGTTCGGCACCCATTGGCCAGCCTCGCGGGAGTAGTCGAGGTAGAGCATCGAGGCCACGCCATCCACTCGGAGCCCGTCGATGTGGAACTCACTCAGCCAGTAGTAGGCGTTGGCCGTGAGGAAGCTCTTCACCTCGTTGCGGCCGAAGTTGAAAATGTAGGAGCCCCAGTCGGGGTGCCAGCCGAGGCGCGGGTCCTCGTGCTCGTACAGGGCGGTGCCGTCGAATCGCTCAAGCGCCCAGGGGTCGGTGGCGAAGTGACCCGGCACCCAGTCCACGAGCACTCCCACGCCTGCCTGGTGCAGCCGGTCCACCAGGTAGCGGAACTCGTCGGGTGTGCCGAACTTCGACATCGGGGCGAAGTAGCCGGTGACGTGGTAGCCCCACGAGCCCTCGTACGGATGCTGCGCCACCGGCAGAAACTCGACGTGGGTGTAGCCCTGCCAGGTGACGTAATCCACCAGCTCCTTGGCCAGCTGCGTGTAGGTCAATCCCTGACGCCAAGACCCGATGTGCACCTCGTAAATGCTCATCGGTCGAGCATGCGTCTTTGCCTCGCCGCGATACCACAACCACTGGTCGTCGTGCCAGGTGTAGGAGCTCTCGAAGACGATCGAGGCCGTGTGCGGCGCCGCCTCGCAGAACCGGGCCATCGGGTCGGCCTTGGTGCGCCACACCCCGTCGACACCGCAGACCTCGAACTTGTAGAGCGAGCCCGTGTCGGCGCCCTCGACGAAGAGGGCCCAGACGCCGGAGCCCGGCAGCAGGTGCATGGCCGCGTTCTCGCCGTTCCAGTAGTTGAAGTCGCCCGCCAGGCGGACCGCCTGGGCGTGCGGAGCCCAGACCGAGAATCGCGTGCCGCGGATGGGGCCACGCTCGGAGTCCTCCAGGGTCATTGGATGCGCGCCGAGCCGCCGGTAGCACTCAGTGTCGTGGCCCTCGTGGAAGCCGGTGAGGTCATACCCCTTCAGCCCGCCGGTCGGATCGATCCCCATGTCGTTACTCCTTCACCTGTTCACTCAGCCGCTGGTCAGCGGTCGAGCTCGGATAGACCGAGGCGAGCGCCTCGACGGCCCGAAGCGGGATCTCCACCCAGTCGGGTCGGTTGCGTATCTCGTACACGACCTCATAGATCGCCTTGTCCGCGACGTAGGCGCCCAGCAGTGCTTCGTCGGCCGCACTCATTCCGCCGGCGTAGCCCTGCAGGAATGCGGCCCGGCAGCGCTCAGCCCAGGCCTGCCCGTCAACACCCGGCACGCTGGCCGCAGCGTAGTCGAACGAACGCAGCATCCCAGCGACATCACGCCAGACGCTGTCAGGAGCGCTTCGCTCGGCGAGTGACTTGACCGGCTCGCCCTCGAAGTCGATGATCTTCCAGCCCGACGGGGTGTAAAGGGTCTGGCCGAGGTGGAAGTCGCCGTGCACCCGTTGCGTGGCCAGGGCGACCTCGGCCAAGCAGTCGAACCAGCGACGCAGCCCCGCCTGGTGCGGGGCCAGCTCCGAGGCGACGGCCACCGCCCTGTCGAGCCGAGTCGCCATCACCTCGCTGACCGCTGCACCCGGCGACGTGGACGCACCGAACTCCTGTAGCAGAGCGGCGTGGATCTCGGCCAACGCCCCGCCCAGTGCCTGCGCCCGCGGGCGAAAGTCCTCCCCAGTTCGGAGAGTGTCCAGAGCCAGCTCCCAGCCATCCTCGGCGTCGGCCAGCTTCTCCACCACCATGGCGAGGTCGGCCCTGAGCGCGTCCGTTCCGGTGGACGAGCGCCCGGCAGCGGTCCAACTGGCCTCGACCCAGCCGTAGAGCTGGGCCACGTCGCCGACGCCGCGGTGCCGCAGCGACTCATGGACCTCGATGTCGAGGTTGTGACCGATCTCCAGCCGACGAAACAGCTTGAGCATGGCGACCTCGCCGTACATCACCGAGGTGTTGCTCTGCTGACCGGTGTAGATCCGCGGCTCCAGCTCGTCGGTCAGCAGGTCGCCGGCCAGCAAGTGGAACCGCACGGTCGGCCGGTTGGTCCCTGACGTGGTCTCGGACTGGCCCTCGATCTGGTCAGCGTCGCGGAGGCGACGCAGGAACACCCGACAGGCCTGCGGATCTGCCATCGCGTCGTAGCTGACCACATCGCCCAACTCTGGGTGGCTGAGGGCACCAATCTCGGCCGCGGCCAAGTCCGGGCGGACGTCGGGGTAGTAGGAGAGGGCGAGCTGGTAGAGCTCGGACGCTGACCCGGTCTCCTCCAGGCCGTCCTCGTGGTAGCCGACCTCGGCTACCACACAGCGCACTGCCGGCCATGATCCTGGCTCGCTCAGCCACGGCAGCGGGGTTAAGCCGATTAAATCCATCCGGCGTCCCTTGCCCGCGAACCAGCGGGCGGCCCGGAGGTAGCCCAGCAGCTGGGCCGCCTCGGAACCGACCAGCCCGGCGGTGGGTGCGCTCACGCCGGCGCGCTGCTCGTGCCGCTCGGCCGCTCGACCACCAGGATGTGGGCTGGGTCGTCGGGGGTCAGCCGCACATAGGCGTTCTGGCCCCAGCGCCAGGCTTGACCGGTCACCTCATCGTGCACAGCGAACACGTCGCGGCTGGTGAGCCCCAGGGCTTCCATGTCGAGCACGACCTCGGTGTCGACGGTGTTGTGCGGATCCAGGCTGCAGATGACGATGACCACGTCATCGCCCGTGCGCTCAGAGGAGGCCCTCTTGGAGAAAGCAAGGATGTTGGCATTGGCCGCATGGTGCAGGGTCAGGTTGCGCAGCTGCTGCAGCGCGGGATGACGGCGACGGATCTCGTTGAGCCGGCCAAGGAGCAGGTTGAGGTTCTCCCCGCTGGCTTCGGCCGCCGCCCAGTCCCGAGGCCTGAACTGGAACTTCTCGGAGTCGAGGTATTCCTCCCGGCCTTGGGCGAGTGGGGTGTTCTCGAACAGTTCGAAGCCGGAGTAGACCCCCCAGGTGGGCGACAGCGTGGCAGCCAGGACCGCCCGGATCGTGAACGCCGTCTTGCCTCCGGTCTGCAGGAACGTCGGCAAGATGTCAGGGGTGTTGACGAAGAAGTTGGGTCGGAAGAAGCTGTCGGACTCCGTCGTGAGCTCTTGGATATATTCCTCGATCTCCCACTTCTCGTTTCGCCACGTGAAGTACGTGTAGCCCTGGTGAAAACCCACCTTGCCCAGTGCCGCCATCATGGCCGGCTTGGTGAACGCCTCGGCCAGGAAGATGACGTCGGGGTCGGTCCGGCGCACCTCGGCCAGGATCCAGGCCCAGAAGTCGACCGGCTTGGTGTGCGGGTTGTCGACCCGGAAGACCCGGACCCCGTGTGACATCCACACCTTCAGGACCCGCAGGCACTCGGCGTAGATCCCGTCGCGGTCCAGGTCGAAGTTGATGGGATAGATGTCCTGGTATTTCTTCGGCGGATTCTCGGCATAGGCGATTGAGCCGTCGGCCCGCTTCGAGAACCACTCCGGGTGATCGGTGACCCAGGGGTGGTCCGGCGATGCCTGCAGAGCGAAGTCCAACGCCAGCTCCATGCCCAGCGACTTCGTCTTGGCCACCAACCGGTCGAAGGAATCCCAGTCGCCCAGCTCGGCATGGATGGCGTCGTGGCCGCCGTCGGTGTTGCCGATAGCCCAGGGTGAGCCGGGGTCGGCCGGACCGGGTTGCAGGGTGTTGTTGGGACCCTTGCGAAACGACGTACCGATGGGGTGGATCGGTGGCAGGTAGACGATGTCGAACCCCATTCGGGCCGCGGCTTCAAGTCGCTCGTGGGAAGAGTCGAAGGTGCCCGAGATCCAGCGTCCGGACTCCTCGTCGAAGCGGGCGCCCTGGGAGCGGGGGAAGAACTCGTACCAGGAGCCGAAGAGCGCAGCCCGCCGATCGCAGAAGATGGGGTAGTCCGGCGAGGGGGAGACCAGCTCGCGCGGCCCGAAGCCCCGCATGGCGGCGTCGACGTCCTCGCTCAGCACCAG
>DASQDG010000051.1:0-3203 GCA_035634295.1 Propionibacteriaceae bacterium | reverse complement strand
CGAGGCGGTCCCCTCGTTCACGCAGCGCCGCCAGGCCGTCTACGGCAGCCGGCACCGCCGCAGGGCCCAGGTAGACGACCCCGTCGAGGTCGAACAACGCCGCGTCGTACTCGTCGACCAGGGCAGGAGTGCCGATTGCTGTCCCGGTCATCGTCGCTGACTGCGCTCCGACGGCGGCGGACTTACCGGAGCCTGCTCGGCCTCCTCGTCGCCGGTCCCGTCTGTGGAGTCGTCGAATTCAATGCTCAGCCCGTCCAACTCGTCCACCCGGTCCTGGGCGTCGGTCTCGCCATCGGCGTCCAGCTGGGCCGCTGCGACGAACCAGGTCCGCGCCTCTGCCTCCCGTCCGGCCCGCAGCAAGGCGTCGGCGTAGGCGTAGCGCAGCCGAGCCTTGGCCGTCCGGATGCCCTCACCGGCCACGTCAAAGGACTCGGTGGCCGCTTTCAGGATCCGCAACGCCTCGGGCTGCTGACCGAGGTCGGCTCGCGCGCCTGCCTCGACGATGGTCATCTCAATCTGCTGTGCCGGTTCCAAGTCGTGGCGACGGGACTCCTTGGCCAGCTTGAGCGCCGACTGCGGCCGACCCAGCGCCCGTTCGCAGTCCGCCATCACGGGCAGGTAGTCATGGGTGCCGGTCATCCTGCGCAGGGCCCGGAACTCGCTGAGCGCCACGTCGTAGTGCTCGGCGGCATAGGCCGTTTCGGCGGCGGCCTCGCGGACGATGGGTAGCCGGGCGGCCCGCCGGCGGGCGGCCTCGGCGTGGGCGTAGGCGAGCTCGGGGTCCTCATCGACCAGTTGCCCGGCCATCACGAGATAGGACGCGACGATCTCGGCCAGATCCTTGGGCAAGCCGCGCAGCTCGGCCCGGACGGACCGAGACAGCTCTCGGGTGTCCACGCCCTCGGGGATCGGCGGCTCGTCGGGGCGGCGCGCCAACCCGGGACGCGGGGGTTCTCGCGGCCCGGGAGGCCGGTCCCCGCGCTCCCCGCGAGTGTGCGGAGTCCAGCCCTGGGGGCTGGTGCCCGAGTTGCTGGGGCGGCTCTTGGACGACGATCCCGTACGACGGTCCCCGGCCCCCCGACTCGTCGCAGGGGAGCGATCGCCGCGTGCTGCTGGACGCCGGCCTCGTTCCTCACCCGAGCGAGCGCGATCTGGCCGCCGATTGTCCACCACCGCTTCATCCTGCTGCATCGCCGCGCCTTTCCCCAAGTTAGGGCCACACCTGGGCACCCTCGACCCGAGTACGCGGCTGGGCTAAGGTCCGCCACCAGAGGCTGCTTCAGGCACCGGCGGCCACAACAGAGCGGAAGGAGCACCGATGGCACTGGTAGCGGGGGTCGACTCCTCCACCCAGTCGGTGAAGATCGTCGTGTGCGACTCCGAGACTGGCGAGATCGTCCGTGATGCTCGGGCCGACCATCCCGCCGGCACCGAAGTCTCCGCTGAGTCTTGGTGGACGGCCTACCAGGAGGCCGCGGCCGACCCCCACCTGCTGCGCGGCGTGCAGGCCGTCGCCGTGGGCGGCCAGCAACACGGCATGGTCACCCTGGACGACCAAGGGGGGCTGGTCCGCGACGCACTGCTGTGGAACGACAACCGCTCCGCCCCCGACGCCCAGGACCTGATCCAGGAGCTGGGCGGCGGGCAGGCCTGGGCCGACGCGGTGGGCTCGGTCCCGGTCGCGTCCATGACCGTGGCCAAATTGCGCTGGCTCGCTCGGGTCGAACCGGAGAACGCCGCCCGTACGGCCGCAGTCGTGCTGCCGCACGACTGGCTGACCTGGCGTCTCGGCGACCGCACCTTCCCTCCCACCACCGACCGCGGGGACGCGTCGGGCACCTGCTACTTCGACGCGACGGCCAATGACTACCGACGCGACCTGATCGAGCGCGCGCTGGGCCACGACCTGAAGCTGCCCCGGGTGGCCGGCCCGTCGGAGGTGGTGGGTCACACGCCGTCGGGGATCGCCATCGCGGCGGGCACCGGGGACAATATGGCGGCCGGGCTCGGTTTAGGGCTTCGGCCCGGCGAAGCGGTGGTCTCCTTGGGCACCAGCGGCACGGCGTTCAGCCAAAGCGCCCGTCAGACCCACGAGCCGACCGGCACCGTCGCGGGGTTCGCAGACGCTACCGGCGCCTTCATGCCGTTGGTATGCACCCTCAACGGTGCGCGCAACCTGGTCGCCACCGCCAAGCTGCTAGGGCTGGATCTGGACGAGTTCAGCCGGCTCGCGCTCACCGCGTCGCCGGGCAGCGACGGCCTGACCTTTCTGCCGTACTTGGAAGGGGAGCGGACCCCCCCACTGCCGGAGGCTAGGGGCGAGCTGGTCGGCGCGACCCTGGCGAACCTCACCCCGGCCAACGTCGCCCGCGCCACCATCGAGGGCGTGCTGTGGAGCCTGGCCTATGGCGTACAGGTGCTGCGCGACCAGGCCGGCGACATCTCCCGGATCACCCTCACCGGCGGTGCCTCGCAGTCTCCCGCGGTACACCGGATCGCCGCTGCCGTCTTCGGGTTGCCGATCGTGGTGACGAGCGCCTTTGAAAGCGTTGCGGTCGGTGCCGCCAAGCAGGCCGCCTGGGCGCTCACCGGCGAGCTGCCCGACTGGGACGTGCCGGTGCTCACCGAACACGAGCCCGACGGCAACGACCTGGCCACAGCCATCGAGCTGCAGGACCGCTATCGCTCCGTGCTGGACGCCCACTATCCGCGCTGATGTCGGCCACAGAACCTGCTTGACCGGCGCCAGAACCCAAAAATACTTCAAGGGTGGTCACGAATGACCACCCTTGAAGTGTGTTGTCCGGCGACGTCCTAGTCTCCCACACGGTCCCCCGTGCAGTACCATCGGCGCTGAAAGGCTTAACTTCCGGGTTCGGAATGGAGCCGGGTGTTTCCCTCTCGCCATGATCACCGAAACTCTATGGAGATGTAGCGGTTGAACGTACGACCTATAGGTCGTATCAGTTCCCGACCGTATCTCGGGAACCTCACAGTGGACGCGTAGCACCTTTGTAGGAACAAGCCCTCGGCCTATTAGTATCGGTCAGCTTCACACATTGCTGTGCTTCCACATCCGACCTATCACCCAGTGATCTGCTGGGGGCCTTACCAGGTTACCCTGTGGGAGCCATCATCTTGGAGCGTGCTTCCCGCTTAGATGCTTTCAGCGGTTATCACTTCCGAACGTAGCCAACCAGCCG
>DASQDG010000050.1:0-19017 GCA_035634295.1 Propionibacteriaceae bacterium | reverse complement strand
AGCCCACCACAGCGCATCACCGTAGGAGCGGATTGTTCGATCGGGCAGCCCTCGCTCGAGAAACCACAACGCGGTGCCGCCGGCGAGCACAACCAGGCTCGAGATCGCGGATACAACCACGATGAGCCGCAGCACGATCCGCCAAATGGCCTGCTGCCGCCGCATGTCCACAGCATGCCCGTTGCGGGCCCTCGTCCGTAAGGAACAGTCTTTCAAGCCGAGCGCGAGGGGCTGGAGTGGCGATGTTGACGGTGTATTTGATGCCGGTGGATCGCCAAGAACCGGGGTCGTGTCCGCCCAATGCTTCACCTGTACGCCTTCCACTCCAATCTCGAGCTTCTCGGCCTCTCGGTAGACGTCATTGAGGACGCAGCCAGCTGCTACTGGCGCGTTGTGGAGCAACGCCTTATAGCGCGTGCGAATGGCTTCAACGACTTCTTTCCTGGACCTGGAGTGCGCCATCGGGAGGAATGAGTGGATCTAGAAGGATGACATCATTGCGCGGCCTTTGCGTCTTCGACACGCCCGACATTCGTGCCGCAGGGAAAGTGAGCGACGATGGCCATACTTGGGTCCGCCTAGAGCAGTGGCTGGTCGGCGACAAGCATCTCGAACTCGTACCGACGGGAGGCGTGCTTGAACTCACCGTCCTCGCCAAATGTGGGACGCTCCAGCCCGCACGATTCACTGACGATGATGTTCGCGTCTTAGACGTTGGGGACCCCACGCGTCTCGGCAATAGAGCAGAGGCCGGCTATTGGCTGACGGGGACCGCGGGACAGGCCCAAAAGCCCCTTTGGCAGCCACGAGGAGCCATGTTCATCGTCGCCGTCGACCAAGCTCCCATTCTCACCACACACCTGACTGAACGACCCAGCGGAATCCCTGCCGTGTCCCGGGCGACCCTGGACAGCAAGTTCCAAGTCCTAGACGGCTACGACGATGGGCAGCTCGACGAGAACTTGGAGACAACAGCGGCCTGGCGCGTTCTGGACCAACGGACGATCCGCCACGGCTACTTTCTGGATCTGGAGCCTGCGTTGCCTGCAAAGCACCGCTACGAAGCCCGAGCGGGTCGGCGTCACCCGTGAAGCCCGTGAATTCGTGGTGAGAAGCTCTACCCGTGTTCTGGCAGTCCATGTGCGCGTCAGTCACCAAGAAGTCGAACACCAGCAGCAGGTGGAGAAGGATCGCAACGCTCCCAGCAATCGTTAAGCCGCCTGCTTGGACATCGAACCTCCTCGCGGTCAGCAAGTGCGACCGCTGACGACGAACGAGGGCTTGTAGGTGTCTATTCGGGTGCAACCAGCGCGGTGCCCAGGCTTGTGCGACTTTCCATGTAGCGAGCCCAATTGAGGTCGGACAGGATCTGCTGGTGCCGCTGAACTGTTTCCAGGTCTGGATATACCTCGACTCCGAAGAACGGCCATCGCTCATTTGCCCAAGCGGCGGAGCAAATTATCAGGGTCTTGCCACCGACGGCCTCGACGGCTTCGGTAACCGACTTCATCAAACGCTCCTGTTCTTCTTCAGACAGCTGATACCAGGCCTCGGTGAATCGTGCTTGCCAAACCTCATAGATAGGCCGGGACATGAAATAACCTCCTGACCGATGAGGAAATCAACTCTTCCAAGTGCTCGCAAGTATTGACAGGGCAAGCCAACCTTGCACCTAGCCGGCGATTCTTGCTTAGCACCGCCACGCACATCGCGTCAAGGGTCGAGAAGGCTACACAAGCCTCCGCAGCCCTCCCTCGTATCAGTAACTCTGCAGCCTTCGATTGCTGCTGACCGATCAGCTGGGCTGGTAGGTCTGGCCGAGCAGCACTGAGCCGAAGCCCTCCGAGTAGGCGAGGTCCTCGACAATCTTGCCGTCAGCGAGGCGCACCATTGCCAAGCCGGAGAACCGCACCTGCTCGCCGGCACCCCACACCTTTATGTTGGCTCGCCAGCATCCCTGTCGCCGCCCAGGGCAGCACCACCCAGTCCCCCTTAGCGACCGGTTCGAGCGAGTCATGGGGCTCGTGCCGTGCCAAATTAGGGCTGGCGCTGGGCACCTCCAGTAGCTCTGTGTGACCACCATGTGACCACTCGTGAGTGGAGTCTGACCTTCGCCCTAGCCCCTACTCCTCTGACCAGCGAAGATGCTGCACACCCGGAGAGGTTCGAACTCCCAATCTACTGATCCGTAGTTCGGGCCATGGTTCGAGACCGTTCATTTCAGTGGCGGCTGGGCGGTGACAGCCAGACCGCCGGGCGAAGCGTACGGCGCTGTGTAAATCGATCCGCCTGGTCTCGCTCTCACAATTGACTCCGACAGTAGGGCTATTGGCACCTCCACCAGGGACCATCTGCCAGGCGGTTGCGTTGTTAGCATCGGTACCAGGCGGCGAAAGCGTAACCTTGACTCTGAGCCGTTAAGGCTCTCGCGCAACCCAGCGGCGCGACTAGAACACCGCTTCCCGGCCGACGGTTGACGTTGGCTGTGCAGTAGGACGAGACTCGGTGGCCGGAGGCAAGACAATGAAGTCTCGGGGATTGAGAGCCACATGGGGGCTGCGGCTCGTGACTGTTTCAGTGTCAGCCGGGTGCCTGCTGGGTGGATGCAGCGCCTCAGCCCCGACTGAATCGCCGACATCGCCGCCTCCCGTGCGAGCGGCGTCGCCAACTGCGGTCAGTCCGATGCCAAGCCGGACGAAAGCTAGGGCCGCTGACTACCAGGCGATCGAGCGCCAGCTTAAAAAGCAGCTCAGCGGCGGAGATCCCGAACTCAAGGCCGTGCGGTCAGTGCTGGTCAGTGTCGACGGCCAGACCTTGGTCAAGTACTACCGGAACAGGACGCCGGCCGACTACGCGCATGTCTGGTCGGTGACCAAGAGTGTGCTCAGCATCCTTGTGGGCATTGCTGTGGATGAGGGACGCTTGAACGTCGATCAGACGTTGCCCGAGCTCCTGCCGAGGCAGGCGTCGGTCATGACCGAGCAACAGTCGTCCATCACGCTGCGGCACC
Organism: Propionibacteriaceae bacterium; assembly: GCA_035634295.1. Taxonomy (GTDB): domain Bacteria; phylum Actinomycetota; class Actinomycetes; order Propionibacteriales; family Propionibacteriaceae; genus Microlunatus. The sequence goes on along the minus strand of DASQDG010000050.1, from coordinate 16,007 downwards.
TACTCACCATGACGTCTGGCCTTTCAGCTGACGGCCCCGTGATGCGCCATCGGTCAGACGACGCGGTGGGTCGAATTCTGAAGTACGAAATGAGCAATGACCCGGGTGCCGCCTTCCAGTACACCAACGGCAGCGCACACCTGGTCGCCGCGGTCTTACGGGAGGCGATTGACCGCTCGATTCTGGAGTATGCGCGGGAGAAGCTCTTCGATCCCTTGAAGATCGACACCCGACCCGCTTGGCAGGGCGACGACTGGGACATCACCCAGACCGGCTTCACCCAGCCCGGCTTCGGATGGGCTAGGGATGGCAATGGCATCCATGTTGGCGGATTCGGTCTGAAGTTGAGGGCCCCGGACCTGGTGAAGATCGGTGAGTTGTATGTCAATGGTGGGCGTTGGGGCGGCCGCCAGATCGTGTCAGTGGCGTGGGTTAGGGAGTCAACTTCACCCAAACTGACTCCAGAGCAGGCGGAAACACTAGGCGGCCAATACGGTTACATGTGGTTAACGGGGGAGGTCAATGGACACGCAGCTTTCCTTGCCTCCGGCTCCTACTACCAGAAGATTGGCTGTATCCCGGCTCTTCGTCTTATCGTGGTGGTAACCGCGGCCGATGCCGAGAACGGTGCCGATACGCTCAGCGACACTCTCGACCCGGTGCTTGAGAAGGTCATCTTCCATCCGCTAACTCAAGAGTGAGTTGGCACCGGAGATGCGCACCGACTAAATTCCGTCTAGATTCCTGGGTAAATCGCGATCAGCGACTAACCATATGGTGTGTTGGTTAGCAGATGGTCGAGGAGCACCATCAGCGCGCGGGATGCCGTGCGGTGCCGATTTGTTGGCATCCTACAAATTCACCTCTCTGGGTAACGCCATTCTGCCGCTCGCTTTCGCTTTCGGCGTGGTCGGGCTCGAGCTGAGACGCGCTCTGCTCAGACATCAAGGTCCAACTTGCGACTGGACAGATCCAACGGCTGGGCACGAAGGCCCTGAGACGAGGTGAAGGCGGCACTCCCCTTGGAATTGGCCTCCCGAACGTCTCCAAGGCGCCCGGTGAACTCGTTCTCGAGGCGGCCAGGCCCCGGCTAAGCCTCTGACCAGGAGCGACTATCGCGCAGGAACCGAAATCGGGACCACACGCCGTCAGCCAGCAACCGAACCCGATGGTCAAGCATGAGCCGGAACTGCACAGAGGCTTTGGCTCCCCCGGGCCAGTAGGACTGGCCAATGACGGAAGAACCTGATTATGCCAGAACGAAGGCTGGTGACCAGGAGTGTTGCTGGCGCACCCGGGACAGATTCGAACTCCCAACCTGTTGATCCTTAGGAGGTCGACCGGTGTTCAGGGAGGGCTGGTGGAGCGTCCGCCGCAGTTCAAGCACCTGGAACCGTCCATGGGTGTCCGCGGAGGTGCACACCGCCGATAGCAACGCGTTAGCGCGAAGCGCTCCCCCATTCCGCTCTGCTGGCGGCTGTCGGATGGCGGATCGAGTCGACGGAGGTTGGGGCGAGCGGGTCCGGCACGGTGACCACCGGACAAGTCGCGTGGCTGACGCAGTAGTGGCTGGTCGACCCAGCGAGGTATGAGCGCCGCTGGATCGGCGCGCGGGTGCCGATGACCAGCAGGGCAGCGGTTGCGCTGTGACGAACCAGCACGTCGGCTGTGTCGCCCTGGGCGAACCACAGCTCCGACCCCGGCGGCGGTGAGGCGCTGTCGTCGAACTCCCATTGCATGGCCCTCAGGTACGGGGCGCTCACCTCCTCGTTGGGCACCCGCAGCCGGGTGCCCGAACTGATGGCCGACGGCTTTGAGTCCGATCGGCCAGTCCAAGGCGTGGACCGCTCGTACGGTGGTCCTCGTGGCTTCGGCTAGCCCAGCAGCGCAGGGCGGCGCGGCCGGCGGCGGAGTCGTCGAGGCCGACCACGATCGGCGGCACCGTGGTCATCACGACCGGTTTCCCACGGCGATCAGTACCTGGCTCGCTCGGGACGTCCGCCCATCCTCGGTCGGCTCGGCGCGGTATTGACACGGGATGCACAGTGCCGCCATCGGCAGAACCTCCAGTCGCTCAAGTGCGACCGATCCAGAACAAGTCACGCAACTGCCGTAGGTGCCGGCCGCGAGCCGCCCCAGCGCAGACTCGATCTCCTTCAGCGCCGACCCGGCAGCCAGTGCCAGCACGTGGCTGACTTCGAGCCGGGCCTCATCCCCCGCGGTGTCGATGGCCCAGCCGAGCTCCTCCAGCTGCTGGAGCCGGAAATCTCGTTGCTCCTCCAGCTCCTTGCGTAGCGCGGGCAGGTGCGGCTCCAGCCGCGAAACCTGCGGTCTGTCCCTGGCCCCCGGAATCATGAACGCCTCCGTTCTGCCGATCCGTCGTACCGGTCGGTCCTCGTTGGCAATCCATTCTCTGCCGCCATCGACTTGCGGGCCATAGGCAGTACCGGACAGGATCAGAGGTGAATACTTGCCGAGGTCGGGCAAGATTGATGGAAACGCGTCCGGCGCTCGCCACGCCGTACAGAGGGGTCGACACATGACGGGCGAGGGCGAACCGTTGAAGGGTTTGGACGAGTGGCTCTCGGCTGTAGCGCGGGCGGCCGCCGCTGACGCGAACGCCCCTGTCGAGCTGCTGGGCGAGTATCTGCTCTTTCTTGCTGACGCAGCCTTCTCGGGGCGAAGCCCTGGGGAAGAAGAGCTGGCAGCAGTCCGACGACTTGGCGGACGCGCGGCAGAACAAGGCGTTGACGCCCACCAGGCCGTCGATTTGTACCTCTCGGCGGCGTGGCGACTCTGGCAGGAGATCCCGAAGATCCTGCGGTCCCCTCGCGAGGGCGAGATGGTGCGGGCTGCCGCGGAAGCCGTGCTGCGGGTAATCAACGATGCGGTCGGGGTGCTGGTGGAGGGTCACCAGGCCGCGCGGCGGCAGTTGATCCGCGAGGAAGAGTCGGCGCGGCGCGTCTTCGTCGACGATCTGCTTCGCGGTGACACCAACGTCGCCCGTCTGGTCGAGCGGGCTGAGCCCTTCGGGCTAGATCTAGGACGGAACCACCAGGTGCTCCTCGCGGCACCGGTCGAGACCTCAACCCGTCTCGATCGGGTCGCGGTGGTCATGGAGCGCGTTGTCGTCGACCACTTTGGGGACCGAGACGTCCTGATCGCCACCAAGGACGATCTGCTCGTGATCCTTGTCCCTTGCAACTTGCGCGACGGGATGTCGGGCAGGGACGTCTCCGACCCCGAGGGGTTCGTCCTGAACCGATTGAACCAGCACGCGACTCGGGACCGTTGGCAGGTGGCTGCCGGTCGCCCCTACACCGGCGCCTACGGGATCGCGCGCTCTTACGAGGAGGCACGGGAGGCTCTCCTGCTGGCTCGCCGCCTCCACCTTGACCAGAGCGTGATCCAGGCCCGCGACCTGCTAGTTTATCGCGTTCTCGGTCGCGATCAGGCGACCCTGGTCGACCTGGTGGACACACTGCTTGCGCCCCTCACCCACGCGCGCGGCGGCGCCGAGCCTCTCTTGCACACGCTGGAAACCTACTTCGCCGCCGGGGGCGTTGCGACGGAGACCGCCCGCCGCCTCCACATGTCGGTGCGGACCGTCACCTACCGCCTGGCCAAGGTAGCGACTCTCACGGGACACAACCCTGCGGACCCGACCCAACAACTGGCGCTGCACATGGCGGTCATCGGTGCCCGGCTGCTCGACTGGCCAACCGCTCCTCTGCCCGGGCAATTCCGCAGTACCTAACCGATGCCAGCTGCGAAAGGTCCCGCAGGCCTCGAGACAGGTGTCGGCGCCGCGAACCCGCTGTGGCCAAGGTCGACGCCTACTTCGACACCGAAGCCGCAAGCCTCATCCCCGTACTGCTCCTGGGGGCGGCTCGACGCGAAGGTGACCCCAGCGCTCCGGACCGTTTCGCCGCGCCGCGTCTCCGCTTCGCCAGATCCCAGTTCTGGCGTTGGCGGCCCTCCCGCAGCGAGCTGCGGTCCACGGCAAGGTCGCCCGCTCCGAGGTGCTTCACTACAACTTGCGGACGCCCTCGTCGCGGTTCCGGTGCACGAGCACGCCGGGTCTTCTGCAGAACGCGTCCGGGCGCCGCACCTTGTGACGGATGGAGACCACCTGATCGACGTCACGGAGCTTCCATCAGGTCTGGCGGGGTTCGTCCTTGGGACTTGGCGCGAGATAGGGACTCGGATCGCTGGCTGAGTCGACACTGGCCTCCAGCCAGCGTTGGAACCCCGCCGGGTTGTGGCGTTCCAACTCGTCGAGGTATCTCTCTCGCGCGGTGAGCAGTTGGTCCAGGTGCGCAGGGTCGTGGCGCTGTTGAGCTCGCCGGAGTCCTGCCGCGGTGATACGCCAGGCTCGGCACAGTTCGCCCACGTTCATCTCGCTGCTGCGCTGCTCTATCGATGTGTTGCGCTGCTCCGGGTCGGTGGCTGTCACTGCCAATGAGCTGGCTGAAGTGTCCGACCTCGTGGCTGAGCTGAAGGTCGTTGTACTCGGTCGGGGGGTGGTGAGCCAACGGAGGCGGAGCGGTCGACAAAGACCGCAGGTGGTGCGGTAATCGCGAACAGTGTCATGAGCAGCAAGGCAATCTTGCTGTCCAACGCGACCCAGCCGATCACGGCGAGGGTGGCCATGCTGGCGGCTGCGGGGCCACGATGGCTTGCCAACGGTGGTGAGGGTGCTGGCGAGACTGCTGGATCAGGTAGGTGAAGGTGCCAGCCGCGAAACCGAAGGAGGCCGCTACGATTCCGTTCGCCTGGACGTTGCTGGTGAGCAGAGCAACCACGAGACCAACGCTGCCGATGATGGAGGCGGCGTTCATCCAACCGGTGCAGTAGGTCTTCATCTGGTTCCCGATCCGATCTGGTGACTACGTTGGTCGTGCTGATGCGGCGGCAGCTCGGCGGAGTCGAGGTGGGAACGGATACCCCAGCGTCGGGGTTGCGCTGCGAGCCCGTGGCTCAAGCCAGGCTCGAGCGGTCGGCTCACGGCCCTGGTCAGGCCTCGGCGGTCGCGGGGATTTGGTAGACGTCGGGGGTGCCGTCGGCGTCGCTGTCGCGTGCTTCTTCGGCGCAAATTCGGCGGTAGGTGCGATTACGGAGCCGGAGGATGAGGGCGGCGAGGAGGGAGCCGACGAGGACGCCGACCTTGACATGCTCGTCACGTTCGCTGCCGGCGCCGTAGGCGAGGTCACCGATGAGCAAGGACACCGTGAACCCGATGCCGGCGAGCACGGCGACGCCGGCGAGCCATCAGGTAGGTGGCGCCGAAGATGCCGATGGTCTTGCCAGCGACGAGGCCGACGATGATGCCGAGGGCGACCGTATCGGTGAGGGAGGCGGTGAGCCCGGCCAGCCCGCCGACGGTGACGCCGGCGGCGAAACACGCGAAGACCGGGACGGCGAATCCGGCCGACAGTGGGGACGAATGCTGATCGCGGTGGGCGCCGAACTAACGGCCCACGGTCATGCCGTCGAGGATGATCGTCCTCCACGGGGCGGGCTCATCGAGCTTCGGTTGAACATCCGTCGCGGATTACCTGGGCAGCGGCTGTGAGGTCTGGACCGAGGAGACAACGTCGAGGATCGCTCGAGTGGTGGCGGCTGCTCCTTTCTCGTCCACGATCATGCCGGGGTGGTCGGCGCCCTGGATGACGCGGTGGAGGCTGTTGATCGACAACCTGGCCAGCGCCTCGTGCTTCGCCAACTTGTCGGAATCACTGCCGACGCCGGCTGTCAGGACGACCAAGGGCTTGTCGGTGAAGTCACGCAGGGATGCTGCTTGCTTCGCGGATGAGCTCCCCTCGGCGTACTCGTCGATCGTGCTGCGCAGCGCGCTTGCGGTCGGCTGGCCGATCAGGCGGCCCAGCCCGAGACGGGCTGAGGTCGAGATTAGTGCCGAGACGCGGCCGCTGAGGTCGTAGGACTTGTCGCGAGGCGCTGTTGGCCTCGGCTCCGCCGCCGATTCCGGTGCAGAAGCAGGTGCGGTGGAGTCCACCAGCACCATTCCCGCGACCTCGTCGGGGTAACGGGCGGCGAAGGTGAGGGCGTAGAGGCCACCGAAGGAGTGGCCTGCCAGCACGTACGGTCCAGGAACCTGTCCGCGCTGCAGGAGAGTGTGCAGGTCGGTCGTGATCTGCTTGGCGTCCTGTGGGGTGGCAGCGGGCTCGCTCCACCCGCGACCTGCACGGTCGTAGACGCAGACTCGGGTGTCGCGAGCAACGGCCGGGCTGACCAATCTGAGGTCTGAGGACTTCATGCCCGCACCCGGATCGAGCACGACGGTGGGGCTGCCAGAGCCGGTGCAGTTCAGGTGCAGGCGATGTACGCCGACGTCGATCAGCTGACCGGGCGGGGGGTAGGCCTTGGCATCCGCCGCTTCGCGCACGGTCTGGTAGCCGCCGCCAACCGCAGCGAGGGCCAGCACCGCAAGCACCGGGTAGAGCAGCCAGCGTCTGGTCGGGCTGCGCAGTTGTCGCCGGGCGCGGACGAACATCCAAACCACCAGCGCCAGCAGGGCAGGAGGCCACACCCAGGTGAGAACCTCATGCACCGAGGAGCCGAACGCCACCAGGAGGAAACCGCTTAGTCCCATGAACAGTGCAGGTGCCGCGGCCCATGGCTGTGGCTGGTCGGTGAACTGCACCGAGAGCAGGGCGAGCATCGCCCAGCCCAGCGCCAGTCCGCACAGGACTGCGCCAGTGACCCCGGCCTCCGTCGGCGGGATGAACGGGGCAGCGACGAGGAGCGCAGCAGCGACGGGCCCTGTGGCCAACGAGCCAGCGACAAGCCAACCAACGTGTCCCCTGTACCTGGGATCCGAGCGAGACTGATGGTCTTGAGCGTCGTCCTCGGGGGTGGGGATGGGGCTAGGCGTCGCCGGAGTGACAGTCACGATGGAGGCTCCGTTCTCAGCACTGCTGGAAGGTTTGATGGATGGAGCTGTAGAGGAATGATCGCGCTGACCTGAGGCTGGCCAGGTTTGTGGCGGCTGCCTTGATGACGGCTGTAGTGCTGTGCCTGGTGGCGTTGCTGCTGCTCACTGCACTGGGCGATCCCGTCGTTCACAACTGAGCTGCCGAGCTAGGCGTCTTGGGTCGTGAGAGGCCGGAAGCGGCGGAGCCTGAGGCTGTTGGAGACGACGAAGACTGAGGACAAGGCCATTGCCGCGCCGGCGAGCATCGGGTTGAGCAGGCCAGCGGCAGCCAGCGGTAGGGCGGCGACGTTGTAGGCGAAGGCCCAGAACAGGTTGCCCTTGATGGTGGCCAGGGTGCGGCGGGCGAGCCGGATGGCGTCCGCGGCGACCCGGAGGTCACCGCGGACGAGGGTGAGGTCGCTGGCCTCGATGGCCACGTCGGTGCCGGTCCCCATGGCGAGGCCAAGGTCGGCTTGGGCGAGGGCGGCGGCGTCGTTGACGCCGTCGCCGACCATGGCCACGACCTTGCCCTCGCGCTGCAGACGGGCTACGACGGCAGCCTTGTCCTGAGGCAAGACCTCGGCGATGACCTGCTCAATGCCGACTCGGTCGGCGACGGTGCGGGCAACGGTGGCGTTGTCGCCGGTGAGCAGGATCGGGGTTAGGCCGAGGCGGCGCAGTTGCTGGACTGCCTCGGCGGAGGTCGGCTTGACCGCGTCGGCAACGACGAGGACACCGCGGGCTCGTCCGCCCCAGCCAACCGTGACCGCGGTCTGGCCGTCGGCCAATGCGGCAGCAACGGCTCGATCGAGGTCCTCGGACCATAGCTTTTCCTCGTCGGTGACGAAGCTACGGCGCCCGACCTTGACCGTGCGGCCCTCGACCAGGCCCTGCACTCCTTGGCCGGCCACGTTGGTGAACTCGGCGACGGCGGGCAGTGCCCCAGTGCGCTCGGTGGCACCGGTGGCGATGGCGCGGGCGATCGGGTGTTCAGAGGCGTCCTCGACCGCGCCGGCGAGTCGGGCGACCTCGTTGAAGTCCTCGCCGCGGGCGGCGACGACGTCGAGAAGGGTCATCTGGCCGGTGGTGACGGTGCCGGTCTTGTCCAGCAGGATCGTGTCGACGCGGCGGGTGGACTCGAGCACCTCGGGGCCCTTGATCAGGATGCCGAGCTGCGCGCCGCGGCCGGTGCCAACCATCAGGGCGGTCGGGGTAGCGAGGCCGAGGGCGCACGGGCAGGCGATGATCAGCACCGCGACGGCGGCGGTGAACGCGGGCGAGAGGCCGGCGCCGGTCCCGATCCAGAAGCCGAGGGTGGCGACGGCGATCCCGATGACGATGGGAACGAAGACCCCGGAGATGCGGTCAGCGAGCCGCTGCACCTGGGCCTTGCCGTTCTGGGCGTCCTCCACGAGCCGCGCCATCTGCGCCAGCTGGGTGTCAGCGCCGACCCGGGTGGCAGCGACAGTAATCCGGCCGCCCGCGTTGACCGTGCCACCAATAACGGTGTCACCGGGCACGACCTCGACAGGGACGGACTCCCCCGTCAACATGGCGGCGTCGACGGCGGAGACGCCGTCCTCGACGGTGCCGTCGGTGGCGATCTTCTCCCCCGGTCGGACGACGAACCGGTCGCCGACGACGAGCTGCGCGGTGGGGATGCGCTGCTCGCGCCCGCCGCGCAGCACCGACACATCCTTGGCGCCGAGCTCGAGTAAGGCGCGGAGGGCGGCGCCGGCCTGGCGCTTGGACCGGGCCTCGAAGTAGCGGCCGGCGAGCAGGAAGGTGGTGACGCCGGTGGCGGCTTCCAGGTAGATGTTGCCGGCGCCGTCGCTGCGGCGGATGGTCAGCTCGAACGGGTGCGTCATGCCGGGGGCGCCCGCCGTGCCGAGGAACAGCGCGTACAACGACCAGCCGAACGCCGCGAGGGTGCCCAGGGAGATGAGGGTGTCCATCGTGGTGCCGCCGTGCCGCAGGTTGGTCCAGGCAGCCTTGTGGAACGGCCAGGCTCCCCAGACCACGACGGGAGCGGCCAGAGTGAGCGACAGCCACTGCCAGGAGGTGAACTGCCACGCCGGCACCATCGCCAGCGCGATCACCGGGACCGTCAGCAAGGCGGAGATGACCAACCGCTGCCGCAGCACCCGGGTCGAGTCATCCTTCGTCGGCGGCTCGGCGAGGTCGTCGTCGGAGGGCGGGGTCGGGAGGGTGGCGGTGTAGCCGGCCTTCCCCACGGTGGCGACCAGCTCGTCGGGGCTCACCGTGTCGGGGTAGCTGACGCGGGCCTTTTCGGTGGAGTAGTTGACGGTGGCGGTGACCCCGTCGAGCTTGTTCAGCCGCTTCTCGATCCGGGCGGCGCAGGAGGCACACGTCATGCCCCCGATCTCGAGCTCAACCAGCCCGGTGCCGTCCAGGAACAGCTGCTCCTTGGTCGTTGTGCTGCTGGAGCTCATCGCCCCTCCCTCGTCGTGCTTGGTCTGTGCTGTTTTGCGCGGGACTGGTGCGCGCTGCTGGTCGGCGGTCATCCGCCGTGGCCGTGGCCGTCTTCAGGCTCCGCGGTGGAAGCCGACGGTTGTGCTGGCGGTGCCGGTGACGCGCTGGCCGCTGGTTCCGGTGACCGCTCTAATTTGCCGGCAGTAACGGTGAAGGCCGCGGTGCGGACCTCGTCGCCGTGGCGGAAGTCGAGGAAGAGCCTGTAGTTCCCGGCGCTGGGCACGGTCGCGTAGAAGGTGATGCCCGGGCCGGGCTTGGTCTGGCCGTCGCCGGGGGTGCCGGCCGGATGGACGTGCAGGTAGGCAAGGTCGCGGTCGCGGAGGGCTACGAGGTGGCCGTACGCCTCGAGGTAGGGCTGCAGGTCGGTGACCGGCTGGCCGTCCTTGCTGACCGACAGGGTCAGCTCCGCTTCCTGGCCGGGTTCGAGGGCGCCGTCGAGGGTGACGGTGTAGCCGTCGACCTCCGTGGTCCGGCTGGTGGCTGGCAGCGGCCGCGGCTGGTAGTCCCCCGCCACCGACAGGTCCGACCCGAGAGTGATGTTGTCGTCGCGGTCTGCGGGGGTGAAGTCGGCGAACAGCCGGTAGGCACCGGCCTCGGACAGGTCGAGCGGCACGCTCCACGTCCCGGGGGCGTCGAGCTGCGGGTGGACGTGCTGGAAGTGGGTGAGGTCGCGGCGGACCACGATCAGGTGCAGGTCCTTGCCATGGGCGGTGGTGTACCGGGTGACCGGCTGGCCGTCCGGGCCGAGGATCTGGAACTGCACCAGCGCCTTCTCGGCGGCGGACAGCTGACGCTGAGTCAGGTCGAGGGTGTAGCCGTCCTGGGAAACCATCAGCCCACCGGGCAGGTTCTCCGCGGTGGCTCGCTCGGTGGTGGCGGTGTTGGGGTGCCCGGCGTCGTGTCCGGCCGGTTCTGCGGTGCTGCTTCGTGCGTTCAGGGTGCCGACGCCGATCGCGGCGGCGAAGACAGCCGCCAGACCGCCGACGAAGGCAGCGACTCGGGTGGGGGTGTTCATGCGTGTGCTCCTACTTCGGGGTGGGATGACCGCCCGCCGGGTGGCCGGGCGGTCACGCCCGTTCAACTCAGTGGCTGACCAGCTCGTAGCCGGCCTCGTCGACCGCTGCCTTGACGGCGGTCTCCTCGACCGGGGTCTCGCTGGTGATGGTGACGGCCCCGGAGGCGAGGTCGACCTGGACGTCAGTGACGCCGGGGATGTTGGTGACCTCCTCGCTGACGGAGCTGACGCAGTGGCCGCAGGTCATGCCGGAGACGGTGTAGGTGGCGGTGGAGCTCATGGCGGTGGGCCTTCCTGTGAGTGCTGGGTGAGCTGCGCTGCTCACCGGGGGTCGGGTCAGGAACGGACGAGGCGGGCGATGGCGTCGGAGGCTTCCTTCAACTTCTCCTGGGCCTCCGGCCCGCCAGTGGCGGCGGCATCGAGCACGCAGTGGTGCAGGTGGTCGTCCAGGAGGCCAAGGGAGACCGACTGCAGCGCGCTGGTCATGGCCGAGACCTGGGTGAGGATGTCGATGCAGTACTTCTCTTCCTCCACCATCCGCTGCAAGCCGCGAGCCTGCCCCTCGATCCGGCGGAGCCGCTTCAGGTACTCGTCCTTGTTCGAGATGTAGCCGTGCGGGCCGCTGTGCTCATCCATCGCTGTGTTCTCTCCTTGAGCCTGACACCCGTGCGCAGGTGATCCGCGGCCGGTGTGTCTTAGTCCTTCTAACAGGCTACCCCTACCCCCCTTGGGTATCAAGAGTCTTGAGGGAACCGCACACCACCTGGAACTCGCTGCTGTGACCTGCTGCTGTACCTGGCCCCAAGCGGTGAGCCCGTGGAATAGCGCTGGCCTCTTGCTCGTTGGCAACAACAAGAGCACTATACCCCCTGGGGGTACCAAGAGGAGGGTCGGATGATGAACGAGTCAGCACCGCACCAAGGCCACACCGCCACCCATTTCGGTGGCGCTCAGGAGGGCCACGTCGAGCCCGGCGGCCAACTCGCAGAACCTGGGTACCACCACGTCACAAGCTCCCCCCCGGAACAGGGAACCCATGGCGAACATGAGGCCAGCGGTGGGGGCCACGGCGGCCATGGGGGGCACGGCGGGCACGGGGACCACGTCGCGATGTTCCGGCGGTTGTTCTGGATCATGCTGGCGATCGGGCTGCCGGTGGTGGTCTTCTCCGACATGTTCGCGATGATCCTGGGCTACGACCTGCCCGACGCCGGCTGGGTTGGCTGGGTCTCCCCGCTCCTGGGCACCCTGATGTATGTGTGGGGCGGGAAGCCGTTCCTGACCGGCGCCGTCTCCGAGGTCCGCGCCAAGAGCCACGGGATGATGCTGCTGGTCGCGCTGGCCATCACCGTGGCGTTCTTGTCCTCCCTGGGCGCCAGCCTGGGCCTGCTCAGCCACCAGCTCGACTTCTGGTGGGAGCTGGCGCTGCTGATCGTCATCATGCTGCTCGGCCACTGGATCGAGATGCGGTCCCTGGCCCAGTCGGCCTCCGCCCTGGAGTCCCTCGCCGCGCTGCTGCCCGACGAGGCCGAACGGATCGAAGGCGACCAGGTCGTCAAGGTCTCCCCCACCTCCCTACAGGTCCACGACATCGTCATCGTCCGCCCCGGCGGCCGGGTCACCGCCGACGGGGTCGTCGTCGACGGCTCCGCCGACGTCGACGAGTCGATGATCACCGGGGAGTCCCGGCCTGTCGCCCGTACCGTCGGCGACACCGTGGTCGCCGGCACTGTCTCCACCGACTCCGCCCTGCGCGTCGAGGTCACCGCGGTCGGCGACGACACTGCCCTGGCCGGGATCCAACGCCTGGTCACCGAGGCTCAAGCGTCGAGCTCCCGGGCGCAGCTGCTGGCCGACCGCGCCGCTGGGTGGCTGTTCTGGTTCGCCCTCGCCGCCGCCGCGGTCACCGCCCTGGTGTGGACGCTGCTTGGACAGCCCGATAACGCCCTGATCCGCACGATCAGCGTGCTGGTCATCGCCTGCCCTCACGCCCTCGGGCTGGCCATCCCGCTGGTGGTCTCGATCGCCACCGAGCGCGCGGCCCGCGGCGGTGTGCTGGTGAAGGACCGGACCGCGCTCGAGGCCATGCGGACCGTCGACACCATCCTGTTCGACAAGACCGGCACCCTCACCCGCGGCGAACCCGCCCTCACGCAGGTGATCGCCGTCGGCGGGCGCAGCGAGGTCGAGCTGCTGACGTTGGCCGCGGCCGCCGAGGCCGACAGTGAGCACCCGCTTGCCCGCGCCATCGTCACCGCCGCCACCGACCGGCACCTGCCCCGCCTCACCGGCGCCCACTTCCAGGCCTCGACCGCGGTCGGGGTCACCGCCACCGTCGACGGCCACAGGGTCGGCGTCGGCGGGCCCGCCCTGCTGCGCGAGCACCAGCTGGAGCCGCTGCCCGGCTCGGAGGCGTGGAAGGCTGACGGCGCCATCATCCTGCACGTGCTGGTCGACGAGCAGGTGGCCGGCGCCCTCGCCCTGGCCGACGAGGTCCGCCCCGAGTCCCGCAAGGCGGTCGCTGCCCTGCACCAGCTTGGCTACCACGTCGTGATGATCACCGGTGACGCCGAGCAGGTTGCCCACAGCGTCGCCGCCGAGCTGGGCATCGACCAGGTGTTCGCCGGCGTCCGCCCCGAGGACAAGGGTGACAAGGTCAAGGAGCTGCAGGCCCAGGGCCGCCGGGTGGCCATGGTCGGTGACGGCGTCAACGACGCCCCCGCCCTGGCCCAGGCCGACGTCGGCATCGCGATCGGCGCCGGCACCGACGTGGCCATCGCCTCCGCCGGAGTCGTCCTGGCCAGCGACGACCCCCGCTCGGTCCTGTCGGTGATCGAGCTGTCCAGGGCCAGCTACCGCAAGATGCGGCAGAACCTCGGCTGGGCCGCCGGCTACAACCTGATCTCGGTCCCCCTCGCCGCCGGCATCCTCGCGCCGGTCGGGTTCGTCCTGCCCATGGCCGTGGGAGCCCTGCTGATGTCGGCCAGCACCGTCGTGGTGGCCGCCAACGCGCAGCTGCTGCGTCGGCTCGACCTCCGGCCCGAGGCCAGCACCAGGGCAGTCTTGTCCAGCCGCTGAGGAGGCTTGAACCAGACGAGCCCGGAACCCCGCAGGGGTGTCCGGGCTCGCGGTCTGGCGGTTGGGGCGCGGAGTGCCGGCCGGTTCAGCTGGTCAGCGCAGGACGCCTCAGGCTGCGGTCGGTGGCCTCGGCGGGCAGCTTGGGGTCGACCTCGCTCTTGCCTGCACTGTCGAAGTCGTACTTGCCGTTGTTGTTGTAGTCGACGCCGTGTACGACGAGGACGCCTTCACCGTTGCGGATGGCGCGGGCAACGGCCTTGCTGGTTCTGACGGTGCGGTCTTAGTGGATGGTCCCCTTGGGTGCGGTAGAGAACCGGTCGACGGCCAGGCCGCTGGCCGGGCTGGTCTCGCCCTCGGTGGTGAGGGACACCGATGGGCCCGTAGCGGGCACGCCCTCGACGACGTGAGCCGGAAGTCGCGGTTCTCGTCGTCCCGGACGGTCGGGCACTCGTGCGTGGCCTCCTCGCCGTAGTGGATGGGGACGGCGTGCGGGAGGTTCCGTGCCAACCCTTCGCCTTGTAGTGCACGTCGACCTTCTTCCCCTCACCTTGACGTGGGCGTGGCCGGTCACACCGGAGTTGTTGAGGGGGTTGAGCCGGCCCGACGCCTCAGTTGTCCCGGTGACCAGGGCAGTAGTCGGTGGCCACAGCGGTTCCGCTGAGAGCGACCGTGCTGAGCAGGACGGCACCGCTTGCTGCGGTAGCCGCCAAGAACTTGATCTTCATTGATGCCTCCGAGATTCTGCACGACTGTTTCGAGCACTCATCCGTTCTTCGGAGGCAGCCGGCACCTCCGACGCGGTCTGTCGAGGAGCACGGTGGACGCTGTGCACGCCGTGCTGCGTAAGGCGTTCAACGATGCCGTCATGAGCGAGCAGCTGTTGGAGTCGAGTCCCGTAGTCCGGGCTAACCGACCACGGTCGGTTCAGGCTGAGGCCGGCCCAATAGGGACACCAGCGCAGCTGGCGCGGTTCCTTGAGTACGCGAAAGGCCACCGCTTGTCGGCCTTCTTCTACCTTGCCGCGTTCACGGGCGCCCGACGTGGCGAGCTGCTGAACTTGTCCTGGTCGGACGTCGACCTGGCGGCCGGCGCGCTCGTGATCACCGGATCGGCCTCCGTCGTCGAGGGACAGCGGACTGTTGGAAGCACCAAGGGTGGCCGCCGTCGCACGGTGAGGATTGATGCGTCGACTGTCCGTGCCCTGCAGGCGCACCGAGCGCGACAGTCTGAGGAGCGCCTTCTGATTGAGTCGGACTGGCCAGAGCTAGACCTGGTCTTCCGCACCGCGTCGGGGGAGCCTTTGTACCCCGACACTCCCTCGCAACTGCTGCCGAAGTTGGTCGCCCGTCACAACGTGGAGCACCCGACGGCTGCGCTGCCCCAGATCCGGCTGCATGATCTCCGGCATATCCACGCGACGACGCTGCTGCTGGCCGGTGAGCCCGTCCATGTGGTTGCCGCTCGGTTGGGGCATGCTGACCCGAGCGTCAATCTGCGCGTCAACGCCCACGTGGTCCAGGACCTCGCGCCGGCGGTAGCGGACACCTTCGCGCGGGTCATCCAAGCGGCGTCAGGCACCGATTTTGAGGCCGGTGTTAGCACTGCCGTTAGCGGGCCACCCGGCGAGGGCTGGCGTCGCTGAGCTCGTGCCGACTCTGGCTAGGGGTCTGGCTGGCGCACCCGGAGAGATTCGAACTCCCGACCTTCTGATCCGTAGTTTGCGATCATCCGTTCAGTCTTGTCCGAAACCGGGTCGCTATGAGTGTGTCAACCCTGCGAGCGTCCGAGTGGGTACATATTGGCGCGCGTCTGATTGTAGAGCCTGGCTCCCAGATTGGCTCCACAGGGCTTAGCCATCAGAAGTGCAGGCCCCGCAACGCTAAGAGTCCCAATGCGACGAGGACCGGGACCTTGTCTACTCTGCGATCAGCTGGATGCCTGGGCGGATACGATGACTGGTCCAACTGGCTGACGGTGACAGTGGAGGAACGTCCCAACGGGATCCGCTCCCGCTACCGACCGTGCATGTCGTGACGCGCTGTCGACACGCGCTTCATCGCTCGGGCGCCGCCGGCGGTGTTGCCTGCCGGTCAATCGCCCACTTCGTAGATGTAGGGCCCCCACGCGGCTTCCCGCCTTTTGACAACCTCGTTGGCTCCCCGTCGGCTCGTGAACATGGAAGACTCAAGACTCGGGGTGGTGTGTCGCTGAACGCGCGCCTAGGCAGGTCGTCAGAAACCCGGGGCACTGCAGCGATTCAGGGGATGAGCGATTAAGGGGATGAGTTGGTGAAGTCTTCGCGAGGCCCCTTGCTGTCGAGGGACACGGTAGTCCGTACGCTGGCCGGCCTGACCATAGTTGCTCGCGAGCTGCTCGCCGATGCAGTTGAGGGTTTGAGGTGGCGGGTATCAGTCAATAGTGGAATTGAGAAACTGCTCGCAGAAGTGGCTGACCACAGGAACCGCGGTGCGACTGCCGCCGCGAAAG
>DASQDG010000049.1:0-19064 GCA_035634295.1 Propionibacteriaceae bacterium | reverse complement strand
GACGTCATCCTGGCCACGAAGTTCCACGGCGCGATGGGTGAGGACCCCAACCACCAGGGCAGCTCACGACGCTGGATCATGCGGGCCGTCGACGACTCCCTGCGCCGCCTCGACACCGACTGGATCGACCTCTACCAGGTGCACCGCCCCCGGACCGACACCGACATCGACCAGACCCTCGGCGCCCTCACCGACCTCGTCCGCTCCGGCAAGGTCCGTTACATCGGCGCGTCCACCTTCCCCGCCAGCCAGATCGTCGAGGCCCAATGGGTGGCGCGCGAGCATGGCCTGGAACGCTTCATCACCGAGCAACCCGCCTACTCCATGCTCGTGCGGCGCATCGAAGACGACGTCCTGCCCACCTGCCAGCGCCACGGCATGGGCGTCTTGTCCTACAGCCCGCTGACCGGCGGGTGGCTGTCCGGCCGCTGGCGCAAGGACAGCGGGCAGCAGTCTTCATCCCGCGCCAGCCGGCTGCCCGAGCGGTTCGACCTCGCCCAGCCAGCCAACCAGCGCAAGCTCGATGCGGTCGAGGAGCTGGCGCAACTCGCCGACGAGGCCGGCCTCACGCTCATCCAGTTGGCGATCGCGTTCGTGCTCAACCACCCAGCGATCACGTCGGCGATCATCGGACCGCGAACCATGGAGCAGATGGAAGGGCAGCTGGCAGCCAGCGACGTCGGGCTGGAAGCAGCTGTGCTGGACCGGATCGACGAGATCGTCGCACCCGGGACCACGGTCAACCCAGTCGACAACTCCTTCGACAACCCCGCCCTGAAGCCCTCAGCGCGACGCCGCCATATATGAACCCAGCGTTTCCAGCCTGACGCAGGCTTGTGGCCGTGAAGTTCTGGTGCTGGGGGGACAGGGCGAGGAAGATTGCCTCAAGGGTGAAGGCGTGTCGCCGATGCCCCTGGCACGTTTCCTGAACCGCCTTGGAGGGCCTCATGAGACACCGCTCATTTCTTCGGTCCATGCTTGGGGCCGCACTGAGCGTCGGTCTGCTCGGGGTCGCTGCCCCTGCAGGCGCGGTCGAGCAGCCGGCGCCCCGGTGGGAGCGGGAAGCCACCGCCACGTCGTTGGGAGCCGACCTGGCCCAGCTCCGTCCGGGCACCGTCCTGTCCCGTGTGCGCATGCACCTCGGCCCGGAACTTGCCGCGGTCGGTACCGGTCTGCGCATCCGTTACGTGTCCACGGCCCCCGACGGAAGGCACGTTGTCGTGTCCGGCGCTGTGCTCACCCCCCGTGTCCGCAGGGAGCTTCCGGGCCAGCGCGACACGATCGCGTGGGGGCATGGCACCGACGGGATCGCCGACCACTGCGCTCCCTCGCTATACGGCAACCTCGATACAGAAGCCGAGTACCGCGTCTACGCCCAGACTGCGGCGTCTTACCTGAAGAAGGGCTGGACGGTCGCGGCGACGGATTATCAGGGCCTCGGCACGCCCGGGCCGCACCCGTACCTCATCGGCAAGAGCGAGGCGAGAGGCATGATCGACTCGGTGCGTGCTGCTCGGCGGCTCGATCGCAGCCTGTCCAGGGACTGGGTCGCCAGTGGGCACTCGCAAGGTGGCCAGGCCGCGCTGTTCGCCGGCGAGGTGGGCAGCTACGCCAAGGGCCTGCGGTTGCGCGGAGTGGTCGGCATGTCCGCCGCCTCGGAGTTAGACGTCCTCGCCCCACTGACGATCGGCACGCCCGGCAACGGCTATCTCGTCATCGCGCTGTATGGCCTGGCGGCCGTCGACCCCTCTGTGCACCCGACGGAGCTGCTTGCCGCACCGGCCCGCCGGCGTCTGGATGTGCTGAGAACTGGTTGCTACAGCGCATTCATGACCGCCTTCGAGAAGTTGACGCCGACGGAATTGGTGGTTGGTGGTGCCCTACCCGCCGACATCCTGCGCAAGCTCGGAGCTGCTGGCAACGCCGCCCAGGTCGCGGGCCGGGCACCCGTGCTGCTCGTCCACGGCACCGCAGACCTGGAGGTCCCCGTGTTCGTCGCCGACGAGCTGGCGAAGGCGTACCGCGCCAAGGGCACCAAGGTCGTCCTGAAGAAGTACGCCGGCGTCGACCACAACACGCTGCCGCTCGTCTCGGCCGGTGACGTGTTGCGTTGGATTGCCGACCGGTTCACCGACCGTCCAGCGCCCCCCAGCTGCTGAAACACTGGTCGTCCAGTGTTCGGTGCCGCAGCATTTGGCCTCCTGGGCTGCCCCTCGGACAAGTCACTCGCCAGACCTTCCACCAGCAACGCTATATGTCCCGAAATAGCGCCTTCCGTGGCCGCTGGACACAGAGGGGAACGGTCAACAAGCACTAATCCAGAGGCGTCCTTCCCGAGCCTTGAGCGTGCGCTGCTGACTCAGGGCGAGGTGCCTGAGCTTGGCCGACGACTGTGCAGTCACAGCCGACGGTGGCCTCGGCCGAGCTTCTTAGGTGCCAGTGTTGTCTCGCTTAGGCTGCCAGGATCGGCTGCCTCGACCCTTGAGCGCGGAAGCCTGAAGATTGACGCAACTGGGCGCAGTTTCCTTACGGGTGGGCCTCTTTGCGCCCAAGGGGTTCAAATGCACTACGCGGACGCCGAGTGGTGTCCCTCTCGATGCACTCCGCCTTAAACGTCGTCACGTCGACCCGAGAGAAATAGTCAGCCACATGGTGCAGGAGAACAGGCATGACGCCCAGGCCGGCGCGAGCCGCTGGGACGCGATCGGCATGCGATTGCCACGTCAGTTGACCGTCCTGCGTGCACAGCGCTGGTCCAGACAGGCACCGAAGTCGCCATGAGCCTGTGGATGGCGACCTTGCTGGTGGCGACCGCCCTGCACGTCGGATTTCAGCTGACCGTCACGGTGCTGGTCTACCCGGCCCTGGTCCGCACGCCGGCCTCCCTCTGGCCCAAGACCCAGCGGCAGCACAGCCGCGCCATCGTCTGGCCAGTGGTGCTGGTCTACGGGATGGTGCTGCTCGCCTCGGCGAGCGCCCTCTGGTCTGCGCCCGACACCTGGTGGGTCTGGCTGTCCTGCGGCGCCTCGGCCGGAGCCTTTGCGGTCACCGCTACCCGCGCGGCCCCGCTGCACGGCCAGCTGGGCCGTGTCGGCCCTGAACCTGACCTGTTGGCCGCGCTGTTGCTGGCCGACCGGGTGCGTCTCGCACTCGCATTGGTCGCGATGATCGGGGCGATCGGTGCGCTAAGCACGAGGTGAGAACGCCGCCGCGCGCTCCAAGCTCAGCGCCGGATGCGCTCCCGCGTCGCATCCAGCAAGGTCCGCCCGACCGAAACCGGCGAGAACGATTGGGCCGCCACGGTCAGTGCGGCTTGGGAGGCCACGTCGAGGGTGATGTCGGCCGCGGCCGCGTTGAACTCCAGCTGCTCGACGCTGGAGGCGCCGGGGATCACCACCACTTGGGGTAGTGACAGCAGCCAGGCCAGGGCGATCTGAGCCGGCTTGGCGTCGTAGGAGATGGCGATCGTACGGAGCCGGTCCTGCAGCGGGGCGATCCGGCGCAGATTCTCCGTGCCGAACAGCCGGTTCGCGGCGCGCACACCCGACGGCCGGTGGTCGACGGTGTACTTCCCGCCGAGCAGTCCCTGCGCCAACGGGCTGTAGGCCATCACCACCCGGTTCTCCTGCTCAGCGAACGGCACCAGCTCGGTGAGCGGGCCGGGCTGAGCGAGCGAGAACGACACCTGGTTGCTGATCACCGGCTGCCCCAGCGCCTTATCCGCCAGCCGCCAGCGGTCGAGCGAATAGTTGGACACGCCGACCGCACCGATTCGCCCCGACTCCAGCAGGCTACGCATGCCCGGCATGATCACTGTGTCCGGCACTACCGGGTTGGGCTGGTGCACCTGATAGAGCGGGATCTTCGCCACCTGCAGGCGGCGAGCGCTGCCTTCGGCCCGCCGCTTGATCACCGGCGGAAACGGCGCCACGGGGAACAGCTTGCTGGCCACCACCACGGAGTCACGCTCGGGCCCGAGCGCCTCGCCGAGAATGCGCTCGCTCTTGCCCATGCCGTAGATCTCGGCCGTGTCGAAGAGATTGATCCCCAGCTCACGGGCCCGGGTGACGATGTCGCGGGCCGTGCCGGAGTCGTAGGCCTCGCCGTACCCCCACTCGCGGGAGCCGAACTGCCACGTTCCCAGGCCCACCCGGCTCACCGGTGCGAGCCCTGGCACCTCTAGATACTTCATCCGCCCAGGGTATGGGTGGCTCGCCACAGCGCGGCTCAGTTGGGCCAGAGCGCAGCAAGCACCCGCTCGGTGGCGTGACCGTCGTCAAGGTGGCAGTAACGCTCTCGAAACCGCGAGTAGCGAGCAGCGTGGGATCTGGTGACGTTCGGCAGGTCGAGCAGCGCCGCGGTGAGCTGCTCTTGGTCGACCAGCACCGGCCCGGGCGCCTCCGCCTCGAGATCCAGGGTGAAGCCGCGAAGCCGGTCACGGTAGTGCTCGAGGTCATAGGCAAAGAACAGGATCGGCTTGCCGGTGACGGCGAAGTCGAACAGCGCGGAGGAGTAGTCGGTGACCAGGACATCGGCGGCGAGGTAGAGGTCTGCGACGTCCGGGTGGCCCGAGAGGTCGCGCATTCGGGGGTCATTGGCCGCGATCGCACGGTGGCCCAGGTAGTAGTGCACCCGCAACAGCAGCACGAAGCTGCCGCCCAGCTGGTCGGCGAGGGCGGTGGGGTCGAGCCCGAGTGTCAGTTCCGGCGAATCCACATCGTCATCGCGGTACGTCGGCGCATAGAGCACGGCCGTGGTGTTCTCGGCTATGCCGAGCCGGTCCCGTACGCGGGCACGTCGTTCCTCCCGATCGTCTGCAAGCAGCACGTCGTTGCGCGGATAGCCGGTTTGCAGGACAGCACCCGAATAGCCGAAGGCCGACCGGAGCAGCTGCGTGCCGGCCCGACTGGGCGTCAGCAGCACATCCCAGCGGGCGATCTCGCGGTCCAGCGCGTCCATCGCCTCGTCGCCCCAGGTTTGCAAGGCAGCGCGGTGGATCCGCTTCAGTGGCGTTCCGTGCCAGGTCTGCAGATAGACGGTGTCGGATCGCTTCTGCCATCGGTCGAGATCGGTGTGGCAGTTGGCGACCAGCACATCGGCACTCTCCAGCGCGGCCACGCCTTCCCCGCTGGCGATTCGCGCCGTCGCCACACCGGCAGGGAAGCTGGCGCGATGGCGGTCGCCGACCAGCCACAGGTGCTCATGGTCGTCGCCCCGGCGCAACAGCCCCTCGTAGATGGCCCGCGGGTTGTCGGCGTAACGCCCGTTATAGCTGTTGTAGACGATTCTCATCCGGCTCCCGCAGCGCTGGTCCGCCACTCGGTTGTGATCGGAGCAGCTACGTGTCTACCACTCAGCATCGACACCGCCCGCAGCACGCGGATCGGCTGCGTGGTCGGCTTGGACCACGCCAGCTTCGATGACTGCCTATCTCAACAGGTGCCGGAGCGCCGCCGCGGTGACTGAGGGGCGCGTGCGGCGGCCATGCGTGGCGGCGATCAGGGACATGCCGACGAAGAGCGTGAACACCAGCAGGCATCGGCCCTCGACATCGGCGTCGTCGTCGCAGAACTCGGCGAACAGGGGTCGCAGGTAGGCCAGGCGTCGGTTATCGACCCGCGCGACGCGCTCGGCCACCCTTGAGTCGCGTCGCGCCCAGTCCCGTACGGACAGTTCGAGGTCGAGGAGGCCTTCCCGCTCGCCGGCGGCGACGAACAGGCGACGCAGACGTGTCCGACCCGAACCGCCGCCCAGGTCAGCGGCCTCGATCGGCTGGTCCACGAGGGTCTCCTCCCAGGTGTCGAGGACGGCGTCGAGGAGGGCTTGACGGCCGGAGAAGTGCCAGTAGAACCCGCCTTTGGTCACGCCGAGGGCCTTGGCCAGCCGTTCCACTCGCACCACATCCGGCCCACCGTCGGCCAGCGCCCGCATGCCCTCCGAGATCCAGCTCTCGCGCGGCGTCCGAAGGGGGGCAGGCATGAGTCACTCGCTTTCGTTGACGCTACGTCGATCCATACATTACCGTATGCATACGGCTGCGTATGGAACAAAGGAGGCGCCATGGAACTCCCGCCCGGCCAGCGCGCGGTGCGCGGTTTCCCTCGATTCGGTGTCGACCTGGAACACCCGCCCCCCGAGGTGCCCGAGGGCATGATCATCGAGATCAGCGGTGAGCTCACCCGCCGCGTCGCACTGTCACCCGCCGAGCTGAGCGGCTTGCCCCGACGGGAGGTGCCAGCCGACCTGCACTGCGTGGCTGGCTGGTCGGCCGTCGGGCTGACCTGGCAGGGCGTCCCCTTCGCCGACTTTTTCCGTCTCGTCGTTGAGCCGGCGCTGGCCGTCGGGGCCCGCGTTCAGTACCTCGTGTTCGTGGGGCTCGACGGCTTCCGGTCGATCGTCGCGCTGGAGGACGCGCTCGCAGACAATGTCCTGCTCGCCGACCGGCTCGACGGGCAGCCGCTGACCGCCGAGCACGGCGCCCCGGTGCGGCTGGTGAGCCCCGACCAGTACGGCTACGTCAGCACCAAGCACCTGTGCCGGATCGAGCTGTACCGGTCCGAGCCCACCGGCTTCTACCACCCCACGAAGAGCATCCAGCGCGCACTGCGCACCGTCCGGCCGCACGGGCGGGCACGAGTGTGGGAGGAGGAGCGGCACCGTTACCTGCCGTCATGGCTGGCCCGCCGGGTCTACCGGAGGCTCGTCAAGCTGCCGGCGCCGGCCCTGGAGCAGGCCCCGTCCGTGCCGTCTCGGAGCCACTCGACGGCAGAGCGCTGATCAGCAGCCGGGCCTCAGCAGGTAGGTGTCCATCACCCAGCCCCGGCGGTCCCGAATGGCCTGCCGCATGTCGGCGATCTCCTGGATCACCTCGGCCAGTGGCCCAGAGACCACCGCCTCATCGGGCAGGCCCAGCTGGGCGCCCCAATAGATTGCCAGCCCCGGGTGCGTCTCGACCAGTCCGCGACAGGCTAGGTCACCGTCGAGCATCACCACCACGTCGCCGAGGTCCGGGCTGTATTCCGCGACTAGCCGCCGCCCGGTGGTGAGGTGGATCGGCTGGCCGACCCGGTTGAGGACGATCCGGTGCCGAGCCGCCAGCAGTTGCACACTGCTGATTCCCGGGAGAACGGTCAGCTCCAGGTCGAGGCCAGTCTCGGCCATCAACTCCACCACTCGGATCGTGCTGTCGTAAAGCGCGGGATCGCCCCAGACCAGGAAGCCCACCGTGCCCCCGTCAGTGAGCTCGGCCCGGACGATCTCGGCGTAGCGGGCAGCGCGCCGCCGGTGCCAGGAGCCGACTTCCTGGAGATAGGTGCTTGCGTCCCGTTCTCGGTCCGGTCCGCGCGGCGGGTCGGCCACCTCGACGAAGCGGTATCCGGGCGAGGAGATGAAGCGCCGACAGATCTCGTCGCGCAGGCTGACCAGGTCGTCGGTGCCCGGGCCCTTGTCGGCGACCAGGAACACGTCCACCCGGTTGAGTGCGGCGATGGCCGCGCCGGTCAGGTGGTCTGGTCCGGTCCCGATGCCGATCACCAGCACCTGCAGTGTCACCTGCGTTGCGCCTGTCGACTCAGGTCCGAGACCTGCATGAGGTCGGCACCCACGATCAGCTCTACGTCGACGTGCTCGGCCACCGCGTCAGCCAGTTGGTCGATCATGGCCTCGCGCCGCGCCGAAAAGGCGGGCGCGGTCGGGTCGGCCCGCCAGGAGGAGCCGGTCGCCGCGGCGACCTCGGACAGCCAGGCCCGGCGGAAGTCGTCGTTCTCCCACGCACCGTGCCACATGGTGCCCCAGGTCTGCCCCCGCCGCCAGCCGTCGAGGAACGGTTCGCCATCCCCGTCCTCGTCCGCGGCGGCCAGGCCGTGGTGGATTTCGTACGCCGTCACCGCCGCCCCACGCCAGGTGCCGCAGGGCCGCCCCAGCACCTTGGCCGGCGTAAACGTCACCGAAGCCGGCAGCAGGCCCAGCCCGGGCAGAGACCGTCCCGACTCGACCTGGTCGTCAATGAACTGAGCCAGCATCTGATATCCGCCGCAGATGCCCAGCACAGGCGCTTCCCGGCGCGCCCGGTCCGCGATCGCGTCGGCGAGCCCGGCTCGCCGCAGCCACTCCAGGTCGGCGACCGTCGAGCGCGTTCCGGGCAGCACCGCCAGGTCGGCGCCGCGGACCACGTCGGGGTCGGTGGTGACCAGCACCTCGACCCCCGGCTCGAGCGCGAGAGCGTCCACGTCGGTCACGTTGGACACCCGGGGGAGCCGGACGACCGCCACCCGCAGTGCGTCTTCCCCCTCGCGTGCCCGTCGCCAGCGACCCACCTCGAGGGTGTCCTCGGCGTCCAGGTCGAGGTCGCCCAGCCAGGGCAGTACGCCGGCGAACGGCACCCCGGTGCGGGCGGTCAACTCGGCCAGCCCGGGCGTCAGCACGTCAGGGTCCCCGCGGAACTTGTTGACCAGGAACGCCCGCACCAGCGACCGGTCCTCGGGCTCGAGCAGCGCCACCGTGCCGTACAGGGCGGCGAACACCCCGCCGCGGTCGATGTCGCCGACGACCACCACCGGCAGGTCGAAGCGCCGGGCCAGCCCGAGGTTGACGTAGTCGCCGCGTCGCAGGTTGATCTCGGCGGGGGAGCCGGCACCCTCGCAGACCAGCAGGTCGAAGCGCTGGGCCAGCTCCTCGTACGCCGCGTAGGCCGCCTCGGCCAGGTGGCGCCGACCGGTGGAGTACTCGCCGGCCTCCAGCGTGCCGGCCGGTTGACCGCGCAGCACCACGTGGGAGCGGCGGTCCGAGCCCGGCTTCAGCAGCACCGGGTTCATCGCCGACTCGGGCTCGATCCGGGCGGCCTGGGCCTGGAGATGCTGCGCCCGGCCGATCTCGGACCCGTCTGCGCAGACCATCGAGTTGTTGGACATGTTCTGTGCCTTGAAAGGCGCCACCGACACCCCGAGCCGGGCCAGGTGGCGGCAGAGCCCGGTGACCACCAGCGACTTGCCCGCGTCCGAGGAGGTGCCGGCGATCAGCACTCCGGCGGCAGCGGCGACCATCCGGTGATCTTAGGTCCGCGCGGGCGGTCGGCTCAGCGCGGCGCCCGCTGCACGATGGCGATTCCGGTCAACATGAGCACGCCGCCGACCAGCTGGGCCAGCGTGGGCTGCTGACCGAGCAGCACGGCCGCGAAGACCACGGCGAAGATGACCTCGGACAGGGCCACGAACGAGGCGATGGACGAGCCGAGCCGGCGTACCGCGGCGATGCCGGTCAAATAGGCAAGCGCGGCGGTGACGAGGACCAGCAGAGTGACCGGGACCCACCAGGCCACCGGGAATCCGGCCAGCGCGGTCTGCCCAAAGGTGACCGTCATCGACACCAGGCCGACCCCCCCGGCCGCCGCCAACACGGCGGCGCCGACTCCGGTGCCGACGGTGGTCATCAGCAGCGGTGACACCGAGTCGCCGGAGTCCGCGTGGTCGGACAGCACGAAGTAGACGCACAGGCAGACCGCCGCCGCGAGACCCCAGAGCACGCCGACCGGGTCAAGCGTCAGCCCCCGGGCGATGTCCAAGACCAGGACCATGCCGGCCATCGCGATGGCCGCCCCCAGGAAGACACTGCGGGCGGGGCGCCGGCGGGACCGCCACCAGTGCCAGCCGATCAGCAGCACCGGGGCGAGGTATTCCAGCAGCAGCGCGACACCCACCGACAGGCGCGACACCGCGTTGAAGTAGCAGAGCTGGGCGAGGGCCACGGCGACCACCCCGTAGACGACCATCCGCCGCATCGCCGGGGCAGACGGCCGGCGGACGCCCCGGAGCAGGATCAGGCAGGGCACGAGCAACACCATGAAGGCCCCCAGCACCCGAACCAGCACGACCGATCCCGGCGTCCAGCCGATCTCCAGCAGGGACTTGGCCAGCGCCCCCGACAGGCCGAACGACGCCGCCGACAGCACGGCCCAGCCCAAGCCGCCACCCATCCCGCGCCGGAAGGCGCTGGCGGGCGAGGTGGTGCTGCTGGTCACGGTGGTGGTCACTGACGCCTCCAGGACGAGAATCGAGTGTCATGAGTCAAATGTTGGTACGCTCATGACACTACGGGAGGAAGCTGTCAGGAGTCAACATGTATTTCACTCATGACACCGAGATCGCGCTGGCGGAGTCCGCCGCGTTGGTCAACACGTTGAGCGACGGGGTCGACGCGTTGACCGACCGGGCCGGACTGGACGCGTTTCTGGCTCAGTACCCGATGTCTGGGGAGCTGTTGGGCACCGACGAGGAGCTGCAGCTGGTCAGGCAGTTGCGCGACCGGCTGCGTACGGTGTGGTCGGCGAGCAGCCGCGACGAGGCGGCGGCCCTGGTCAACGACATCCTGGCCGAGGCTGACGCCCGGCCCTATCTGAGCAAGCACGACGAGTACGACTGGCACCTGCACGTCACCCGGCCCGACACCCCGCTCGCCCAGCGGATCGGGGCCGAAGCCGCGATGGGGTTCCTCGACCTGATCCGGGCCGACGACTTGGACCGGCTGCGGATCTGTGCCGCCGACGACTGCCATGACGTGGTCGTGGACCTGTCGCGCAACAAGTCCCGGCGCTACTGCGAGTCGGGCTGCGGCAACCGGGCCAACGTGGCCGCCTACCGCGCCCGCAAGCGGACCGGTGCCGGCTGACGGACGTGGGCGAGTCGATCTATTGAGTCGCTGACACAGCCCGGCACCAGGCATGATCCACCAGTGACCAGCCACGACTATCCCCCGACACCTCGGACCACGCCTGCGCGGCTTCGGGAGCGGGTGAGCTATGACCGCTCAGCGGTGCACGCCGTCCTGGACGAGGCCACCCTCTGCCATGTCGGCTTCGTCATCGACGGCGAGCCCGTGGTCCTCCCGCAGCTGCACGCACGGGTGGCTGAGCGGCTCTATCTGCACGGTTCGACGGGAGCCACCGCAACGCGGCTGGCGCAGGGGCAACCGATCGCGGTCTGCGTCACCGTCACGCTGGTGGACGGCATCGTGCTGGCGCGTTCGGGCTTCCACCACTCGATGAACTACCGGTCGGTTGTTGTCCGCGGCTTGGCCACGCTCGTTACCGACGCCGAGGAGAAGAGCATGGCCCTGGCGGCGGTGGTCGACGCCGTCGTACCAGGTCGGTCGGCCCACACCCGAGGCCCTGACCGTCGCGAGCTGGCGGCGACGTCGGTGCTGTGCCTGCCGCTCGAGGAGGTGTCGCTCAAGGTCCGCAGTGGGCCCCCGAACGACGACCCCGGCGACCTCGGCTTGCCGTACTGGGCGGGGGTGCTTCCGCTCGCGACGACCGCGGGGGCACCGATCCCCGCGCCCGACCTGACTGAGGGCGCACCCGTGCCGGAGCACGTCTCGGGCTGGCCGTTGAGGTAGCCGCGCGCGTGCTGTTCGACGTCGAGCCCCGTCCGCTACGTTGAGCCGGCTGCAGGGGCCGCGGCGTAGCGGAGGGGGCTCGGGGCGGCAAGCTTCATCCACAGATTCGGCGCCAGGTGCAGAATCGCCGCCGCGGTCATGGTCCGCTGTGTTGGGTGAGCGACGTGAGGCTGACCCGGGGGTCCAGCTCACCCGGGCCGACGTTCCTGGTGGCAAGAACCGCGGCAGTATCCACCTCTACGCCGCCCCGCTGGACGCCGCCGACATAGTCGAGGTTGGCGGCATCACGGTCACCTCGGCGGCGCGCACCGTCGTCGATGTCGGTCGAGCGGTGGCTTTCGACCAAGCGGTGATGACCGGCGACGCGGCGCTGAGACGGGGGCTGACCGCGGCCGACCTCGAGGACTGTCTGGTGCGCGCCAAGGGACGCCCGGGGGTGGCTCGAGCTCGTCGGGTGGCACGTTTCCTGAGTCCGCTGGCCGAGAGCCCCGGGAGTCGCTGAGCAGGGTCGCCTTGCAGGCGGCAGGAGTGCCGGCACCGAACCTGCAGTACGAGGTCTACGACGCGTCCGGCAACCCCCTTGGTCGGGCCGACTTCTGCTGGGAGGAGCACCACACACTCGGCGAGTTCGACGGGCGGGTGAAGTACGGCCGGTTGCTGAAGCCTGGCGAGACTGCAGCCGACGTCGTCTACGCCGAGAAGCTTCGCGAGGATGCTCTGCGCGACCTGGGGTGGCAGGTGGTGCGTTGGACCTACGCCGACCTGAAGACGCCGGCTGTGATCGCCGACCGGCTGAATCGCGCCTTTGCTCGAGCCGATCATTGACGCTGAGCCCCGCCCGCTGTCCCGAGCCTCCTGCTGCAGGCTCAGGACGTAGTAGCGGGCTCGGCACCGCGTACGGGGGCTCAGCGCGGACCGGGTCAGCGCCCGGCCCCGAACCTCACCAGGCGTACGCCACCAGGTCCCCCAGCAGCGCGTCCGCGTCCACCTCGAGCCCCCGGGCGGTGAACCAGGTGCACACGTTGCGGCAGTCCCGAGCAAGGAAGTCCATGCCTTGCGGGTTGCCGACCAGGTCGACGGCTTGCGGTACGTCGATCAGCACCAGTCGGTCCTCGGTGGCCAGCAGGTTGAACGGCGACAGGTCCCCGTGTGCGAGCCCCAGCCCGGCCAGCACGACCATCGCTTCCCGCAGCTGCTCCCAGTAGTCCGCCAGCAGGTCCGGCGCGGGGCGGGTCTGAGCCAGCCGAGGAGCACCGGACCCGTCGGCCATGGTGATGAACTCCATCAGGATCTCGGTGCCGTCGAGCTGTACCGGATAGGGGACCGGCAGCCCGGCGGACCAGAACTGGGCCAGATATCCGAACTCGGCCAGCGCCCACTGGCCTGCCTGCACCGTACGGCCGTAGCGAGTGCCCTTGGCCGTCGCCCGGCGGTCTCGGGTGTTGCGCATCCGACGACCCTCGGTGTAGCCCGAGTCTCGGTGAAACATGCGGTCGTCGTGCGACCGGTAGCGCTTGGCGGCCAGCACGACAGAGTCGAGTTCGGTGGCCCGCTCGAGGAGAAAGACGTCGGCTTCCTTGCCGGTCTTCAAGATGCCGAGCTCGGTGTCGACGGCGGCATCGGCCGTGACCACCCAGTCGGGACGAGGCTCAGGTCCGGCGAGGACGCCGATGTCGTCCCAGGTGGACCATCGTTGGCGCGGTCCCAGCTCGGCCGGGGCCAGATAGAGGTCAGGCGCGAATTCGGCGCCTGGTGAAGCGGGTGAATCGGACATGAGATGCAGGTGCTCCTGTGCGAGAAGAGGACGGGGTCGCGAAGATCCCCAGGACGGGAGTGGACATGTCGCCCTCCTTGACTCGTGCCACCTGCGAGCGCAGCTTCGGCCAGCCTGCGCGAAACCGGTAGGACATGCAACTTGTTTTCTCTTGCCCGCCCTCCGGCGGTACCTTGGGCCGACCATTTCGAGGCCACGTCCGGCCCGCACGCCGCCTGGCGACCACGCAGGGCAGGTTGAGGTCTCGCCGAGGGGGAATGAGCCGAATGCAGCAGCACCCGCCGGCCGTAACGAGAGGATGCACCGGTGACTGAGCTGAGTGGGACTGGGCCCGAGATCGAGCTGGTCCAGCTGCTGACGCCCGAGGGCGAGCGGCTCTCCCACGCCGACTATGCATGCGATGCCGACGACGAGGCGATCCGCGGCTACTACCGCGACATGGTGCTCACTCGCCGGATCGACGCCGAGGCCACGGCCCTACAGCGCCAGGGCGAGCTGGGAATCTGGGCCTCCTGCCTGGGCCAGGAAGCGGCGCAGATCGGCTCCGGTCGAGCGCTGCGACGCCAGGACTACGTGTTCCCGACCTATCGCGAACACGGCGTGGCCTGGTGCTCCGGCGTCGACCCGCTCTGGCTGCTGAGCCTCTTCCGTGGCGTGGACATGGGCAGCTGGGACGCTGCGGCGACCCGATTCCACCTCTACACGATCGTCATCGGCGTCCAGGCGCTGCACGCCACCGGCTACGCCATGGGGTTGGAGCGCGACGGTGTGGTGGGCACCGGCGACCCGGATCGAGACGCTGCCGTGATCGGCTATTTCGGTGACGGGGCGATGAGCCAGGGCGACGTCAACGAGGCTTTCGTATTCGCCAGCTCCTACAACGCCCCGATCGTCTTCTTCTGCCAGAACAACCAGTGGGCCATCTCGGAGCCCATCGAGCGGCAGTCGCGGATCCCGCTCTTCAAGCGCGCAGCCGGCTTCGGGTTCCCCGGCGTGAGGGTCGACGGCAACGACGTACTCGCAGTGCAGGCGGTCACCGCGCAGGCGCTGGAGAAGGCGCGATCGGGCAACGGGCCGACGCTGATCGAGGCCTACACCTATCGGATGGGTGCCCACACCACGTCGGACGACCCCACAAAATACCGTTTGGCCGACGAGCTGGAGCACTGGCGGCTCAAGGACCCGATCGCCCGGGTCCGCGCCTATCTCACCCGCCACGGCAGCGCTGACGAGGGCTTCTTCGCCGACATCGACGCCGAGGCGGTGTCGCTGGCCGCCGACCTCCGCGCCCGCTGCCTGGCGCTGCCCGAGCCAGCGATGGTCGACGCCTTCGACTGGGTCTACGCCGAGCAGACCGCCCATCTGGCCGAGCAGCAGGCCGCGTACGCCGAATACGCGTCGTCCTTCGTGGACGCTGACCCCCAGCATGCGGATGCGGCGCTATGACCTCGATGACCATGGCCAAGGCTCTCAACGCCGGGCTCCGTCGGGCCCTCGAGGCCGACCCCAAGGTGGTGCTCGCCGGGCAGGACATCGGCAAGCTGGGCGGCGTCTTCCGGGTCACCGAGGGCCTGCAGAAGGACTTCGGGGAGAGCCGGGTGATCGACTCGCCGCTGGCGGAGTCGGGCATCGTCGGCACCGCGATCGGGATGGCGCTGCGCGGCTATCGACCGATCTGTGAGATCCAGTTCGACGGCTTCGTCTATCCGGCCTACGACCAGATCGTCAGCCAGCTGGCCAAGATGCACTTCCGCTCCCGCGGGCTGCTCACCATGCCGGTGGTGATCCGGATTCCGTTCGGCGGCGGCATCGGGGCGGTCGAGCACCACAGCGAGTCGCCAGAGGCCTACTTCGCGCACACCCCCGGGCTGAAGGTGGTGGCCTGCTCCAACCCGGTGGACGCCTACTGGATGATCCAGCAGGCGGTCGCCTCCGACGACCCGGTGATCTTCTTTGAGCCCAAGCGGCGCTACCACGAGAAGGCCGAGGTGGACTCGGCCGCCAAGCCGCTTCCGCTGCACGCCGCCCGAGTGGCGCGTCCGGGCCGTGACCTGACGTTGCTGGCCTACGGGCCGACGGTGCGCACCTGCCTGGACGCGGCCGCCGCCGCCGCCGAGGAGGGTCGCGAGCTCGAGGTGATCGACCTCCGCTCGCTGTCCCCGCTCGATCTGGCCACCGTGCTGGAGTCAGCGCGCCGCACCGGGCACGTGGTCTGTGTCCACGAGGCCCAGGTCAGCCTGGGGCTGGGGGCGGAGCTGTCGGCGCGGATCACCGAGGAGTGCTTCTATTCCCTGGAGGCTCCGGTGCTCCGGGTCGGCGGGTTCGACATCCCCTACCCGCCGAGCCGGATCGAGGACGACTATCTCCCCGACCTCGACCGGGTGCTGGACGCGGTCGACCGGTCGCTGGCCTACTAGGAAGCAGGAGCAGATGAAGCAGTTCCGGCTGCCCGACCCCGGTGAGGGCCTGGTCGAGGCCGAGATCGTCACCTGGCGGGTAGCAGTAGGTGACCAGGTCGAGGTCAACGACATCGTGGTGGAGATCGAGACCAGCAAGTCCCTGGTGGAGTTGCCGGTGCCGTACGCGGGAACCGTCACGGCGTTGCTGGCGGCAGAGGGGGACGTGGTCGAGGTCGGCGCCCCGATCATCTCGATCGACGACGGCCCCCCGGAGCCCGCCCTTTCCCCGGACCAGCAAGACCTTGCCGCGGCGCAACTGGGCGAGGGTGCGGGCGAGGTTGACGCCGTGGTCGAGGACGGCGTGGTCGGTGGCGCCGCGCCCGGCGGTCGGGTTGCGGTCCTGGTGGGCTATGGCCCGCGGACCACCGAAGCCAAGCGGCGACCGCGCAAGGCCGACCGGCCCGAGCCGCCCGACGTCGAGGCGCACGACCAGGTGGCGGACACGTTCAGTACGTCGGGGCCGGTGTCCTTCCGCGCCGACGAGCGTACGCCGCTGACGCCCCATCAGTCCGAGCCGGTGGGCCCGCCACTGCCCGGTCCGGGTTCTGCTCCGGTGACAGCTGTGCGTTCGGCCCCGGCGACGGGGCGAGGCGTGGTGCTGGCGAAGCCTCCGGTACGCAAGCTGGCCAAGGACAGAGGCGTCGACCTGCAGGCTCTGGTCGGCAGCGGGCCAGGCGGGGTGATCACCCGCGCTGACGTCGAGGCGGCCGCCGAGGTGGGTGTCGAGGCCGCCGAGTCGCCAGCCGCCGAGTCGCCAGCCGCCGAGTCGCCGTCTGCCGAGCAGCGTCTCGAGCCCGCCACGACCGACACCCGCATCCCAGTCCGTGGTGTCCGCAAGGCCACCGCCGACGCCATGGTCGCGTCGGCCTTTTCCGCGCCGCACGTGACGGAATGGCTGGCCTGTGACGTGACTGCGTCGATGGAACTGCTGGAACGCCTGCGGAGTCGGCGCGAGTTTGCCGGGATGCGCCTCTCGCCGCTGCTCCTGGTGGCCAAGGCGGTGTGTCTGGCGCTGCGTCAGACGCCTATTCTCAACTCTTCCTTCGACGCCGAGGCTGAGGAGATCGTGGTCCACGGTTCGGTCAACCTCGGGATCGCGGCGGCGACCCCTCGCGGCCTGCTGGTGCCCAACATCAAGGGCGCCGGCGACCTCAGCCTGCTCGAGCTGGCCACGGCGGTCAACGAGCTGGTCAGTGTGGCCAAGGAGGGCAAGACCCAGCCGGCCGCAACCTCCGGCGGTACCTTCACCCTGACCAACGTCGGCGTCTTCGGCGTGGATGCGGGCACGCCGATCCTCAATCCCGGCGAGGTGGGGATCGTGTGCCTCGGCGCAATCGACCGTCGACCCTGGGTGGTGGGCACCGGCGTTGATGAGCGGATCGAGCCCCGCTGGGTGACCACCTTGGCGCTGTCGTTCGACCATCGCGTGGTCGACGGCGAGCAGGGATCGAGGTTCCTGGCCGCGGTCGCCGACATCCTGTCCGACCCGGCGGTGGGGCTGCTCTTCTAGGTCTTCGGCCAACACCTCCGCAGTCGGGTCAGCATCCCTAGAAGGCGTCCGAGGGCAGGTCCATCAGGCCGAGGTCGCTGCTTTCGGCGATCGCCCGCTCGGCCGACAGCTTGGGCAGCACCGTACGCGCGAACCAGCGGGCCGCGGCCACCTTGCCTTCGTAGAACAGGCGCTCGTTGTCCGGCTGGGCCGTATTGAGCTGCTGCAGCGCGATCTCGGCACTGCGCAGCAGCAGCCAGGCGCAGATCACGTCGCCCAGCGCCATCAGCAGTCGGGTCGTGTTGAGGCCCACCAGATAGATGTTGCGCGGGTCGCCGCCCGTGAGCTGGGGCGCCGCAGTCTGCAGGTGGCCCAGCATGGAGGCCACGATCGCCTGGCTGTCCTCCAAGCCCTGCTGGAGCAGTGCGCGCTCCTCCTTGAGCTGGCCGTTGCCCGCCTCGCTGGCCACGAACTCCTGCATCAGCCCCGACAGGTGACCCAGCGCCTGGCCCCGGTCGCGGACGATCTTGCGGAAGAACAGGTCCTGGCCCTGGATAGCGGTGGTGCCTTCGTACAGGGTGTCGATCTTGGCGTCGCGGACGTACTGCTCGAGGGGGTAGTCCGAGAGAAAGCCCGACCCGCCGAGCGTTTGCAGAGACTCGGTGCCCAGAAGTGTCCAGGAGCGCTCGGAGCCGTAGCCCTTGACGATCGGGAGCAGCAGGTCGTTGACGCGGGCCGCCTCGGCGTCGGTGGTGCCGGCCGCCTGAGCGAGCAGCAACCGGTCCTGGTACGTGGCCGCAAACAGCACCAGGGAGCGCATGCCCTCCACGAAGGCCTTCTGGGTGATCAGCGAGCGCCGGACATCGGGGTGGGAGGTGATCGGCACTCTCGGCGCGCTCTTGTCGCCGGCTCGCATCAGGTCGGGGCCCTGGATGCGGTGCTTGGCGTAGTCAAGGGCGTTGAGGTAGCCGGTGGACAAGGTGGCGATCGCCTTGCTGCCGACCATCATCCGGGCGTGCTCGATCACCTCGAACATCTGGGCGATGCCGTTGTGCACCTCACCGAGCAGCCAGCCGACGGCCGGCACGTCGCCGCCACCGAAGGTGAGCTCGCAGGTGGCCGACACCTTCAAGCCCATCTTGTGCTCGAGGTTGGTGGCGTAGACGCCGTTGCGCTGGCCGGTCAGCTCGCCGCTGGCGTGGTCGAAGTGGAACTTGGGCACGATGAACATGGACAGGCCCTTAGTCCCCGGCCCACCCGCGTTGTCGACGCCGTACGGTCTGGCCAGCACGAAGTGCACGATGTTCTCGCTCAAGTCGTGCTCGGCCGAGGTGATGAAGCGCTTGACCCCTTCGAGGTGCCAGGACCCGTCCGGCTGGGGCAAGGCTCGAGTCCGACCGGCGCCCACGTCGGAGCCGGCGTCCGGCTCCGTCAGCACCATGGTGCCGCCCCATTGACGCTCCAGGATGATCTGGCCGATGCGCTGCTGCTCAGGAGTGCCGTTCACCCACAGCAGCTGACTGAACTTGGGACCGGAAGCATACATGTAGACGGCCGGATTGGCGCCGAGCACGAGCTCATTGGCGGCCCACTGCAGCGATGCGGGCGCCGGCTGTCCACCCAGCTCACTCGGCAGGCCGAGGGTGGTGAAGCCAGAGTCCTGATAGGCCTGGTAGGACCGCACAAATGCCTTGGGCAGGCTGACCGTGCGTGTGGACGGGTCATAGAGCCCCCCGTTGCCGTCACCGTCGGCGAAGGACGTGGCCAGCTTGGACGTCGCCAAATGGTCCACCTCGTCAAGCAGGGCTTCGGCCACGTCCCGGTCGACGTCCTCGAACAGACCGGTCCCCAAGATCTCCTCGCGCCCGAGCAACTCGAACAGGTTGAACGAGAGGTCGCGACGGTTGGACCTGTAGTGGCTCATCGAGCGGGACCCCTGTTCTGGTCGGTCGTG
>DASQDG010000048.1:0-15126 GCA_035634295.1 Propionibacteriaceae bacterium | reverse complement strand
GGCGTCCGGAGTGGGCACCGCCCCGTACAACCGCCAGCCGTGCTCGGCGCCAGCGTCGTAGGTGATGCCGCCGAACTCGGTGATCAGCACCGGCTCGTGCTGATGGGTGGACCCGGGCAGCAGCACGGTGCGGTAGCCCGGCTGCGTGTCACTGAGCGTCCGCTCCAGCGCCGCCCGGCTGCCGTAGCGCTGGGTCAGGACTCGGCCGCTGGAGACGTAGTCGTGCACGGTGACGATGTCGGTGACCATCTGCTCCCAGCCGTCGTTGCCGATCACCAGCCGAGTCGAGTCGATGGCCTTGGTCAGGTGGTAGAGCGACAGCACGAACGCCTGCTGCTCGGGGGAGCGCACCAGCGCCGGCACCCCCCAGCTCTCGTTGACCGGCACCCAGGCGATCACGCAGGGGTGGTTGGCGTCTCGCCGGAGCACGTCCAGCCACTCCCGCGTCACCCGGTTGACGGTCATCTTGCTGAACTCGTACGCGGCCGGCATCTCGGCCCACACCAGCAGGCCCAACCGGTCGCACCAGGCCAGGAAGCGGGGGTCCTCGATCTTCTGGTGCAGCCGAACCCCGTTGAAGCCGAGCTCCTTGACCAACTCCACCTCACGACGCAGGGCGGCGTCGCTGGGCGGGGCCAGGTGGGTCTCCGGCCAGAAGTTCTGCGCGAGCACCAGCCGCAGATAGTACGGCCGCCCGTTGAGCAGCAGCCGGTCGTGCGCGGCTGAGATGCTGCGCAGCGCGGTATAGCTGGAAACCTCGTCCACCACGCCGTTGTCGTCGACCAGGGTGAGCTCGGCGTCGATCAGGTTGGGCTGGGAGGGTGACCACAACAGCTTGGAGCGACCTAGACCCATGTCGGTCTCCCGAAGCACGATCTCGCGCTGGGTGTCCACCCCGTCCACGGCATAGCTGTCGTCGGCCAACACCCGGCCGTGCTGACGCAACACCACGTTGAGTCGCAGGCCAGGTCGGTCGGGCTGCGCCACCCGTACGGTGAGCTCAAGGCTGTGGCGGTCGATGTTGGGCACCCAGCGGATCGTGGACACGTGCGTCTCGGGCACCTCCTCCAACCAGACCGGCTGCCAGATGCCGCTCGTCCTGCTGTACCAGATGGCGTGCGACTTCAGCTGCCAGTCCTGCTTGCCGCGGGGCTGGGTCAAGTCGTGCGGCAGGTCCTCCGCACGAACCACAACCGACTGCTGGCCAGACGCATCCAGCGCGGACGTGATGTCGGCCCAGAACGGCGTGTGTCCACCCTCGTGGGTGGCCACCAGCGAGCCGTTCACCCATACCTGTGCGCGATAGTCCACGGCGCCAAAGTGAAGGTGCACGCGATGGCGAGGCCGGGGACGCGCTTCGAAACTGCGTCGATACCAGATCACGGGGTGAAAGTTGCCGTCGCCGATCCCGCTGGCGGGTGACTCCGGTGGGAACGGCACTTGAATGGTCCGGTCGAAGTCGCCGTCGCCCTTTTGCCACATTTCCTGCAGGCCCACCCAGCCGTCGTCAAAGGCGAAGTCCCAGGTCCCGCAAAGGCCGGTCCATGCCGGTCGAGTTAACTGCGGCCTTGGATGTGAGTCACTGCCGTCAAAATAGTCGCTCATGTGGGCCGAGTTTGTGGCTTGCGCAGTCAAGGTTGGCCGATCTCGTTGGCGAATAACTTTACTAAAGCATACTGCGGCAGCAACTTAACGCACGACAACTCGGTCCCCAGGACGAGAACTCTCCTGGGAACCGAGCTGAGGTGGTAACTAGCCTTTGATTCCGCTGCTGGCTACGCCCTCGATGATGTATCGCTGAACGAAGATGTACAGGATCAGCACCGGCACCGACGCGATGGTCGCCCCGGCCATGACGACCGGATAGTTGGCGTCGAACGCACCGTTCAAGCTCGACAGACCAGCCGGCAGAGTGAGCCGTTCAGGTGAAAACAGGACGAAGACTGGCCAGACGAACTCGTTCCAGTTGCCGAGGAACGACAACGTGCCCAAGGTGATGAGAGCCGACCTGGACACCGGAAGAATGATCCGGGTCAGGATCTGCCAAGTGTTCGCCCCGTCGATCCGAGCGCTTTCCTCCAACGCAATGGGAAGTGCGAGGAAGAACTGTCGAAGGAAGAAGACACTGAAAGCGCCAGCAGCCGTCGGCACAGCAAGAGCCAGCACCGTGTCCAACCAGCCAAGTTGGTTCATCAACAAGTAGTTGGGCATCAAAAAGATGAACCCAGGCACGAACAGCGTGGCGATGATGACCCCGAACATCACGCCTCGTCCCTTGAAGGGCATCCGAGCCAGGGCATAGGCAGCCATGGACGCCACCACCAAGACGATGATCGAGTGCAGCGTTGCGGCGAGCAGCGAGTTGAGCGCCCAGATCAGGACCGGGTTCGTTGCGTCACTGAAGATGACTCGAAAGGCTTGCAACGTGAACTCGTCCGGGATGAGGTTCAACGGAACCTGACGCGTTTCCGCCTGGCTACGGAACGCCGTGACATACATGAACAAGATCGGCACGATGAAGATCGCCGCGAGGATAATCATCCCGATCCAGAACAGCGGCCCGTTGCGTTCCCGCGCATTTCCCCTGCGCTTCGTCGGCGTCGACGCCTTGTCCTGCCCCTGACTCTGCGTTGTCGTGCTCATCGCTTGGCCTCTCTTTCCCTCATCAGGTAGAAGATGATGACGGACACGATGCCGAGGAAGATGGCCAACATATAGCTCATGGCCGATGCCGTGCCCATCTTGAACGCACGCAACCCCTCCTGAGTCATCACCATGATCGCCGTTCGCGTGCTGTCACCGGGACCACCGTTGGTGACCAGGTAGGACTGGCCGAACATGTTGGCGCTGGCCAGCACTGTGGTCGTCACGATGAAGACCAGCACGTTTCGCAGTCCTGGCACCGTGATGTTGCGGAAAGCCCCGAACTTTCCCGCGCCGTCAAGCTCGGCGGCCTCATATTGCTCGGCCGGGATGTCCTGCAAGCCCGCGAGGTAGATGACGGTGTTGAAGCCGAGGGTCCACCACACTGTCATGCCCACCAGGCCGACCCAGGCCGCCGGCTGCGTTGTTGTCCACGCAATAGCGGGAATACCCACGAAGCTGAGGAAATAGTTGATGAGGCCGTACTGCGCGTCCAGCAGGAAGTTGAACAGCACGCCGACGACCGCGATCCCGAGCACGAAGGGAGCAAAGATCATCGCCCGGAACATGCCGCGGAACTTGAACTTCCGGTTAAGGAGCATGGCGATCCCCAAGGGGCAGAGCACCAAGAACGGCACGCTTGCGGCCGTGAAGATGGCGGTCGCGCGCATGCCGTGCCAGAACTGCTCATAGATCACCGATTGGGGGTCGAAGAGATCAAAGTAGTTCTGCAGGCCGATGAACGGCTTCTCGGGCAGCATGAAGTCCCAGTCATGCAGGCTGATCCAGATGCCGAAGACGCCCGGGCCGAGAACGAAGGACACGAGCAGGATGAGGTACGGAGCACACAGCAGGTACGGCGTCCACGGAGAATAGAGCCGCAGCTTCTTATGTCCTCGAGCCGCGGGTGTCTGCCCGGTCTGGGCAGACACCTTTTCTGCGGCGGTGGCTGTACTCATCAGCCGTACTTCTTTTGGTTGGAAGCAAGAATCTTGTTCGCCTTTGCGCCCCCCTCAGCGAGGGCTTGGGCAACGGGTTCCTTGCCCAGAATCGCCTTGCTGACGGCGATCGTCCACTCAGGATTCTGGTCGGCGACACCGGGGATTGGCGGTGAGAACTTGATGTAGTCGAGCTCGGCGACGAACTGGTTGACCGCCCCCTTCTTCTTCATGTCTGGGGACTTGAGCACCGAGTTCC
Organism: Propionibacteriaceae bacterium; assembly: GCA_035634295.1. Lineage (GTDB taxonomy): Bacteria > Actinomycetota > Actinomycetes > Propionibacteriales > Propionibacteriaceae > Microlunatus. Next base: position 11,286 of record DASQDG010000048.1, on the reverse strand, counting down.
GGGCCGGCACCATGCCGGCGTCAGCCCAGTTGAGGGACTGCTGCGAGATCCAGTTCACAAACACCCGGCTGGCGACTGCCTTGTTGTTGTCGGCCTTGAGCTGACGCGGCAGGACGAACTGGTGCGAGCCCGCCCAGGTGACCAGCTCGTCCCCAATCTTCGGGACGGGGGCCGCAGCCCACTTGAGCTTCTTGTTCTCGCTCAACGGCGTGGTCATCCATGGCCCGTTCAGCATGAAGGCCGCCTTATCGGACTGGAAGGCCACGCTGTGGCCGTCCAGTGCGACGTTCTTCGGGCTGTAGCCCTTGTCGATCAGGCCCTTGAGCCAGGTGATCGCCTTGACCCCAGCATCCCCATCCCAGCCGACGGTCGCGCCGTCGGGGTTCACGATGTTGCCGCCGTACTGATACAGCATTGTGTGCCCGTTCGGCCCGCCCGCAGCGTCGCCCGCGGACATCCACATGCCTTGGATGCCCTTGGATTTCAACTTCTCGAGCATCTCCATCAGCTCATCGCCCGTCTTCGGTGGCTTCTCCGGGTCCAGACCACCCTTCTCCATCACCGTCTTGTTGTAATAAAAGCCAGCCGGATGGACGTCGAGCGCAATGCCGTAGCGCTTCTCCTTGTAGATTCCACCGTTCCAGGCGAGCGGAATGAAGTCCGCCTCCGTCAGCTTGAGCGCTGTAGCCACGTCGTCGAGTGGTTGCAGCACCTGCCGGGCAGCGTTGGTGGCCAGAGTGTCGGCGTGCATGATGGCGACGTCAGGAGCCTTGCCGTTGCTGACCGAAGCTGGGAGCTTCTGGTAGAACTCGGCCCAGACGATGCGGGTCTGCTTCACCTTGATGTTGGCGTGCTCCTTGTTGAAGGCGTCCAACAGTTTCTGCATGATCGGACCATCGCCGCCGGTCAGGCCGTTCCAGAGCGCCAGTTCGACTGCAGGACCGTCGTACCCTTCGGCGCCGCCTCCTCCGGGGGCGGACTGAGCCTGGCCCGGGGCGCCGGACGATCCCGCGCCACAGGCTGACAGTCCTACTGCGGCTGCCGCGCCAAGGCTTCCGGCTAGAAGTCCTCGCCGAGAGATGTTGCTGGCCGCGAGGCCCCCCTGGTTGCTAAAGGCATCGGACATCTTTGTCATTCAAACGTTCCTCTCTATGGGAGAGGTGGCCAACGCCTGAAGGCCACCAGTGCTGCCGCCGGGCCTGAAGGAGTTCCGGGCCCGACGCCGTTCCACCTTGCTCTGTTGCTACTTTCTTCCCCCTTTCGCATCGTCACAGACACGAGGGCAGTGACGACGAAGGGGCATCCCGTGAAATCAAACCATTGCCGCGAGCAGCGAGGCTTCAGACCTTGCCAGTTGCCTTCCTTGGTGTGTTGTGTCGAGGCCGTGGCTCGGCCGACGTTACCTTGCGTACGCGGCACCGCAGACCAGGCTGAGCCTCGAACCCCTGACGGAGATTCAGCCGGGCCAGCGTAGGACGTGCTCGGAGGGGTTGCGGACAGGCCGGCTCCTCTAGTGGCCAAATCGTTACCCGCCGTGGTTTCAGAGCCAGCATCGAAGAGACCCTGCTGGCCGATTGCGTCCCCGGGTAGAACTAAGCGCATGACAGCCGCTGACATCGACGCCGCAGAACCGATCGGCCCCGAGGAGATCCGCGAGCAGGCTCATCAGGTGTTCGGACACGACCGGCTGCGCCCCGGCCAGCAGGAAGCCACGGCGGCGGTGCTCAGCGGCCACGACGTGCTGCTCGTGCTGCCCACCGGAGGTGGCAAGTCGTTGGCCTACCAGCTGCCGGCGGTGCTGGTGGAGGGGGCGACCATCGTCATTTCCCCGCTGCTGGCCCTGCAGCACGACCAGGTCGGGCACCTCGAGGACGGCGGCAGGCGGACCGTTGCGCGGCGAGTCAGCTCTGCTGAGACCGAGCGTCAACGGGCAGAGGCGCTGGCTGAGGCTGCCGCCGGTGAGGTCGAGTTCTTGTTCATGTCCCCCGAGCAGCTCGCCAACCCTGTCGTTCTCGCTGAGGTGGCGGCCCTGAAGCCGAGCCTGGTCGCCGTGGACGAGGCGCACTGCGTGTCGGCCTGGGGTCACGATTTCCGACCTGACTACCTGCGCCTGGGCGAGTTGATTGGACAGCTGGGTAGTCCCCGGATCATCGCGCTGACTGCGACCGCGGCCCCGCCCGTCCGGCGCGACATCGTCACCCGACTGCGGATGCGCAACCCCAAGACGTTCGTGGGGGGCATCAGCCGGGAGAACATCCACCTCACCGTGCAGCGGTTCGTGTCGGGCACCGACCAGCGCCGCGCCGTGGTCGACGCCGCCCTGGGAACGGCCGGGCCGGGCATCATCTATGTCCGCAGCCGGGCCGCCGCCGAGGAGTTCGCCGAGGAGTTGGGCCAGTCCGGCCTCCGCGCCGCCGGCTACCACGCGGGGATGCCGAAGCGGGTCCGGGAGGCGCATTACGACGCGTTCATGGCCGGACAGCTGGACGTGCTGGCGGCCACTTCGGCCTTCGGGATGGGGGTGGACAAGCCCAACATTCGCTTCGTTCTCCATCACGAGGCGCCGGAGTCGCTGGACAACTACTACCAAGAAGTCGGCCGCGCCGGACGTGACGGGCACCCGGCAGTGGGAGCACTGTTCTTCCGACCCGAGGACCTGAGCCAGGCGCAGTTCTTCAAGTCGCCGGTCCCTCGTCGCAAGGACGTGATCGCGGTGCTGGCTGCGCTGGCCAAGCTGAACGCCGATTCGGGCGTGATCGACCGGGACGCGGTGGCCGAGGCAACCGGGCTCGGACAGCGCAAGCTTGGCCGCATCCTCAACCTGCTCGACGAGGTGCTCGGGTCCGACAGCGACGAACCGATGGTCGAGCAAGCCCTTGCCCAGGCTGAAGCCCACCGCTCCCTGCAGGAGTCCCGGATTGACATGATGCGCCGATACGCCGAGACGATGCAGTGCCGCCAGGAATTTCTGTTGGGCTATTTCGGTGAGGAAGGCTCCGATCCCTGCGGTAACTGCGACAACTGCACCGCCGGCCAGGCCTCAGAGCGCTTGCCGGCAGCCGGCCCGTTTGAGGTTGGGGAGAAGGTTCGACACGCGAGTTTCGGTGAGGGTGTGGTGATGGGTCTTGATGGAGAGCAGTCCACGGTGCTCTTCGCGGACGTCGGCTATCGCACCCTGCACCTGCCCACGGTGGTTGACGGCGGCTTGCTGGAGGCGGTGTGAAGCGCCGGCTCCGATGGGGCGCGGCGCTGCTGGTGGCGGTGACCGGGTTGCCCGCCTGTTCGGGCGCTGACCGCGGGACTTCGGCGCCCGCGCCGGCCGCCTCCAGCGCCGAGACCTCGCCCGCGTCGTTCGAGAACCCGATCTATGACAACAACTTCCCCGACCCGATGATCTATCCAGGCGCGGCGGGGAACTACTGGGCGGTGGCGACGAACGGCAACGGCAGCAACGTACAAACTCTCAAAAGCACCGACCTGACGTCTTGGGAGCAGGGTCCCGACGCGTTGCCGATGCTGCCGACGTGGACCGCCGCGGGCAAGGTGTGGGCTCCCGAGGTGGCCGTGCACAGCAAGACCTCCTACGTGTTGTACTACACGAGCATCGCGCCGGACCCCGCCATCCAGTGCATCGGGGTGGCCGTGGGCAGCAGGCCCGAGGGGCCGTACCGGGACAAGAGCTCAGCGCCTCTGGTGTGCGAGAAAGAGCAGGGCGGGTCGATCGATGCCCACGCGTTCCGTGCCTCCAACGGTCGGCGCTACCTCTTCTGGAAGAACGACGGCAACGCCATCGGAGTGAACACCTACATCTCGGGCCAAGAGCTCGACTCCACTGGTACGAGATTGAAAGGCAAGCCGCGGCGGCTGTTCAAGGAGAACCTCGGCTGGGAGGGGAGTCTGGTGGAAGCGCCGTTCGTCTGGGAGCACGGCGGCCGCTTCCATCTGTTCTACTCCGGCAACGCCTTTGACTCCGACCGCTATGCCGTCGGTCATGCGGTGGCCGACAGCCCACTCGGGCCGTACACCAAGGACCGTGAGCCGGTGCTGGTCAGCAACGCGGTGGCCGCCGGCCCCGGTCACTGCGCGCTGTTCAGCCGGGGCGGGAAGGTGTGGATGGTCTACCATGCCTGGCCGCCCGACTCGGTCGGCTCAAGAGTCCCGGGCCGCACGTTGTGGCTGAGCGAGGTGACCTTCGGCGCGGATGGCAGCGTTAAGGTGGTCCCGCCGACCGAGGACTACCCCGGCAAGCCGTGAGTGACTTCTCGCCTCTGACGCGTTCTGCGCCGGCGCGGATCGTCCAGGTGGGCGCCGGCGGCATGGGCCGGGCGTGGTTGCGCACCCTGGCGGCGTCCTCCGACGTCGAGCTGGTCGGGCTGGTCGACCTCGATCCCGACGTGGCCCGGTCCGCGGCCGCGGAGGCGGGCTTTCGCGCGGTGCCGGTGGCGACCACGCTCAGCGAGCTGCTCGGGTCCGGGACCGCCGTCGACGCGGTGCTCAACGTGACCACACCGGCGGCCCACCACCCGGTCAGCACCGAGGCGCTGCTGGGTGGGCTTGCCGTGCTGTCGGAGAAGCCGGTGGCGGAGTCGGTCAGCCAGACGCTGTCGATGATGGCGGCCGCCGAGGTCACTCGGCAGCGCCTGATGGTGTCGCAGTCCCGGCGCTATTGGGCCACGCTCTCGGCGCTGCGCCGCCAGATTGCCGAGCTCGGTCTCCCGAGCACGCTGACCTGTGACTTCTTCAAGGCCGTGCACATTCCCGGCTTCCGGGAGGAGATGGCCTCTCCGCTGCTGGTCGACATGTCGATTCACCATTTTGATCTGGCGCGGGATCTGCTTAGGCGGGAGCCGCTGTCGGTCTACTGCGAGTCGCACAACCCGTCGGGGAGCTGGTTTCGCGGTGACGCCGCGGCGGTCGCGGTGTTCGAGTTCGAGGGCGGGGCGCGGTTCAACTACAGCGGCTCGTGGTGCAGCCCAGGGCTGGAAACCTCCTGGAACGGTCGTTGGCGGCTGAGCGCGGCCGACGGCGCGGCCCAGTGGGACGGTGACCACCCTCCGGTGGCCGAGCGCGCCGACGGTGAGCCCCTGCCGGCGGAGGTGATCGACGAGCCGGAGGAGATCGCAGGTTCGCTGGCCGAGTTCGTCCAAGTGTGGCGCGACGGTGGCGTGGCCTGGGGTGACGTGCACAGCAACGTGCTCAGCCTGGCCATGGTGGAGGGTGCGATCCGTTCGGCAGCCGAGCAGCGGCGGGTGAGAATCGCCGAGGTGCTCGACGACGCCTACGCCGAGGCAGTCCGGGTGGAGACGTCACCCCTGGTCCGGGCCAGGCTGCTCTCGTGGCCGTCGGTGCACGCAGTGGTCGGCCGAGGCGCCGGCCCTACGCTGGGGCCATGAGACTCAAGCTGATCTTCGCGGTCGGAGCCCTGGCCGGCGTGGCCCTGGCTGCGCGGCGTCGCAACCAGAAGGCGTTGGACGAGGGCGACCGCTGGTCGTCGGTCACCGACCCGGTGCCGTCGGTCGCTGAGCCGGTGCCGCCAGTTGCCGGCCCGGTGCCGCCGGTCGCTTGAGCCTGAGCGGAGGTCAGCGTCGGCGACGAGCCGCCACGGTGGCGTCGGTGGCGGTGGTCCGGATTCGGTAGAGGCTGGTCGAGGCGGCGACGTAGAGTGTCGAGCCGTCCGAGCCACCGAAGCACAGGTTGGCGATCAGCTCCGGCACGGCGATGCGTTCGAGCAGATCTCCGGCGGGGGAGAACACCTGCACCGCGTCCTGGCTCGAGGTCCAGACGTTGCCGCGCTCGTCTACCCGGAATCCGTCGGGCAGTCCGGGGTTGACCTCGACGAACGTGCGGCCGTTCTTGGCGTGCCGGCCCTCGAAGACGTCGTAGGCGTGGATGGCGTGTCCGCCCGGCCGGGAGGGGTTGGGCTTTCCGGCCGCCTCCAGAGACGAGTCGGACACGTACAGGATCGACTCGTCGGGGGAGAACGCCAGCCCGTTCGGTTGCTCGATGTCGATCACCACCGGGTCCAGGGTCTCGGTCCTGGGGTCAAACCGGAAGACGTAGTGGTCGCCGTACTCCAACACACCGGGGTGGCCCTCGCCGGGTTTCTCGATCCCGTACGAGGGGTCGGTGAACCAGATGGTCCCGTCGGACTTCACCACCACGTCGTTGGGGGAGTTCAGCCGGGCACCCCGCCAGGAGTCGACCAGCGTGCTCAGCCGGCCGTCGGTGTCCCGCTCGACCGCCCGGCGGCCGTGGGAGCACTGGATCACGCTGCCGTCGAGGTCCAGGGTGCGGCCGTTGGGATACTCGGCCTCCTCGCGGTGGACCCGAAACTCGCCGGTGTCCTCGGAGAACTCGACGATCCGGTTGGCCGGGATGTCGCTGAAGCGCACCACCCGTTGGTCCGGCAACCAGAGTGGCCCCTCGGCCCACGTCGTTCCGGTGGCCACCCGCTCCAGCTCGGCCCCCTGGGCGATCAGCGAGGCGCCCGTGCCCGGCTTTGACGCGGGTGGGGGATTCTGGTCAGCTGCCGCCACGTTACCGATACTGATCAGGCGCTGTGCGCGGTGTCAAGCGCAGCAGCAGGCTAGTGCGGACCGAGGCGACCCAGCCGCTCGACGGTCACAGATCGGTCCACCACGAGTTGGGCGAGTGCGGAGAGCTCGATCTGGCGCCGTTCGCTGAAGTCCTGCAGGAGTTGGAAAGCCTCGACCGCACCGACCCGGGCCCGCTTCATCACCAAGGCGATGGCCTTGGCGATGACGCCCGCACTGGTTTGGGTGTTGTGCAGTTGTTGCGCGCTGTGCACCGCTATCGCGGCGGAGATGGAATAGAGCTGGCCCTCGCGTTCCGATGCACCCGAAAAGGCGCGTTTGCGATGGGCATAGATGTTGATGGTCCCGATTACGCCGTCGGCGGTGATCAGCGGCAAAGACAACGAGCTCTGCACGCCTAGCTGCGCCACGGCCTGACCGAAGTCGGGCCAGCGACGATCCTTTCCCAGCGACCTCGTCAACACCACGGTCGCCTCCCGCCCCGCCATGATGCAGGGCCCTTGGCCGATGCCGTACTGGGCAGCGTCGACGGGGACTACGAACGGCGAGGTGGCGACCAGGATGTTGGGACGGTCCGGCTCGAACAGCGTGAGCCCCGCCCCTTCGGCCCCCGGCACGGCACGCACCGCGAGAGTGGCGACGTGGGTCAGAGTCTCGCGAAGGTTGGACCGTTGGGTCGACAGCTGCGCGAGCGCTTCCAGGCTTCCCTGCAGCGACCCCTCCGGGGTCACCCCGTGGCGAAGACCGTTAGCCGTGCTTACTCCCGAAGTCCCATCGGCACTCATTGATCCACCCGTCTTGATATCAATCGACACAGACCCTTTGTGCTCGGGTTGATACCGCCTTTCGGATACTAACGCGGTATTCGGTGAAAAGGGTAGGAATACATCGCGTTAATACTCGCCTCTATCTGGAGGCATATTGTCATTGCATTGCAGAGCGCGTTAATCGTTTTTTCCGAACGATATGGCGCCTATGTATAAAAGGTTGGGTTGAGTACCATCATGGACGCTCACGGGCGAACCCTCGGTGCCGTGTGCCGTAGTTGGGCACGTACAGTGAGCCGGATCCTGAGGACAGACCCGAACCTTGAGGAGATCTTGGGACGCTGATGACGCCGCATGAGCGCCAGCGGAGGGTTGCTGCACCAGTCTCAGCAGCACGGGCCAGCAGGCCCGCATCCCCCCGAACAGCAAGGGCTATTGACATGGGATCACGAGGCATCGGAGCAGCAACCGCACTGGGCTTGTTCCTGTTAGGGACCGCAGCCGCAACCACAGCCTCGGCGGCGCCGAGTGCACCCCAAGCACCTCCTACGGCGAAGAGGTACATCGTTGTCACCGACTCCACCGCGGTCACCAACCCGGTGGTCAACGCCCTCCGGGCCCGTGGCGGGAAGGTGAAGCACACCTACACCAAGGCTTTGTCGGGCTTCTCCGCCACGTTGACCGCCGAGGAGGTACGCGAGCTCAGGACCGACAGGCGCGTCCGTTCGGTCACCCCCGACGCCGTGGTCCGCAGCTCGGGTGAGCAGAGCAATCCGACCTGGGGGCTGGACCGGATCGACCAACGCGCCACGACAGCCAACGGTTCATACCGCTACGACACCACGGGCGCCGGAGTCACCGCGTTCGTCATCGACACCGGCATCCGGCTGGGGCACAGCCAGTTCGGGGGACGGGCAACCAGCGGCTACGACTTCGTGGACTTCGACACCAACGCCGCCGACTGCGATGGCCACGGGACGCACGTGTCGGGCACGATCGGCGGAGCCACCTACGGCGCCGCCAAGGGTGTCAAGCACGTCAGCCTGCGGGTGCTCGACTGTGAGGGGTCCGGCTTCTTCAGCGACTCGATCGACGCCCTGGACTGGGTGATCGCGCACAAGCCCGCCGGCCCGGCCGTGGTGAACATGAGCCTGGGCGGCGGTGCGTACAGCCTGATGGACCAGGCCGTTGCGCGTACGGTTGCCGCCGGGATCCCGGTTGTGGTGGCGGCAGGGAATGACGGCGTAGACGCTTGCACCCAAAGCCCTGCGCGGGCACCGTCTGCAATCACAGTGGCCGCCACCGACGCCCGGGACACCCGGCCTTGGTGGTCCAACACCGGCCGCTGCGTCGACCTCTTCGCGCCCGGCGTGAGCATTCGATCAGCCTCGAACGCCTCCAACACCGCCACCGAGGTGATGAGCGGGACGTCGATGGCTGCCCCGCACGTCACCGGCGTGGTCGCTCGTTATCTGCAGAGGTACCCGCGGGCCACACCTGCCCAGACCGCCAGCGCCCTGCTGGGTGCGGCCACCCCCAGCACGGTGAAGGACCCGTTGGGCTCGCCGAACAAGCTGCTGTACGTGGCATCGCAGAGCGCCTCGGTGCCCGGCGTCGCCACCAGCGTGGTGGCCAGCAAGAGTGATGCGGCCCGGACCGGAACCCTCAAGTGGGCCCCTCCGGCCTCGAACGGCGGCAAGGCGATCACCGGCTATCGAGTGTCGAGGAACGGGCTGGACTCGACGGGCGCAGGACCGAAGACCGTCCTGGTGTCGGCCTCCGCCCGCAGCTACACCTTTTCCAAGCTGCGCGCCGGCTCCTGGTACACACTGTCGGTCAGGGCTATGAACTCCGTCGGGACCGGCGCCGCGGTGTCGAAGAACATCACCCAGGCTTGGTGAGCAGCAAACCCTCAAGCGGACGGGAGCGTGCCGGGCCAGCTCAACTGGCCCGGCACGTTCGCGTCCTTAGTTCCTGAACCACCTGAACTTGGACAGCGGGCCTCAGAAGATGTCGCTCTCCACCGTGGTCCCCTCCAAGGACGGCCGAACTTGACGCAGCCGGTCGGTCGCCAGGAACGCGCGCTGCAAATCGGGCGGCATGATCTCAAACGGTGAGGTCTGCGAGGCGTGCGCCCGGATGGCTCGCCACCGCAGGTCATAGACCGCGCTGGTGTCGATCACCGTGGTGATCTGCTCATCAGGAGTGCCGAGCTGACCGAGCTCGAGATAGTCGCTGCCGGGGTTGGCCGCACTCAGATGCTCGACCCATCGCTGCATATTGGAGCGTGCCAAGCAACTGAGGTAGGTCCGCTCCGGCTGCCACTCTGTCCGATCGACCGCGGTCAGGGTCGCGTCACGCATGCGCGCGTGATCTCGGTGACCGTCGGACCCGTCCAGTGTGATGACGACGGTGGGTCGCACCTGCTCTATCACCCCGGCCACCGCATCACTCACCTCGTTCAGGCGGGCATCAGCCAGCGATCCGGGCACCGGTTCGCCGACCATGCCGGAGTCGAACCAGTCGAAGAGCCGTACGTCATGCACCCCGAGCAGGCTGGCCGCGTGCCGCAACTCCTGCTCCCGCACCTCGCCCAGGCTCACTCCGTCGGCCAGGCCGCGGCTGTCCTCGCCGGCCTCTCCGCGAGTCGCGCAACAGACCGTCGTCGCCACGCCCCGTGCTGCGGCGTACGCGAGCAGCGAGCCGCAGCCGAAACTCTCGTCGTCGGGATGGGCCACAACGACGAGGAGGCGGGCTGTGCCGTCGGTAGACATCTGACCTCCGCTCTTTGCTGGGCCGACAGGTGGGGGGCCGACACTAGCGGCTTTTTAGGCCGCCCACTGGAGGACCTCACGTCTCGCGGCGGTCGGTCCGCGGCCCTGAGCGATCGACCAGCCCTGGCAGCCTCAGTCGGTCTCGTCACCTGCCCACGGGTTGCCCTTTGCCTTCACCCTGGCTCGGGTCGCCGCCAGCCGCTCCACCAGATCAGCCGCCGTGCCTGCCCCGCCCAGCTGATTCAGCTCAGCCCCGATCTCTCGAGCACGTTCGGCAAACCTCGGGTCGGCGAGGACCTGTCGTACGGCGTCCGCGACCGCGCCGGGTGCGGGACGGCGAGTGCCGAGATTGATGCCGACACCCGCCGACGCCACCCGGGCCGCGACCTCCGGCTTGTCGGCGGCGGCTCCGGGGGCCACCACGACCGGGAGCCCGGCGGCGAGGCTGGCCAGCACGCCACCCCAGCCGCCGTTGGTCACGAACACAGCCGCAGCGGGCAGCACGGACGCGAAGTCGATGAGGTCGACGACCCGGGCGTTCGCCGGCGGGTCGACGCCGACTTCGGTCAGGCCGCGGCGGCCGCTGGTGGCGATCACGTCCACCTCCAGGTCGGCCAGCCCTTGGAGGGACGGCTGGATGAGGTCGGCGGCGATGACGTCGTGCGTTCCTTGGGTCACCACCACGAGCGGCCGCGGCGACGCCCCTTCAGCCGTGGCCGCGACGGGTAGCGCTGCACCGGCGGGGTCCAGCCGCCCCACGAAATGCACCTGCTCCGGCAGGTCGAGCCGGGGGACGTCCAAGCTCGGACAGCCGGTGGCCAGCACCAGCCAGTCCGAATACAGGGCGCGTCCGTACGGGCGTCGATCCGGTGCCAGCCCGACCTCGCTTCGGGCCCGGTTGTAGGCCCGCTGGAAAGGTGACGTGGCGGCTCGGTATCCCAGCCAGAGGAGCCGATCGCGCTGGCGACCGAGGCGGCCATAGGCGGCCTGCACCCGGAAGCCGGGCGGCGCATAGCTGAACCCCTGGTTGAACGGCAAGACATTCACCATCGCCCACGGCAGGCCGCGCAACTCGCCGGTGAGCGCCCCGCCAAAGCTCATCGAGTCGGCGACCAGCACGTCGGCCGGCTCGCGGTCCAACTCTCGACTCAAGTCCCGCACCTGGCCGGCCGTGGTGCCGATGAAGCCGTG
>DASQDG010000047.1:0-24378 GCA_035634295.1 Propionibacteriaceae bacterium | reverse complement strand
GAGTCTGTCCCCGAAGCGGTCGGGTTCCTGCCTCGCATGCTCAGGCACTCGCTGATTCTAGTGCTTGGCGGCTCGTGAAGCAGGGGTATGCGACCTTCTCGATCCGGCCCTGGAATCGGAGCCGAAACCGGCGAGCTCGCCCAAACCCGATCGTTCTAGTCCAACGCTACTTGAGCGCCCCCGGTAGGAATCGAACCTACGACCGACAGATTAGAAGGCTGCTGCTCTATCCTCTGAGCTACGGGGGCCTGTGCCGAGCCGCCGCGGACGGCACGTCGACGCTGTACTTTACCTGCCCGTTGACGGTCATGACCCTTCTCAGCTAACCGCCAGGATGTCGGCGATCCGCAGGCTCCGATAGTCGATGCGTTCGTGCCAGGACGTCTGGCCGGTCTCGTACAGCACCCCGACCCGGGTGCTGTCGATCTGCACCAGGTCGGAGTACGAGGCCGGGCGGCTGTCGCGCTGCACCCGGTACGGCCGGCTCCACCTCTTGCCGACCGTGGCGCCCCGGCTGACGAAGATCGCCATCCGTTGCCGTCGGGTCGGGTCCTTGCCCGACGGTGAGGAAAGCAGCAGCGTGCCGGCGTGGCGGCCGCCCAGCGCCAACGAGCTGCCCTGGACCGACACGATCGGCAGGCCAGCCCGCTTGAAGGGGCCAGAGAGGCTGTCCCCGCCGTTGGTCGACCAGGCGGAGATGCGCCCAGTCCCGATCGGCGATCTGACGTTGCGGTTCCGGTAGCTGATCCACAGCCGGCCATCGGGCAGCTCGGCCACGGTGCCCTCAATCCGGCCGTCGTTGCCGGTTTGCTTGTAGCCGACCTTCCAGGTCCTGCCGTGGTCGTCGCTGACCACCGCGTACGCGCCGTAGCGGTTGCCGTCCTTGTAGCCCATGGGCACCACGATCCGTCCCCGGTGCGGGCTCCGTGGTGACCGCAGCTGGATCGCGTGGCCCGGCCCGGTCAGTCCCCCGGACCAACGCGGCATCCCGTGCAGGTCCTTGCCCGCTTTGCCGTAAGGGGTGAACGTGCGACCGTCGTCGGTGCTCCTCTGCATGTGGAACCCGTGTCCGGTGGTGCCGCCGGGCGGACGGTGGATCGTGAAGAGCAGGATGTCGCCGGTCGTGGTGTCGACCACCGGAGCGGGGTTGCCGACGGTCCCCTTGCCTCGGTCGGCGACCATCCGGGGGGCGCTCCAGCGGCACCCCCGGTCGGTTGAGCGGACCACCACGATCTCGGTGTCGGAGATGTCACTTGACGGGTGCGTGCTGCGGCGACGCTCCGCAAAGGCAACCAACGTGCCGCTTGGGGTGATGACCATGGCTGGGATGCGATAGACCACGCGCTTCGACACATTGTTGCGAAATGGGGTCGAGGTGCAGATGCCGGGAGCGGCGGCCTCTGCGGACGGCGGAACGACTGCGGCCAGCAGGGCGAGCGTCAGCAGACAGGCAACTCGGCGGGCCGAGGTCAGCGGCCTGCGGCGAGCACAACGGGCGCGTTGGAGCAGCAACTCCATGTCGAGGTCCTTGTCCAGAAGTATCCGACCCCGAGTTGTCTAGAAGGATATGTCGGACCATTGCCGCCGGCGTACGAACCCGACGCCGGTTGGCCGGCGCCGCCGGAACGTAGAGTAAGCGCGATGAAGGATCTTCTGCTCTGGGTCGACTGCGAGATGACCGGGCTCGACCTGGTCAACGACGGCCTTGTCGAGGTGGCCGCTCTGGTCACCGACGCCGAGCTAAACGTCCTCGGCGAGGGGCTGGACGTGATCATCAAACCGTCCGCAGCCGCGTTGGACCAGATGGGCGACTTCGTCCGGAACATGCACGAGGCCTCCGGGCTGCTGCCGCTGCTGGACTCCGGGCTCCCGATGGCCGAGGCAGAGCAGCGGGTGCTCGACTACGTCAAGGAGTTCGTCCCCGAGGCCCGCAAGGCGCCACTGGCCGGCAACACCATCGGCACCGATCGTGCCTTTCTGGCTCGCGACATGCCGCAGCTGGAGAGCTATGTGCACTATCGCAACGTCGACGTCTCCAGCGTCAAGGAGCTCGTCCGTCGCTGGTACCCCCGCGTCTACTACTCCTCCCCGGCCAAGAGCGGCAACCACCGCGCCCTGGCCGACATCCAGGAGTCAATCGAGGAGATGCGCTATTACCGGGATGCGGTCTTCGTGGCACTGCCGGGTCCCGACAGCGCCACCGCAAAGTCCATCGCGGCTCGTCACCAGGGCGCACTGACGGGTGCAGGCGCGACGCCCCTGCTTCGAGCTCCCGCTCAGCAATGAATTCGCCCTGATCTCAGCCAGGCCGCTACACTTTTCGCTGCACTACGGGACTCGGTTCAGCGGTCGCCGGATGCAGATGCAAGTCATGGTGGGTGTAGCTCAGTTGGTAGAGCACCTGGTTGTGGTCCAGGTGGCCGCGGGTTCGAGTCCCGTCACTCACCCCACGCAGGCGCTGCGGGGTCGGCAGGCGTACGCGTCCTCCCCGCGGCGCTGAACACGTAACGACTGGGTAACCTCCAGGCATGAAGACGCGAAACCTCGGACCGTTCACCGTGTCCGCCATCGGCCTCGGCGCCATGCCGGTGTCAATGAACAACGATCAGAAGTACCCCGAAGAGGCCCAGGCGATCGCCATGGTGCACGCTGCGCTGGACGCGGGAGTCACCTACATCGACACGGCCGATATCTACGCGCCCAGCTGGGACACCATGGGCCACAACGAGCGGATCGTCGGCAAAGCACTCAAGTCCTACGGCGGCAACACCGACCGCGTGGTGGTCGGCACCAAGGGGGGCATCACCCGCAGCGAGGGTGAGCAGTGGGGCCGCGACGGATCGCTGGACTACCTGCGCTCGGCGGTGCAGAAGTCCCTGACTGCGCTCGACGTCGACGTCATCGACCTCTACCAGTGGCACCGGCCCGATCGCTGGAGGCTCTACAGCGAGGTCATCGGCAACTTCAAGACGCTGCAGGACGAGGGCCTGGTCAAAGCCGTGGGCATCTCCAACGCCAACGTCGAGGAGATCGAGGTCGCGATACAGGTGTTGGGCGAGGGCGGCCTGGCCAGCGTCCAGAACGAGTTCTCTCCCGGGTTCCGCTCCAGCCAGGACGAGCTGGACATGTGCGGCGAACATGGCATCGCCTTCCTGCCGTGGAGCCCGCTGGGTGGCACCGGCGGTGGGGCCACAGCGGTCGGCGAGCGCTTCTCGGTGTTCGCCGAGATCGGCCGGAGTCACGGCGTCAGCCCGCAGCAGGTGGTGCTGGCCTGGGAGCTGTCCCTGGGCGAGCACGTGATCCCGATCCCGGGCGCCAGCCGGCCGCAGTCGATCATCGACTCTGCCAAGGCCGCCGACCTGATGCTCACCGACGCCGAGCTGGCACGCTGCTCGGCCACCGGTGGCGGCCAGTAGGTCCAAAGCCGGGAGCGGGTCGCAGATGGGTGACCCAGACGTCTTGATCGTCGGCGGCGGCCACAACGGGTTGGTCGCCGCCGCCTATCTCGCCCGAGCCAGGCTCGCAGTGGTCGTCCTGGAGGCGCGCCACGAGTTGGGCGGAGCGGTGGCCAGCGGCGAGCCCTTCGACGGCGTGCCTGCGTCGCTGTCGCGGTTCTCCTACCTGGTCTCACTGCTGCCCCAGCAACTGATCGCTGAACTCGAGCTGGACGTAGCGCTCGCCTCTCGGCGGGTCGCCTCCTACACCCCTGTCGACCGGGATGGCCTGCTGATCGAGCGCGACCAGGGCGAAGCAACGCGGGTCTCCTTCCGCGCCCTCACCGGAGATGACCGAGAGTACGAGGCGTGGCAGGAGTTCCACGCCGACCTCAGCCGCTTCGCCGCAGTCGTGGCTCCTACGCTGATGCATCCGCTGCCGCGGGCGGGCAGGCTGCGCGACCAGCTCGGGGCGGATCTCTGGGCGGACCTGGTCGAGCAGCCGATCGGTGCGGTGCTGGAGCGGCGGTTCACGTCCGACGCCGTACGAGGGGTGCTGCTTACCGACGCCCTGATTGGCACCTTCGCCAGTGCCCGGGACACCAGCCTGCGCCAGAACCGCTGTTTCCTGTATCACGTCATCGGCAACGGCACCGGCGAGTGGCGGGTCCCGATCGGCGGCATGGGCGCCGTCACCCGGGCGCTGATCCGGGCCGCCCAGCGGGCGGGTGCTGAGCTGAGGACTGGTGTCGAGGTGACATCGGTACAGCCCATGAGCGAGGGCGGCGCCGAGGTCGTGCTGGGCGACGGCTCCCGGCTGCGGGCGCGCTATCTGCTGGCGAACTGCGCTCCTGCGGTGCTCGACCGGCTGCTCGGGCGGGACCCTGAGTCGCAGCCGGAGGGCAGCCAAACCAAGGTCAACGTCGTGCTGCGACGGCTGCCCCGGCTGGCCTCCGGCCTCGACCCGGCCGTCGGCTTCGCCGGGACGCTGCACCTGGGCCAGGGCTATCAACGGCTCGAGGAGACCTATCGTCGGGCCCTCGCGGGCCAGATCCCCGACCCGATGCCGTGCGAGGTCTACTGCCACACCCTGACCGACCCGTCGATCCTGAGCCCCGAGCTGCGCGCCCGCGGCTACCACACGTTCACCTTGTTCGGGCTGCACACACCCGCCCGGCTGTTCCGCGACCGGCCCGAGGAGTCCCGAGGCGCGGCGGGGCGGGCAGCCTTGTCAGCGTTGCAGTCGGTGTTGGCCGAGCCGTTGGTGGAGTGTCTCGCCCTAGATGCGCATGGTCAGCCCTGCATCGAGGTGGTGACTCCGCTCGATCTGGAGGACGACCTGCACATGCCCGGTGGCCACATCTTCCACGGCGACCTGGCGTGGCCCTGGTTGGCCGACGACGACCCTCGCCAGACCCCGAGCGAGCGCTGGGGCGTGAGCACGGGCCCGGCCGGCATCCTGCTCTGCGGATCCGGCTCGCTACGAGGTGGCGCGGTCAGCGGCCTGGGCGGTCACAACGCCGCCTCAGCGGTGCTTGAGCTGGAAGGGCTTGCCTGAACCGGCGTCCTGTCGATTTCCCGGGCCACTGCGGCCTTTGCTAGTGTGTCTCCTCGCGCGCCGCTAGCTCAATAGGCAGAGCAGCTGACTCTTAATCAGCGGGTTGGGGGTTCGATTCCCTCGCGGCGCACCAGTGGGAGGCGTTGTCCATTCGGCAGCTGCGCTCTGTCGAATCACCCAGACCATGTGGTCACCAGGCTCATTTGTGCAGTTACGGTGTGCAGTTCCGGCTTTGTGCAGTTCCGGTTCATGCTTGACCATCGGGTTCCGGTTGCTGGTGGCTAGTCAAGGCGCGGATCCGGTTCCTGCGCGACTCCTTCGGCAGACAGTCGCACGCCCTACGCATCGGACTCCACCTCGTTCACGTCGGGCCGCGGGCGATTCCTAGCCTCAATCTGCGCCGCTTCCCGCGATGGGTGCGACTGCCACTGCTCACCGCGTCCACGCCTGACGAACTGGGGCGCACGGTGCTATCGTCCGCAGATGAGCGAGGTGCTGGTGCTCGGCGGCGGGATCTGTGGTCTCGCGACTGCGATGCTCTTGGCGCGGGACGGCCACACGGTCAGGGTCCTGGAGCGTGACTCGGAGGAGGTCCCCGGCACGGTCGATGAAGCGTGGCGGAGTTGGGATCGGCGTGGTGTCGCTCAGTTCCGGCAGACTCACAACCTGCACCCGCGGGTAAGGCTGTTGCTCGCAGCGGAGCTACCCGACCTCCAGGAGAGCTTGGTGCGGCACGGCGCCTACCGCATGAACATGATCAGCGGCCTCCCACCGATGATCACCGACCGTGACCCGCGACCGGGGGACGAACGCTTCCTGACCGACACAGCGCGCCGCAGCACTGCCGAGTACACCTTCGCCGATGCTGCGCGGAACGAGCCCCGGGTCTCCATCGAGCGGGGCGTCAAGGTCAGTGGCGTGCTCACTGGACCGTCGGCGATGGATGGTGTGCCGCACGTCGTCGGGGCGATCACCTCGGAGGGCCGCGAGATCCGGGCTGACCTGGTCGTCGACGCGATGGGGCGGCGGTCCAGGATCGGCGACTGGTTGGCCGCAGCCGGCGGCCAACCGCCGTACGAGGAAGCCGAGGACTGCGGTTTCGCCTACTACACCGTCTTCTTCGCGGGATCGCCGCCACCCCTTCTCGGCCCGGCCGTCGCAGAGTTCGGCACCATCTCCTTCATCACGCTCCCCGCCGACAACGGCGTCTGGGCGATCACGGTGTGGTGCGCCTCGGGCGACCAGCCGCTCAAGGCTCTCCGGAACCTCGAATCCTTCAAGAGGGTCGTCGCGTTGTCGCCAGGGCAGGCTCCGTGGCTCGATGGCGAAGCCATCACCGAGGTACTGGCGATGAGTGGCACGGTCGACCGCTACCGACGTTTCGTGGTCGACGGGCGCCCAGTGATGACAGGGATGGTGGCGGTCGCCGACGCGTGGGCCTGCACCAACCCCTCAGCAGGCCGAGGGATCTCCCTCGGCCTCGCCCACGCTGTTCGGCTGCGTGACACGATCCGCGAAGCCGGTGGCGACCCGTTACGGCTCGCCCACGCGTTCCACGAGATCACCGAGACCGAGCTGACTCCCTGGTACACCAGTCAGATCCGCAACGATCGACATCGCTTCCAGACCATGGACGCCCTCCGCCAGGGCCAGCTGCCGCCGTCGCCTGGCACTGATGAGTACTCCCAACGCGAGCGGCTGTTCTGGCAGGCGATGCCCTTCGACCCCGAACTGTTCCGTGCCGCGATGGAGATCATCTCCGCCCTCACCCTTCCCCACGACATCTACGCACGACCGGGAATCATGGACAGAGCCGAGGCCATCGCCAGTCAGCTACCAGCCGACGCGCCCGGGATGCCCATTGCCTCAAGAGCAGAGCTGCTGTCAGCGCTGAACTAGCGTCTCCGCCTTACCCGCCTGAAGATGTTGGCAGCCGCACGAGCAGCAAACGGCCACGGTGGAGAATGCCTACCGCGAACGGCGGCCTGAGCTAGGGCGCTACGAAATCAGCGAACTCCCCGCCTGCGAGTCGTCTTGCTCCAAACCGCGGAGGTTGCCGAATTACCGGACCTCTTGTGGGTCAGACAGGGCGAGGGTGAATGTCCGGACTGGGCAGCGCCTGACCTCGGGCATCCCGCCGTGGGGCAGGCGGCGGCACCTTCCGAGATGGCGGCCGAGCCGAACAGTCCGCCGCCTGCTCGCATCGTTCAGGACTGGGGTTTGCGCGCCGCCGCCGGCGTGACGCACTGCCCGCGTCGGTAGCGTGAGCGAGACAAGCGCCCCGATCGCCCCCCTGAGGCGGGCATGACTACTGAACAGTCGACCTACCGCGCCGTCCTGCAGATTAGGAACTTCCGGCTGCTGGCACTCGGAGTTGCGACGTCGGAGGTGGGTGACTGGCTCTACAAAGTCGCCCTCCTGGTCTACGTCTACAACGCCACCGACTCCCCGGCCTGGGTCGGCGCAGCCACTGTCGGCCGGCTGCTCCCTACGTGCTGCTCGCCCCCCTTGGCGGCCTGCTGGCCGACTGGTTCGATCGAATCCGCGTGATGCAGGCGAGCAACCTGGCCCGGTTGATCGTCTTCGCCGTCCTCACCGTCGCGGTGGCCTTGGAGGCCGCCGCCCCGGTGGTCATCCCGCTGGCCATGGTCGGCACCGCCAGCGGGGCGGCGTACCGGCCGGCATCCTGCGCCCTGTTGCCCGCGCTGGTCGGCGAGTCGCGGTTGGCCCCCGCCATGGCGTTCTGTCCACCCAGTTCAGCGTCGCCTTGGTCGCCGGTCCCGCCCTCGGCGCGCTGATCCTGGCGATCGGGCCGCCGGCACTGGCGTTCGGCGTCAATGCGGCCACGTTTGGCATCTCGTCGCTCTTCCTGCGCGGATCTCGATGCCGAGCGCCGGCCCCGGTGCCGTCGGCGCGCGACCCCCGTCGGCATTCAACATGTTCATCGACGGCCTGCGCGCGGTTCGCGACACCCCGTACCTGCCGGCGGTGACGCTGCTCTGCTTCGTGGGCACACTCAGCCTCGGAGCTGGGAGCGTGCTCATGTTGGTGTACGCCGAGCAGCAGCTGGGCGTGGGTGCCGACGGGTACGGCTACCTGATCGCGGCGTCCGGTGCCGGCGGGGTGCTCGTCGGAGTGTTCGGCGCCCGGCTCGTCGGCCGCCCACGGCTGGCAGGAATGGTCGTCCTCACCTCGGCGTTGGCCTGCCTTGGATCGGTGGCTTATGCCCTGACCAGCTCGCTATGGCTCGCCCTGCTCATCGCGGTGGTGAGCGGCAGCAGCCTCGTGATCGCCGGCATCGTGACCGACCTGGCCATCACCCGGGCCGCCGCGGGAGCCGTTCTCGGCCGAATCTTCGGGGCCATCAACGGCATCTCGGTTTCTGGGACTGTGCTCGGGGCCCTGCTTGCCCCCGTGGCCATCCGCGAGTTCGGCCTGCAGGGTGGGCTGCTGCTGTTCGGTGGGGTCACAGCGGCCGCCACTGTCGCGGCCTACCCTCAACTCCGGCAGCTTGACCGGGCCGCCGCCTCGCAGGTCGCCGTACGCGCTGCCCGCCTGGGCTACCTCTCCGATCTGCCCATCTTCGCGGGAGCCCCAGCCGCAGCGCTGGAGCAGCTGGCCGGGGAGGCCCGGGAGCTGAGCGTGGGTCCCGACATTGGGGTCGTCGTTCAGGGTGAGGCGGCTGATGCCTTCTATGTGGTGGTGGCCGGCAACCTGTCGGTGTCCTTCGTCCGCGGTCCTGGGGATGCGCCGGGGTTCCTCCGCCTGCTGGGGCCTGGCGACGGGTTCGGTGAGATCGGCCTGTTGGAGGGCATTCCCCGCACAGCCACAGTCCGCACGACGTCCCCGTGCCGGCTGCTGCGAATCAGCAGCGAAACCTTCTGGAGCGCGTTGTCGACGCATCCGGGCGCGTACGGGTCTTTGCGAGCGAGTGCGGCGCTACGGCTCAGCCGGACCGCTTCGGCGCCCGCCGCGGTGGAACAACCCTCCGGCCCTGAGCGCTGACCATGGCTCTCGCCGCTGAGGGCCAACGTGCGGGAAGCCTTCCGGCAATCACACGAACGACCTGCGGACCGATCCAACCCGCAGTAGGTTCAGCCTGTTAATTCGCATCCAGGCGATTGTCATGGGCACGAGCCAGCACATGCCCGTGGACCGCCACCGAAGGGAAGCGGTGAAGAGAACCGGGAAGATCGCGACAGCAAGAGCGGCGCTGGTCAATGGCGGGGCGGGCAGTGCGTCTGCCCCGCAGAAGCTGAGGCCCGCACCGCCCTTGAAGCCGCGTGGTCTGGGACAGACAGGAGCGGACCGGCCTGAGCAGGCTCAGACTGTATTGACCCGGCCTGATCAACAGATTCGTCCACATCGAGCTCTAAGCCCGGTGAAGAACGTGACGCCCTCGGCCTTCGGTCGGGGGCCTGCTTTGTCCACAGTGGACAAAGCATGACAAACCACTAGGGGGAAAAATGTTTCGTAGCCTGACCAGCATCGCCGTCGGTTTAACGGCAGCTGCAGCACTGGTGTCACCTGCTTATGCGACGAAAGCCACACCTCCCGCGCTAGCGAATGGACTGTCGGTGACGGGGGACAAGGCCGAGGTCCAGAACGAGCACATCAAGGAGACCCAGAAGCTGGGCAAGAACGAGGCCTGTCGATTCCCGGTCAAAATCCAGGCCGACGTGCGGATTCGCCGTGTCATCACCAACGGTGGTGACGATGTGTACGAGCGGGCTCGGGGCCATGTCAAGGTCACCAACCGGTGGACACATGAGTCGCTGAGCTTCCGGATCAACGATCGGACCTGGATCGAGGTCGATGACAAAGACGGCATCGCGGGCTACGGGCGTGGCCAGTTCCTAGCCTTCGGTGACGACATAACGGTCAAGAGTCATCGCCAAGGCCATGTGTCGGCGGCCAACCGGGGCCATGAGAGGAACGAGGGCATCTACTACGTTCAAGGCAAATACAAGTTCAGCATCACGAACGTCAGCAGCGAAGACGCGGCTGGCCGCATCTATGTGAAGCGTGGCCATGTTCTGGATGTCTGTAAGGCGCTGGTAGGGCACCGCAAGGGGCACTAAGAAAGCAGCCATCCTGCGTCCAATAGGGCACTACGGGGACCGCGTCAGTGACAACGACGCGGTCTCCGGGTCCAGGAACGTGGAAGGACGCATCGGGCCTCTCAAGGAGAGGCCCGATGCGGACAATTGAACGAGGTAACTGACGGTCGAAGCACGAGGGGTCTGTCAGACCTTCGTCTGCTGATCATTCCTATCCGCTCTGAGACGCAGCTTGCCCCTTCTGCCCCTAGTTCGAGATGAGAACGGGCAGGATGGCCGTGTTGGCCATCAGCTCCGCAGGCCCTGGTCGCGCCGCCTTGGGTATGCGGCCCTGCCACGCCACCGCGTACCGATCAGACCGGCCGGCCGCGTCACGGGTGTCGATGGTCCACCTCGATTGCCCTTGCCGGAGAACCAGCTGCACTTCCGTCAACGGCGCCTCTGTCGAGCGTTGTCCGGATCCGGTGCTGCAACCGACTGCGGATGCACCGGTGTCGTCGCAGCCGCTGCGGAACCACTCACCGGTCACCGTGACACGTTGGCCTGCGATCAGCGACCCTCCGCTGGTGGGCGGGTTGCGGACGTCGACTGCTGTGCCGACGGCAATGCTCGGCCCGAGACAGCTGGCCTGAGCAGCGTGCGGGAGGGGAAGTCCCACTGCCGCCACCGCAGCAACGAAGACGGCGATCCGCAGGGGGGTTCGACGGCGGCGCACTACGCCAGCGTCCAGCTTGGCCACCGACCGCGTCAACAGCAGGGCCCGGCAACCGGCTTCGCGCGTTCACGCTGGTGAAAGGGCGGATGGGAGGTCAAGATCGTCCGTGGGGGTGTGAGTCTGGATTTGCCTCGCCAACTCGCCTGCTGCTGCTTGGAAATGCCTGTGCCCAAGGACGGCAGCCAAAGCTTCGCGCAGCTCATCATGCTGCGGATCGGCCCTGAGGCCAGCACCGGCAGCCTCGATCTGGCGAGCGTTGATGTGCTGATCCTCGGCGAAGAGCGGGACGGCGACGATGGGCACTCCGGCCGCGAGCGCGCCGATGACCGTCCCGCCGCCGCCGTGGCAAAGCACGGCTGATGCGGTGCGAAGCACGCTCGCTTGGTCGACCCAGCGTTCGACCCGAATCCGCGGTGGGAGAAGGCCGAGCCGGTCGGGATCCATTCCGTGCCCGATCGTGACCAGGACGTCGATGTCCAACTGCGCGACCGCCCGCAGAGCTTCGGTGAACACTTGCGATGGGCCGTCCAGCTGTGCTGCGACGCTGCCGAACGTCACATACACGAACGGCGGCGTCTGTTGGCCAGACTCGATCGATGGTGTGCGCCACGACGGGTCACGAAACCGCAGGGCGTGAGGTGGTGCCGGGGACTGCTGGTCCTCCAGTCCGTCCGGGAAAAACGTCAGGTAGGGCGCTTCCCGCAGTTGCAGACCCTGGGGATCCGCGGGCATCCCGTGGGCATGACGGATGTCTGACACTGCGGCTGCGGCCGCCCGCACGAACAGCTCCTCCGTCCTCCCGATCCCGATGCCGATACGGCAATGCGGAATGCTGAGCAGTTCGGCGACCACCCCGCCGGCAAACTCTGCTGTCTCCCGAACGACAACGTCCGGATGCCATTGATCGGCCGCGTGAAGCAATCCGGGAATCGCTGCCTCTGTTCGGATGCGGCCGAAGATCTCACCAGCCATCCACTGCGTCGCCTCCTCATGCGACATTTCCCGCATCGCAGCGAACGCAGGGCCGATGACGTCCTCTGCCGGGTTATCCAGAGGCCAGAAGTCCGCACCGAGGGCGGTGACCATGGGCTCGAGCGCGCCCGGCGCTGCCACCGCCACCGCGTGTCCATTCCTCGCCAGAGACTTCACGAATGGCACCATCGGCCCGAAGTGTCCCGCCAACGGCGTAGACGAGAACAGGACCCTCACAACGCGCCACCTGCCCCTCTCCCCCATCTCGCTCGAACACCGCCGACAGCGTCCTCAGACCCCGCGTGGACCAGGACGCCCGCCCTCCGAGCAGGGACGGCACCCTCAGGCACTACCGGTCATCTCCTGCTCTGGACCGTGCCGCACCTCGGTCCAGCGACGCCATGGAACTCGGTCTCTCCGGTGGCCTGCTCGCCTGCAGCTTCTCGAACGAACGCTCGCCATGAACCGAGAGCTCGGCGAGCGCCCGATCTCGGTCTCCGGACTCCACTGCTTCGAGTAGCACTCGGTGACGAGCGGCATGCTGCTCGAGGTCCTCATAGAACTGCTCCCGCACTATGAGGTTTCGGGCCATGCAGAGCAGCAGCTGCTGCTGCACCGAGGCATAGGTGGTGACCAGGCGTCGATGGTCGGCGATCTCAATCAGTGCAGAGTGGAAGGCATATCCCGCCAGCACCAGCGCACCGCGGTCACCCTCAGCGGCGCACCGCTCCATCTCGAGCAGCGCTGCTCGAGATGGGTCCAGCAGCTCAGACCGCGTCACCGGGATGCCGAGCTCAAACGCCATGCGCTCCAGGGCCGACCGCAACGTGAGGATCTCGAAGACGTCGCGGTCGGTGAGCGTGGTCACGGTGGACCCCCGGCGAGGCAGCGTGGTGATCAGCCCCTCGTTCTCCAGGATGCGTAGCGCCTCACGCAAAGGTGGACGCGAGATCGCCAGCTGGGCTGTCAGCCTCTCCTCCAACAATCGCTGGCCGGGGGCGAAGTCGCCAGCGAGAATCATCTTGCGGATGGAGTCCGCCGCCAGCTTCACCAGGCTTGGAGCGCGCAGCCGGTGGTCAGGCGCTGGTTCGGAGGCCTGGACCGCCTCGGACAGGGCCATGTGCCGCTCCTCGCGTGTTGGTTCTGATCACGATACACAAACTGCTTTCTGTATTTTGTAGACAATCGTCGAACGCACTTGCATACTTCTCAGAAGATCTCTATCTCACTGCGGAGGAGGATCGTGGCCTCGGAGTCGATCGGCTTTATCGGGTTGGGCAACCTCGGGCTGCCCATGGTGGCCAACCTGGCCGAGCGTTCCTGGCGCGTCGTGGTGTACGACTCCAACGGCGACCGGGTCGCCAAGGCCGTGGCCGCCGGTGGCGAAGCGGCCGCCGAGCCGTCGGCACTCGCCGCCTGTGACTACCTCTGCTTGGCCGTGCCCGACGGCGCTGTCGCGTCGGCGGTTCTGCTCGATCACGGTCTGCTCGAGCGGCTGGCCCCCACTGCGACCGTGCTGGTGCACAGCACCGTACTGCCGGGCGTCGCTATCGATCTCGCCGCTCGATGTGCGGAGCGCGGCATCGCTTTTCTTGATGCTCCGGTCAGCGGCGGAGCAGGCCGAGCGCGGTCGGGAGAGCTGACTGCCATGGTCGGCGCCACCGCGGAGCATCTCGAGCGGGGTCGCCCGGTGCTCGACGCCGAGGCGAACGAAATCGTCCATGTCGGGCGCCCAGGCGCCGGATCTGCGGTGAAGCTCGCCAACCAGTTGATGCTGTTCTCCGCCCTCGCTGGCGCCTACGAGGCGATGAGCCTGGCCCAGGCCTACGGAGTCTCCGAGGACCAGGTGCTGAACGCTATCGGTTCAGGCACCGGCGCATCCTGGGCCACGGACAACTGGGGCTTCTACGACAAGCTGTCGGCCGACTACGACGAAGCGGCCGTGCCCGCTGAGCATCGCCCCTGGAGCAAGGACCTGCTGGACGTGGTCCGAGCCGCCGCCGACCAGCAACTGGCCGCCCCGTTGGCTGCGCTGCTAAGCGGCGTGCTGCCCGTGGCCGTGCAGCAGCACGCCGAGCAAGCCCGAGGGTCACAAGTCGTGCAGAGCGGGCGGTGACGGAGATGGCCGCGATGACGACCTCTGCTGCCCCAGCCCCCGTTGCCTCCAGCAGGGTGCCTTTCCTGCAGCGCCCCACCATCCGCGAGGGCATCGCGGGCTACCTCTTCTTGCTGCCCTGGCTGATCGGGCTGGCCGTCTTGACCATCGGCCCGATGTTCTACTCCCTCTACCTCTCGTTCACCCGCTACGACCTGCTCAGCCCGCCGGAGTGGATCGGCCTGGGCAATTACGAGGTGATGTTCACCGCCGATCCGCGGTACTGGAAGTCCGTCCGCGTGACTTTGATCTACGTCGTCATCTTCGTGCCTCTGCTGCAGGTGGTGTCGATGCTGCTGGCCCTGCTGCTCAACCGCAACATGAGGTTCCTGACCGGCTACCGGGCGCTGTTCTACCTTCCGTCGCTGATGGGCGCCAGCGTCGCCGTGGCCGCTCTGTGGCGTCAGGTCTGGGGTGCCGACGGGCTGGTCAACACCGCGCTGGGCTTCTTCGGGATCGACAACGTCGGCAGCTGGGTCGGTGACCCCGACCGGGCGCTCGGTTCGGTCATCACGCTCAGTCTGTGGGCTTTCGGCTCGACGATGATCATCTTCCTCGCCGGGCTCCGGCAGGTGCCCAAGGAGCTGCTCGAGGCCGCCGAGGTGGACGGAGCAGGAACCGTCCGACGTTTCTTCTCAGTGGTCCTTCCACTGATGACCCCGCTGGTCTTCTTCAACCTGCTGATGGGCACCATTCACGCCTTCCAGGCCTTCACCGGAGCCTTCGTGATCAGCTCCGGCACGGGAGGCCCGGTGGACTCCACGCTGTTCTACACCCTCTACCTCTACGAGAAGGGCTTCCGGTCGCTGCAGATGGGTTACGCCTCAGCCATGGCCTGGGTGCTGCTGATCGTGCTGGCCATCTTCACCGCCATCTTGTTCGCCACCTCCCGCAAGTGGGTCGTCTACGGAGATGAGAGCTGATGACCGCCACCTTGGACCCCAGCTCGCGCACCGGCGACCGTCCGCCCGCCAGCTCAGCAGCGGGCAAGCTGCTGCCCCGACGGCCGGTGCAGAACAAGCTGGCGCTGGCCGTGGTCCGGCACAGCCTGATCATCTGTGCCCTGGCCGTCCTGCTCTATCCGCTGATCTGGATGGTCGCGGCGTCCTTGCGGCCCGGCGACCAGACATTCAACGGGCTCGGTCTGACGTCGGAGCGCTACACCCTGCGGAACTACGCCAACGGCTGGAGCGTCGGCACGCTCAACTTCTCCACCTACTTCTTCAACTCCTTCGCGATCTCCGTGCTCTCCATCGCCGGCACGCTGTTCGCCTGCACGCTGACCGCGTACGCCTTCGCCAGACTTCGGTTTCCGCTCAAGGGCTTCCTGTTCGCCCTCCTTCTGGGCACCATGCTCCTCCCCCAGCACGTCACGCTGGTGCCCAAGTACGTACTGTTCAACAACCTGTCCTGGATCAACACCTATCTGCCGCTGGTCGTGCCGCATTGGCTGGGCACCGAGGCGTTCTTCATCTTCTTGATGGTTCAGTTCATCCGCAACATCCCGTTGTCGCTGGACGAGTCAGCGCGGATCGACGGCGCCGGGCACTTCGGCATCTTCTGGCGCATCATCATCCCGTTGTCGTTGCCGGCCATCGGAACCACGGCGATGTTCACCTTCATCGCCACCTGGAATGACCTGCTGGGACCACTGCTCTACCTCACCCAATCCGATCTCTGGACGGTTCCGTTGGGGCTCAACTCCTTCCTCGACCAGACCGGCCAGAGCACGTACGGGACGTTGTTCGCCATGTCCACGCTCTCGCTGGCGCCCATCGTCGCGTTCTTCATCGCCTCACAACGCCTTCTCGTCGAAGGCATCGCCACCACCGGTCTCAAGTGAACCGGGCTCCTCGGATCAGAAAAGGAACAGACATGCGTACAACACGGAGACCGATGCAGCTCCTCGTGACCGCCAGCGTCGCAGCAGCGGCGCTGCTCGCGGGGTGCGGCGGCGGGACCAAGGCCGGCGAGGTGCAGTCCTCGGACGGCAAGGGCGAGGTGAAGGGGAACATCCAGGTCGCCTGGTGGGGTGGGGACAGCCGCAACGCCAAGACCAACGCCGTGATCGACATGTTCGAGAAGAAGAGCCCGGGCGTCACCACCGAGCGCCAGTCGGCCGACTTCGCCAAGTATTTCGACCGGCTCAACGTCCAGGCCAGCAGCAAGTCGCTGCCGTGTGCGGTGCAGATGCAGGGCCGCCAGGTCAACGACTACGTCAAGCGGTCGGTGCTCCTGCCGCTCGACGACATGATCGCCGCAGGCTCGATCAATGTCGCCGACATCCCGCCCGCGGTGCTCGCGGCCGGGAAGGGCAAAGACGGCAAGACCTACTTCGTCCCTTACGGCGCTGCCTATGACTCGGTGGCGTTCAACAAGACGCTGGCCGACAAGGCCGGCGTTGGCGTACCGGACCCGGACTACACCTGGGACGAGTTCGTCGCCTATCTCAAGAAGGCCAAGGCCAAGTTGCCAGCGGGCAAATATGTGGTCGGCAACTCCGGCGGTGCGACCGGTCCGATCAACGCCTGGACCCAGGCAAACGGCATCAAGATGTTCGCCGACGACGGCAAGCTCGGGTTCACCAAGGAGCAGCTGACCGAGTTCTGGAGCTTGTGGATCGACCTGCAGAAGGCGGGCGTGACCGTGCCACCGGCCAAGGCCGCGGAGCAGCCAGTCGGCCCCGACCAGGGCTACCTGGCCACCGGTGACGTGATGGTCGACTTCATCCCGGGCAACGCGTTGTTCAACGCACAGAAGACCCTGACCGGTCGCAAGGGTGGCGAGCTGACCAGCCTCAACTACCCTGTCGGCTCGGCCGGCTCGGGCAACGCCATCTTCGCCTCCGGCTTCGGCATTTCGGCCAACTGCAACAACGTGCCCACCGCTGCCTCCTTCATCAACTTCTTCACCAACGACCCGGAGGCGGGCAAGTCCTTCGCCTCCGACAACGGCGCTGCGACCAACTCCAAGGTGCTTCAGGAGCAGTTGAGCGACGCCTCGTTGCCGCCGCTGAAGAAGAGGGAGCTCGCGCTCTACCAGACGATCCTGAAGAACGACCCGCCGGTGATCTCGTTCCCCCCGGGGTTCAACGCCGCTTTCCAGCAGTCGTTCCTGCGCAACTACGACGAGGCCTCGTTCGGTCGCAAGACGGTGGAGCAGGCGGTCGACGCCTTCTTCACCGAGACCAACGCCACGCTCGGTTAGCCGTTGCTTTCCGGTGCGGGCCGTACGTGCGGCCCGCGCCGGACCGGCAGCAGAGATTCTCAACCCAGGAGTGCTATGACCACCGAGAACGGCCAGGAGAGCGTCGCAGCTGAACCGCCGGCGGCTCTCAACGGCATCCGCGTGCTCGACCTCACCCAGGTGATGTCCGGTCCGTTCTGCACCATGATCCTCGCCGACATGGGGGCCGACGTGATCAAGATCGAGAGCCCGACGGTGGGGGACCAAACCCGCAAGTCCTGGGGCACCGCAGTCAAAGGCGAGGACAGCAGGGCCTTCTTCTCTCTCAACCGGAACAAGCGCAGCGTGGTCCTCGACCTCAAGTCAGCCGATGGGCTGCAGCAGTTCTACGCCCTGGTGGCCACTGCGGACGTGGTGGTGGAGAACTTCCGACCCGGGGTGACCCGGCGGCTGAAGGTGGACTACGAGACCTTGAGCCCGCATCGCCCCGGGCTCATCTACGCCTCAATCTCGGGCTTCGGTCAGACCGGGCCCTATGCGAACTACCCCGGATATGACCTGATCGCGCAGGCGATGACCGGGGTGATGAGCATCACCGGTGAGCCTGGCGGAGCACCGGTCAAGAGCGGGCTGCCGGTCGCAGACCTCGGCGCGGGCATGTTCTGCGCGATCGGCATCCTGACCGCCTACGTCGAGCGGCAGCGTTCTGGCCAGGGGCAATACCTGGAGACGTCGCTCTTCGAGTCGGCGCTGGCGATGTCGGTGTGGGAGTCCACCGAATTCTGGGCCACCGGCGAGGCGCCCGTGGCACTGGGCTCGGCGAACCGGATGTCCGCCCCCTATCAGGCAGTGGAGACCGCCGACGGCTACGTCACCATCGGCGCCAACAACGAGAAGCTGTGGCGGTTGCTGTGCCAGGTGCTCGGCGCCGAGGAGCTCATCGAGGATCCCCGCTTCCTGGACAACAACCGCCGGATGGCCAACCGGGCCGCGCTGGTCGCGAGCCTGACCCCGTTGTTCGTCGACCGGACCACCGACCACTGGGTGCGCGTGCTGCTGGAGGCCGGTGTGCCGGCCGGTCCCATCCGCAACTACCAACAGGTGCTCGACGAGGATCCGCACGTCAAGGCGCGCGAGATGATTCAGCACTTCGACCATCCGGTGGAGGGGGTCATCCCCGTCCTCGCCTCACCGATCAAGCTCCAACGGACCCCGCCCCGCGTTCGCACCCCACCGCCGCTGCTCGGCGAGCACACCTCGGAGGTGCTGGACGAGGTGGCTCGCGCTGATCATGGAGTGCCGCGGGCAGCAGCCGCACCAGCATGAGCGAGACCACCTCAGCAGGACGAGTGACAATGCAGGTGGCCGCGGGGGTGGCCACGGTCGAGCTTTCGAACCCTGGCAAGCGCAACGCCTTCACCTGGGGCATGTACGACGCCCTCGAGTCGATCTGCTCCTCGGTCGGCGACGACGCCGAGGTGCGGCTGATGGTGATTCGAGGAGCCGGCGGCCAGGCGTTCGCGGCCGGCACCGACATCGCTCAGTTCACCGAGTTCCGCAGCGGTGACGACGGCATCGCCTACGAGCGCCGGGTCGGCCGGATGTTGGACGCACTGCTGGCCGTCGAGGTGCCGGTGCTGGCGGTGGTGCAGGGCCCCGCGGTGGGTGCGGGACTGGCCGTGGCCGCGTGCAGCGACGTCATCATCGCCACCGAGGAGTCGGTGTTCGGAGTCCCGGTGGCTCGAACGTTGGGCAACTGCCTGCCGCCGACCGTGGTCGCCAGGCTGGAGCGTCGACTGGGCAGCGGCCGCACGATGGCCATGCTGCTGACGTCGACGTTGCTGCCCGCCTCCGATGCCGCCACGGCCGGTTTCGTGGCCTCGGTGGTCCCGGCCGCCGCCCTGGAGCAGGAGGTCGCCACGGTGACGTCGCGAATCCTCCGGGGAGCCCCTCTCACCTTGGCCGCGCTGAAGGAGATCGACCGCCGGCTGGCACGTGAGGTGTCACCCGCCGACGACCTGCTGCGGCGCTGCTATGGCAGTGCCGACTTCCGCGAGGGCGTGCACGCCTTCCTCGAACACCGGCGCCCCGACTGGAAGGGGAGATGATGAGCCCCTCCGCGGTCAAGATCGACGCCCACCAGCACTTCTGGCGGGTGGTCGACCAGGACCAGCCGTGGCGTACGTCGCACCACGACGCCATCGCGCGAGACTTCACTCCAGACGACCTGCTGCCCCAGGCCCAGCAGGTCGGGGTGTCCCGGACGGTCCTGGTGGAGTCGGTAGACGAGCCGGCCGAGAACGACCGGCTGGCGGCGTTTGCGAAGGACCCGCTGGTGGCCGGCGTGGTGGCCTGGGCGCCGCTGTCCGAGCCTGGCCGCGCCCTGGCGGAGTTGGCGCGCGTGCGCATCGACAAACTGTCGGGGGTGCGTTGCCTCATCGGCCGGGATCCGATGACCTGGCTGCAGAAGCCGGCGGTGCTCGACCTGATGGCCGAGCTCGCCGCGCGGGGTTTGGCTTGGGACGTCGTACCGGTGAGCAGCGAACAGACGGCCGCCGTCCTCCAGCTGGCGCAGGCGCTGCCGGACCTGCGGATCGTCATCGACCACCTGGGCCGGCCGCCGGTCGAGGTCGGGGGCTGGCAACCATGGGCCGATCACCTGCAGCAGCTGTCGGAGTGCCCGGGGGTGGCGGTCAAGCTGTCGGTAGGCCTCGACGTGCTGTCGGCCTGGTCACCATGGGCGCCGCGCGAGCTCGAGCCTTACCTGAGCTGGGTCTGCGAGACATTCGGACCCGAGCGGGTGATGCTGGCCAGCAACTGGCCCGTGGTCACGCTGCGGTCGACGTACACCCAAGCCTGGTCGGACACCGAATCGGTGGTCCGTGGCCACTATCGCGGCGCCGACCTAGAGCGTGCGCTGGCCGGCACCGCCACACAGTGGTACGGGCTGGACCGGTCCGAGCCGGAGGGACGTGGTCCCGGCTAGCCCAACCCGAGCGAGGCAGACGCCCTCGCGCGCCCGAAACGACTGTGACGCACACCCACGCGAACTCAAGGAGAAACGTGACTGACCCGAGAAACCCGAACGACGAGAACCTGCCCAGCAAGGCCGACCCGGACAATCTGTCCAGCTTGTTCAGATATCTACGGGTGGTGGACGTGGTCGACGCCATGGACGGCATCGGCTACTTCAACATCGGCCTGATGTCGCCGGAGCTGCGGCCTCTGTGGTCGGGCATGCAGTTCTTCGGTGAGGCGGCCACCATCCGGTGCGTACCGTCCAACAAGCCGATGTGGAAGCTCGACACCACCCAAGACATCGTCGAGGCCCATGGCCGCTGGTTCGAGAAGTACCCGCCGGCGCGGCTGCCGACGGACCTCAAGCCCGGGCACGTGATCGTGATGGACTCCGGCGGTGGTCAGGAAGTCGGCTACTGGGGCTCGGAGAACTCGATGGGCGCCATCGTCAACGGCGCTGTGGGGATCGTCACCGACGGATACTGCCGAGACACTGCCGAAGTGGAGGCCCAGCGCACGCCAGTGGTGTCGCGCTACCGCGGTCGCACCATCATCCCGGGAAGGATCGAGACCGTGGAGACGCAGACGACCATCGCCTGCGGAGGCACCCAGGTCAACCCCGGTGACATCGTGGGCGCCGACGACGACGGCGTGATCGTGGTGCCTCAGACGATTGCCCACGAGGTTGCGGGCTATGCGCGGGCCATCTTGCTCAGTGACATGCGCAAGCGCCGCCAGCACTACGACAAACTAGGCATGGTCGCCGACAGCAGTGTGGACTTCGACGCGGTCGAGGCCTACTTCGCCGGCGTCTGAGACCGCCCTTCGACAGGTGGCGACCCTCTGGGCGCCACCTGTTGGTGGGGCTGCCCACTCCCGGCAACGTTCAAGGAGCTCCAGATGAGCCAGGACACCACCCCGCAGCAGCTCGACTCCACGCTGGCTCTGGCGGTCACCGCCTCGCCGGTGCTGGCAGCCAGCGACCCAGGGACTCGCGCCAGCTGGCTCCGAGCCGTGGCCGCCGAGCTCGACGCGCACAGCGACGAGCTGGTCAAGCTGGCCGAGACCGAGACCCACCTGCCCAGCGGGCGACTGCAGGGTGAGGTCAAGCGGACCAGCGTCCAGCTCGGGCTGTTCGCCGACGTCATCGAGGAGGGCAGCTATCTCGAGGTGGTGATCGACCTGCCCGACCCCGAGTTCGCGCTCGGGCCCAAGCCCGATATCCGCCGGATGCTGGTGCCGCTGGGACCGGTGGGCGTCTTCGCGGCCAGCAACTTCCCGTTCGCGTTCTCGGTGGCCGGCAACGACACCGCCTCGGCCCTGGCTGCGGGGTGCCCAGTCGTGGTCAAGGCACACCCGGGGCACCCGGAAACTTCCCGGCGCGCCGCCGAGCTGGTGCAGTCGGCCCTGGCCGGCGCTGGGGCCCCGGCCGGCACGTTCGCGCTGATCGAAGGGATGGACGCCGGAGTCCAACTGGTCACCGACGACCGGGTCACCGCGGCCGGCTTCACCGGCTCGGTGCGCGGCGGGCGCGCACTCTACGATCTGGCGACCAGCCGGCCGACGCCGATCAAGTTCTTCGGTGAGCTGGGCAGCATCAACCCCGCCGTGGTGACGCGCCGCGCGGCCGACGAGCGTACGGCCGAGATCGCCGACGGCTTCGTCAGCTCCTTCACGTTGGGCGTGGGCCAGTTCTGCACCAAGCCGGGGCTGTTGTTCGTGCCGGCCGGGCATCGGCTGGTCGACGAGATCGCTCAACGCACCCGGGAGGTCGGCGCCGGAGAGCTGCTCTATGACAAGATCGCCGACGGCTACGGCGACACCCTCGGCGATGTCCGCCGGACCGAGGGTGTCCGGACGCTGGTGGACGGCGGGCCCAACGAGGGCCTGACCGCGGCCCCCTCCCTGCTCGCGGTCAGCGGCGCCGACTTTCTGCGGCACGCCGACGAGCTGCTGACCGAGGTGTTCGGCCCGACCTCGGTGTTGGTGGAGTATGCCTCCGACGAGGAGCTGAAAGCGGCGCTCGCCAGCATGGAGGGCAGCCTCACCACAACCGTCCAGGGCAGCGACCAAGAAGCCGGCGAGCTGGCCGAGCTGATCGCGCTGCTGTCCAGACGATCCGGCCGAGTGATCTGGAACGGCTGGCCGACCGGAGTCGCGGTCACCTGGGCGATGACCCACGGCGGTCCCTACCCCGCCACCACCCTGGACTACACCTCGGTGGGTGCCACCGCGATCAACCGCTGGCTGCGGCCGGTCAGCTACCAGTCAGCGCCCGCGGCCCTGCTGCCGCCCGCCTTGGCCGATGACAACCCGCTGCAACTGACCCGGCGGGTGAACGGCCGCCTGACGACGGATCGGCTCACCTGACCCGCCGACAGGACACTCCGAAAGCCTTCCCTCTGACAACTCGCCCCGAGGAGCCGACACTGATGGTCACCCCGCTGGACTACCGCGACGCCGTACTGCCGACCGACGCAGCCGAGGCCACACTGGTCGGACGCGTGTTCGATCCCGAGATCGGCCCGTGCGTCGTTGCGGTCCGAGGGGCCGAGGTCGTCGACCTGACCGACACCTGCCCCACCATGTCGGACCTGCTCGACGCCGAGGACCGGCTCGGGCTGGCGGGCGCGGCGCAGGGGACGAGGTCCTGGCCCCTGGCCGAGGTGCTGGATGCCACCCTGAGCCGGGACCGGAGCCGCCCCCGGCTGCTGGCCCCGTTTGACCTGCAGGTGATCAAGGCCGCCGGAGTCACCTTCGCGCGCAGCATGCTCGAGCGGGTGATCGAGGAGAACGCCAAGGGCGATCCCACTCGGGCCAACGACATCCGCCAGCACCTTGGCGAGGTGATCGGCGGCGCGGTGGCCCAGGTCCTACCAGGATCGGCGGAGGCTCAGCGGGTCAAGGAGGTGCTGACCGCCGAGGGGCTGTGGTCGCAGTACCTCGAGGTGGGCATCGGACCGGACCCGGAGATCTTCACCAAGGCCCCTGTGCTGTCGGCGGTGGGCACCGGCGCCGATGTCGGCGTGCTGTCGCGCTCCAGCTGGAACAACCCGGAGCCGGAGGTGGTGCTGGCGGTCACCAGTAGTGGTCAGGCCGTGGGAGCAACGCTGGGCAACGACGTCAACCTGCGCGACTTCGAGGGACGCAGTGCGCTGCTGCTGACCGAGGCCAAGGACAACAACGCCTCCTGTGCGCTGGGTCCGTTCATCCGGCTGTTCGACGAGCGGTTCACGGCCGACGACGTACGGGCCTTGGACGTAACCCTGTCGATCGAGGGCTTGGAGGGCTATCAGCTGCGCGCGGTCAGCTCGATGAGCGAGATCAGCCGCGACCCGGTGGATCTGGTGAATCACGCCTATGGTCCGCACCACCAGTATCCCGACGGCTTCGCCCTCTTCACCGGCACCATGTTCGCGCCCACCGACGATCGGGGCGCCGCCGGCCAGGGCTTCACGCACCAGGCGGGCGACG
The DNA here is from genome assembly GCA_035634295.1 of Propionibacteriaceae bacterium. Classification (GTDB taxonomy): domain Bacteria; phylum Actinomycetota; class Actinomycetes; order Propionibacteriales; family Propionibacteriaceae; genus Microlunatus. The sequence goes on along the minus strand of DASQDG010000047.1, from coordinate 806 downwards.
TGGTCAGCATCTCCACCCCCCGGTTAGGCACGCTGGTGAACACCGTCACGGCGGCCGAGCAGGCCGATCCCTGGTCGTTCGGCATCCGCGAGCTGATGCTCAACCTGGCCGGCCGAGGCGTGCTGGCGGCCAGCGGCGCCTCCGTGTCAGTGCCATGACCAAGCGGGTGGTCGTCACCGACCAGGTCTTCGGCGGCACGGAGACCGAAGAGCAGCTGGCCCGAGAGCGCGGGGCCGAGTTCGACAGCCGGCAGTGTGAGACCGAGGAGGAGACGCTGGCCGCTACCGCGGGCGCCGATGTGGTGCTGGTCAACTTCGCCCCGATCACCGAGAAGGTGCTCGCCGGGCTGGCCGCCGGCGCCACCGTGATCCGCTACGGCATCGGCTTCGACAACGTGGACACCGACGCCGCCCGGCGACTAGGTGTGGCGGTGGCTAATGTGCCGGACTACGGCAGCGACACCGTGGCCGACCACGCCGCGGCCTGCCTGCTGAGCCTGCTGCGCAAGCTGCCCGCCTACGACGAGGCCATCCGCCGTGACGGCTGGTGTGAACCGAGGGCGCTCGGCTCGCTGCCGGGCTTCGGTGACACCACCATCGGGCTGATCGGGGCCGGCCGGATCGCCCAAGGCCTGGCCCGCCGACTGCGCCCCTTCGGCTTCGAGGTGTTGGCCTATGACCCGTACGCCCAGCGACAAGCCGCCCTGGAGGCCGGGATCGAGCTGGTCGGACTTCCCGACCTGCTGGCTCGTGCGCACGCGGTCTCGCTGCACGTGCCGGTGACCGAGGAGACCCGCCAGCTCGTCG
>DASQDG010000046.1:0-6207 GCA_035634295.1 Propionibacteriaceae bacterium | reverse complement strand
AGCTCTCTGGCCGCGGCCAGCTCTTCGGTCGACAGCTGATCCGCCGGATCTCGTGATGGTGGACTCACAGCCACCAGTGTTTCGGTCATCGTGACCCTTTCCGCTGAGCCACCTCAGCGCGTTGGGCCACTTACACCGTTTTCCGGACAGTCCCGCGGAGGCAGCCGGGCAGCAATTCGCTGGAGCCCAAGGCGGTCGGGGCCAGCGGGCTCACCGCTCTGTGCCCGCTTCAAACGACGGAGTTTCAGCTCGTGATGTAGTGAACCCGCCGATGAAGTGCAGCGGCATGTGGATGAGCGCGAAGGGGATGGCGGTCAGCGTGGCGGCGATGGGAAGGCTGTGCCGCCGTTCGAGCCGGGTTTGGACGAAACTGGCCCACGCGGTCTCTTCCCACAGATTGATGAGCAGGAGATTGACGAGGAACCCGAGGGTCTGGGTGATCGCGAACGGCACAACATCGACCGGGGTCAGGTGGTCACCGAGCAGGAGGGCCAAGGCCATGGTCAGCGTGGGCAGTCCCGCGATGACGATGAGCCACCAGCGGGCTCCAATGCGCCAGCGGAACCTCCGGCGGGCCAGCCGGAGGACACCGGGTCGGCCGTCGACAGCCCAGGTCACCAGGAGGGTTGTGGGCAGAAGGGCCAGGAAGACCAGCATCGTCGCGGCGATCCGGGTCCACGCCCGGTAGCTGCGGCATCCAGCCGTCGGGGATGACGCCGTGGGCAGCCAGCACCGGCAGGCTCATGAACGGGTAGGCCAGGGTGAACAGCAGAATCAAGAACGAGATCACGGGCCGTCGCGCCATCCACCCGCGCAGACCTTTCGGCGTGATCGGGTGGCCGGTTTAATTGATTCGCGCCGCAGCGTCGGGGACCGGTAGGCGCGCCAGCGACGTCGGCGGTGAGGTTTCGCGCTTCGTGGCGGCTGGGTCTTGAGAGTTCCTTTGCCGGGGTGGCTGGAACTTCGGTGGTGGACATGGCGTGCCTTTCGGTGATGGTGGTCAGCGGTCGGTCGCACGATGAGTTGTGGGTGTTGAGGGCGTGGATAGGTTTGTCTCCTCGTGGGTGTAAGCGGTGATCCGCGCGCTGGCCGTCGGCTTGCCCGGGCGGGGTAGTTCACCAGCGGCGGGATCCACTCGATTCCGATGCGGCTCGGCGGTTTGCGTCGGGCGGCCGGCGCTGTCCGCTGGTTGTTGATCATGAAGGTCCCTCGGATCAGCGCGATGACGGCGATTACGACCATGACGCACCGGCCAGGAGGGCGAGGACAGGTTCGAAGTCGTAGCTTGTGGTGCTGTTGGTCATGATGACGACGCCGATGCCGCGGTCGGGGTAGAGGCGCATGAGGTTCCAGAAGCCGGCGCCGGTGCCGAAGTGCTCCACGCAGCTTCCGGGCGACTTTCTGGGTCGGCGGAACCAGCCAGCGCCGTGGTTGAACGGCTTCCCGGGGTGGTCGATGCTGCGCATGGAGCGGGCGGTTCCCGGGTCCAGGACCCGGTGTCCGTCAATCTCCCCGTCGCCCAGGTGCATGCGGAGGAATCTGCTGGCGTCCATGGCGTTCCCGACCAGGCCGCCGTACGCCGGTCCGTCGACGTAGAACTGGTTCAGCGCCAGGTACGGACCGTGCCGGTTCCCGACCACCCCGTGGGGCAGCAGGCGGCGGAGCACCGGATCAGCAACTCGCGGTACCTTGACGTAGCCAGTGGCCCGGTCCGCACCTGCTGAGTAGGTGAAGCCGGTGTGGTCCATGCCGACGGGCCGCAGCACGGACTGCTCGACGTAGGCCTGGAACGGCATGCGAGCCGCCGCGCTGATGACCTGCCCGAGCGCCAGGTATCCGACGTTGGAGTATCTCGCCGACTGTCCCACCGGGTAGCGGTAGGCGTTGCGACGCTCCATCACCCGGCGAAGCAGAGCCTCCGGCTCGGGTCCTTCCGCTCCGGCGAGGTGCGCCCAGCGGATCGGCAATGGATTGCCGAGTCCAGCGGTATGGGTGAGCAGCTGCCGCACGGTCGGTTGCCGGTTCCCGGGTGCTTGCAGGTAGTCCACATACTGCCCAACCGGGGCGCCCAGATCGAGGCGACCCTCGTCGGCGAGACGAAGGGCGGCCGTGGCGGTCACGATCTTGGTCATCGAGAACCACAGGTAGGCCGTGGACGCCAACGCTGATCGGCTCTCGGATCGGTCGGCCAACCCCCAGCCTCCGGCCAGCAGCACACCGTCGCGGGACACCACCGCAACCGACACGCCCGGAACCCCGTCTTTGCGCATCATGGCCTTCACCGCTGCGCTGACCCCGCCCGGCGGCGTACCGACGCCGATCGTTTCCCCTAGCCCACCTCGGTCGGTAGCGGTGGTTCTCATGGCATCTCCTGTTCCGCCGGCCAACTCGCCCGGCCTGTGGTTGAATCACTACGGTTTCGTACTACAATGGCACCATGATGCGAGTTCGTACTACTTCTGTCAAGGCCCTGTCGGCCAACGAGATTGAGGAGCAGGGGGTCGACCCGTTGTTTCTGGTGTGGCTTGTCTCCCGGTCGACCAACGACCTCCTGGACACCGTGGCGGGCCCTGCCGGTGTCACGGGCGACGAGTTCGCCATCTACTCCGTGCTCGCCGCCTCCCCGGGCATCACCCCGGCGGAGCTCAGTAAGTGGATGGCCGCACCGCGCACCTCAGTGTCGAGCTACGTGAAACGGTTGGAGGCGCGAGGACACGTCACCCGCAAACCCCACCAGAGCGATCGACGTTCGTACCGCATCCACCTCACCGCCGATGGGCGACGAACCCACCAACATGCCGCCACCCTCTTCGGGCCCGTCCGCTCACAAGTCATCCAGGCCCTCAACGACCACGACGGTCGGGTACGGGACTCGCTGCTCAAGCTACGCAGCATCGTGGACACCATCCGAGAAGAACCCAAGCTAGACCGCACCTGAACCCGATCATTGGTCTCAGCTCGAATAGCGCTGTACAGACCCGAGTTCCGTGACAATGCCGTGGCTGTCGCCCGTGAGGTCGGGCGCCGGTCGCGGAGGTTGAGGAGGACTTCGGGGATGAGCGAGTCGTACCAAGGAGCCTGGCTGGCCACCGCTGACGTCGAGGACGGCCACTAACCGGGCCCGACCGCCGAGTCGGTGGAGCGCGCCTGTTGCACCAATGCGCGCCGGGACGGCTGAGGACGCCACCACCTGCGGCCTTCCATCACGCTTCATCTGGCGGCGCGATGAGTCGCTCGAAGAAGCCGACAACCTGCCGGCCAGCCCCTCGTACGAGGTCTGGCCGCCTCCCTCTCGTCAGTCCCCGAGGCGCCGCTCGCCGAGCTCCCCGCCGTTGAAAGATTGCGGGTGACGCACGGGAATCGGCGCGACCGTCGCCGACGGCGCGCTGCGGAGATGTGGGCACAGGCCGGCCAGGATGTCGTGTTCCTCGGCGGTCAAGGCCGAACTCTACTCAGTTAAGTTAGTGGGCGACTGGCGCGACCCCCATCGACGATGGGGACCTGGCTCACTGTCAATTGCGGGTTCGTATCCAACTCAAAGAGTCCCTCCTGAGTCCCACCAGTGTCCCGCGACCACGCATCGGCCAGGCGACATGTGAAGCACCTAGCCACAACGCATCAATCTCGGAATCCGACGTGAACACTGCCCGCGAGGGGCAGAGGTCATCTCGTTCGGAGAATGCCTGGTCGGAGGCATGTTATAGCAAACTTAGGCTGATCCAACGAGTTGTATCGGGGGGGCCAGGGTGCTGACCGGAGAAGTAAAGCTCCCAGTCAGAGGCACTTTAGTGGGCCTAAGTGGACTTGAACCACTGACCTCTGCCTTATCAGTGCTGCGGTGCAGGTAGTCAGGCATGGGGAGCGCCAGCGCCCGCTCACGCTCGCGACGAGGGCCTTGCGCTGCCTGGCGCCCGCTTGCGGCCTTCCGCGGTGTCGTGAGTCCCTCTTGCCCCTTGGCAAGCGCCAACGAGGACGTTCGCGTTCTCATCCCTGGTCACCACTGCGCAGGACAAGTCTCGGCGACGCATCAAGACAGACGGGGGTGATGGGAATCAGATCACAGCTGAGGCCAGCTGATGCGCCAGCTGACCGGCACAGCCGAGCCCCGCCCGATTGAAGCCATCCCCGGCGTCGTCGCGGACCGCCCAGTGTTCGACACCTTTGCCGTTCCGCATCTTGATCATGTGCATCTGCCTGTAGGCGAACGAGCGCCCGGTTGCCGGCAGCCCGAAGTAATCGCCCGTGTGTCGGCCGCTGTGGACGCAATGGATGGCCACGAGGTCGCCCTCGGCGATGACCTGCTGCATGGTCCACCGCTGGTCGGGGAAGGCGCCGGCGAGCAGGTTCATGAACATGGTGACGCTGCTGAGACCTGGTGGCGTGCCGGGCGGTGCTTCGTGGTTCACGAAGCTGTCGTCCATGAGCTCCCGCAGCGCTGTTTCGTCGTTGGCGGGGAAGACCTCCTCGAGGAACCGGCGGGCGGCCGCCTTGTTCGTCTCGATGGTGGGGTCGGAAGCCGAGTTGGGTGCGAACCCGGCGGGGGCGAGAGTGATGTCAGTCTCCTCGAAGGTGGTTGGTGTGTCGCGGCTCGAGACCTATATCCATGTCAGTATCATTCTCCTCAATGTCGGAGAACGCAACCCCTCGTCGCCGCTACGACGCCACCAGACGCCAGGTGCAGTCGGCGCAGACGAGGCGACGGATCGTTGACACCGCCGCCCGACTCTTCGTCGAACGTGGATACACCGGAGCCACCATCCCGCTCATCGCCGCTGAGGCTGGCGTGGCCGTCGAGACGGTCTACCGATCAGCGACCGGGAAGGCGGGACTGCTGCGAGAGGGCATCCAGGCCGCATTGGCTGGCGGCGCCGAGCAGGCCGAACTGCCAGTGGAGCAACGCCGCGGAATCCAACGCGTGATTGAGGAGACCGACCCGCGCCGCCAGCTGCGCGCTTACGCTGCCACCCAGCCGGGAGTGGGGTCCCGGGTCGGTCCACGCCTGCGGGTGCTGGACCAGGCCGCCGGGGAGCCGGCACTGGCACAACTTCGTACCGAGCTGGCTGAGCAGCGGTTACACGTCTGCGCGACTTCGCCGACCTTCTGTCCGAGCGCGGCGCCCTGAAACCCGACCTGACCGTCGACAGGGCCCGTGACCTGATCTGGACTCTCTGCGCACAAGCCAACTACGACGCCCTGGTCACCGCCCGCGGCTGGAGTCCTGGGGACTACCGGGAGTGGCTGGCCGAAGCCCTGGCCGCGGCGCTACTTCCACCCGCTCGCTAGGCGGAGCTGAGATGGCGCTTGAACGGCAAGCGAGGGGTCCTGGTCGATACCACCCTTGTTGGTCGGGTGGTCGAGTGACGAGCGGTCAGAGTTTCGATACCGTTGAGGGGCTCCGGATGACCGGTCGATCGCGTACCGCAAAGGTGTTTCCTTGCCCAAGTTCGCCGGACCACTTCGCTTTGAGCGTCACTGACCTCGATCGCAGCACACGCTTCTATACCGAGTTGCTCGGCCCAATCGCAGTACTGGACTTCGGCCATGGCCGGATCTGCCTGGATCGAACGACCGGCTTCAGTGTCGGCCTGCTGCAGCACCCGGGCGGTGCTCCCGGACCGTTCACCGAGCTTCAACCCGGGCTAGACCACCTTGGTCTGACTTCAGCGGATCGGGACGAGCTGGTTGCTTGGGAGGAACGTTTCGCGGCGATGGGCGTGCCCTACACCCCGATTCGGGACATGGAGTTCGGCTATCACCTCAACTTCCGCGACCCCGACGGAATCGCGCTGGGATTCAACGCCCCCAACGAGGCGTACGCCGCGTTGTTGGCCCAACTCCGCGGAGGCGCGGTGTCCGACTCGGTGTTGCGTGACCAGGCCGAGCAAATCCTCGGACCCTGTGTGGTCATTCGACCCTAAGCGGCACATCGGGGACCCCCGATGTCGAGTCATCATCCTCAGCTGGTGCCGATCGTCGGGATGATCCTGACGCTGGTAGCACGGCCGAACCGCGTGCGGCTAGCGCGGGTGCAAAAACCAGGACCAGAACGCCGACCCAGCGCCCGGCGAAGGGGGTGGCGTTCGCCGAGGTCCGCTAGGACGCTGTCGAGGAGATGCGCCGCCTGGTCGGCGCGTGCCGGCCGGCTCGCTGATAGCGCCCCAGGGGGCGGCTGTCACGGACATGGGCAGATGCTCAGCTTGGTAAGAC
>DASQDG010000045.1:0-17393 GCA_035634295.1 Propionibacteriaceae bacterium | reverse complement strand
TTTGAGGTGTCGGGCGTTGTGTTCGCCGCCGCCGGCGCGGGCGGGGGTGCAGGAGTTGTTGCCGGTGGTGCTGCCTGGTCTGATTGCTGAGCCGGTCGCCGGTGGCGGCGGTGGGGGTGGCGGGGGGCCGTCGGTGGTGTCGGTGACTCCTGAGGAGGCGGCGTTGGTGGCGGTGGCGAGGCTTCGTTTTCCTGATAGTCCGCCTCGGGTGGGTCCGTCGCCGGATGTCAATCGGTGGAAGATGGCGGCTGTGGGTTATCCGTTGTGGCTTTCGGCTGGTGGGCCGGGCTCGGTGGGGCCGGTGTCGGACTCGGTGGGCGAGTTGTCGGTGGCGTTGGAGGCGCGGGTGCTGAAGACGGTGTTCGGGATGGGTGACGGGCAGACGGTGAGCTGCGTCGGGTTGGGTACGGCGTGGTCTCGTGCGGTGAGGCCTGGTGAGGAGTCTGCGTCGTGTGGTTACCGCTACACCCGGCCTAGCTTGCCGGGGGGTAGTTATACGGTGACGGCCACGACGCATTGGGAGGTGTTGTGGACGGTCAATGACGCCTCTGGTGTGATTGTGGTGCCGCGTTCCTCGACGGCTGAGCTTCCGGTGGGTGAGCTGCAGGTGCTGACCCGCTGACCCGTCCCGCCACTTGTGCGCGGCAACGCACCGCGTGGGCGGCTGCCGCGCCGTTTCTGGCGACTTGTGCACGGAAACGCACGAGTGGAGCCGGTCCGCGCCGCTTCTGGCGACTTGTGCGCGGAAACGCACTGCATGGGCGGCTGGCCGCGCCGCTTCTGGCGACTTGTGCGCGACAACGCGGGCTCAATGGTGACGACGACCGCGAGAGAAGTTGTCGAGCCGGCGAGCGGGTGATCACCAACGGACCCTTCGCCAGACGCGGGATCACCTCGGCGGCTACGACATCATCGACGTCCGCGACCTTGACGCGGCGCTCCACTGGGCCGCCCGCTGTCCTCGTGCCCGCTATGGCCGGATGGAACGGTAGCGATGCGAGACGGTCCGGAGGTCGGACTGGGCTTGCGGTGGTGTTGGCCGAACGCGACGAGCTGCACGGCTTCCACCCCCTGCTGGCCGCACAGGCGGATCCATTGCGGCTGGGACGCAATCACGAGGCGGCCGAGTGCTACGAGCCCGCCGGCTTTAGGTTGAGGCGCAGCCGGTGGGGGCGCACGCTAGCGTTCGCCATCCAGGCATTCACTCAGGAGGACCCATGCAGGCAGAAGCACTCACCGGTCCCGTCGTGGAGCACGGCGAGGGACCGGTCTACAGCCGGCGATGGGCCGGGCCGCGGTTCGTGGACATGATGGCCGGCGACATTCTCGAGCTGAGTCCTGACGGTGCCCTCTCGCGGCATCACGTCGGTTCCGTGGCCGCCATGATCCGTCCCCGCCGTGGCGGCGGCCACGTCATCTTGGGCGAGCGCGGCCTGCTGCTGGCCGACGAAGATGAGCTGTGGTGTCCGGTACGTGCGCTACCCGATGTCTGGGGTGATGACTCGGTGCGGATGAACGAGGGCGGCTGCGACCCACAGGGACACCTCTACGCCGGATCTATGGCCTACAACCAGCGCGAAGGCGGCGGCAAGCTTTATCGGTTCGCCCCGGAGGGCGAACCAGCGGTGGCGTTGGATGCCGTCACGGTGTCCAATGGGCTCGACTGGAGTCCCGACGGCTCGTTGGCGTACTACAACGACACCCACACCGGCGAGATCGCCGTTTTCGACTGGACCGCTGAGTCCGGCCTGACCAACCGGCGACGGTTCGCGCAGATCGAGGGCGACGGCGGCCCGGACGGGCTGGTCGTGGACGCCGAGGGGGGCGTCTGGGTGGCCCTCTATGGCGGCTCTGCCGTGCGCCGCTACAGCACCGCAGGGAAGCTTGACGAGGTGGTCGAACTGCCCACCAGTCAGGTGACGGCGGTGACCTTTGCTGGCGAGGGCCTCGACCAGTTGGTGATCACGACGTCCAAGCAGGGCATGGGCGACCATCCGGAGCCGATGGCGGGAGCGGTGTTCACCGCCGCGCCCGGGGTGCGCGGACTCCCCGTGCGGGAGTACGCAGGTTAGCCCGGCCGCGGCGCACTGAGGTCGATGTCGGCTGTCAGCTGCTGGCACAGCCCGTCCACCCGACGGGCGATGTCGTCGCGGACCAGACGCATACGTTCCATGCCTTCGATGCCCCGTTCGGACGGCTGGTCGGTGTCCCAGTTCTCGAAACGCGTCCCTGCAACCTCTTCCACGTGAGCCTCGCGGCCGAGGGTCACCACGAGGTCAGCTGCGCGCACCATGTCTTCGGTGAGCAGCTTGGGAGTCTCACCGCTGATGTTGACACCCACCTCGGCCAGGGACTCAGCCGACAGCTGGTTGATGGCTTTGCCGGGTTTGGTGCCCGCGGAGTGGACCTCGACGGCGTCGCCCGCGGCCTTCGCCATGAGCCCTGCGGCCATCTGAGACTTGCCGCCGTTCTTGACACAGACAAACACCACGCTGGGCGTGCTCATGGTTAGCGCGCGATCAGTTCGTCGAGCAGCCTGCGCACCCGGGTGTCGATCTCGGCGGCGATCTCCATCGTCTCGTCCAGGCTCTTGCCTGCCGGATCGGTGATGCTCCAGTCCAGGTAGCGCTTTCCTGGATAGATCGGGCAGGAGTCGCCGCAGCCCATGGTGATCAGCACGTCGGCGGCCTGGATGACATCGTCGGTGAGAGGTTTGGGGAACTCCCCGGTCAGGCTGAGGCCTCTCCTGGCCATCGCCTCGACGACATGGGGCTCGATCACTTCGCCCGGAGCCGAACCTGCCGAGCGGACGTTGACCCGGTCGCCGGCGTAGGCCTTGAGCAGCGCTGCTGCCATCTGGGATCGGCCGGCGTTCTGCACGCAGATGAACAGCACCTCAGGTCCGGTTCGCTCGATCGCTCCCCTGGCGGTGGCCAGCGCGGTGAGCCGGTCGCTGGCAAACCGTTCGGTGAGGGTCACCAGGTGCGTCTTCACCTTGGCGCTTCGCGCTAGAGCCGTGTAGGACTCGAACACATAGCGCTCGACCGTCTCGGCGGCGAAGATCCCGGCGAAGCGGCCAGACAGCTGAGTGGCGATGCTCTGCAGCACCTGGGTGTCACTGACCAGGCCGTGAAGTGGGGCCGCGGGCTTGGTTGAGGTTGTCATGTCAGGCCTTGGCCGGGACGAGTTCGGCAATGAGGGCCTCGATGCGGCCTCGGATGTCGTCGCGGATAGGGCGGACAGAGTCAACGCCCTTGCCCGCCGGGTCCTCGAGGACCCAGTCCTCATAGCGCTTGCCCGGGTAGAAAGGACAGGTGTCGCCGCAGCCCATGGTGACCACCACGTCGGAGGTACGTACGGCATCGTCGGTCAGGATCTTGGGCTTCTCGGCCGAGATGTCGATACCGAGCTCGGCCATCGCGGCCACGGCGGCCGGGTTGACCTTCTCGGCAGGCTCAGAGCCAGCCGAACGGACCTCGATCGCACCGTCGGAGAGGTGGTGCAAGAACGCTGCCGCCATCTGCGAGCGGCCCGCGTTGTGCACGCAGACAAAGAGAACTGAGGGCTTATCGGACATGAGGACCTTCCTTGGGGCAGGCATGGGGTGAGGGATTGGTCAGGTCAAGACGTTGCCGTAGGAGAGCGGCGTGCTCCGGTTGCTTCCAGCGCCTCGCTGGCGACCTCGGTCGCCAGTGCGGGGGCCTTGGGGTAGAGGAGACGGATCAGGCCATAGCCGACAACGCCCCCGATCAGCTGCATGGCAACGAACATGGGCACCGACGCCGGGGCGATGCCGGCAAAGGTGTTGGAGAACATACGGGCGATCGTCACTGCGGGGTTGGCGAAGCTGGTGGAGCTGGTGAACCAGTAGGCAGCGGTGATATAGCCACCCACGGCGAAGGCGACCCGCTCGCTACGGCCTGATCGGACCGTGCCGAAGATGACCATCAGCAAGCCGAGGGTGGCGACCACCTCCCCTAGCCAGATCCCGCCACCGCTGCGGTCATGGGTGGACAGGTTGATGGCCGAGAGGCCGAACATCAGATTGGCCACCACAGCGCCCACGATGCCGCCGGCGATCTGGGCGAGGATGAGCACGACGGCCTCGGTGGTGGTCAACGCGCCAAGCGCCCGCTCGACGATGGTGACCACGGGATTGAAGGCTGCCGACACCGGCTGCAGGGCGAGGATCAGGGCAACGAGTGCGGCCCCGGTGATCAGGCTGTTCTCCAGCAGCTGCAGGCCCACATCGCCCGGCGACAGTTTCGCTGCGGCGATGCCTGACCCGATGACGGTCGCAACCAGAAAGGCTGTGCCCACCAGCTCAGCTGCAGCCTTGCGAACCAGGGGGCTCACGGCGTTGGGTCGCCGATGAGAGCGCCGAGGTCGGCCAGAGCCTCCGAGCGTGCCCGGTAGTACACCCAGACCCCTCGCTTGGAGCGGTCCAGCAAGCCCACCTCGTGCAGCACCTTGAGGTGATGGCTGATGGTCGGTTGGGACAGCTCGAAGCCCTCGGTCAGATCGCACACGCAGGCTTCGCCGCCTTGATGGGAGGCGACCATCGACATCAGCCGCAACCGCACCGGGTCAGCCAAGGCCTTCAGCAGGGGCGCAATCTGCTCGGCCTGAGCCTGACTCAACGGCTCCCGCGACAACGGTGAGCAGCACGCCACGGTCTCGGCCGGAGTGAGGAGCAAGGAGTTCGACACTCCTCAATATTGACACCCATCGATGACTGTGGCAACCTCGCCAGACATAGATGCTCATCTAGCTCTACACCGTGCTGGCCGACAGTCAAACCTTCTCCGCCGAGTCGGTCACGGGGGCTGCGTGTTGCGGCAATGAGGACTCCGCTAACGCTGAGCCGGCCCCGAGTGCCGCCGCTTGCTGCTGACTGACGCCACCGGCTGCGGTACTTGCGTCCGGGTCGCGGCTCAGTGGGTCAGCTTCACCACCGTGATGCCGGCAGAAGTCGGGCCGTCCATGGCCATCAGCGCCTCGGGCACACCCTCCAGCCCGATCACCGACCCCACCAGACGGTCTGGCCGCAGAGCGCCGGCCTCGATCAGGGCCAGCATCGCCGGATATTCGTGCGCCGCCATGCCGTGCGAGCCGTACAACTCCAGCTCGTGCGAGATCACCCGGTCCATCGGCAGCGGCGGGGCAGCGTCGGGACCTAGCAGCAGCCCCACTTGCAGATGCCGCCCGCGGCGCCGCAGGCTGCGTACGGACGCAACGGCCGTCGCCGAGGAGCCGAGCGCGTCAATGGACACGTGCACTCCCGTGCCGCTGATCTCGGTGACCGCGCTGACCGGGTCAACGGCCGCGGCATCCACGGAGGCGACCGCTCCCAGTTCGCTGGCCAGGGCCAAAGCCGCCGGCGAGACGTCGACGGCGACCACGTGAGCGCCCAGTGCGACCCCGATCATCACCGCCGACAAGCCGACCCCGCCGCAGCCGTACACCGCCAGCCAGTCACCCGGTCCCAGCCGACCGTGGGCGGTCAGCGCGCGGTAGGCGGTGGCGAACCGACAGCCCAACGACGCCGCCGTGACGAAGTCCAGCCCGTCAGGCAGGGTCACCAGGTTGGCGTCGGCGGCGTGCAACGCCACCCGCTCGGCGAACGAGCCAGAGCCGGTGAACCCCGGCTGGGTCTGTTTCGGGCAGACCTGAAAGTCGCCGGCCCGGCAGACGGCACAGCTGCCGCACCCGCAGACAAAAGGCACCGTCACTCGACTGCCCACGCCGACTCGGCGTACGTCCGGCCCGATCTGCACGACCCGACCGGCCAGCTCGTGCCCGCCGATGTGGGGTAGCGACACCGGGTCGTGGCCGCGCCAGGCGTGCCAATCCGAACGGCACACCCCCGTGGCCGCCACCTCGACGACCACCCCATCCGGCGGACAGATTGGCTCGGGGACGTCGCGAACCACGGGCGGGTCGCCCACGGCGTCGTAGACGACTGCCTTCACCTGGGACGCCGCACCTGAGTGTCGTCATCGGCGGGCGGGCGCAGGTCGGAGAAGTCGAGGTCGTCAGTCGGCCGCCGCCGGCCTCGACGGACCACGCCGCTGCGGCCCTCGGAGCTGACCTCATCGGCTCCGGCGGATGGAGCAGCGGGTTGCGGTGTGGTGGGCAGGGACGTCGCACCGTCGGCCCGGCTGGCTCGGACCACGGCCACGCCGATCGCGGTGGTCAGCGGCACGGCGAGCACCAGCCCGATGGAGCCGACCAGCGCCCGGATCACCTCACCGGCGAACTGCTCGGTCTGCACCACCTGCAGTAGCGGCCGGTTGTAGATCGCGATCAGCAGCAGCACCGGCAGCGCCGCACCCGCTGTGGCGAAGGCGATCGTGTAGACCGTGGAGGCGATGTGGTCTCGACCGATCCGCATCGCCGAGGAGAACAGGTGCTTGCGATCCGGGTCCGCCTCGGCGAGTTCCCAGACCGCCGAGGCTTGGGTGATGGTGACGTCGTTGAGCACGCCCAGCCCGGCCACGATGATCCCGCAGATCACCACCGAGGTCAGCCGAAGATCGGGTGCGGCCCCGGCCAGCAGGTAGTCGTCGTCAGAGGTGACCCCGGTCAGGTGCGCCCACCGTGTCGCGACGTAGCCCAGCGCCGCGGTCAGGATGAGCCCGAACAGGGTGCCCACCAAGGCCGTCGTGGTTCGGGTGCTGAACCCGTGCGCGGCATACAGCACCACGAACATGATCGCCGAGGAGCCCACCAGACCGACCACCAGTGGATTGCTGCCGCTGATCAGGGCGGGGAACATGAACTTGACCAGGATGAAGCCGGCGAATCCCAGCCCGAGCAGCGACGCGAAGCCGCGCCAGCGGGCGACCACCACGACCGCCAACGCGAACAGCACCGTGAGCACGATCAGGGGGGTGCTGCGCTCGAAGTCGGAGAACTGGTACGAGGCCGGCTGGTCCTCGACAGCAGGCAGTCGGACCAGCTTGATCTCTTGGCCGACCTGCACACCGGAGCCGTAGATCGACTCGGTCATCGGCACCTCGACGCTGGTGCCCTGGTCGGGGCCCTGCAGCAAGACCGCGGCCACGTTGGCACAGATCTGGTCGTTGCGGCCGGGGGTGGAGCCGGCCGCGCCTTCGCAGGAGGTTTCGGTGATCTTGGTGATTCGGGCGGTGGGATATGTGGTGCCGGCCACGGTGTAGCCCGACACGTCCGAGGCGATGTGGGTGGACACCGCGTGTGGCCAGAAGGCGATCAGCCCAGCAATCGTCCACACGCCGAGCGGGATCAGCACGACGATCATCAGCCGCAGGGCCCGGCGGTGCCGGGGGGCCGCGGCAGGCGTCACCCGAGTGGCTCCGCCACCGGGGTGGGCGCTGGCTGTTTCTGTCACCGTTCCCGCCTAGTCTCATGTCCGTGAGGTGGTTCCCGTCACGCAGTGCGCTCCGGGAGAGCAGCACGGTGTCCAGCCAGGAACTCGGTCACGCTGAGCCCTCTCCCCGGGTCGGCTCAGCGGCTCACAATCTACCTGCGCGCGAGCCTCCGCCGGTTCACCTGCGACTCCTGCCGGTGGACGAGGCGGAGGCGCTGCTGGTCGGCAGGGCTGTGCTGCCGTACGGCCTGCGGTGGCACGAGGACTATCCGATGGCCGAGACGCTCGACGCGCTGGCCATGACCGTGGGCGCGCACCGAGCGACCGGCTGGGCCGGCGCGACGGCTCCGCGCTGGTGGATGCACCAGATCGTGGTGGGTGACCTGGTGGTGGGCGATGTGGGTTTTCACGGTCCGCCGGCGCCGCGCGAGCGGGTGGAGGTGGAGATCGGCTACCACGTGGTCCCGGCTCTGCGGAGGCAGGGCATCGCCACGCGCGCCTGCCAGCTGGTGGTTGCGCAAGCGTGGGCCGACGGCGCGATGGTGGTTCGCGCCGAGGTCGCGGCGGACAACCCCGACGGTGCGGCGTCGCGACGGGTGCTGCTGCGGGCAGGGTTCGGCCAGCATGGCCCGGGTCGCTTCGCGCTGGACAGGCCGCCGCGGAGCGTGGGCCGATGACCGTCGAGGCCGAGCCCGGCCCAAGCCGCGAGCGGGGACACAGCCGTCATCTCCGAGTGGCTCATCCGGTGCTGCTCGGCCCGATATTGAACCTGCACCGCCGGGGCGCGGGTGACCCGACACATCGCCGGATCGGTGACGTCTGGCTGCGCGCCACCCGCACTCCCGTCGGGCCGGTACTGCTCAAGCTGCTGCAGACCCGGGAGGGTGTTTCGGCTCGGGCCTGGGGTGCGGGAGCGGAGTGGGCGCTGGATCAGCTGCCCGCCCTAATCGGGCTGGCCGACGCGGTGGACGGCTTCGCTCCGCGCAGCTGTCACGCGCCGCTGGTGGACGCGCACCGGCGCTTTCCGGGCTTTCGGGTCGGCCGCAGCGAAGCCGTCTTCGAGGCGTTCGCGCCCGCGTGCATCGAACAGGTGGTCACGGGCAAGGAGGCGTTCCGTGCCTGGCGCCTGCTGGTGATGCACTACGGCGAACAGGCGCCGGGGCCGGCCCGCGACCCGGACTCGGTGGCGTACGGCATGCGGCTGCCGCCCACTCCGGCCTGCTGGGCCAGGGTGCCGAGCTGGCAGTTCTTGGCCGCCGGGGTCGAGCAGCGGCGCAGCACCACGCTGGTGCGGGCCGCCTCCCGGGCCGTCGCCCTCGAGCGCACGCTGGCCGGCGACCTGCCCAGCACCGACCGAGCTCTGCGCAGCCTCCCCGGAGTCGGCCCCTGGACGTCGGCCGAGGTCCGTCAGCGGGCCCACGGCGACGCCGACGCCTGGAGCATCGGCGACTACCACGTCGGCAAGGCCATCACCTGGGCCCTCACCGGAGAGGCGCTGGACGACGACGCCTGCGAGGAGCTGCTCGAGCCTTATCGCGGGCACCGGTTCCGGGTCCAGATGCTGCTCGGGTTGGCGGGTCTGAGGCCACCGCGTCGCGCGCCCCGGATGACGCTGCCCACCCACACCCCGTACGCGACTCGCGGCCGCTCCTGAATCCGGCCTTGCCCCAGCGCGTGGGGACCACTCCGCGCGACGCACTGCCAAGGGGACGATGTCCGGAATAGCCACTGGGACGCTGGGTATGGTTGCCGACCATGAACCTCGCAGTGACCGGCGCCACCGGACAGCTCGGCGGCCGGGTGGCCGAGCGACTGGCGGCGTCGGGCGTCCCTCAGCGCCTGCTGGTCCGCGACGCCCGCCGCGCCCCACGGCTGCTCGGCGCTGAAGTGTTCGAAGCCGAGTACGGCGGCTCGGCCGCCACCCATGTGCTCAACGGGATCAGCACCGTGTTGATGGTGTCGGCATCAGAAACGCCCGACCGGGTCGACCGGCACCGCTCGTTCGTGGACTGCGCCGTCCGGGCGGGGGTGCAGCACCTGGTGTACACGTCCTTCGCCGGAGCCGGCCCGACGGCCACCTTCACCCTGGCGCGCGACCACTGGGCCACCGAGGAGCACATCCGGAGCAGCGGCCTGGGCTACACCTTCCTGCGCAACAACCTCTACGCCGACTTCTTCGCTCAGCTGGTCGGCGACGCCGGCGTGATCCAAGGGCCCGCGGGCGCCGGCAGGGTGGCCACCGTGGCCCGAGACGACATCGCCGAAGTGGCGGCGATAGTTCTGCAGGCGCCCGCCGACCACCGCGACGCCACTCTCAACCTCACCGGGCCACAAGCCCTCACCCTGGAAGAGATCGCGCAGGTCGTGTCGGTCAGCACTGGCCGCCCGGTCCGGTTCGTCGACGAGACCGTGACCGAGGCGTACGCCTCTCGAGCCCACTACGGTGCACCCGACTGGCAGGTCGACGCCTGGGTTTCCACCTACACCGCCATCGCGGCGGGCGAGCTGTCCGAGGTCAGTGACGACGTGCGGCGGGTCACCGGACACGCACCGCGGTCTCTGGCCGACCTGCTCAGCCGGTAGCGCCGAGTGGGGTCGCGGCCGGCTCCCGGCTGACCAGCGCTTCCACCGCGGTCGCGCCCGGGAGGCAGATGGTGAACTCGGCACCGCCCTGAGCGGAGTGGCCCGCCTTCACCCAGCCGCCATGGCGGTTGATGGCCTGCTTGACGATGGAGAGACCCAGCCCGGTGCCGGGGGTGTTGCGCGAGGTCTCGGAGCGGAAGAACCGGTCGAACACGTACGGCAGGTCCGCATCGGAGATGCCCGGCCCCTGGTCGGCCACCCGTAGTCGGTCCCCCTCCAGCTGCACCCGGATGGTGCCGCCCGGTGGGCTCCACTTGACCGCGTTGTCGAGCAGGTTGGTGACTGCGCGCTCAAGGGTCTCGGCCTCACCGATGAGATAGAGCGGGTTGAGCTCGACGTCGAAGATCAGCCCCTTGCCGCGGCGCTTCACCCGTTCGATGGCGGTGTTGACCACGTCTCGGAAGTCGATCGGCTCCGGTGACGGCGCCACCCGGTCGTCGCGGGCCAGCTGCACCAGGTCGCCGATCAGGGTGGTGAACTCGGCCAGCTGAGCGGAGACGTCGGCCAGGATGTCTTCTCGGTCCGACGGCTTCAGCATGGCGGTACGCGCGTCGCTGGCCAGCAGTTCGATGTTGGTGCGCAGGCTGGTCAGAGGCGTACGGAGCTCGTGGCCGGCGTCGGCGATCAGCCGCTGCTGCCGCTCCCGGGAGGACTCCAAAGACACCAGCATCCGGTTGAAGGCGTCCGCCAGCCGGGTCAGGTCGTCACTGCTGCTGGTCACCTCGATCGGGGTCAGCTCGTCGGTCGCGGTGACGTGCTCGACCGCTGCCGACAGCTGCCGCAGGGGGCGCAGGCTGGAGCGGGCCACCGCCGCTCCGGTCAAGGCCGCGCCCACCACCCCCGCCGCACCGAACACGATCAGCACCAGCCACAAGGAGCTCAAGATGTCGTTGGTGGGCTCCAGGGGACGTCCGAGGACCAGCGCGAAGTTGCCGAGATCGGCCATCGGCACCGCCACGATCCGGTATTCGATCCCGTTGGAGTCCACCCCCGAGCGGGCGGACGGGGTCTGCTGCACCTTGGCCACCGCGACCTCGTCGGGACCCAGCACCAGGCGCACCCGGTCGTCGGGCACATAGAAGATGTGGCCGTCCGAGCGCACCGCCGCCACGCTGACGTTGCCTGCCCGCAGCGCCCGCTCGGTCAAGCCTTCGAGCCTGCGAATGTCCTGGGCGACCGGCGGGGCCAGCGACAAGGCGATCTCGGTCAACTCGGTGTCCAGCGCCGAATAGAGCGAGACCCGCAGCGTCAGATAGCCGGCGATGCTGGTGACGGCCACCGCCAGGGCCACCGCAACCGTGGTGAGATAGGCGACCCGGCGCTGCAGCGGGAACTTGCGGAACGCCCGCCTCAGCCAGCCGTACACGGCTCGCACCCGATCCGCAGCCCCGCAACGGTCACGGCGGCGTCTCCCGCAACACGTACCCGACCCCGCGGACGGTGTGGATCAGTCGGGGTTCGTCGCCGGCCTCGGTCTTGCGTCGGAGATAGCCGATGTAGACCTCGAGCGAGTTGGCGGTGGTGGGAAAGTCGAAGCCCCAAACCTCGTTCAGCAGCCACCCGCGCTCCAACACTCGCCTGGGTCGCTGCAGGAAGGCCTCCAGCAGGGCGAACTCGGTCCGGGTCAGCGAGATCTGTCGGGAGCCCCGCAGCACCTCGCGGGTGTGTGTGTTCAAAGTCAGGTCACTGAAGGTCAAGCTCTGGGTGGTCGGGTCGGTGGAGTCGGCCACCGTGCCGGCCCGCCGGACCAGAGCCCGCAGCCGGGCCAGCAGCTCGTCCAGGGCAAACGGCTTGACCAGGTAGTCGTCGGCGCCGGCGTCCAGTCCGTCCACCCGGTCGCCGACCGCGTCGCGCGCGGTCAGCACCAGGATCGGTACGTCGTTGCCGGCCGCTCGCAGCATCCTGGTGGTCTCCAGCCCGTCCAGCCGGGGCATCATCACGTCCATGATCACCGCGTCGGGGCGAATCGCCCCCAGCCGCGCCAACGCCTCCAGGCCGTCGCCGGCCACGCTGGCCTCGTAGCCGTTGTATTCCAGCGATCGGCGCAACGAGTCCCGGACTGCCTGGTCGTCGTCTACGACAAGGATGTGCATGGCCACTAGGGTGCCAGACCGGTGTATCGCGGCTGGAGATCACGCGACGGGACTCCTGGGCGATCAGGCGGAGAGTGACTCTCAGGTGCGGGTGGTCTGCAGGTCCTTGACCGCCGACAGCACGCCCGGCATCGCGGACTCCACGGCGGCCAGGGTGGCGTCGAACGCGGAGTCGGGCCCATACCAGGGATCCGGCACGCCCGACCCGGGCGCTGCTGCCGGGTCGAACTCGGTCAACAGGTGCACATGCTCGGCGCCGGGGTCGAGCCGGTGCAGCAGGCGTACGTGGATGTCCTCCATGGCGATCACCAGGTCGGCCTGGTCCAGCTCGTCGGCATCGATCTGGTGGGCGACGTGGTCCGTCGAGCGGTAGCCGGCCCGGCGCAGCACGGTGGCCGCCCGGTCGTCCATCGAGGCCCCGAGCTCCTCGGAGCTGGTCGCGGCGCTGGTGAACTCCACGCCCGTCAGCCCGGTCTCGTCCGCGGCCCGCTCGGCCACCCGTTCGGCGATCGGGGACCGGCAGATGTTGCCCCAGCAGACGAAGACCACCCGCACCGGCGCCTCAGCCACGACGGCGCTCGTTGTTGTCGCGTAGAAATGCGTTGAGCAGGAAGCTGACCACCGAGACGATCAACGCACCGAGGACTGCGGTGCCAAAGCCGTCGACGTGCCAGCCGAGGTCGACCTTGGTTGCCAGCCAAGAGGTCAACAACATGATGCAGGCGTTGATCACCAGCAGGAACAGACCGAGGGTGAGCAGCACCAAGGGGGCTGTCACAAGCTTGAACACCGGCTTGACCACAGCGTTCAACACGCCGAAGATCAGGGCGACCACGACCAGCGCGGCCAACTTGTTCGCCGTGCTGGGGGCCGTCAGAGTGATCCCGGTCAGCAGCCAGGTGGCCACGGCCAGGGCAGCGGCGTTGGCGATCAGCCGGACGAGCAGTCTCATGTCTCCAGTGTGCCTGGGGCCACGGCAGAGCGGTCCGCAATCGCCCCGTGCAGCCGTCCGGCCGGCAGCTCGAGGGCCTCCAGGTTGCCGCCCCGCACAGCGCGGCGGGCCCGCCGGCCCGTCATGGTGGCCAGCACTGGTGCCAGCCGGCGATGGGGCATCGGCCGGTCGAGGCCTACGGCTGCTGCCGTCACACCGACTCGCGTACGTCGGCCCACATGTCCACTCCCGCGTCGACGGCGTGGCTCTCGATCGCGGCCAGCTCGTCGGTGGAGAAGTCGAGCCGCTTGACCGCCGCCACGTTGTCCTCGAGCTGGGCCACGCTGCTCGCCCCGATCAGGGTCGAGGTCATCCGCTCGTCCCTCAACACCCATGACAGCGCCAGCTGGGCCAGCGACTGGCCGCGGCTCTGGGCGATCTCGTTCAGCGCTCGGACCCGGCCCAGGTTCTCGTCGTTGATGATGTCCTGGTCTAGCGACTTGCCCTGCGCGGCCCGCGAGTCCTGCGGCACGCCGTTGAGGTAGCGGTTGGTCAGCAGCCCCTGGGCGAGCGCGGTGAAGGCGATGCAGCCGGCGCCCACCTCATCCAGCACGTCGAGCAGTCCGCCCTCGATCCAGCGGTTGAACATCGAGTACGAGGGCTGGTGGATGACCAGCGGAGTGCCGAGCTCGCGCAGGATGGCGGCGGCCCGCCGGGTGTGCTCGGGCGAGTAGGAGGACACCCCGACGTAGAGCGCCTTGCCCGCGCGGACCGCGGCGTCCAGCGCCGACATGGTCTCCTCGAGCGGGGTGTCGGGGTCGGGGCGGTGGTGGTAGAAGATGTCGACGTAGTCCAGGCCCAGGCGCTGCAGTGACTGGTCGAGGCTGGCCGTGAGGTATTTGCGGGAACCGAAGTCGCCGTACGGCCCCTCCCACATTCCCCAGCCGGCCTTGGTCGAGATGATCAGCTCGTCTCGGTAGGGCCCAAAGTCCTCCTTCAGCAGCCGACCGAGGTTGATCTCCGCGGTGCCGTTGGGTGGGCCGTAGTTGTTGGCCAGGTCGAAGTGCGTCACGCCCAGGTCGAACGCCCGGCGGACGACGGCCCGCTGGTTCTCCATTGGCTTGTCGTCACCGAAGTTGTGCCAGAAGCCCAGCGAGATGGCCGGGAGCGTGAGCCCGCTCCGCCCACTGCGGCGGTAGGGCTGGACGTCATAACGAGAGCTGTCGGCGACAAAAGGCATGCAGTCACGCTAACCCAGAGGGTCTCAGCGCCCCTCCGCCGGGACTGCTGGGTGGGGTGCGTGCACGAAAACTCACCCGAGTGGAGCCTAGAAGCCGAAAATCGGGCCGCAGGGGCCTACGGGGGTGCGTTTTCGTGCCAGACCTGCGCGCGCCGGGTCGCTCCGGCAGGCGGCGACCAGGGTGCTGGTGCTTGTCTGCCGGCGGCTATCCGACGTTGTCGCGCTCGTCGCCGATGGTGGTGTCGTCGCCGTGACCGGTCCTGACGACGGTGTCGTCCGGCAGCACCAGCAGCCGCTCGCGGATGCTGGTCACGATCAGGTCGCCGTCACTGAAGCTCCGCCCCGTCGCACCCGGACCGCCATTGAAGAGCGTGTCGCCGGTGAAGACGGTGCCGAGCTCCGGGGCATAGAAGCAGACCGCGCCCGGAGCGTGACCCGGGGTGTGGATGACCCGCAGGACAGTGCCGCCCACCTCGAACTCCTGGCCATCGCTCAGCTCGGCGTCAGGCGGCGTGTCATGGGTGAGGGACCAGACCGGGGCGTCGGCCGGATGCAGCAGCACCGGTGCGCCCACCTCACGGCCGAGCTCGGGAGCGAAACGGACGTGGTCGTCGTGGCCGTGCGTGCACAGAACCGCTGTCACCTTCCGCCCGCCGACCAGCTCCACGATCGGGGCGATGGCGTGCGGCGCGTCGATCACCACACACTCGGTGTCGTCGCCAACCACCCAGACGTTGTTGTCGACGTCGAAGGTCTCCCCGTCCAGTGAGAACGTGCCCGAGGTGACGGTGTGGTCCACCCTGGCGGTCACGAGTTGACCACCACAGACCGCAGCACCTCACCGCGGTGCATCTTGTCGAACGCCGCCTCGATGTCGCCCACCCTGATCTCCTCGCTGACGAAGGCGTCCAACGGCAGCCGTCCTTGCAGATATAGGTCAATCAGCATCGGGAAGTCCCGCTCGGGCAGGCAGTCGCCGTACCAGCTGGACTTCAGCGACCCGCCCCGACCGAAGACGTCCAGGAGCGGCACCTCGAGCTTCATCTCCGGCGTGGGTACGCCGACGAGGACCACTGTGCCGGCGAGGTCGCGACCGTAGAACGCCTGCAGCCAGGTCTCGGGCCGACCGACCGCGTCGATCACTACGTCCGGCCCGAACCCGCCGGTGAGCTCCTGCATGGCGGTCACCGGGTCGGACCCTCGCGAGTTGATGACGTCGGTCGCGCCCAACGCCTTGGCAGTTTCCAGCTTGCGGTCGTCGATATCGATGGCGATGATGGTGCCCGCTCCAGCCAGTCGGGCCCCGGCGATGGCCGCCGCGCCCACGCCGCCGCAGCCGATCACCGCGACCGAGTCGCCCCGGCTGACGTTGCCGGTGTTGACGGCCGCACCGAGACCGGCCATCACCCCGCAGCCGAGCAGCCCTGCGGCCGCCGGACGGGCAGCCGGATCGACCTTGGTGCACTGCCCGGCCGCTACCAGGGTCTTGTCTATGAACGCGCCGATGCCCAAGGCCGGGGACAGCTCCGTACCGTCGTCCAGCGTCATCTTCTGGGTGGCGTTCTTGGTGGCGAAGCAATACCAGGGGCGACCCCGCTTGCACGCGCGGCACTGGCCGCAGATCGCCCGCCAGTTGAGGATGACGTAGTCACCGGGCGCCACCTCGGTGACGCCCTCGCCCACCGACTCCACCACGCCGGCGGCCTCATGGCCCAGCAAGTAGGGGAACTCGTTGCCGATGCCGCCCTCGCGGTAGTGCAGGTCGGTGTGGCAGACGCCGCAGGCCGCGATGTCGACTACGGCCTCGCCCGGACCGGGGTCGGGCACGGTGATCGTGGCCATCTCGACGGGGGCGCCTTTGCTAGGCGCGATGACTCCTTGGACCTGCTGGGCCATGTTCTGGGCTCCTGGTTGTGCGTCGGCGGGGAATTATTGGGCCAGGCTATTGGTTACTGACCCTGGGCCGTCATCGTGCCGAGCTTTCGCCGCCGCATCCGGGCAGCTGGTCAGTCACGAATATCGGTTGACCTTGCGTGGGCTTGAGGTCGCATAGTGGTTCGGGGCGCCGTGCCCGATCCCAGCGGTTGAGCACTCAGCCGCGCCATATTCGTTCGCATTCGAGGTGCCGCTGATGTCTGCCGACCTATCGGCTCCTCCTCAGCACGCAGCGGCCCAGCCGAAGTGGGCGGCGCCCGCTCCGCCGACTGCGCTGGACCGGGAACCGGCGATCGCGCCGCCGCCTCGAGTGCGGACGGATCGCAACGGCCGTCCGCGCCGGTGGGCGGCGGCATCGCTTTGGCGGCTGCGGGGCTATCTCAGGCCCTACCGGGTGCGCTTCGTGCTGATGGTGGTGATCGCCGGACTCGGGGTCGGCGCCAGCATCGTCGTCCCGCTGGTCACCAAGCAGGTGATCGACGGTCCGATCGCCAATGCCGACCGGCCCGGCCTCTATGCACTGGGGGCCTTCGCGTTAGCGCTCGGTGTCGTCGAGGCCGCGCTGATCTTTGGGCGGCGGTGGATCGTCTCGAAGGCCACCCTGGGCACTGAGACCGGGATCCGGACCGAGATGTACGCCAAGCTGCAGCGGCTGCCAATGAGCTTCCACGGCCACTGGCAGTCCGGGCAGCTGCTGTCACGGATGATGAACGACCTGTCCACCACCCGGCGGTTTCTGGGTTTCGGCGCCCTGTTCATCGTGATGAACCTGGTCCAGATCCTGGTGGTCACCGCGATCCTGCTCAACATGTACTGGCCGCTGGGCCTTGTCGTGCTGGCCTCGATCGTGCCGGTTGCCGCGCTCTGTCTGCGCAACGAACGACAGTACGTGCTGCTCTCGCGCCAGATCCAGGACGAGACCGGCGACGTCGCCTCCTCGGTGGAGGAGAGTGCCCACGGGCTGCGGGTGATCAAAGCGTTTGGCCGCGCCGACCACGTGTTCGCCAAGTTCGACGTACGCGCTCAGCAGCTCTTCGACACCGGGATGGCTCGGGTGCGGCTGTCGTCGAAGTTCTGGACCTTTCTCGAGGTGATTCCGAGCCTGACCCTGATCCTGGTGCTCGGGCTGGGCGCGGTGGCCGCGGGCCAGGGGCGGCTCACCTTGGGGTCGCTGGTCGCCTTCATCACCTTGATGCTGTC
>DASQDG010000044.1:0-34592 GCA_035634295.1 Propionibacteriaceae bacterium | reverse complement strand
CAGGCCCCTCGTCGTCGGGCTCGGGGGCCTCTGGTGACCGCTGGTCAGGCATCACGACTCCTCGTGGGTGCGTCTGTTGCTTACGAGTCCACCGTACGCGGCTGCCGGCTGGACCACGTCGGTTGCCCGGGCATATCGCTGTCGGCACAACGCCTCTGGTGACGCGCCTATCCAGGCAGCTCTCGCCGCTTCTGAGGATTGTCGGTGGCCTCGGTTAAGGTCCATGGCATGTCACGAGTGCGAGGCGTGCGCGTCCTGGATAGCCCGCTGAGCGTCGACCGTGCCGTCGCAGCGGTCAGCGGACCCCAGGTGGGTGGCATCGGGCTCTTTCTCGGTGTGGTGCGTGACACCGACGAGGGCCGGGGAGTGACTTCGCTCGACTACACCGGCCATCCCACGGCCGAGGTGGTGCTGCAGCAGTGTGCCGAACAGGTGGCCGCGGCGCACGACGTGTTGGCGGTGACCGTCGAGCACCGTGTGGGCCATCTCGCCGTAGGAGATCTGGCGGTGGTGGTGGCAGTAGCGGCGGTGCATCGAGCCGAAGCGCTGCAGGCGTGCCGCCAGTTGATCGACGATCTCAAGGAGACAGTTCCGATCTGGAAAGAGCAGCAGTTCACCTCCGGCGAGACGACCTGGGTGGGGTTGGGGTGAGCAGGGCTACCGCTACGGGGTCGGGCTGCCTTGTTTGGTCGCGAACGTCGTGACCCGCCAGACCTGGACCGCCTTCGTGTCGGCCGCCGTCTTCGTCGGGCTGGCCGCGCTGATCGCCGTGGTGCCGGTACCTTTCGTCAGCTGGAGTCCGGGAAGCGCCAGGGACACCTTGGGATCATGGGGAGGGCGTCCCGTGGTCGATGTCCAAGGCACGCAGAGCTATCCCACCTCCGGACGGTTGGACCTGACCACCGTTTCCGTCACCCGCGCCGAGTCCAGGCTCACCCTGCCCGAGGCGGTGCTCTCCTACTGGTTGCCGCACCGCGACGCCGTCCCCCGCGACGCCGTCTACGCACCCGGCAAGTCCGTCACCCAAGTTGACGACGAAGAGGCCCTGCTGATGTCGACCGCCCAGGACGACGCCGTGGTGGCGGCCCTGCGGGCGGCCAACCAGCCGGTCACCCAGATGCCTGCGGTGAGCTCGGTTACCGTCGGCGGACCCGCCCATGACAAGCTGCTGCCGGGTGATCTGTTCGTCTCGGTCGACGGGGTGCGGGCCACCGACTCGGCATCGGTCGGCGAGCGGATCCGACGGCACAAGGTCGGTCAGCCGGTCCGCTTCGTCGTCCTACGCGACCGTGTCCGCAAGACTGTCCTGGTCACCACGGCCGAGTCCACGACCGAGCCAGGAGTAGCCGTGGTCGGCATCACCGTCGGGGTTGGCTACCGTTACCGGCCCAGAATCTCCTTCGACCTTGGCCAGGAGATCGGCGGGCCAAGCGCCGGTCTGGTCTTCGCGCTGGCCATTTACGACAAGCTGACTCCGGGGGCGCTGCTGGGGGGGCGCCATGTGGCCGGCACCGGTCAGATCACCCCTGGCGGTGAGGTGGGCAGGATCGGGGCCCTCCCAGAGAAGATCGCCGCGGCGGAAAAGGCCGAAGCCAGCGTCTTCCTGGTGCCGGCACCCAACTGTCAAGACCTCGCAGGAGTAGAGACGGATATGACACTGATCAAGGTGACCACGCTTGCTGACGGGATCGACGCGCTGCGCACCCTCGATACCCCCGGCGGCGCCGACCGCGCGCCAGGCTGCTGATGGCTGCCGACGAGCAGGGGACTGCCGACGACCAGGGGCAGCTCGCGCTGATGGCCGCTCTGCTGGAACTCGAGCGGCACGTCCGCGACAACGGCTGGGACCAGCCGCCCCGGCTGTTCGCGCTGGTCCTCACCGAGAACCTGGTCAGCTCAGAGCCCGAGCTGGCGGCCACGCTCGGGTTGCGCAGTGTGGCCGGCGGTGCCCCGCCGGGTGGCCTGACCGCGGTTGAGCAGGAGGACTTCCGACCCTCCGCGGATCTGCTCGACGACCTCGCCGCTCTCGAGTGGCCGGAGGCGGTCTTCGGCTGTGCGGTCGCAGTGGAGCGGAGCTTCCTGCCGATGGGCGCTGAGCAGGACATCCCCGACGACGCTTCCGCGGCTGCGAAGTTCGTGGCCGACCACCCGCAGCGCCAGGACGTCCGCGTGCTGGTCGGTGTGGATCGGGAAGGCCACCGTCACGGCGTCGCTCGGCTGGTGTCGGAGCCGCATGAGTTGCTGGCAGCCGACGACCTCGTACCCGGGCTGACGAGCGCGTTGGCGCATACGCTGAACTGAGAACTTGTGCATCGGCTGCTGCGTTGTAGTGGTGAGGCACCAGTGAAGACGCAAAAAGGAGCTTGATGAGTACCCTTCGGACGAGTGGGCGCAGAAGCGCGATCCTGCCCACCCTGGTGATCGCGGCCCTGGCTGTGGTCCTGTTCGCTATCTTCACCAACGTCTGGACCGAACGGCTGTGGTACCGCTCGTTCAACTATGGCCAGGTGTTCACCACCATGCTGGTGACCCGGATTGGGCTCTTCCTCGCGTTCGGCGCGCTGATGGCCGCCGCCGTCGCCGCGAGTGCGGCCATCGCCTACCGGCTGCGCCCGCGTTTCCGGGCCGCCACGCCGACCAGCCCGCTGCTGGAGCGCTACCGCGAGGTGCTGGAGTCCAAGTTCCTCTGGGTGGCCGTCGGCTTCGGAGCGCTGGTGGGCCTGTTCGCCGGCGGCGCGGCGAGCGGTCAGGTTCAGCCGTATCTCGCGTGGCGCAACGCCACGCCGTTCGGGACTGTGGACCCGACGTTCAACATCGACATCGGCTTCTTCGTCTTCGCCTATCCGTGGTGGCGGTTCGTGCTGTCGTTCTTGTTTGCGACGTTGCTGTTCGCGGCGGCCGCCGCCGCGGTGGTTCACTACGTGATGGGCGGTCTCAGGCTGTCCGGGTCCCGCCGGGGCAGCACACCGGCCGCGCAGGCTCAACTCTCGATCCTCGTCGGGCTGGCTCTGCTGGTCAGGGGCGTCACCTACTGGTTCGAGCGCTATGGACTGTCGATCCAGACGACCCGCATCTTCACCGGCATCAACTACACCGCCGACAACGCGACGGTGAACGCCAAGACCATCCTGGCCGTCATCGCCGGCATCTGTGCGCTGCTGTTCTTCGCCAACGCTGTGCTGCGCCGGTGGGTCGTGCCCACCATCGCGCTGACGTTGATGCTGCTGTCGGCCATCGTGCTCGGGGTGGTATACCCCGGCGCGGTGCAGTACTTCAGCGTCCGACCGGACGAGCCCGACAAGGAGCGTCCCTACATCGAGCGCAACATCGCCGCCACCCGGGCCGCGTATGGGGTCGACAAGGTGGAGATCACCGACTACTCCGCCAAGACCACAGCCAACGCGGGTCAGCTGAGGACCGATGCAGCGTCGCTGCCGGGCATCCGGCTGATCGACCCCGCGGTGGTGGGGCCGGCTTATGAGCAGCTGCAGCAGGTGCGCGGGTTCTACTCGTTCTCGCCCATCCTGGACGTCGACCGATACACCATCGACGGCGTGGAGACCGACGCGGTGGTCGCGGTACGTGAGCTGGACCAGAAGGGGATCGAGGCCCAGGGCCAGAACTGGAACAACCTCAAGACCGTCTACACCCACGGCTACGGGCTGGTGGCCGCATACGGAAACCGCCGTCAGGCCGGCGGCGAGCCGGAGTGGATCCTCAAAGACATCCCGCCGACCGGCAAGATCAAGGAACAGGAGCCGCGGATCTACTTCGGCGAGCTGCAGTCCGGCTATTCCGTGGTTGGGGCTCCCGCGGGCACACCTCCGATCGAGCTGGACACTCCCGGAGGCGGCGAGGGAGGCAACCCCAGGACATTCACCTACGGCGGCACCGGTGGGGTGGCGATCGGCAGCGTGTGGCGCCGGCTGCTTTACGCGGCGAAGTTCGGTGACGTCAACCTGCTGCTCTCAGACCGGGTCAACCCGGCGTCCAAGATCATCTATGACCGCACCCCACGGGAGCGGGTGCTCAAGGCCGCTCCGTGGCTCAAGGTGGACTCTGACGCCTATCCCGCCGTGGTCGGCGGCCGGATCGTCTGGATCATCGACGGCTACACCACGTCGAACTCCTACCCCTACAGCAACCGGGTGCCGCTAAGCCGGGTCACTTCGGACTCTCAGACCAACCAGGGCACAGTGGGCGTGCAGCCCGACACCGACGTCAACTACATGCGCAACTCGGTTAAGGCGGTGGTGGACGCCTATGACGGCACGGTCCAGCTCTATGCGTGGGACGACACCGACCCGGTGCTCAAGACGTGGCAGAAGGCGTTCCCTGATGTGGTGCAGCCTAAGTCGGCCATCTCGGCCGACCTGAAGAGCCACCTGCGCTACCCCGAGGACTTCTTCAAGGTGCAGCGCGAGATCCTGGCGCGCTACCACATGACCGACCCGGGCGCCTGGTACCAGCAGTCCGCACTGTGGGAGGTGCCGAACGACCCGGTGATCGGAGCCAACAGCTCGGCCAAGGAAACGCCGTACTTCTTGTCGGTGAAGTGGCCCACCGACCCGAAGCCGATCTTCTCGCTGACCAGCGTCTACGTCCCGAAGGGCCGGTCCAACCTGGCTGCCTACATGGCCGTCAACGCCGACGCCAGCAGCCCGGACTACGGCCGGCTGCGGGTGCTGCGGATGTCGGACACCACCCAGATCGACGGGCCCAACCAGACCGCCAACGCGATGGTGACCAACGAAACGGTCGCTGACCGTCTCCGACCGTTCCTCAACCAGGGCTCGGCCAGCGCGCAGTACGGCAACCTGCTCACCCTCCCGGTCGGCGGCGGGCTGCTGTACGTGCAGCCCGTCTACACCCAACGGCCGGGCAGCGGCGGCGGTCAGTACCCCGCGCTGCGCTTCGTGTTGGTGCGCTTCGGGCAGAAGGTGGGCATCGGGGACACCCTGGAACAGGCGCTGGACCAGGTCTTCCAGGGCGACGCCGGTGTGGGCGGTGGCGAGACCCCGGCCCCGACCGCCCCGACCAAGCCGGTCGGCAAGCAGACCGCCAGGGAGCGGGCCGCCACCGCGGCGCTCGCGGACGCCAAGAAGGCCTACGGCGAAGCCAATGCGGCGCTCGCCAAGGGCGACCTGGCGACGTACCAAGCCAAGATCAAGCAGGCCCAGAGTGCGGTCGATCGGGCGACTGCAGCCTTGAACGGCTGACGCGGCGGAGGGTCCGGCCAAGCACGTTGAGCACCGGGCACGGCGTTGAGCACCCTGCGGGGTGTTCAACGCCGGAGCGTGGTGATCAGCGTCGCCTACCCCACCCGGGTGGATGCTGACCTCAAGCGCGGACGTACTCCTCGGCAGTGAGCAGCAGCCACTCAGCCAGATGGGGGGCGAACGAGGACCGGACCAAGATGCGCAGCCGGTCCTCGGGGTGGCCCGGTTCAGGGCCGTCGACCACCAGGATGACGGCGCACTGGGCCAGCAGTGATTGGGCGCAGGACCCCGCCGCCATCTCGTCGAGGTCCAGGGCGCAACCGTGGCTGAGCACAGTGCGGGCGGCCGGGCCGGAGACGCGGACCGTCGTCCGGGTGGCCGTCACGTCGCAGACACCGGTGGCGTCGTCGCCGAGGGCAGCGCGCAGCCGGGTTTCCAACTCCAAGGCGGGCTCCAACGACACCAGCAGCACCTCGTCGGGGCCGAGACCCAACAGTTGGGTGTCGGGCTGCCCGCTGGTGGCGTTCGTTTGCGCCGGCCAGCTGAGCCCGAGCTCGCCAGCCAGGGCGTCAGCCGCACGACTGCCGGGGCTGGCCCGGAGGTTCAGCAGAGTCTGCGGCGGCTCCTCGGCGATCTGGACCAGAGAACCCGGCCGGGCGGACAGTCGGCCGAAGGCGTCGGCGTAGGAGGCCAGCGGGCTGACCCGGGCACCCTCCGTCGCCGCGCTGGTGGTCAGCGGCATCTCGACCACGTTGGAATCGCCGTCGCGCCGGTGGCCGTCGGGGTCATAGAGCACCGGCGGCGCCACGGTCACCGGCACTGCCGCCCCGTCGACCACCACGTAGACCGTCGACCCAACCCGGTCTCGGCCGCCGGCCAGCAGAGCCAGGGCGAACGTGCGACTCAGCGCTGCTGAGGCATAGCTGGACGTGACGTGTCCGAGCATCGGCACCGGCGGAGCGGGGACGTGGTCGGTGGCGATCAGCTGTGACCCCTCGGGCAGCAGCACTGACGGGTCCTGTGGCAGCAGCCCGACCAGGTGCTTACGGTTATCGCGCAGGTTCTCGGGTCGGAGGTGGGACCGGCGTCCGAGATAGTCGGGCTTCTTCTTCGACACCACCCAGGACATGCCCAGGTCCTGAGGAGTGACCGTGCCGTCGGTGTCCTGGCCGATGATCGGGTAGCCCTTCTCCGCCCGCAGCACGTGCATGGCCTCGGTGCCGTACGGGGTCAGTCCGACCGGCTCGCCGACCATCCAGACCAGCTGCCAGAGCGCCGCGGCCCGGTCCCAGGACACGTTCACCTCGTAGGCGAGCTCGCCGGAGAACGAGATCCGGCTGACCCGGGCACGCATCCCGCCCACCGTCGTGTCGCGCCAGGTCATGAACGGGAAGTCGTCGCTGCCAGTGGCCAGGCTCGGTGCCAACGCCGCCAACAGCGCCCGTGAGTGTGGGCCAACCAGGGCCATCGTCGCCAGCTGTTCGGTAACCGACGTGCAGGTCACCCGCAGCCGCGGCCACTCGGTCTGCAGCCACTCCTCGATCCAGTCCAGCACCTTGGCCGCGTTGCCGGTGGTGGTGGTCAGCAGGAAGCGGTCTGTCGTCAGCCGGCTGACCGTACCGTCGTCGAGCACCATGCCGTCGACCGAGCACATCACGCCGTAGCGGACCGAGCCGACCTTGAGGCTCGACATCACGTTGGTGTAGAGCAGGTCCAAGAACGCGCCCGCGTCCGGGCCCTGGACGTCGATCTTGCCGAGCGTGCTGCCATCCATGAACGCCACGCCGGTGCGGGCCGCGGCGCATTCGCGCGCGACGGCGGCCGCCATGTCCTCGCCGGACCTCGGGTAGTACCAGGGCCGCAGCCACTGCCCGACCGGCTCGAGCTCGGCGCCGTGAGCCAGGTGCCAGGAGTGCGCGCCGGTGGTGCGGACGGGGTCGTACAGGCGGCCGCGCTCCCGACCAGCGAGGGCGGCGAACGAGATCGGCGTGTACGGCGGGCGGAAGGACGGCACTCCCAGCTCGCTGATCGCCGATCCCGAGATGGCAGCCAGCACGGCGCTGGTCACGATGCCCGACGTCTTGCCCTGGTCGTGCGCGGTGCCCGCGGTGGTGTAGCGCTTGACGTGCTCCACACTGACCAGTCCGGCGCCACTGGCCCGGGCGATGTCGGCCACGGTGACGTCTCGCTGCAGGTCGACGTAGTGCCCGGTCAGAGTGATCGGATCGGTGTCGCCCAGGACGGCGTAGAGACCCGCTGGGGCGCGAACCTGTACAGCCAGACCGTCCGGCGCAGTGGCGATGGGCGTGCCGCCGGTCGAAGCCAGCCCGGAGGCGACGGCCTCAGTGGTGGTTCGCAGGCCGGCGGCCGCGCCGATCACGGTGACCCGCTGGCGGGCGACATCGGGGACGAATGCGCCGACCGACGGCGAGAAGCGCAGCGTGCCGCCGCTGTGGGAGAACAGCTGCACGGCCGGGTTCCAGCCGCCGGAGACGAGCAGGACGTCGGCGGGCAGTGTGCGTGTGTCCGGACCCGACCTGACGAGCACCGCGGTCAGGGCTCCGTGGTCGTCGACCTCGGTTCCGATGACCTCCGCTGCGCCCCGAGGGTCCACGACGCGCACCTCGGCACCTGCCGCGCGGAGGTCGTCGGCCACTCGATAGCTGTCGTCGTGCTCGGTGAACAGCACCACGCGCTCGCCGACCAGCACGCCGTAGCGGTGCAGGTAGGCTCGCGCGGATTCGGCCAGCATCACGCCGGGCACGTCGTTGCCGGCGAACGCGATGGTGCGCTCATGAGCACCGGTGGCCAAGATCACCTGGCCGGCTCGGATCCGCCAGACCCGTTCCCGGGTGGCGCAGGCGGGCAGTCCGTGCCCGGGATGGTCGGTCCGGCGCTCCACCGCAACGAGGTAGTTCTGGTCGTAGTAGCCGGCCACAGTGGTCCGCTGCCGGTGCACCACCCGCGGCAGCGCCGCGAGCTCGGTGACCACCTCATCGACCCAGGCGAGCTCGGCTTCGGTCACCAGGGCCCCGCCGGCCGCCGGGCGGTCGTCCAGCAGCAGCACCCTCGCCCCGCGTCGGCCCGCGGCGAGCGCTGCTGCCAGTCCGGCCGGCCCGGCTCCGACCACGGCGACGTCACAGTGGTGATGCAGCGCGTCGTAGGCGGCCGGGTCGCGGCCGCTCGCCAGCCGTCCCCGCCCCCGGATGGTCGACGCCGCCAACCCGTCTTGCAGCTCGATCATCGGAGCTGCCAGCATCGGCTCGGGGAACGGCTCGTCGACCTGCACGATGGCGGTGGGCTCCTCCGGACCGGCACTGGTGATGCCGCGGGGCCGGTCGTAGCGGATGGAGCGGGCCGCCACCCGGACACCTGCGGCCAACAACGCCGAGGCGAGCGTGTCGCCGACGAAGCCGGGATAGCGCACCCCGTCGAAGAAGAAGGTGAGCGGGCGGTCGGCAACCTGGCGGCTCCCCGTCCGCACGCGTCTGCCGGTCACTGCGGCCTTTCGGGGACGGCAGTGAACTTGTAGGTGACCGTGTCGCGAATCGCGGTGAACCAGCGGCGGCAGCCGGCCGAGTGCACCCAGCGTTCGACCAGGTCGCCGCGCGGGTTGTCGCGGTAGAACAGGTAGCGCGCCCACTCGGAGTCGGTCAGCGCCATCGGGTCCTCGGGGTAGGTCACCCCGGCCGCGCCGCCGTAGCCGAACTCGGTCTCGTCGCGCGGCCCGCAGTGCGGGCAGGTGATCAGCATCATGGCCGGGTCTTCCGCCGCAAGCTCGTGCCTCCGCCGCGCATCAGTGCGCCACGGCGGCTGCGCCGTGCTCGTCGACCAGCCGGCCGGAGGTGAACCGGTCGAGGGAGAAGGGCTCGGCCAGCGGGTGCACCTCGCCCTTGGCCAGGGTGGCGGCGAACACGTCGCCGATCCCGGGAGTGGCCTTGAAGCCGCCCGTACCCCAGCCGCAGTTCAGATAAAGGTTCTGCACCGGGGTCTCGCCGACGATAGGCGAGGCGTCCGGGGTGGTGTCCACGATGCCGCCCCAGGTGCGCAGCACGTGGGCCCGCGCGAAGATGGGGAAGAGCTCGACCGCGGCGGACATCTGTCGCTCGATCACGTGGAAGGCGCCACGCTGGCCGTAGCCCACGTAACCGTCCACGCCGGCCCCCATCACCAGCTCGCCCTTGTGCGCCTGAGAGACGTAGACGTGCACGGCGTTGGACATCACCACGGTCGGGTGTACGGGCTCGACCAGCTCCGACACCAGCGCCTGCAGCGGGTGCGACTGCAGCGGAAGACTGAATCCGGCCATCTCGGCCAGCACCGAGGAGTGCCCGGCACCGCACAACGCGACCACGTCGGCCTCGATGGCTCCGCGGGAGGTCCGCACCCCGGTGACCCGGCCGCGGGTCACGTCGATGCCGGTGACCTGGCAGTCCTGAATCAGGTCGACCCCGGCGGCGTTGGCGGAGCGGGCGAAGCCCCAGGCGACATAGTCGTGTTTGGCGATGCCCGCCCGCGGCTGGTAGGTCCCGCCCAGCACCGGGTAGCGGATGTCGCCGGAGGTGTTGACGATCGGGCAGATCGCCTTGACGCCGGCTGCGTCCAGCCATTCGGCGTCGATCCCGTTGAGCTGGTTGGCCGCCACCCGGCGCCGTGACTCCCGGATGTCGCTGATCGAGTGGTCCAGGTTGAGCACGCCCCTCTGGCTGAACAGGATCGGGTAGTCCAGCTCGTCGGCCAGCGTCTCCCACAGCTTGAGCGCGTGCTCATAGATGCCGGCGGAGGCGTCCCAGAGATAGTTGGACCGGATGATGGTGGTGTTGCGGGCCATGTTGCCGCCGGCCAGCCAGCCCTTCTCCAGCACTGCGACATCGGTGACGCCGTAGCGGGTTGCCAGATAGTGGGCGGTGGCAAGGCCGTGTCCGCCGCCGCCCACGATCACCACCGAGTAGTGCTTCTTCGGCTCCGGGTTGCGCCACAGGAAGTCCGGGTGGTCGGGCAGGTAGGCGCCCAGGGGCGGAGTGGACATCGATGCTCCTTTCGCGTCCGTCGCTAACGCCTGATCAGCTTCATCTCGGGGTCGAAGCCCGGCTCGTCGGTGACCACGGCCCGGTAGCGACTGCCGAAATACCCGATCTCCACCGGCGTGCCGGCGGCGGCGTGCTCGGTCGGCACCCAGGCGTAGGCCAGCGACTGCCCGAGGCTGTACGAGAACGCCGCGCTGGTGACGTAGCCCAGGGTGACGCCACCTCCGTCGGCGTACACCGGTTCGGAGCCGAGCACGATCTGCTCGGGGTGCTCCAGGGTCAGCAGCACCAGCCGCCGTCTGACGTGCCGGGAGCGCTCGACCAGGGCCTCGCGGCCCAGGAAGTCGCCCTTGTCCATCCGGACGGCGAACGCGAGACCGGCCTCGTACGGGTCGTGCTCGTGGGTCATGTCGGTGCCGAACGAGCGGTAGCCCTTCTCGATCCGGAGCGAGTTGAACGCCGCCCGTCCGGCGGCGATAGTGCCGTGCTCCTGCCCGGCAGCCATCAGCAGGTCCCACAGCACCAGACCCTGGTCGGCGGTGGTGTAGAGCTCCCAGCCGAGCTCGCCGACGTAGCTCAGC
Organism: Propionibacteriaceae bacterium; assembly: GCA_035634295.1. GTDB lineage: Bacteria > Actinomycetota > Actinomycetes > Propionibacteriales > Propionibacteriaceae > Microlunatus. The sequence goes on along the minus strand of DASQDG010000044.1, from coordinate 23,765 downwards.
CGCATCGCGGTCACCTCCACCGTGCCGAGGTGGCACTGCTTGGCCCGGAAGTACTTGAAGCCGTCGTGAGAGAAGTCGGTCCGGGTCAGCGGCTGGACCAGGTCGCGTGCCTTCGGCCCCCACAGCCCGATGCAGCAGGTGCCGGCGGTGACATCGCGGACGGTGACGGTTGACTCGGCGGACAGGTGCCGCCGCAGCCAGTCGGTGTCCAGCGCCCCGTTGACCCCGACCTGGTAGTGCTCAACGCCGAGCCGCGCCACAGTGACGTCGGAGCGGATGCCGCCTGCGGAGTCGAGCAGCAGGCAGTAGGTGACCGAGCCGACTGATTTCGCCACGTTGCCGGTGACCAGGCCCTGAAGGAACTCGGTGGCGCCGCGGCCGCTGACCTCCAGCCGCTTGAGCGCGGTCATGTCGTACATCGCCACGTCGCTGCGGGTGATCGCGGCCTCGGCCGCCACCGTCGGCGAGGTGTAGCGCGCCGCCCAGGCGTCGGGCGCGGGAACGACCCAGCCGGGGTTGCGGTCACTGTCCACCAGGGAGTCATTGGCGGCGTACCAGTGCGGACGCTCCCAGCCGGACGCCTCCAGGAACACACCGCCGAGGGCCTGTTCACGCGGGTAGAACGGTGACGTGCGCAGCGGTCGGGAGTGCTCCATCGGCTGCAGCGGGTGCACGATGTCGTAGACCTCGGCGAAGTTCTGGCTGTTCTTGGCCAGCACATAGGCCGGGGAGAGCTGGGAGCGCTCGAACCGGTTCAGGTCGCAGGCGTGCAGGTCGAAACTGCTGCTCCGGCCGTCCACCAGCCATTCGGCCATGGCCCTACCGACCCCGCCGGAGTGAGTCACCCAGACCGCCTCGGCCACCCAGAACCCCTCGACGTCAGGCGCCGGACCGAGCAGCGGCAGGTTGTCGGGGGTGAAGGAGAACACCCCGTTGATCGCCTCGTCGATCTCGAGGCCGGCGGCGGCCGGCATCAGTGAGCCAGTCTCGGCGAGCGAATAGGTGAAGTCCTCCGGCGTGAACGGAAGCACGCTGGGCATCACCACCTCGCCCCAGGGCCGCAGGTCCTCGGCCTCCAGCGGCATCGGCCGGTGGTGGTAGGACCCGATGGCGAGTCCGTCGTAGCGCTCGCGGTAGTAGAGGGCGGCGTCCTGGTGGCGCAGCACCGGTCTGGTGGCCTCGACCGTCTGCCCCGCCAGGGCGGGGAGCGGCGTGGACCAGGCCAACTGGTGGGCGAGCGGAGTCAGCGGCAGGCTGACACCGACCATGGCCGCCACCTTCTTGCCCCAGATGCCGGCACAGCAGAGCACGAGGTCGGCGGGCAGGAACCCCTGGGTGGTCTCGACACCGGTCACCCGGCCGTCCGCTACCACGACGTCCAGCACCTCACACCCGTCTCGTACGGTGACGCCCCGGCCGCGAGCCCGCTCGAGCTGAGCCCCGACGGCGTTCACCGCCTTGGCGATGCCGTCGGTGGGCACGTAGAGCCCGCCGAGCACCCGGTCGCGGTCGAGCAGGTCCCACATCGCACAGGCTTCGTCGGCACTCAGCAGCCGGGCGTCGGGCACCCCCCAGGACTGAGCGAAGCCAAACCGACGCTGCAGCTCGGCCAGCCGCTCGGGCGTGGTGGCGATCTCGAGGCCACCCACCGGCAGATAGCAGGGATCGCCCTGATAGCTAAGCGCCGAGAACTTCTGCACGGTGTAGCGGGCCAGGTCGCTCATCACCTTCGTGGCGTTGGTCTGGAACACCACCCCCGGCGCGTGCGAAGTGGAGCCGCCGGGGGCGGGCAAGGTGCCAGCGTCCACCAGGGTGACGTTGGTCCAGCCACGCGCAGAGAGCTCGTCGGCCACCGATGCGCCGACGATCCCGCCGCCGATCAGGACGACCTGAGGTCCCTGCGCGGGCTCCCTCACTTGAGCCAGGCCTCGACCTTGTCCGGGTTGGCGTCGACCCATTTCTTTGCGGCCGCCTCCGGGCTCATCTTGTCCTTCGAGATCGACAGCGCGACCTCGTTCTGGTCGTCGTTGGTCCAAGTGAAGTTCCTGACCAGCTTCACCGCCGGGGACCCTGACTGGGCGAACTTGGTGGAGATGATCTTGTCCAGCTGGTCCTCGGCGTAGCCGCACTTGACCTTCTGTGCATCCGCATCGCAGCCCTCGGTGTACGGCGGCAGCTTGACCATCTTCAGCGGCACCTCGGCCAGGAACCACTGCGGCGAGTAGAAGTAGCCGAGCAGCGGCTTCTTGTTCTTCTCCGCATCGCGGAAGGCGGTGATCAGCGCCGCCTCGGAGCCGGAGTACACAACCTTGTAGTTGAGGTTGAGGTTCTTCACCAGTGCGGCATCGTTGGTGACGAAGGCCGGGTCGCCGTCCAGCAGCTGTCCCTTGTCGCCAGACTCACCGGTCTTGAACAGGTCGGCGTATTTGTTGAGGTTCTGCCAGTCGAGGATGTCAGGATATTTCTCCGCCATCCACGGCGGCACGAACCAGCCGATCTGACCCACGTTGCCGTTCTTGCCGGCGATCTCGGCGACCTTTGCGGTCTCGATGTATTTCTTCTTCAGGTCGGCGTGTGCCCAGTTCTCGATGATGACGTCGATCTCGCCCGACTCGAAGCCCTGCCACGCCACCTGCTCGTTGAGGTCTTTCTGGTTCACCGTGCAGCCCAGCTTCTCCTTGGCCACATAGCTCACCACCGACGCTGACGCGGTGTAGCCCACCCAGGCGTTCATGGCCATGCTGAACGGGGCACACGCCGCCGCGGAACCGCCGCTGCTCTCTCCGGCCGGCTGGGCCTGGTTGACGGCGGAGCCGCCGCACCCAGTCAGCAGCAGCGCGCTGGCTGCCACCACGGCGCCGGCGAGTCGCCAGCTTCGAACGAGTTTCTTCACGTACGCCTCCTGGTTGTGAGCTACTTCCGGGTCCTGCTCTGAGCGACGGCGAGCTAGTGGCCGACTCGGCTGGCCGCTGCCTGGGTGATGCGGTCCAACATGATGCCGAGCAGGACGATGGCCAGTCCGGCGGCCAGGCCCTTGCCGTACAGCTGGTTCTGCACGAAGCCGGCCACCACCAGATAGCCGAGCGCGCCGCCGCCGACCAGGCCGCCGACGACGACCATGGCCAGCACATAGATCAGCCCCTGGTTGGTGGCCAGCGCCAGCGACTTGCGCGCCATCGGGATCTGCACCAGGCGGATCAGCTGCCAGGTGCTGCTGCCCGAGGAGGTGGCGGCCTCCAACGTGGTGGGGGAGACGCCGCGGATGCCGTCCGAGACGATCTTGATCGCCACCGGCGCCGCGTACACCACGGCCGCGATGATGGCGGTGAACCGGTTGGCGCCGAAGAGTCCGAGGAACGGCACCAGGTAGACGAACGCGGGCAGCGTCTGGGCGGCGTCGAGCACGGGGCGGATCACGGTGTCGACCCGGGCCGAGCGGCCCATCCAGGTCCCGACCACTACCGCAAGCACCATCACCAGGAGGGTCGCCACCAGGGTCATGGCCAGCGTCACCATGGTGTCGGACCACAGTCCGAGGACGATCACCAGCGCCAGGCACACGGCGGCCACGACGGCGGCCCGGATGCCCGCCAGCAGAAAGGCCAGCGTCAGGATCGCCAGCCCGGTGACAAACCAGGGCGTGTCGACGAGCAGCGACTGGAACGGGTTGAGGATGCCGCGGGTGACCACGTTCTGCAGTGCTGAGGTGAGCCCTGACAGGTTGCCGGTGGTCCAGCCGCTGACCGCGTTGGCGCCGCCCTGGATGGCGGGCCCGATGGTCGGGGTCTGCGGGAAGACCGCTGCCCACAGCTGCTGCTGGGAGGCGATCACCGCCGCGATGGCCGCCACGGCTCCGGCCGCGACCAGGCCGAGGCGGAGCTTCCGGCGGCCGGGCTTGGTGGCCCGGGCGCCCAGCTCGGCGCGGACGCTGGCCGCGGTGGTGACCCGGTCCAAGATGATGGCCAAGATGACGATGGCCAGTCCGGCGTTGAACGCCTTGCCGATATCGAGGGACTGCAGGGCCTGCAGCACCTGCTGGCCCAACCCGGGAGCCGCGATCAGCGCGGCGATGGTGGCCATCGCGAGGGCGGCCATGATGGTCTGGTTGACCCCGATGACGATCGTCCGCTTGGCCATCGGCAGCAGGACAGTACGCAGCTTCTGCGCGCCGGTGACCCCGATGGAGTCGACGGCTTCCAGCGTGGTGACGGGGATCTGGCGGATGCCGTGATCGGTGATCCGGATGGTCGGGGGGGCCGCGTAAATCACCGTAGTGATCACCGCCGCCGCCGGGCCGATGCCGAAGAACAGCGCGAGCGGGGCCAGGTAGACGAAGCTCGGCATGGTCTGCATGAAGTCGAGCACCGGGGTGATGATCCGGTGGAAGCGTTCGTTCACCCCGGCCAGGATGCCCAGCGGGATGGCGAACAGCAGCGCGACGATGACCGAAGCCAGCGTCAGCGCCAGCAGCTGCATGGCCGGCACCCACAGCCCCTGCAGGCCGATGAACACCAGCCCGAGGGCGGTCAGCAGCGCCACCCGGACGTTACCGACGGCGAAGGCCACCCAGGTGGCCAGTGCGGTGACCCCCAGCCAGCCGATGTTGGGGATGCCGAGGCCGACGTCGGACTTGGCGATGGTGACGGTCAGCAGGTTGGTCAGCGCGTCGATGACGGCTCGGATGGGGTCCAGCAGATAGCTGAACACTGGGCTCGACCCCCGGCCGGCACTGACCCACGCGTTGAAGTCGTTGAGGGCCAGGTGCACGCCGGTGAGGTCGGAGGTCCCCAGCCCCAAGGTCCACCGGCCGCGCAGCGCCAGCCAGCTCAGACCCCACAACACCAGGACCGCGACCAGGACCAGGGTGCGGGCGGACAGCCGTCGGCGTCCTGCTGGTCCCCGCGGCGGACCGGCATCGCTGGTCGGTTCGGTGTCTCGATGAGTGGTCGGGGTTGCCGTGCCGGGCCGCGGCGCGGCCGTACGCTCGCTCACCCTCGACATCAGGCAGCCCGCTGGTGGGCCATCAGACCGAGGATCTCGTCGCGGCCCACGGCACCGATCACGGCACCGTCCTCGAGGACCAGCACCGGACCGCTGGCGCCGAGCACGGTGGGGATGGCGTCCTTGATCACCGTGCTGGACGGCAGGGTCGGCGCTCCGGAACCGGCGTCCAGTCCGGGCTTGGCGATCCAGCGCAGCGTCAGCACGTCGGCCTTGGGCACCTCGGAGACGAAGTCGGTGACGTAGTCGTCGGCCGGTGCCCCCACCAGCTCGTCGCCGGTGCCGATCTGGACCAGCTCCCCGTTGCGCATGATCAGGATCCGGTCGCCGAGCTTGAGCGCCTCGGACAGGTCGTGGGTGATGAAGATCATCGTCTTGCCCATGTCGCGGTGCAGCCGGATCACCTCGGCCTGCATGTCGCGCCGGATCAGCGGGTCGAGGGCGGAGAACGGCTCATCGAAGAGCAGCACGTCGGGGTCGCCGGCCAGCGCCCGGGCCAGCCCCACCCGCTGCTGCATGCCACCGGACAGCTGATCGGGGAAGCGGTTCTCGTAGCCGCTCAGCCCGACCAGGTCGATGACCTCCTGAGCGCGGCTGCGGCGCTCCGGCTTGGACATGCCGCAGATCTCCAGGCCGTAGGACACGTTCTCGGTCACGCTGCGGTGCGGCAGCAGCCCAAAGTGCTGGAACACCATAGACATCTTGCGTCGACGGAGGTCGCGCAGCTTGGTCGGCGAGGCGGTCAGGATGTCGTCGCCCTCGAGCAGCACCTGACCCGAGGTCGGCTCGATCAGCCGGGTGAGGCAGCGCACCAGGGTCGACTTGCCCGACCCGGACAGCCCCATGATGACGAACACCTCGCCTCGGGCCACGTCGAAGTTCATGTCTCGAACCGCGGCGACGCAGCCGGTCCGCTCCATGATCTCGGCCGAGCTGAGCTCACGCATCGACTCGTCGGCGGCGATCTTGGCGCCGGCGCTGCCGAACACCTTCCACAGCCGGCGCACCGAGAAGTCCGGGGTGCCGGTGGCCGCCGGCTTCTCCGAGCCGAGCGCGGTGCCGGTGAGCGGTACGGACATCAGGACTCCTGCGGGGCCGGGTTGTGGGGGAACCAGTGCTGGGGTGCCGGATCGATGTTGTGCCAGATGTGCTTGATCTCCCGGTATTCCGCCAGCCCCGTCGGGCCGAGCTCGCGACCGTTGCCGGACTGGCCGAAGCCGCCCCATTCGGCCTGCGGGAGATAGGGACCGTAGTCGTTGATCCAGACGGTGCCGTGCCGGAGCGCCTCGGCCACCCGCTGGGCACGTCCGGCGTCGGAGGTCCACACCCCACCGGCCAGCCCGTACGGGGTGTCATTGGCCAGCCGCACCGCCTCGGCCTCGTCGCGAAACGTCTCGACCGTCAGCACCGGCCCGAAGGACTCCTCCTGGACCACGTTCATGGTGGTCTTGCAGCCGTCCAGCACGGTCGGCCGGTAGAAGAAGCCGTGCTCGAACTCCGGCCCCTCGGGTGAGCGGCCGCCGCAACGCAAGGCGGCGCCCTCGGCGATTCCGGCTTGGACGTAGGCGTCGACCTTGTTCCGGTGGCCGGCGGAGATCAGCGCGCCGGCCTGGGTGTGGGCGTCGAACGGCCCGCCGAGCACGATCGCCTCGGCGCGACGGACCAGCTCGTCCACGAACGCGTCGTGCAGGGACTCGTGCACGATCAGCCGGGCGCCGGCCGAGCACACCTGGCCGGAGTGCAGGAACACCGCGGTGGTAGCCATGTCCACCGCGGTGTCGAAGTCGGCGTCGGCGAACACCACGTTGGGGTTCTTGCCACCGAGCTCGAGGGCCAGCTTCTTGACCGTCGGGGCTGCGGCAGCCATGATCGCCCGGCCCGTGGCCAACCCGCCGGTGAAGGACACCAGATCAACTCCGGGATGCTCGGTGAGCACCGCGCCGACGTCGCGGCCGGTGCCGGTGACCAGGTTGGCCACTCCGGGGGGCAGACCGGCCTCGACCAACGTGTCCATCAGCATTCTCGCCGTCGACGGTGTGAGCTCACTGGGCTTGAGGATGAATGTGTTGCCGGCCAGCAGCGCCGGGGCGACCTTCCAGGAGGCCTGCAGCAACGGGTAGTTCCACGGGGTGATCAGGGCGCAGACGCCGACCGGCGCCACCGCGATCCGGCTGAGCGCGTCCGGGCGTCCGGTGTCGACCACCCGGCCGACGGCGTCCCCGGCGCTGGCGGCGTAGTAGCGAAAGCAGGCGGTGATGTCGTCCAGGTCGTACTCGGCCTCAACCAGTCGCTTTCCGGTGTCCAGTGCCTCGGCCCGGGCGTAGGCGGCCCGGTCCCGGACTAGCAGATCGGCCACCCGGGACAGCAGGGCGCCGCGCTCGGGCTCGGGGGTGCCGGGCCAGGGGCCGGAGTCGAACGCCTCCCGGGCTGCGGACACGGCGGCGGCCGCGTGCTCGGGCAACGCGTCCGGCACGGTACGGACCAGCGTGGCGTCTGCCGGGCAGCGGATCTCGCGAGCGGGAGCGCCGGTGGCCTCGATCCAGCGGCCGCCCACGAAGATCTGCGTCACCGTGCTGCACCCCCCGGGGCATCGTCCGTCGTCTGTGCGGGGCTCGTCACGTCCTCGCTGGCGTGCCTGTTGCGTATGATGCATCGCAACGCTCGATCAGCAACAGCATTCCGGCCAGCGCGCGACAGTGTCAAGGTCGCGAGGAATGCGAGCTCGGGCTGTGACGCACAATTGACCTGGCTGAAACATAGTGCATGTTCAAGGCATCGGACTGGAGGAGCATGTCGCCGCGCCCAGCGCCCGGATCGGAATTCATCCTCACGCTGACCTGCCCCGACCGCCCGGGTCTGGTGCACGCGGTGACCGGCTACCTGCTGACCTTTGGCGGCAACATCTTGTCCAGCCAGCAGTATGAGGACCGGCTCACCGGCCGGTTCTTCATGCGGGTGCACTTCGAGCTGCAAGGCGACCTGGCGGATTTGGACGCCCTGCGGGTCGCCTTCGTCGAGATCGCCGAGCGCTACGTGATGACGTTCCACCTGGTCGACGTCAGCACGCCCGTGCGGACGTTGGTGCTGGTGTCGAAGTTCGGCCACTGCCTCAACGACCTGTTGTTCCGGACCCGAGTCGGCACGCTGAACATCGACATCGCCGGGATCGTCTCGAACCATCCCGACTTCGCCGCGCTGGCCGCCTCGTACGACATTGCCTTCCACCACATACCGGTGACGCCGGAGACCAAACCCGTCGCAGAGGAACAGCTGCTGGAGCTGGTCGCCGACGAACGAGTGGACCTGGTGGTGCTGGCCCGTTACATGCAGGTGCTGTCGCCGGTGGCCAGCCAGGCCCTGTCGGGGCGGGCCATCAACATCCACCACTCGTTCCTGCCGTCGTTCAAGGGGGCCAGGCCCTACCACCAGGCCCACGAGCGCGGGGTGAAGTTGATCGGGGCCACCGCGCACTACGTCAACGACGACCTCGACGAGGGGCCGATCATCGAGCAGGACGTAGTCCGAGTCGACCACTACTTCGACCCCGACGACCTGGTCGCTGCCGGCCGAGACGTCGAGACCCAGGTGCTGGCGCGGGCGGTCAAATGGCACTGCGAGCAGCGGGTGATGCCGAACGGGTCGCGCACGGTCGTCTTCCGCTAGCTCGCTCTACTGGGGCGGAAAGGGCAGCTGCGCCCAGGCAGGCCGGTCGCTGAGCCCCACCGCGACGACCCACTTGACCCACCAGAAGCCCCGCCGGCGCGGGGCGACGAGCCGGACCGGCGCGCCGGTCCCCGGCGTGAGTGGGCGGCCCTGGCAGGAGGTGGCCAGCCATAGCGAGCCTGCCTCCGCCACGGGAAACCGTCGGGTATAGCCGGTCACACTGGTCACCTCGATGCTGCTCGCGGTCGCCAACCGCTGACGGTCGATCAGGTCCACCAGGGCCGCTCCGGCCCAGGTCGCCTCGGCATACCACCCACTGGTGCAGTCCAGCCGGGCCCTTACCGAACGGCCGCGAGCCGCAAGGTCAGCCACGCTCCAGAACCGACCGGCCACCTCCACCCGGTGATCCGCGCTCAGGGCCGGCACTCGGTCGAACAGCCAGGTGGTGGGCGGGATCGCGTCTGGCCCGATCCTCCCCGACCCGGTGGTCAGCCGACCGGCGGACCCTCGCGTCCAGCCCGCGACCCCGAGCAGCGAGAGGTAGCCGACGCCGGCGCCGACCGTGAAGGCTCCGGTGCGCAGCAGTGCCCGACGCGACAGGTCCCGGCGGTTGAGCCGCTGTGGGCGGCGCCGCAGGACGTGCCAGCCGAACAGAGGTACGGCCACCAGGGCGGCGCCGACGTGCACCTGGATCGGGCTCAGCGGCAGCAGTCCCAGCACGTCGACCACGTGGTAGCCGAGAAGGAACTGGGCGAACCCGCTGGCGAGGCACAGAACCGTGAGCACGATCAGCAGCCAGGCGACCACGGGGACGGCCCGGGCCCGGGTGACGATCTCACGCTTCCAGGGGACCAGCGCGACCACGCCGATGCCGAAGAGACCATGCGCCGCGGTGGTCAGGGTGGCCGGCAGGCGTGCCGAGGAGGCGAAGGCCAGCCAGCCGCTGAGGAAGGCGCCCACGCACAGCACGAGCAGCGCCGCGTTGGTCCGCCGCCCCGCCCGACGGAACATCCGCCTGCCGGCAGGGGGCGTGCCGCTGGCCTCAACCAGCGCCCGCCGAGGCCGGCCCGGCACCGGCCGACTCGGCGTGACCGGGCTCACTGAGGTAGAGCCGGCTCTTTGACGTGCTTGTAGAACCCGGCGTCCGAGGGCGGCAGCGGCGACACCCCGCGGATCAGGTCGGCCGCCTTCTCGGCCAGCATCATCACCGGGGCGTAGATGTTGCCGTTGGTGACGTACGGCATGGATGAGGCGTCGACCACCCGCAGGCCCGAGGTCCCGTGCACTCGCAGCGAGGACGGGTCGAGCACCGCCATCGGGTCTGAGGAGGCACCCATCTTGGCCGTGCAGGACGGGTGCAGCGCGGTCTCGGCCTCCTCGGCCACCCAGTCCAGGATCTCCTGATCCGTCTCGACGTCGGGGCCGGGAGACAGTTCGCCGCCGTTGAACGGGGCCATCGCCGGCTGACTCAGGATCCCGCGGGCCACCCGGATGGCCTCCACCCACTCGCGACGGTCCTGTGCGGTGGACAGGTAGTTGAACACGAGGGACGGATGTTTCCGTGGGTCGGTGGAGGTGATCTTGACGTGACCCCGGGCGTCGGAGTACATCGGGCCGACGTGCACCTGATATCCGTGCTTGGTGTCGGCCGCCCGGCCGTCGTAGCGGACCGCGATCGGCAGGAAGTGGAACATCAGGTTTGGGTAGTCAACGTCGTCGTTGGAGCGGACGAACCCGCCCCCCTCGAAGTGGTTGGTGGCGGCCGGCCCGCGCCGAGCCAGCAGCCACTGCAGCCCGATGATCGGCATCCGCCACTTGGCCAGGTAGGGCTGCATGGTGACCGGCTGGGTGCAGGCGTGCTGAATGTAGACCTCCAGGTGGTCCTGCAGGTTGCTGCCCACCCCGGGGAGATGGACTACCGACCTGATCCCGAGCTGGGCGAGCTCGTCGGCATTGCCGACTCCGGACAGCTGTAGCAGCTGTGGCGAGTTGATCGCGCCGCCGCAAAGGATCACCTCACCGGCCGTGACCCGGTGCGAGCGACCAAGGCGGCGGTACGAGAGCCCGGTGACCTTCTGCTCGGTGCCCCTGCCGCCGGCGAAGTGGACCCGCTCCACCAGCGCTCGGGTGAGCACGGTCAGGTTGGGCCGATGCATCACCGGTCGGAGGTAGGCCCGCGAGGCCGACAGCCGCCGCCCGTGCCGTACGTTGCGGTCGAACCGGGTGAACCCCTCCTGCTGGTAGCCGTTGACGTCCTCGGTCGTCGGGTAGCCCGCCTGCTGACCGGCCTCGAAGAAGGCGCCGAAGAGCGGGTTGCTCGCCGGGCCTCGCTCGAGCTCCAACGGCCCGGAGTGACCGCGGTACGGGTCGTCGGGTCCGGCGGCGAGACAGTTCTCCATCCGCTTGAAGTACGGCAGGCAGTGGGCCCAATCCCAGTCGGCCATCCCGGGGTCGGCGGCCCAGCGCTCGAAGTCGAGGGCGTTGCCGCGCTGGAAGATCATCCCGTTGATCGAGCTGGACCCACCCAGCACCTTGCCCCGGGCGTGCGCGACCCGGCGGTTGTGCAGGTGCGGCTCGGGCTCGGAGCGGTATTTCCAGTCATAGAACCGGTTGCCGCTCGGGTACGTGAGCGCCGCCGGCATCTGGATGAACAGGTCCCACGGGTAGTCGCTGCGCCCAGCCTCGAGCACCAGCACCGAGGTGCTGGCGTCGGCCGACAGCCGATTGGCCAGTACCGAGCCCGCGCTGCCGCCTCCCACGATCACGTAGTCGTAGGTCTTCGCCTCTTCATCCGACACGTTGGTGCGCATTCGGTCCCCTCAGGTGGTGGCAGAAACGGTTACGGTTGCGTAATGGGCAACGAGCAGGGCGACGATGACGGTGCCGCTGTCGCGAACGGCGGGCAGGGCGGCGTGCAGTCGGTCGACCGGGCAATCAGCGCACTGGAGATCATCGCCCGCACCGGCGGCGCCGGCGTCGGCGAGGTTGCCTCCGAGCTCGGTGTGCACAAGTCCACAGCCTCGAGGCTGCTGGGCGCGCTGGAGTCCCGAGCCCTGGTCGAACAAGTGGGGGAGCGGGGGCGCTACCGGTTGGGGTTCGGTCTGCTGAGGTTGGCCGGCGCCATTCCGGGCCAGCTGGACCTGACCACCCAGGGCGGTCCTGTGTGTGTGGAGCTGGCCCGCAGGCTGGGGGAGACGGTCAACCTGGCGGTCCTGCAGGGCCGTCATGTGGTCAACATCCACCAGGCGCACGGCCAGTCGGCGATCACCGTCAACAACTGGGTCGGCCGGCCCACCCCGCTGCACGCGACCTCGTCGGGCAAGGTGCTGCTTGCGGCCCTCGACGTCGTCGCTCGGGCCGACCTGATGGGGCCACAGCTGGAGCGCTACACCGACGCGACGGTGACCGATGCCGATGAGCTGCACCGCCAGGTCGACCGGGCCGCCCAGGAGGGTCTCGCGGTCACCGTCGAGGAGTACGAGCCCGGCCTCAACGCCATCGCCAGCCCGGTGCGCAGTTTCGGCGGCGCAGTGGTCGGCGCCTTGTCGGTGTCTGGACCCGCCTACCGGCTGACGCCCGAACGGCTGCGCGACGTGCGCAGTGTGGTGGCCGGCGCGGCCGCGGAGATCAGCCGTCGGATGGGCCACCTCGACACGCGGGAGCCGGCGCCGCACGTCTAGTCGCCCTGGGGCTGCGGCGCCAGCCGCTCGGTGACCCAGTGGTGGAACTGGGCGATGTGGTGCTCGTTGGGCACCAGCACCCCGCCGTCGCGATAAACCCGCGACGACATGGCCGGCTGGCAGCGCTCGCAGGCCTCGAAGTCCTGGCGGTTGACCAGGTCGAAGAGTTCCACCGACTTGCCGAGGTCGGCACCGGACTCGACCACGCTCGGCAGATAGAGCCAGTCGCACTCGACCACGGTGCGATCGGGCGCAAGCGGATACATCCGGTGCACGATGACGTGGTCGGGCACCAGGTTGACGAACACCTGCGGTTTGACCGTGATCGCGTAGTACTTGCGGTCCTGGTCGGCGTCGATCCCCGGGATGGTGTCCAGGCCGGGCGAGCCGTCGACGGTGAAGCCCTCGATGTCGTCGCCGAAGCTGGCGCCGTGGTTGACGTAGTACTGAGCGGCGTATCCGTCGGCGAACTCGGGCAGCACGTCGGTCAGCTCGGGGTGGATGGTCGCGCAGTGGTAGCACTCCATGAAGTTCTCGACGATCAGCTTCCAGTTCGCCGCCACGTCGTAGACGATCCGCCGACCCAGCGCGAGCTCCTCGACCTGGTAGTGGTCGAGCTGGGCGACCTCGCCGAGCCGGTCCACGACCTCCTGCACGACCGTCTCCTCGAACGACGGAGGCTCCTCGGCCAGGCACACCCAGACATAACCCAGCCACTCCCGCACGGCCACCCGGCGCAGCCCGTAGTCGACCCGATCCACGTCGGGCATCTTGGTCAGGTTGGGAGCGGCGATCAGGTGGCCGTCCAGGTCATAGGTCCAGGCGTGGTAGGGGCACTGGAACGCCCGCTTCACCTGGCCAGTGTCCTCGGTGCACAGGGTGGCCCCGCGGTGCCGGCAGACGTTGAAGAAGGCGTTGACGTTGCCTCGTCGTCCTCGGCTGATCAGGATCGATTCGCGGCCGACCTGCACCGTACGGAAAGAGCCCGGCGTCGGCACGTCGCTGGCTCGCGCGGCGCAGAACCACAACGCCTCGAAGATCCGTTCCTGCTCTCGGGCGAAGTAGTCGGGGTCAACATAGCTGAGCCCGGGCAGCGTCGAGAGGAGCGACTCGGGCAGGCTGTGCTCGCTGGGCTCAGTCGCCGGCAACACCGCGGTCACGTCCATCCCTCTTTCTTAGGCGGCCACGGGCAGGCGCCCGAGAGCCTTGCGATGCCGGGCGAAAGCCCGGGTCTGGTTGAGCCCCAGGACCGCCACCACGACTCCGTCGCGGCGCCAGGTGGCCAGGATGTTCGCCTCGTCGGCGCTGCCGTCCTCGACCACCAGCTGGTCGGTCTCCTCGCGGTGGCCAGCGAACTGGATCCGCACCCCATACTGGTCGGACCAGAAGTAGGGTGCGCGTAGCGGCGCCAGGCCGTCACCGCTCACCTGGCCCTGGTGCCCAGCCAGCATCGCCCGGACCAGGTGCGCCGGGCGCTCGCGCGATTCGGTCCAGTGCTCGATCCGGTGCGGACGGCCCAGGACAGGGTCATACCAGGCCGAGCAGTCGCCGACGGCCCACACGCCGGGCGCGTTCGCGGCCCCCCGGGCGTCACAGACCACGCCATGGCTGAGGTCGATGCCGGAGGTTCGCAGCCACTCCACTGCCGGGCTGGCGCCGATCCCGACCAGCACCACGTCCGCGGGCAGCAGCCGTCCGTCGGCCAGAGCCACCCCCCTCACCCGGTGATCGCCGACCAGTCCGGAGACCGCGGCGTCACACAGCAGCGCGACCCCATGGGCGGCGTGCAGCCCGGCCACCACGCCACCCATCTCCGCGCCGAGCTGACGCGACAACGGGGCCGGGGCGGCTTCGACCACGGTCACCTCCAGACCCAGCGAGTGGGCGGTGGCCGCAACCTCGGCGCCGACAAAGCCTGCTCCGACCACCACCAGCCGAGCGCCCGGGACCAGGTCGGCCTGCAGCGCCCGGGCGTCAGCCAGCGTGCGCAGGGTGTGCACCCCAACAGGAGGAGCGCCCGGCAGCGTCCGGGCCGTGGATCCGGTGGCGATCACCACAGCCGAGGCGGAGTGCTCTGTCCGGTCGGCCAGCGTTACCGTCCGGCGATGCGCGTCCAGCGCCACCGCCGGGGAACCGAGCAGCCACTGCGCCTCCAGCGACTCCCCGGGCGGCTCGAGCCGCAAATGGTCGGCGTCCAGGGTGCCGGCCAGGAACTCCTTGGACAGCGGCGGGCGGTCGTACGGGCGCTCAGGCTCCTCGCCCACCAGCGTCAGCCGGCCGTCGAAGCCCTGGTGGCGCAGCGCCCGGGCAGTGGAGTGGCCGGCCAGCGAAGCGCCGACGACAAGGACCGACTCGAGGGCGCTCACCCTGGCACCTCGAGGTAGATCTGCCCGTCGGTGATGCTCACCGGATGGGTCCGGACGCCGACCTTGGCCGGCGGCGCATCCACCTCGCCGGTGCGAAGGTCAAACCGGCTGGCGTGCAACGGGCATTCCACCTCGCAGCCCTCCAGCCAGCCGTCGGCCAGCGAGGCGTCCTGGTGGGTGCAGGTGTCGTCGATGGCGTACACCTCACCCTCGTCGGTGTGGAACACCGCGACCGCCGGCTCGACGGCGTCCACCCGAATACCCTCGCCGCGGGGCAGCTCGGACAGGGGGCAGACGAGGAGCACAGCCACTCCGTTCCGACAGAGGACGCTGACGATGTTGCACCAAACTCTAGTGACTTCTGCGCTTTGCACAACTACGAGCACCATACGCAACACGGTGGTCCGGCGGGCGTGTTGGTTCCACTGCACTGGCCGGAGGCGGGCACCCCTCAGGTGGCGTCGAAGCCCGCCTGCCGCAGCGGCTCACCGACGGTCGCCGCATCCCCCACCACCACCAGGCTGAGATCGTCGGGATGGACCAGGGACCGGTAGGCAGCCGTCGCGGACTCGGGGGTCACTGCGCGCAGCGCGGCCAGGTTGGCGTCCACGTAGTCCTCACCGAGTCCCGCCAGCACCTGGGTCGCGGCCTGCTCGGCCACGCCGTCGGCGGTGGCGTAACGCAGGGGGGACACCCCTGCGAAGTACGCCACAGCTTCGTCCACCTCGCGGGCGGTGAAGGGCTGGTCGTCCACGTCGAGCAGCCGGCGTGCCTCGACCAGGGCGTCAGCCACCACCTCGGTCCGGAAGGACCCCTGCACCGCGAAGGAGCCGCCGGTGCGCATCGGCGAGAACTGCATCCGTACGCCGTAGGTGTATCCCTTCTCCTCCCGCAACGCAGCGTTGAGCCGGGACAAGAAGGCGCCGCCCATGGCGTAGCTGGCGACCGAGATGTCAGCCCAGCGCGGATCGGTTCGGTCGATCGCGAAGCCACCGAGGCGGACGTCGGCCTGCACGGCCCCCGGGCGGTCGATCAGTCTGCGGCTGCGCGAGGCGGCCGTCGGCGAATGGTGGACAACCGCACGCTGCTCCGACGTCCAGCCGCCCAGACAGGCCTCGGCCAGCGTCACCGGGTCCGACGAGAAGTCGCCCGCCAGCACGAGCGTGGCGCCACGAGGGCCGAAATGATCGGCATGGAAGCGCCGCACGGCTTCGGGAGTGACTGCCGCGACGGTCTCGGGCTCGCCGCCGTTCATCCGTGACGCCCGCGACGAGGTGTCGAAGACGGCGCTGCGAAAGGCGATGGACGCCGCCTGGGCCGAGTTGGCCTGAGCCTGCTCAATCTCGGCCAGCCGCAGCTGGACGTGGCGGTGGACGTCGTCGTCAGCCAGCGAAGGCTCGATCACGGCCTCGGCGAACAGCTCCAGGGCCCGGTCGAGCCGGGCGGCCGGCACGTCCAACATGGCCTCGATACCCGACAGACCGACATCCACCCCGAAACCGGCACCCTCGGTCTCCAGAAGCTCGGCGAACTCATCCCCGCCGTGGGTCCGAGTGCCCTCGTCCAGCGCGCGGCCGCAGATCGTGCCCACGCCCTCGAGGGCGCGATCCTCGGCGTTCAGCGGGACATCGAGCACCAGGTGCGCGGCGATGACGTACTGACCGGGCAACCGGTAGCTGACCACCTCGATGCCGTTGGCGAGCGTGGCGTGTTCGGGCCGCGGGAAACTCCACGGCACCGGGGCGCCGATCGGCGGCTGCGGCAAGAACCCCGAGGGCACGTTGGTCGCCATCGCGCTCAGCCCCGCTTCCGATAGACCAGGGTGCCCCGCTGGTCGAGGCGGCACCACTGGGACACCGCGGCCACCACCTCAGCCTGCTCGACCGCTTGCACCTCGGCCAACCGGGTGAGCACCAGGTGGGGGTCGCCCTCCAAGGTGGCGTACTCGCCGAAGGCGTCGGCGCGCGAGTCGATCCGGGCCAGTTCGTGCAGCCAGTGCCGCTCGAACTGAGCCTTGGCTCGTCGCAGCTCCAGCTCGGTCGGGCCCTCGCTGCCCAGCCGGTCGACCTCGGCGGCCAGAGCGTCCACAACGGTGTCCAGCGGGACCTCGTTTCGGGCTCGGGCGAAGGCGAAGCCGAACGAGTTGCCACCGATCAGACCCATCGTGCTGGCGCCGGAGCCCTCCGCGAGCTCGGCCGAGCGCACCAGGCTCTTGTGCAAGCGCGACGTCTGACCTAGTCCGAGCACCGAGAAGGCGAGATCGAGCGCATCGAACGTGCGTGTGCCGCGGGCGGGCAGGCGCCAGGTGAAGTAGACGGCATCCGCCGGCACGTCGGCCGAGGTCTCCACCCTCGGCTCGCCGGCCAGTGCCTGCAGCGCAGCGTTGTCCGGCTTGGCCGGCAGCACGCCGGACGGCAGGTGGCCGAAATAGGTCTCGGCCTTGGCCAGCGCGGTGTCGGCGTCCACGTCACCGGCCAGCGTGAGCACCGCGTTGTTGGGCAGGTAGTGCAGGCGGAAGAACGACCGGACATCCTCAAGCGTGGCGGCGTTGAGGTCGTCCATGGACCCGATGGTGGTGTGCCCGTACGGATGGTCGGCGGGGAAGGTCAAGCTGACCAGACGCTCCATCACGTCACCGTAGGGAACGTTGTCGTAGCGCTGGCGCTTCTCCTCCTTGACCACCTCGCGCTGGTTGTCCAGGTTGTCCTGGGTGAGAGCATCCAGCAGGGTGCCGAGGCGGTCGGCCTCCAGCCACAGTGCCAGGTCGAGCCCGCCGGTGGGCAGCGCCTGGAAATAGTTGGTCCGGTCGAACCAGGTGGTGGCGTTGACCGATGCGCCGGCCGCCTGCATCAAGGCGATGTGCTGACCGGAGCCCACATGCGCCGACCCCTGGAACATGACGTGCTCGAACAGGTGGGCGAACCCGGTCCGGCCCGGCTCCTCGTGGCGCGAGCCGACGTCGTACCAGAGGTTGACCGCGACCGTGGGGGCGACATGGTCGGGGCTGGCGATCACCCGCAGTCCGTTGTCCAGCGTGCGCTCGGACAGGGGGTAGGACAGCGTGGCGCTCGGAGCGGACATGGGGTCATCACAGCACACCCCGCCAAGGTGGGTGCGGGATCAGCTTTCGTGGACCGAGGCAGTAGTAGCGTCGCGGCCATGCTGATCGCCGAGGAGTTACTGCTGCTCAGCCTCGACAACAAGACGGGGCGGGCGGCGGTCGGGACCGAGAAGCTTGACCCGGCCCTCGGCGCCGCCGTGCTGGTCGAGCTGGCGCTGGCCGAACGGATCACGGTCGCGGGCGACGCTGAGGGACGGCGCCAACGCGGTCGGGTGTCGGTCACCTTCACCACGCCGACCGACCACCCGGTGCTGGACGACGCACTGGCTTACGTGCAGGCCCACGAAGGGAAGAAGATGGCCAGCCTGATCAGGCCGATGGCGTGGCAACCGATGTTCAAGGGGCTGCGACCCCTGCTGCTGAACCGGCTGGCGGCGGCCGGCGTGCTCAGTGAGCAGCAGGGTCGGGCGCTGGGCATCTTCCCGCACACGACCTGGCCGACCGTGGACGACACTCCCGAGAACGCCATCCGTGCCCGGATCCGCAGTGCGCTGGTAGACGGCACGACGCCGACCGAGCGAACCGTGGCCCTGATCGCCTTGCTGCACGCCACCGGTCAGGTCGCGCGGACGTTGCCTGACCAGGACAAGAAGACTGTGCAGCGCAGGGCCAAGGAGCTGGCCCAGGGGGACTGGGCCGCGAGCGCGGTCAAGCAGGCCATCGACGCGGCCACCGCAGTGATCGTCACCGCCGCGACAGCCGGGGGCGGCGACGGCGGCAGTTGAGGCGGGCCGGGCCAGTGAGGGAGAGCGTCCTCCGCTAGGTGAGGTGGTCGAGCAGTCTCTCAACGAAGCGTTCACAAGCGACGATCTGGTCGAGCTCGACGTATTCGTCGGCCGCGTGCGCCTGGGCGATGTCGCCCGGCCCACAGACAACTGCGTCGATGCCGGCGAGGGCGAACTGGCCGGCTTCGGTGCCGTAGGTGACCTTGTCCCCGGACGGCGTGCCGCCCAGCTCGACTGCCATGCGGTAGGCAGCCCCGTCGGGGCTGCTTTCCAGGCTCGGCACCTGGGCCACCACCTCGACCTCGACCGCGGCCTCGACGTGCTCGGCACGCATCTGGGCTTCCAGCTCCGCCGCGCACGCGCGGATCTCGTCGATGATCTCCGCCGGGTCGTCGGTGCCGACGGTACGGAACTCGACGACGAACCGGCAGAGCTCCGGGACCGTGTTGCTGGCGATGCCGCCGGACACCTGGTTGACGCCGGCGGTTGTGAACGGCACCCGGTAAGCCTCGTCGAAGGGTCCGTTGACCCGTCGGCCGTCGGCGAGCTCGCGGATGAACCGGATGGCCTGCGCGGCGTATTCGATCGCGTTAACGCCCTCGGGGGTCAACGAGGAGTGCGCAGACCGGCCGCGGAACACCAGCTCGACCATGTTGCTCGACTTGTGCGCCGCGATCACCCGCATGCTGCTGGGCTCGCCCACAAAGCACACGTCTGGGGGCACGGACCGATCGCCTAGGGTTTCGGCCAGCTGTGCCCCGCCCAGGCAGCCCACCTCCTCGTCATAGGAGAAGGCCAGGTGCAACGGGCGGGTCAGCCGGGCCCCGGCCAGCTCGGGCAGCAGGTGCATGATCACGCCGAGGTAGCCCTTCATGTCCGCGGTCCCCCGCCCGTAGAGCCGGTCCTGGCGCAACTCGGGCCTGAACGGATCGCTGTGCCAGCTCTGGCCGTCGACTGGGACCACGTCGGTGTGCCCGGACAGCACCACGCCACCGTCGACGGACCCGTCGGCACTCGGCAGCGTGAGCAGCAGGTTGGCCTTGGTGCCGTCGGCGCTCGGCAGGCGCTCCGGAGCGAGCGATAGGCGGCCCATCTCGTCTGCCACCAGATCGATCAGCTCGAGGTTGGAGTTGCGGCTGGTGGTGTCGAGTCGCACCAGGCGCTCGATCCAGGCCAGCGAGGCCGGCAGGTCAGTCGACGTCATGCCCGCAGTCTTTCCTACGGCTACGACAGTTCAGTCCTGGGGACAGATTTGCGAGCCATCCTTCCGCTGGTCTGCACCGAATCACGGGCGTGAACCTCTTGACAATCAGGACCCTGCTGTGAGCGGGCCTCGGGTAGATGCCACCGTCATTCGCACGCACGTCGAGCGACTGGGGGAGCGGCATCCGCCGGTGGACCTCGACTCCGTCGACTACAGCGTGCTGGACGCCCGAGCCGTACGCGGTCGATTCGCCGAGGTGCTGGACTACATGGCGCGGGTGGAGATGGAGGTTGAGCGCAACGTGCTCGAACTCGCCGTGCTGCTGCCCGGCGTCAGTGAAACCGACCGGATGTTCTACGCCGACATCTGGGGACCCCAGGAAAAGCACCACGGCATCCTGCTGGACACCCTCGGGCAGCGCCTCGGACTGCCCCCGACCGAGCCGGACCTGGACACCATCGTCGGATCGGTCCGGGTGCTGGGCGCGCTGGCCCACCTGCCCGTGGTGCACGAGGTGATTCGGCTGATGTACTACCTGACCGGGGCGGCCACCGAGAAGTCGGCGATGATGGCCTACCAGGTGATGAGCGACCAGCTGGGTGAGATGGGGGAGAACGCCATCAAGCGCACGGTCGTGGACGCCATCAAAGTCCAGGAGCCGGGCCACTTCGCCTTTTACCGACTCAGCGCGCAGGAGATGGTCCAGGCCGGCGCGCTGGCCCCGTGGCAGCTGCACTTGGTCAGGATCCTGCGCTCGCGGGCCTTTAGCCTGGTCGGCGCGATCACTCCTGACCAGCGGGCCGGCTTCGGCAGCGTCATCGTCAACCTGGGCTTGGACCACGACCTCGAGCGCAGCGTGCGCGACATCGTCCGGGTCGAGAGTCAGCTGCTGTGGGCCAAGAACCAGGGGATGGAGGTGCCGGCCTACGCGCTGGCCGCCTTCCGGGAGGCGGCGGAACTCTACCGGCAGCGTACCGCCGGCGCGGTTTTGGCTGCCTAACCCACTGCCGAGGGGACCGAACGTCGCCTGCTCAATTGACGCGCGTTCCAGCAGGTCAGCTGGCGATGATTCCGGCCGCCCGGGCCGGTTCGGCGTAGGCGGCGGCCAGCGAGTCGATCGTCTCGTGGGCGTTCAAGCCGCTGGGGTTGGGCACCACCCACAGGCGTGCCCCAAGCAGGTCTCCCAGCTGCTCACCGCTGGCCGCCTTGGGGCGTCCGAACGCCATCCGATAGGCCGTGATGCCGGCGATGGCCACGACAGCCGGCCGGTGCTCGGCAACCAGCCCCTCCAGCCGGGCCCGGCCGGCCCGCAGCTCGGCCGCGCTCAGCTCATCGGCGCGCATCGTGGCCCGGTTGACCAGATTCGTGTTGCCCAGGCCGCGGGCCAGCAAGTAGGCCCGGTCCTCCTCGGTCATGCCAGCGTTCAGGTCGAACGTCCGCTCGATCACGCCCGCTCGCCGCAGCGCCGGCCAGAACCGGTTGCCGGGATGGGCGAAGTGCGTCTGGGTGGCCGCCGTCCACAAGCTCGGGTTGATCCCGACGAACAGCAGCTTCACCTGGGGCCCGACCAGGTCGGGAAGGCTCGCGTCGCGGAAGGACTCTAACTGCGCTCTCGTGAAACCCACGGCAGTGACCGTACGTCGGCCGGGAAATCCAGTGCCTCGAGCGGCTGCTCAGACGAAGCGGCGCAGCCCCGGTACGTGCCAGCCGCCGACGGCATAAGCCCTCTTGTCCGAGGAGACCCGGAGAGACTGCGCGGACACTTTCACCCAGCGGCCGCCGGACCAGCGATAGTGGGTGGCCTGACCGACGTGGCCCCGGCCCGAGTCCCGGCGCTCCAGCGTACGCATTGTCAGCATCACGCTGCGGTCAGCCGAAACGCTGCGGGTGACACCGGTGTTAAACCGATAGGAGCCGTCCACAGCCCAGCGTGAGGTCGGCCGATTAGCGCCATCCTTGCTCCACACCAGGGGCGGAGCCTTCAGCGTGACCAGCTTGCCGGCGCGGTAGGTGATGACACGGAACTGCTGATAGTGAGCGCCCATGGTGTCGCCGACGACGATCTCGGCGCCGCGTCGTCCATCGAGTGGGGCTGCTCCGAAGAAGGGCTTCGCGAACCAGTGCACTCGCCGGCCCGTGGTCTGCAGGGTCTGGCCGGTGGCGGTGCGCACTCGGACGACGATCTGTCCACCGTCGGCAAGCTTGACGCCGGCCACCCCCACCTGGTCGACGCGCGAGTCGCCGTCGTCGTCGACGGTGGCGACCCGCTTGCAGGCCGGCACCCCCGCACATAATGCGTCCAGGGGCGCAGCGGCCACAGCCGCGGGAGGGGTCGTCGTGCTGGCGGGTGCGCAGGCAGTCACCACCAGTCCCAGCAGTAGGGGAACGAGGCGGAAGGTACGGGTCATGGGGGCTCCTGGCGCTGACACCTTGCGTCAGCGGGGAACTGACTGCCGCAGAGTATGCGCGCGGACGCCCCGTCGACGGCCGAAACGAGCCTGGACCACAGGATCGTTATCCGGTCGCTATGTTGCGCAGTCGCCAACGGTTTGAGGATGCGCGACAGAAGGATCGACGACCATGTGTAGGTGCGCCAAGATGTCCTCTTGGGACCTTGATCTGGCGGCCAGTTCTGGCGGCGCGGACCCGAAGTCACTCCTGTCCGCGCCCCAGTTCGAACAGGCGGTGGGTCTCACAAAAAGGATCCGATCCCCCGATCGTCGCCCTCAACCCGGACAAACAACAGCGTTCGCCCCGCCTAATTGTCATTGTTGCCGCGCAGCTCGGTGATGGGAACGGTTTGTCCGCTAGTGGACATGACCTAATTAGGACGCAACGAGGAGTTGATCTCTGCTTACGGGTGCCATTAATGTTTCATATGTGTCGGAGGGGATGAACCCCCGAGCATTCTCTCCGACACGCTTAATACTGATAGTAGTACAGCAACGACCTTGAGGCTCTCATGCCACATTAAGCCTCAAAGTTCATGCTGCAAGGCGTCCCTGGAACAGTCACTCCCCACGTCGTCTTGACGAGGAGCAGCGTGCTTGTCGCCCGCACGTGACCTTGTGAAGAAGAACCGCCCTCGAGCATCATGAGGGCGGTTCTTCATTTAAGTCATCATTGTCACTTGGTTGTGGCCTGTCGAGGCATTAAGTTTTGTCTACGGATATCAATAGCCCCGAGCGTTATCCGGCAGCGAACTGCCAGCCTTGACGCGCGGGAACGTGCCCACTGGAAGGATTACGCACATGGCACTTCTCACCGCCGTATGCGTTGTGGGATTGGCCGCCATACTTGTCGGATTGTCTCTCGGTGAACGGGCCCGGAAGCTCCAGGACACCGTCGGCCGCGTTGAAGCTCCAGAATCGATCGCCCGATCGAGCACGGGGGACCGCTGGGTGGGGATTGAGGGGAGCGTCTCACGGCCGGAGGCCTCGGACCACGTAGCAGGTGCAGACCCGGACCGGTCGGCGACGTCCTGACCCCGCCACGGCGGTGCCAAACAGCTGCGGGCAGCAGGGCCGACGATGACCGATGGATCGCTGTCGGCCTAGGTCCGGAAAGACCCGTGTGACCGGACGAAGGATGCAGCGTCCTCGAAAACGGCAGACAGCCCTTCGCCGGGCATCCCTTGGATGCGTTCGCGGATCACGTCCGCGCCGATGTCGAGGTTTCGGGCAAGCCGACTCAGGGGGTAGCCCCGGGACTCGAGGACGCCCGCCAACCAAGCAACCTGGCGCTGCATGTTGTCATAGCCACGAACCGTCTCAGCGGCCCAATTCAGCAGGTGAAGATTGTCGTGGACGCACCACGCCCTCCCGGCGTCGCCGTAGCGCTCCTGCTCGTCAGGGAACTCCACCCCATATCGGCGAGCCATCTCCGTAGCCAGAGGCAGCGAATCAAGCACGTCGCCATCGCCGACGTAAATGGAAGTGGGAGGTTTCGCGCCTCTCGGCGGCTGCAGCCTGCTACGCGAACTCATTCAGCAACGACATTGTAGGT
>DASQDG010000043.1:0-1990 GCA_035634295.1 Propionibacteriaceae bacterium | reverse complement strand
ACGTCGACGCAGCCGGTCAACGTGGCCAGCGCACACGCCAGCGCCAGGACCAGAGCGCGCAGCCGACTCATCGTGCACCCCCGACGGGCTCAGTGCCGGAGGAGATCAAGGGATGGCTTCCGTGGAGGTCCTCGGATGTCGCTGACGTCGCGACCGCCGTCTCCTGCTGCGACTCCGCCCGCAGTGGCGTGGGCGGAGGCCGCAGCGCAGGCTCAGTCGGCTCGCTGACGGCAGGGTCCTCCAAGCGGTCGGGGCTGGGCACCACAAGATCGCGAGGCACCAGCGGCAACGGGGACTGCTGCAAGATGTCGCCGGCCGTGCGGGGCAGCGTCAGCCGGAACTGGGCGCCCAGACCAGGGCGGCCCCAAGCGGTCAACCAGCCACCGTGCAGGTTGGCGTCCTCCATCGAGATGGCCAGGCCCAGGCCAGTGCCGCCGATGGTGCGAGCCCGCGCCGGGTCACCTCGCCAGAAGCGGAGGAACACCTGGCTCGCCTGGTTGGCCTCGAAGCCCACCCCGTGGTCGCGGACCGCGATCGCCACGGCCGCCTCGTCGGCGTCCATCCAGATGTCGATCGGTCGACCCTCACCGTGCTCGATGGCGTTCACCAGCAGGTTGCGGACGATCCGCTCGATGCGACGCGCGTCGACGGCGGCCGTGCAGGGCACCGGAGCGTGCACATTGACCTGGGTCCCGGTCGAGACGGCGAACGTGGAGTTGGCCTCAACCACGCCAGCCACCACGTCGCGCAGGTCCACGGTGCTCAGGGCCAGCACGGCGGCGCCTGCGTCGAACCGCGAGATCTCCAGCAGGTCGGTGAGCAGCGACTCGAAGCGGTCTACCTCGTTCTGCAGCAGCTCGGCCGAACGCGCCGCCACCGGGTCGAAGTCCTCGCGGGCCTCGTGCAGCACCTCCGCGGCCATCCGTACGGTGGTCAGCGGCGTGCGCAGCTCATGCGACACGTCGGAGACGAAACGCTGCTGGATGCTGGACAGCTCTTCGAGCTGGGTGATCTGCTTCTGCAACTCCGAGGCCATGTTGTTCATCGAGGTGGCCAGCCGGGCGAGGTCGTCGGTACCCCGGACCTCCATCCGGTCGTCCAGGTTGCCCGAGGCCAGACTCTCGGCGGCCTGACGCGCAGCTCGCACGGGCGTCACCACCTGTCGGCTGACCAGGGCAGCGATAAAGGTCAGCAACAGCACCAGGATGGAGCCGGTGGTGACCACCGCGTTGCGCAGCACGTTCAGCGTCTCGCGCTCCTGGGCCAGCGGAAACACGAAATAGATCGGGTAGCGGTCGATTCCGGGCAGCTCGAGCTGGGAGCCGACGACCAGTCCCGGCACCGAAGGCTTGCCGTCTCGGTAGCTCACCTCGGTCGTCATCATCAGCGTCTCCTGGGACGCGGCTACCTGGCTGCGCAGCGCCGACGGAATGCTGCTGGCCGCAACCTGCCCGGCGGTGATGGTCTGCCCCGGCGTCAAGATGACGACCTCGTACTGGTCGCTCCCGCTGGTGCGATTGGCGTAACCGAAGGCCAAGTCGGTCAGCAGCCTGTCGACGTTCACGTCGCCGGTGAGGTCGGCGCCGTTGATCTGCAGCTGCGCCGTGTTGATCGCCTGCAGCGCCTCGTCGCGGACAGAGCTCTCCCTGGCGTTCAGCACCCCCGTCGTCGCTTGTCGCATCAGCAGGAAGCCACCGAGGACCAGCACCAGCACTGAGGCCACGAAGACAGTGAGGATCACCCGCAACGGCAGCGATCGCCACCACCAGGCCGAAGCCAGCCTCCACCAGGGTCGGCGACCGGGTTGGGGGGAGGACATCACGGACCGGTCTGGGCGGACAGCATGAACGGCTATCGGGGCTGGGGATCGCCGGCTTTGTAGCCGATCCCGCGGACGGTGACCACGATCTCAGGATGCTCCGGGTCTCGCTCGATCTTCGACCTCAGCCGCTGCACGTGCACGTTGACCAACCGGGTGTCGGCGGCGTGC
>DASQDG010000042.1:0-137903 GCA_035634295.1 Propionibacteriaceae bacterium | reverse complement strand
GACGGCGACCAGCCGCGCGGTCAGCGCCCCCGGTCCGCAGCCCACGTCGAGCACTCGGTCGGTGGCCCGCAGGCCGGCCATCGCCACGAGCTGATCGGCCAACGGCTCGGAGTATCTCCCCATGAACCGGCCGTAGGCGTCTGCGGTGACGTCGAAAAGCATCTATCCACTCTAGGGCTCGGAGGGGCCCGGCGGGAGCCCTCGGGCCCCCGGTCAGCTGCCGCTCGTACCGCGGCGCTTGGAGCTCGCGTCGTGCGGGGGGAGGAGCCCGCAGCACGACGGTGAAGCGGGTGCCTCCGCCCTCGCGGTTGTGGACGGCGACGGTGCCGGCGTGGCGTGCGACGACCTGGCGGACGATGGACAGCCCCAAGCCGGAGCCGGGCATCCCGCGCGACTCCCGGCACGGTAGAAGCGCTCGAACACGTGCGGCAGATCCTCGGCGTCGATCCCCGGACCCTGGTCGTCGACGGTGAGCACGCCGGCCGAGACCCGCACCGTCACCCCGCCCTCGGGCGGGCTCCACTTCGCGGCGTTGTCGAGCAGGTTGCTGATCGCGCGCTCCATCGCCGCGGCCTCGCCGACAACCCACCACGGCGCCAGGGTGGCGTCGAAGGTCAGGCCGGGCGCGCGTCGGCGGACCCGGACCAGCGCGCGGTCCTCCAGCGCTGGCAAAAACTGGTCAAGCCGCAGCGCCATAGCTTGCCTCCTAAACCGTTTGTGACGCTGCCAGACCGTCGGTCACGGACCGAACTCGGCCGGCAGATCACGCCACGCGATCCCGGTGCGGAACCGGTAGATGATCCCCTCGAGGATCTGGCGGTGATCCCGGAATGGCCGATGGCGACCATGCCTGACCGGCATCAATGGCTCGATCTGCGCCCAATGGGCATCGCTGAGGACCGCTACGCGTGACATGGGCTCAGGAAATCAGCCCCGAGACCGACTTCTAAGCAGACACGCCCTAGGCGGCGACAGGCGCTGGCACGCCTGACCTAATGCTCGTCGGCGCCGACGAGCTCACCCCAGAACTCGACGCTGCCTGGGACGGGCGGGATCGAGGCTCACTCGTTATCGGCGGAGGTATTTTCGACCGACGTCAGGGGTCACAGAAGAGCAAGGGAATCACGACCATCGGGGGAACGATGAAAGAAGCAAGGCCAGGACGACTCACCGGGCGGCTGCTGAGCGTGGCCGCCACCACGGCACTCACCGGGGCGCTTGCGTTCGCCGGCACCACGTCGGCAGAGGCCACCAGCATGTCTGCCCAGTCATTGGCGCCGACCGCCGTGGCCGCGGTGCAGCCAGGAGCACGTGCGGCCGCCGCCCCGGCCGAAGTCACGCTGGACGACCTCGACGCAAGCTGCGACGCCAAGGGCCGGGTGCTCTGCATCAGCAAGAACACTGACAAGCTCCACTACCTCAAGGACCGCGAGGTGGTGAAGACCATGGACGCCCGCTTCGGCTGTGCCAGCATGAAGACGAGGCAGGGCACCTTCAAGATCACCCGCAAGAGCCGTCACCACGTCTCGTCGATCTACGGGTCGAAGATGCCCTACGCGATGTTCTTCAGCGGTGGGCAAGCGGTGCACTACTCCGCGGACTTTGCCGCCCGTGGCTATCGAGGCTGCAGCCACGGTTGCGTCAACATCCGCGACCGTGAAGGCATCGCCTGGTTGTTCGACCAAATGAAGGTTGGCGACCGGGTGGTGGTCTACAAGCACTGACACGGTTGCCGCTGGCAGCCGCCTGATGGCCGTCTTCGAGCCCCGTACGCCTGCTTCGACCCTGCTGCTGAGGGCTCGACGGAGCGGACGGGGCTCGAAGGCGGCCTTGGCTCTAGCCGGCAGCACCCGGAGTGCGGTCAATGTTGGTGGGCTCGACCACCACCGGCTGTACGACGATCGAGGGCACCTGATCGGCCGTGTTCGTCTCAGCCCCTGTGGTAGGAGCGCTCACGTCCTTGCGCTCGGCCCGGCCGGACAGGTGCCGAACCGTGACCAGAGTGGAGTCGACCGTGGGCTTGCCGCGGGTCGCCAGGGAGGTGTAGCCGGAGGCGACCTGGTCGCGATAGACCCGCAGTTGCTGCTGCAGGTCGGCGATCTTGCCCTTGCCGGCCGGGAGGCCCTTGGCCTGAGCCTGAGCCTGGCTGAGTCGGCTCCGCAAGGTTGTCATCACCACCTCGGCGAGACCGGCGGCGGCGTACAGCGGCGTGAGCGAGTCGTTACCAGCGCCCGGAGCGCTGGTACCGGCAGCGGGAGCGTCGGTGGCGGCGGCAGGAGCGTCGGTGGCGAACGTGTCACTGGCGGGGGTGTCCGTGACGAACGCACCAGGAGCTTCGGTGGTGGGGGCGTCCGTCGGCGCGGTGGGCCCGTCGGCGGTGTTCGCAAAACTTTCGCGTAGTGGGTCGGTCATGAGGACTCCTCAGTGCTCGGAAGGGTTTCGGTGGGGTCGGTCCACTCGTTCTCTCGTACGAACGAGGTGTAAACGTCCATCAAGACGGTGCGTTGACGCTCCGTCAGACCGGGATCGGCCAGCAACGCCATCTCCACGGTGGTGGTGGCGTGATCGTGCGGATCGAGGATGCCGGCCCGCACATACAACGTCTCGGCCGAGACCCGCAGCGCCTTGGCCAACTGCTGCAGCACCTCCGCCGAAGGCTTGCGCAGGCCCCGCTCGATCTGGCTGAGATAGGGGTTCGACACCCCGGTCTGCTCGGCCAGCTGACGCAGCGACAGCTGAGCTGCCCGACGCTGAGCGGCGATGTAGTCCCCCACAGAGCCCAGATGGCTCGTCAGGTGACTGGGAACTCTCGGCACCACGCCATTATGCTTGCAATTGCAAGCAGTAGCAAGCGCCGCCAACTGCACGTGCCTGGCCGCGCCTCTTGTCGAGCCGGCGCCGTTAGGCGAGAGTATGTCAACCAAAAGAGCGGGCGACAGCGTCCTCACCCGAGGAGAGCGATGGCACACACCAGCACCACATCGACAGCCGGCGAGACCAGCGGCCACACCCCCGAGCTCAAGAGAGTGATGGGCACCAAGCTGCTGCTGCTGTTCATCGTCGGCGACATCTTGGGTACAGGCATCTACGCGGTCACCGGCAGCGTGGCCAAGGAGGTCGGCGGCGCGGTCTGGCTGCCGTTCCTGGTGGCGTTCGTGGTGGCCACCATCACCGCGTTCTCCTACCTGGAGCTGGTCACGAAATACCCCCAGGCCGCCGGCGCAGCGCTCTACGTCCACAAGGCGTTCGGCGTGCACTTCGTCACGTTCCTGGTCTGCTTCACCGTGATGTGCTCCGGAATCACCTCAGCGTCAACGGCCGCCCGCGCCTTTGCCGCCAACCTGTACGCGTTCAGCAGCGTGGTGGGCGGCGGCGCGGCCGATGTGGATCCCAGCGCCGGCCTGCAGACCGGACTGGCCCTGGGGTTCATCCTGCTGGTCGCGCTGGTCAATCTGCGCGGCGTCGCCGAGAGCGTCAAGGCCAACGTCGTGCTCACCCTGGTCGAGCTGAGCGGTCTGCTGATCGTGATCCTGGTCGGCGTGTTCGCCGTCACCCAGGGCAAGGCCGACTTCTCCCGGGTGGTCATGTTCGACACCCCGGGGGACAAGTCAGTCTTCATCGCGGTCACCGCCGGCACCTCGCTGGCGTTCTTCGCCATGGTGGGGTTCGAGGACTCGGTGAACATGGCCGAAGAGGTCAAGGACCCGGAGACGATCTTCCCCAAGATCATGCTCACCGGCCTGGGCATCACCGGTGCCATCTATGTCCTGGTCTCGATCACCGCGATCGCGCTGGTCCCGCCCGGAGAGCTGGGCTCGGGTGAGGCCCCGCTGACCAAGGTGGTGGCTGCGGGCGCTCCGAACCTGCCGATCGATCGAATCTTCCCGCTGATCGCTATGTTCGCGGTGGCCAACTCGGCTTTGATCAACATGATGATGGCCAGCCGACTCCTCTACGGGATGGCCAGGCAGCGGGTGCTGCCGCCAGCGCTCGGCTGGGTGCTGCCCGGACGCCGGACGCCCTGGGTCGCCATCTTGTTCACCACCGCCCTGGCCGTGGGCCTGGTGACCTTCGTCGGCCGGGTGACCGCACTCGGCGGCACCACGGCGCTGCTGCTGCTCGGCGTGTTCACCGTGGTCAACATCTGCTGCCTGGTGCTACGTCGCGACCCGCAGCCGCACAAGCACTTCAAGGCGCCGACCGTGCTGCCCATCCTCGGGGCGCTGTTCTGCGCCTACCTGGTCGGCCCGTGGACCGGACGCGCAACCGAGCAATACCGGATCGCCGGCATCCTGCTGGCCATCGGCGTGGTGCTGTGGGTGATCACGTGGTTCCTCAACCGGGCGCTCTATGCGCGCAAGACCTACGTCCGGGACCCGACCGAGATGGACTAGGCGCCTGGCCCGCTCGCCCGACCTGTCAGCGGACCGGGACGCCCGCCCGGGGCACGGTCGCGGTGATCACCGTGCCGTCTCGCCGGCGCTCACCGTTGCTGAGCGCCAGTCGACCGTTGACGCTAGGGCCTTGCCCGTCGAGGCTTACCGTGACCGGGGCGGCCGAGGTGACGCGCACCTCCTGCCCGCGTACCGAGAGCGCGGCCTCCGCGCCCACCTCGACGGTGAAGGAGATCTCGCTACGGGTGAGCACGACCTTCAGCCGAGTGCCCCGCAGCACGATGCGGAACGACATCGACGGCCACTCCGCCGGCAGCCGAGGGTCGAAGGTGATGACTCCGTTGTAGTCGCGCATGCCGGCGAAGCCGTACACCAGGGCGTTCCAGACCCCACCGGTGGACGCCACGTGCACCCCGTCGGAGGCGTTGCCGTGCAGGTCGGCCAGATCCACGAAGAGGGCGTTGCGGAAGTAGCGCAGTGCGAGGTCCTGATAGCCAACCTCGGCGGCGATGATGGATTGCACCACCCCCGACAACGTGGAGTCGCCGGTGGTGATCGGGTCGTAGTACTCGAAGTCGGCCCGCTTCTGCTCCAGCGTGAAGTGGTCGCCCTGCAGGAACAGCGCCAGCACCACATCGGCCTGCTTCAGCACCTGGAAGCGATAGATGACCAGTGGGTGGTAGTGCAGCATCAGCGGCCGCATGTCGGCCGGGGTGTTGCTCAGGTCCCACACCTCGCGGTCGAGGAAGTGTGAGTCCTGGGGGTGGATGCCGGTGGGCTCGTCGTAGGGGATCGCCATCTGGTCGGCAGCGGCAGCCCACTCCTCAATCTCACCGGGCTCAATCGACAGGCCCTGGACCAGGCGCCGGTAGAGCTCCGGCTCGTCGGCCTTGATCTCCTGCATGACCTGCGCCGCCATCTCCAGGTTGAAGCGGGCCATCACGTTGGTGAACAGGTTGTCGTTCACCACGGTGGTGTATTCGTCCGGGCCGGTGACGCCGTGGATGTGGAAGGTCCACTGCTCCTCGCCGCGGCGCTTGTCCTGGCGCCAGAACCCGATATCGGCCCACATCCGCGCGGTCTCGACCAGGATGTTGACGCCCTCCTGACGCAGGAAGTCCCGGTCACCGGTTGCGGCCACGTACTTGCACAAGGCGTAGGAGATGTCAGCGTCGATGTGGTACTGGGCAGTCCCCGCGGCGTAGAAGGCCGACGCCTCCTCGCCGTTGATGGTCCGCCAGGGGAACAGCGCTCCGCGCTGGGTGAGGTCGTGGGCTCGTCGCCGGGCGGCGTCGAGCATGTTGTAGCGAAACCGCAGAGCGCTGCGCGCCATCTGTGGCGAGGTGTAGGTCAGGAAGGGCAACACGTAGATCTCGGTGTCCCAGAAGTAGTGCCCCCCGTAGCCCGACCCGGTGACCCCTTTGGCCGGCACGCCGGACTGCTCGGCCCGGGCGCTGGCCTGGGCGAGCTGGAACAGGTTCCAGCGGATCGCCTGCTGCAGCGCCGGCTGACCTGCCAGCTCGACATCGGTGCGCGCCCAGTAGGCGTCCAGCCACTTTCGCTGGTCGGCCACCTGGAGGTCCACACCCTGCTCCAGCACCCGGTCCAGCGTCCGGCGACAGCGGTCGACGAGCTCGCGTACGGGCACGCCCCGAGAGGTGTGGTAGGCCACCGTCTTGGTCACCTTCACCGGCACCCCGGGCTGGGCCTGCACCCGGTAGACCATCTTGCCGGTGTCCTCGTCGGCGTGGATGCGCTCGTTGTAGGAGTTGGCGGTCTCGATCCGGTGGTCGACGCCCACCGCGAGCGTCATGCGGGAGTTCATGCATCGATAGCCGAGGATCATCCGCTGGTCGCCGTACCAGTGGCTCTGCGGGTCCAGCACCCGCTCCTCGAAGGTTTCGGCCTTGCGCGGGTCGACGCCCTCGCCCATGGCCGCGGCCCGGACGTGGTATTCGTCTTTGCCGTCTTGGCGGTTGAGCACCTGCGACGAGATCACCACCGGCGCCTCGTCGTCGAGCATCGTCACCTCGATGGTCAAGATGGCCAGGTGGCGCTGGGTGAAGGAGACCATCCGGGAGGACTTCACGTGCACCCGCTTGCCGGCCGGCGTCCGCCAGATGATCTCCCGATGCAGCATCCCGTCGCGGAAGTCCAGCGAGCGCTCGTAGGACTGCAGGTCGGCCACCGGAAGCAGCAACGGCTCGTCGTCGACGTAGAGCTTCATCACCTTGACGTCGGGGACGTTCACGATCGTCTGGCCAACGCGAGCGAAGCCGAACGCCTCCTCGGCGTGCCGGATCGACCAGACCTCGTGAAACCCGTTGATGAAGGTGCCGTGCGTGTGAGCCTCCCGGCCCTCCTCGACGTTGCCGCGCATGCCCAGGTAGCCGTTGCCCACCGCGAAGAGGGTTTCGCTGACCCCGAGGTTCTCGCCGCTGTAACTGGTCTCGGCCAACCGCCATTCCTCGGCCGGAAAACGGCTGCGGTCCAGAGGATCCTCAACGCGAATGGGTTCGTCCCCGCTCGTGCCGGCGCCCGGCGCTATCTGCTCCCCGAACGCTGAGTCGATCACGAGGGGCCTTCGGCGGGGCTGCCGACCAGCTGCTGCAGATCATCGACTACCACGTCGGCTCCGGCGGCCTCCAGTCGAGAAGCACCCACCCCGCGGTCGACCCCGACCACCAGGCCGAACCCGCCGGCGTGACCGGCCGCGACGCCCGACAGCGCGTCCTCGAGCACCACCGCACGCTCGGGCGGCATGCCCAGCTGTTCGGCGGCATAGTGGAAGGTGTCCGGGGACGGCTTGCCAGGCAGACCTCGCTCGGCGGCGACGCTGCCGTCGACGACCACGTCGAAGCGATCCCGCAGCCCGGCGGCTTCCAGCACGGCCGGTGCGTTGCGCGAGGAAGACACCACCGCCACCGCGACGCCAGCCTCCTCCAGGAAGTCCAGCAGGGCCACCGAGCCAGGGTAGGCGGTCACGCCGTCGGTCCTGAGCACCTCGCCGAAGGCGTCGTTCTTGCGGTTGCCCAGCCCACAGACGGTCTCCATGCCGGGCTCGTCGCTGGGGTCACCCTCGGGCATCTGGAGATGTCGAGACGCCAGGAAGGACCGGACCCCGTCGTAGCGCGGCTTCCCGTCGATGTAGTTGAAGTAGTCCGACTCCCGGTATGGCTCGGCCACGCCGCGGGCGGTCAGGAACTCGCTGAACATCTTCTCCCAGGCAGCCATGTGGACGTCGGCCGTCGGCGTCAGCACCCCGTCCAGGTCAAACAGTGCAGCGCCGTACGGCTCCCAGTTCACGCTTCAAGCGTACGGGCTGCGGGCACCCCCGGTTGCACGCGAGGCCGTGGCGATCGGCGTCTCAGGACCCGAGGCGGGCAAGCGACTCCGCCGCCGGACGGATCTCGCCCACCCGGCCGCCATGGCCCAGCACGGGGCCGCTCGCCTGCGCGGCCAGAGTCTCGTGCTCATAGCCCAGCCGTTGCAGCACGCCGGCCATGGCGACTGCACGAGCCCGGTCGGAGCCGTCGGAGATCTTTAAGGCGACTCCCCGGCCGTCGGGCAGGCCGACCGCGTAAACCGCCTCGGCACCGGCCTTGCCGACCAGACCTGGCACCGCTCGGAGCAGCGCCAGCTCATCGCGCCGGGTGCCCGATGTCCACTGAGGGTGGGCTCGGATGGCGTCACCCACTCGGCGTTCTGGGCCCGAGACCGCGGCGGCAAGGCGCCCATAGGCGCGAGCCAAGCCGTAAAGGCTGATGGCGAACAGCGGCGCGCCGCAGCCGTCCACGGCCAGCTGACTGGCCTGCTCCCCGGCGAGGTCATCGAGGCTCGTCAGGATGGCCAGCTGGGTCGGGTGGTCGGGGTCGCGGTAGGTGTCGGTCGGCCAGTCGTTGATCACCGAGGTGGCCAACATGCCCGCGTGCTTGCCGGAGCAGTTCATCGCCAGCCCCGTCCGCTGATGGCCGGCCCGGATCGCCTGCTCCCGGGCCTGCTCGTCACTCGGCCAGTCCGGCGGCGTCTGCAGCGCATGCTCGTCAAGACCGCTGCCGGCGAGGATGGTCCGGACGCCGCTCTGGTGGAACTCCTCGCCCGAGTGTGAGGAGGCGACCAATGCCAGCAGCTCATCGTGCAGCTCGAGGCCCGCTCGAACCATGCCGACCGCCTGCAGAGGTTTGCTCGAGCTGCGCGGGTACATCGGCGCGAACTGCGCCCCCAGGGAGGCCGCCAGGCTGCCGTCAGCGTTCGTGATCGCGACCCGTCCGTGATGCACGCTCTCGACGACGCCGCTGCGGACGACCTCCACCAGGATCGGGTCGGACGCGAAAGAGCTGGTCACTGAGGCAGGCTACCGGCGCCGGGTCACAGCGGCCATGCCGAGCGGCGTTCTTCTGCCTCGCCCGTCCGCGTATCAGTTTCTGAGAAGTTGTCTCAATAAGCGAGATGCACAACGCCCCGAAAGCGCAATCCCTACGTCTGCGGTATGGAATACGGGTAGAGGTTCGAGGGTTGCGCGAAGTGAGGCGCAGAGCCACCGGCTACGGCCCGCTGCCGCCCGAGACAAGCGAGGAGAAAGTCACGTGACGACCCTGCTGACCCAGCAGACCACCAGGCCTGATCACGCCACGAGCAAACAGCTCCGGGTGCACCGCCTCAGTGAGCAGATTGGCGCGGTGATCGAAGGCGTACATCTCTCAGGTCATCTTCACGACCGGACCGTGGCTGAGATCCGTGCGGCGCTGCTGGAGCACAAGGTGGTGTTCTTCCGAGGCCAGCACCACCTCGACGACATCTCCCATCACGAGTTCGCCGCCCGACTCGGGGTGGTAACAGCCCCTCACCCGACGGTGGCCGGTGAGGGTTCGGTGCTGTCGATCGACTCCCTGCACGGCAAAGCCAACAGCTGGCACACCGACGTAACGTTCATCGACCGCGTTCCAGCGATCAGCATCCTGCGCGGTGTCACGCTCCCGGCCTACGGGGGAACGACCACGTGGGCCAACACGGCCACCGCGTACGCCGCCCTGCACCCTGCGCTGCAGGCCATGGCCGAACGGTTGTGGGCGCTGCACACCAACGTCTTTGACTACGCCGGGTTCCGCGACGAGGTGCGGATCGGCGGCATCGACGTTCTGGAGCAGACCTTCCAGGAAAAGTTCGTCGCGCAACAGTTCGAGGCCGAGCATCCGGTCGTGCGGGTGCATCCCGAGACGGGCGAGCGGACGCTGCTGCTAGGCAGCTTCGCCAAGCGACTGATCGGCCTGACCAGTCACGACTCCCGCGACCTGGTCGACCTTCTGCAGCGACACGTCACCCGGCTCGAGAACACGGTGCGCTGGGACTGGTCAGTGGGCGACGTCGCCATGTGGGACAACCGGGCCACGCAGCACTACGGCGTGGCGGACTACGGGGATCAGCATCGGGTGATGCGGCGCATCACGGTCGCCGGGGACGTGCCGGTGAGCGTGGACGGCATCCGATCCACCCAACGCGTGGGCGACTCCAGCCGTTACTCCGACGCGGACTGACCGAGCGTCGCAGCGATGCCGGGCCGCCACGGGCTGGCAGATGGGGCTTCCCGTCGCCGCGGCGGCCGTGCGATGCTCAGGCGCCACGCGTGACCTGACCTGACCTGGAGGATTCATGACCCTCAGCCCCTCGGCTGCCCGTTCCCTCTCGAGGCGAGGCTTCCTCTCGCTCACCGGCGCCGCTGGCCTGGGCGTAGTCACCACCGCGTGCGCGGGGCCCGGCGGCGCCGAGCCTGCCGCCAGCGCGCCGGCTACCGGCCGGGCCGAGGGCAAGGTGTCTTTCGCTCACTGGCGAGCCGAGGACAAGCAGGCTTTCGACACCCTCATCGGCGCCTTCTCGGCCGCTACGCCGGGCGTCACGGTGGCCCAGGACATCACGCCTTCCAACGACTACCAGTCCCAGGCGCTCAACCGGCTCCGCGGAGGTGCTGTGGGTGATGCTTTCCCCACTTTCCGCGGCGCCCAGTTCGAACAGTTCGTCAAGGCCGGCGTCTACACCGACCTGTCCGGTAGCAGCCTGCTGGCCAGCTACAACCCCGCGTTGCTCGAGGCCGGCAGGTCCGGTGGCAAACAGTGGGGCCTGCCCTACCAGGTGGTCTTCCCGATGCCGGTGGCCAACATCGACGCACTGGAGAAAGCCGGCGTCAGCGAGGCGCCCGGTGACTGGGACGGGTTCCTCGACCTGTGCGACAAGCTGAAGTCCGCCGGCTACATCCCGCTGGCCTGGCCGGGCGGCGAGGTCGGCAACGCGGGGCAGCTGATTAACACCATGGTGATGAACAACGCCCCCAGCGACGACGCCTTCGCCCAGATCGAAAGCGGCAAGGGCAAGGTGACCGACGACTGGTTCGTCAACACTCTCAAGCAATACCAGCAGCTCAAGCCGTTCTTCCAGCCCAACTCCACCGGGACCGTGGTGGAGCCGACACAACAGCTGTTCGCCAGCGGCAA
Organism: Propionibacteriaceae bacterium; assembly: GCA_035634295.1. GTDB lineage: Bacteria > Actinomycetota > Actinomycetes > Propionibacteriales > Propionibacteriaceae > Microlunatus. The sequence goes on along the minus strand of DASQDG010000042.1, from coordinate 127,024 downwards.
GGCGGCCATGCTGGCGACCGGCAGCTACCACATCGCGGCCGTGCGGGCGCTCGGCGCCAAGTTCGGCATGGACCTGGTGCCGCCGATCACCACGGCCAAGGCCAAGGCCAAGTACGTCGGCAGCTACAACGCCACCTTCATCCTGGGCGTCAACGCTGCGTCCAAGGTCCAGCCGGCAGCCACCGCCTGGTTGACGTTCCTGTCCGACAAGGCCAACGCCGCGACGTACGCGAACAAGACGGTGCAGCACGTGAGCGTGGCCGGAGTGGACTACACCGACGCCGACCTCAAGCGGCTGGCGCCGTGGCTGTCCAAGAAGACGTTGCTGGCACCGCGCTTCCAGTTCCTCGACCTCGACATCCGGAACGCGGTCGAGGGCGCCTGCATCGCCGTTGTCGGGGGGGCGAGCCCGGAGTCTGCGGCGGACAAGGCGCAGCGGGTCGTCGCCGAGAGGATCTGAGGTGGCGCGTCGGCGATCCCCCGCTGCGCCCGGATTGAGCATTTTCCTCTTCCCACTACCGGCCCTGGTCGTTTTCGTCATCTTCTTCGCCGCACCGACTCTGCAGGCCTTCCAGTACGCCGTGACGGATTGGGACGGCTACAGCGCAGACTTTCGCAACGTCGGTCTGGGCAACCTCACCCGGGCGCTGACCGGAGACAGCCTGTTCACCAACGCCGCAGTGAACAACGCAAAGTTCCTGCTCGTGGTGGTGGTGGTCCAGACCGTGGTCTCCCTGCTGCTGGCGCTGGCTCTGCTGCGCAACAGCCGGGGCTCGATAGCCCTGCGGGCGCTGTTCTTCTTCCCGACGATCCTGTCGTCGGTGTCGGTGGCATTCATCTGGAAGTTCATCTACGACCCCACGTTCGGCATCGGCAACAGCGTGCTGGGGGCCGGCGCGTCCGTGCTGAACGCCGTCGGGATCGACGTCGACCCGGTGCGGCTGAGCTATCTCGGCGACGATGCGACGGCCATCTACTGGGTGGCGTTCGCCCAGTGCTGGGCGCACACCGGGCAGATGATGGTGGTCTACGTGGCGGGGCTGCAAGCCATCCCGGGCGAGCTCTATGAGGCGGCCTCAATGGATGGCGCGTCGCCGTTCTCCCGGTTCCGCTTCATCACTTGGCCCCTGGTGGCGCCGGCGACCGGAATCGTCGTCGCGTACACGACCATCCAGTCGTTCAAAGCCTTCGACCTGATTCTGGGGCTGTCGGGCATCCCGCCGAAAGGATCGCTGGACATCTTGTCCACCCGGATATACACCACCTTCGCCAACAGCCAGTACGGCTACGCTGCCGCCCAGTCGATCCTGTTCATGGCCCTGATCGGCATGGTGACCGTGTTGCAGCGGCGGGCTCTACGGCTCATCCCCCAGGTTGAGCAGTGACCGGGCTTCGCCTCCCGCAGGACCGCGGCTGATGGGCCTCCGCATCGGGCGCAACACGCTGCTCACCCTCTACGCCATCCTGATCATCGTGCCGGTGTCGGTAGTGGCGTTCGGCAGCTTCAAGACCCAACAGCAGCTGTTCGCCCAGCCATACCTGCCGACGCTCTCGCCCGTCCTCGGGAACTACCGGAGCGCGCTGGTGGCGCAGGGGCTGGGTCAAGCGCTGCTCAACAGCGCCATCGTCACCGCATGCGGGGTGGTGCTGACCTTGGCGCTGGCCAGCCTGGCCGCGTTCGGCATCGCCCGGATACACGGCTGGATCGGCGGGGCGGTGTTCACGCTGCTGGTGATCGGCATGGCGATCCCGGCACAGGCCAACATGATTCCGCAGCGGGTGCTGTTCGAGCGGCTCGGCCTGCTGGACTCGCTGCTGGGACTGATCCTGATCAACATCACGGTGACCCTGCCCGTCGCCACGTTCATCCTGGCCGGCTTCATGAAGACGCTGCCTCGCGAACTCTACGAGGCGTCCGCACTGGACGGGGCTGGCAACCTGCGGACCTACCTGTCGGTCGCGCTGCCGCTGTCCGCGCCCTCGCTGGCCGCCACCACGATCTTCTTGTTCGTCATCCAGTGGAACGACCTGCTCTATCCCCTGCTGCTCATCCAGTCCCCCGAAAAGAAAACCCTGCCGCTGGCTCTGCTGAGCTTCCAGGGGGAGTTCTTGACCAACTATCCACTGCTGTTCACGGGCGTGATCCTGTCCTCGCTGCCCATCGTCATCGCCTACGTCGCCCTCCAGAGACAGTTCGTCGCCGGCCTCACCGCGGGCGCTGGCAAATAACGGGGCGGCTCTGACGGCCGGTGTTTCGCCCGCCGAGGCCGGTCCCCTGCCCGTCACAGCCGAGCGCGGACGTGCAGCCCGACGTCGGGGTCAACTAGCGTCTCCTGGCTGGCGGCGATGCCCTCGACCACCAGGGCCGCGGCCTCGTCGGTGTTGCGCTTGACCATCCCGAGCGCAATCGGTCCTAGCTCGTAGTGTCGGGCCGAGGAGCCGACGAAGCCGACCACTCGGCCGTCGGCGGTGAGGGCGGCTCCTGGAGTCGGCAGCGCCTCAGCCGTCCCGTCGAGGTGCAGTCGCACCAGCCGCCGCGGCGGCCGACCCAAAGTGTGCACCCTGGCGACGGTCTCCTGACCTCGGTAGCAGCCCTTGTCCAGATGTACCGCCACGCCCAGCAGGCCGATCTCGTTGGGAATGGTGCGCGCGTCGGTGTCCACGCCGATCCGGGGTACGCCGTCCGCGATCCGGCGAGCCGTATAGGCCCAAGTGCCGGCCAGGGTCCGGCCATCGAGGAACGAGGCTAGCGAGTCCCGAGGGACAAAGGTCTCCTTCCCGTCGAGCGAGTCGAGCCCGGACCGACTCACCACAGTGGCGTCTGCGGGTGCCGCTGCCGTCTGCCAGACCACCGCCAGCTCGTCGGTACGGTCGGCCACCTCCACCCGCATCAGAAAGCGCATCCGGTCCAGCCAGGCGACGGCAGCCGCCGCGGCGCCGGGTTCGGTGTGGGCCCAGAAGGTCTCGCCGTCGTCCACCCCGTAGAGGGCGTGCTCGACGTGCCCTTGCGGCGACAGCACCAGAGCAGTGACGCCGACCCCGGGCAGCAGTCCCTCGAGATGCTGGGTGGTCAACGAGTGCAGCCAGGTCAGCCGGTCGGGGCCGGTGACACTCACGACGCCGCGGTGGGAGAGGTCCACGGCGGCCGCGGTCGAGTCCAGCAGCCGCTGCTCGCGCATCGGGTCGCCGTAGTGCCACGGCACGCCGACGTCGGGACCCTGGTCGCTGAGCACTGCGTACACGTCAACACCCCATGTTCGGTTGCCTTGCTGGCTCAGCGTCGCCGGGCCCAGGATTCTTCCCGGCGGCCGACACGCTTAGGACCGATCCGACGGCTCAGGCGCGTTTGAGCCGCGCCCACAGATTGTTCTGCAGCGGTTGGCCCAAAGCGGCCTTGTCGAAGGTCCACAACAGGTCGCCCTCGACCAGGCCGTAGAGCCGCGATCCGGCAGAGTACTCGTCTGCGCTCGCGGTGCGCACCACAGCGTCGGTGGTCAGGTCGATCTTGGCGCCGGTGACGTGGCCGTACCAGACCTCGGCGTAGCCGGTCGGGTGGCACATCACCACCTCGAGGCTGCCGTCGCCCTGCGGCCGCCAGAAGCCGGTCTCCATCGACAGCGCCCGGACGGCGAGCCCGTTGTCGCCCAGCTCGAAGGTCTGGGACAGGTAGTGCAGATAGTTCCCGCCGTTCTCGGCGAAGTCGATCTGCTGCCCGAAGTTGAAGTCCTCGGTGCCCGGGTAGGAACCTCGACCGGCCCCCTCCCAGCGCCCGAGGAGCCAGGCCACGCCGATCAGGTCCGGGTGCAGCCCCGGCGGGATCTCGAACGGCATCGGCTCAGCGCTCGCCTGCGGTGGCGCCGGCTGGGGCGCGCAGCAGTCGGACCAGCAGGACCAGGGCCGCGACCGCGATCGCCGACACGCTGAGGATCAGCAGGGCAACAAGGGCGAGGGAGGTGGCCACGGCTGGGAGTCTACTGTCCGGGCCGGTCGAGGTCGCGCTGCAGCACGGCCGACACCGTGACGTAGGTCCGCCCGCCAGCCACCGCCCAGCTGTCCACGGTGGAGCCGACCTCGCGGTAGCCGAGTCTGCGATAAAGCGCCGCGGCCCGCGGGTTGTCGTACTCGACGCGCAGCTGTACCCGGCTCAAGCCGCGCTCGGCCACTCGAGCCTCCAGGGCGGTGATCAGCGTCGAACCGATGCCGACGCCCTGCAGCGTCTCGTGCACCACCACCATCCACAAGAAGCCCACCTCGGGACGGCGGGTGTAGTCCACAGCGCCGCAGGCGACAACGCGGCCGCTGTCCAGCACGACGACCAGCACGGCGGTCTCGTCGAGCAACGAGCGCTGCCACGCGTCAGCCAACGCTCGCAGGTGCTCGGGGCCGCCCGACCAGTCAAGCTCGGCGAGGTCATCCGGCTCCAGGTCGCGGACCGTCAGGTTCAGCTGCACGGCTACGCACTCTGCCATGCGGTGCCGGCGTCGCTACGGCACGCGTTCGGCGTTAGCGTGCCAAGCATGACGCGCTACATCCTCATCGGAGCTGGAGCGATCGGCGGCAGCCTGGGTGGGAGGCTGACCCAGGCGGGCGAAAAAGTCGTGCTGGTGGCCCGGGGTGAGCATCTTGAGGTACTCCGTCGCCGCGGTCTGCGGCTCCGCTCCGTGGACGGTGACGAAACGGTGCAGGTACGAGCCATCGGCGGGCCTGAAGAGATCGAGCTCGTCGACGAGGACGTGTTGGTGCTGGCGACCAAGACCCAGCAGGCGACCGAGGCACTGGCGCAGTGGGCCGACGCTCCAGTCCGATCAGGAGCGGCGGTGATCGGCACTGCAGGGGAACGACTGCCGATGCTGACGGCCCTCAACGGCGTGGCCGGCGAGCAGCTGGCCCTGCGCTACTTCGCGAGGGTCTACGGCGTCTGCGTCTGGATGCCCACGGTCCACCTGCAACCCGGGGAGGTGCTGATTGCTGGCACCCCGATCGCCGGCATGCTGCACATCGGACGAGTCCCGGCCGCGCTCACCGACGAGGCTGACCGGCGGCTGCTGGCCCAGGTGCAGGAGACCTGGCCGCGGGCCGGCGTCGCCGTACGGCTCCCGGCCGATGTGATGAGCTGGAAGTACCGCAAGCTGATCAGCAACCTGGCGAATGCCTTCGAAGCCCTCACTGGTCCCAGCGCGGACCTCTCCCGCTTGGTCGCCGCGGCCAACGGTGAGGCTCGGCAGGTGCTCGATGCGGCCGGTATCGCCTACACCAGCGACGCCGAGGAGCAGGCGGCCCGCGAGCAGAGCTTCTCCAAATCCTCAGTGCCGGGCACACCAACTGACCTGGGGGGCTCCACCTGGCAGTCCTTGAGTCGAGGCACCGGCAACGTGGAGAGCGACTACTTGAACGGCGAGATCAGCCTGATCGCGCATCGGCTCGGGCAGTCAGCGCCGATCAACGCCGGTGTGGCCGCATTGGCCCGCCGAGCGGCCGCGCGGGGCCAGCGGCCAGGCTCGATTAGCGTTGACGAGCTGAGTCGGCTGCTCGGCCTCTGAGCCGCGACACCTTCAACACGAAACGCGCACTCAGCAGCCTCAACCAGGTCGTGTCGTGCGTTCAGTGCTGACTTCTGCGGGGTCGTCCCGCCAGCTCAGGCCTTCAACGGGAGCTAGTAGGCGACCCGTCCGTTAGGCTGCCGGGCGTGAGGCTCGTGGTGCAGCGGGCGGCCTCGGCCAGCGTGCGGGTGGGGGGCGCGACTGTGGGGTCATTGACGCGACCCGGTCTGGTGATCCTCGTCGGAATGACCCACGACGACTCGGCGGCTACCGCAGCGAAGATGGCCGAGAAGGTGTGGAACCTGCGCATCCTGGCCGATGAGCAGTCAGCGGCGCAGCTGAACGCGCCTCTGCTCGTGGTCAGCCAGTTCACGCTGTACGCCGACACCCGTAAGGGCCGACGACCATCGTGGAACGCCGCGGCACCGCGTCAGGTCAGCGAGCCGCTGGTGACGGCGTTCGTGCGGGCTCTACGACTGCTTGGAGCCGAAACCGCGACCGGCGTCTTCGGCGCCGACATGCAGGTGAGCCTGGTCAACGACGGACCGGTGACCCTGATCCTGGACTCCGACTAGGTCAGGCGGCTTCAAGCTCTACGTCGACCTCGGCCACCCGCCCGCGAGCGGCGACGATGCTGCGGTCGATCTTGGCGCCCGGCGCAAGCGCGCGAAGCGTCCAGCTGCCGTCCCCGGCGAAGAACCGGAAGTGTCCGGTGGCCGACGTCGGCACCTCGGCGGTGAACTCGCCACCGGAATCGAGCAGCCGAACATAGGCACCCGCGACGGGGTCACCGCCACGCAGCACCCGACCCTGGATGACGGCTTCCTTGGTGACGTCGAGCCCGGCGACACTGAGGCCACCCTTGGTTGCTCCGCACATAGTGTGTCTCCTTGATGGAAAGGCTGGGGGGTGAACCGGTGGCTTAGAGAGTCCCGGGCTCGTCGCCCACACTGACTGGAACGCCGACGAGCGAGCCGTATTCCGTCCAGGACCCGTCGTAGTTCTTGACGTTGGGCTCCTCGAGGAGCTCGTGCAGGACGAACCAGGTGTGCGCGCTGCGCTCACCGATCCGGCAGTAGGCGATGATGTCGGAGTCGAAGTCGAGACCGGCACCCCCGTACAACGCCTTGAGCTCGTCATCGGAACGGAAGGTGCCGTCGTCGTTTGCCGCCTTGCTCCACGGCACGTTGATGGCCGTCGGGATATGGCCGCCCCGTTGAGCCTGCTCTTGGGGCAGGTGCGCCGGAGCAAGGAGCCGGCCGGAGTATTCGTCCGGGCTGCGGACGTCCACCAGGCTCTGCTGTCCGATGGCCGACACCACCTCGTCGCGGAACGCCCGGATGTCGAGGTTGGGCTCGGACGCCGAATACGACGTTGCCGGCCGCGTTACCGTCTCGGTGCTCAGTTCACGCGCGTCGAGCTCCCACTTCTTGCGGCCGCCGTCGAGCAGGCGTACGTCGCCGTGGCCGTAGAGCTTGAAATACCAGTAGGCGTAGGCGGCGAACCAGTTGTTGTTGCCCCCGTACAGCACCACCGTGTCGTCGTTGCTGACGCCCTTCTCGCTGAGCAAAGCCTCGAACTGCTCCTTGTTGACGAAATCGCGGCGCACCTGGTCTTGCAGGTCGGTCTTCCAGTCCAGCTTGATGGCGCCGGCGATGTGGCCGCCGTCGTAGGCCGTGGTGTCCTCGTCAACCTCGACCAGCACGACGTTGCCGTCAGTGCTGTGCTCGGCGACCCAGTCGGCGTCAACCAGTGCTTGCTGCCTGCTCATGTTCGGGTTTCTCCTACGTGTTATGGACCTGCAGTTGGCCGGGTCACGGGTGGGCGCATCGCCAGCGGGGGACCTAGTCGGGCCGCTAGAGGCTGAGCCAGAGGCCGCTGTGGAAACGCGCTCAGCGCGTGGCGATCAGACACAGCGACGAGCGCATCCGGCCGTGGTCAACGGCCAGCCGTCGCGTGAGCGGGGTCGCCCACGTCATCGTCTTGGTCACGGCACCACACTAGCTATGGCATGCCAACTCGCCTCCATCGTCTCATTTAATGAGACGAAGGCTCGAATCGTGAGACAGAGTCATCCCAGGAGCGAGTGGCGGCCTCAGCGTTTCGCCCCACCGGCGAAGGGAGGCAGGATTTCCACCCTGACGTCTGTGGAAAGCGGCCGGGCCAAGTCCTCCCGATGAGCGGCCACACCGTCGATCAGCACCGAGCTCATCTTGAGCACCCGGTCGAAACTGGGGTCGCCCCGGGCGTCGCGCGCCTGCTCTAGCGCCGCAGACACGGAGTCGGCCTCGAATCGCTCCATCTCCACGCCCGCAGCTGCCTTCGCGCCCGCCCAGTAGTGAACACTGATGCCTGCCATGAGAGTAGTGTCAGCCATGCGACGTGGCTCCGGGGGTTCACCTGGGAGCCCTCTCGCGTTCGCCGTCTGTTGGTGCGTCGTACGATGACGCGTCGTCAACAGGCGCGCCGTCTTCGAGCGACTGTCCGACCGCGATGCGACATCTGACCACGGCCCAAGGAGACCGCACATGGCCACGTTGCTGCTGTTGACCAACGACATGCACGCAGCGGCGGAGATTCTGCCGGCGCTCGAGCTGTTGCCACATCAGACCAAGGTCGCCCAAGCCGAGGCCACCGCCCTGCTCGACGCTCCGGTGGCAGACGTCCTCATGCTGGACGCCCGCCGCGACCTGGTCGGCGCCCGCTCGCTGTGCCGGCTGATCGAGACCACCGGCAAGGAGGCCCCGCTGTTGGTCATCGCCAGCGAGGGCGGGCTCGCGGCCCTGTCCGCCGACTGGGGCTTCGACGACGTGCTGCTGGACTCCGCCGGCCCGGCTGAGGTCGACATGCGGCTGCGGCTGGCCATGGCGCCGGCGGCGGCCGCCGCGGGCGACCCACTGATCCAGACCGGCAACATCCTGATCGACGAGGCCGGCTATTCGGCCAAGCTCAACGGCACGCAGCTGGACCTCACCTACACCGAGTTCGAGCTGCTGAAGTATCTTGCCCAGCACCCCGGCCGGGTGTTCAGCCGCCAGCAGCTGCTCAGTGACGTCTGGGGCTACGACTACTACGGCGGCACCCGTACGGTCGACGTACACGTCCGCCGACTGCGCGCCAAACTCGGACCGGAGTATGAGTCGGTGATCGGGACGGTACGCAACGTCGGCTACCGCTTCGTCGCCCAGCCCGACGAGTCCGCCCGCATCTCCTGAAGCCGAGCGCGTCAGGAGCGCGGAGCTAGCGGTTGCGCCGGATCGCCTCGCTGAGCCGGCGGAGGTGCGCGGGAATGGTCCCCGACGGCCCGCTCACCCGCAGATACTGCACCCCTGCGAGCACCTGGGCGACCACCTCGAGCAGCAGTGCGAAGGCCAGCAACGCCGGCGACGCCCCGGTCTGCCCGGCGGCCAAGCTGCCGGCTATGCAGGCCCAGAGCGCCATCAGCACCACCGGGTAGGACAGCAGGTGCACCACCCAGGACACCCGCGTGAGCCAGCTGAGGTCGAAACTCTGCTCGCCCCGCCAGCTCTTCATGGCTCGTGACCAGCAGATCAGTTGGAGAACACACAGCGCCAGCATGGCCAGGCCGGTGACGAGGGCGGCGACCGCCCAGCCGCGTCCCGTGGAGCCCGCGAAGTTGGGAAACGTCGACAGGGCGAACGCGCTCAGCGCCACCGACAGCGCCGCCGCCAGCACGCCGGCCTGGGTCATCCGCAGCTGAGGGGCCATCCGAGTGACCAGAGCCGGCTGGGCGGGGTCGCCATAGGCAGGGATCTGCTGCGCAGGATATTCCTCGTCCAGCATCTGGCGTGCCCTCCCTTTCCGAGGGATGGGCGCAAGAGCGCCGCCCTCCTCCTCCTCGTCCTGCGACCCCCGACAGCATAGGTCGGTAGCGTGACCGCCATGATCGACCACCCTTCGCTCACCACGACGACGCGGCTGTCACCGGACGAGGTCGACGCGGTCGTGACGCTGGTCGCCGCGGCAAGCGCTGAGGACGGCTTCTCGGCTCTGAACGAAGCCGCCCTGCTGCACCTGCGGCATCCCCGCCCTGAGGTGCAGCACCTGCTCGCCAGCCGTGCAGGACACCGCATGGGATACGCCCAGCTCGACCAGACGCCGACTACTGGTACCCCGAGCAGCGTCGGCCTGCTGGTCGTGCATCCCGGATCCCGGCGGTCGGGCGTCGGGACGGCCCTGCTCACCGAGCTGATCGCGCGCAGCTCGGTCCCACTGCAGATCTGGGCGATGGGCAACTCACCGGCGGCGCAGGCTCTCGCGGCCCGGCTCGGGCTCCGGGTGGCCCGTGAGCTGCTGGTGATGACCCGCCAGCTGGCGCAGCCGGTCCCGGAGGTGCCTGTGCCTCCTGGCGTGGATCTGCGCACCTTCGTCGTCGGGCAGGACGAGGACGCGTGGCTGCGGCTCAACGCGCGGGCCTTTCGCGGCCACCCCGAGCAGGGACAGCTGACCCGGGCCGACCTGAATGAGCGGATAGCTCAGGAGTGGTTCGACGCCGCGGGGTTCTTCCTCGCGGTTCGCGACCAGACCCTGGTCGGCTTCCACTGGACCAAGCAGCACGGAGACGCCCTCGGCGAGGTGTACGTCCTAGGGGTCGACCCTGACGTGGGTGGCCACGGATTGGGCAAGGCACTGCTGAGTCGGGGGCTGGCGCATCTCCGCGAACGCGGCAACTCCACGGTGGAGCTTTATGTCGAGGCCCACCACGCCCGAGCGGTGGGGCTCTATCGGAGCTATGGCTTCAAAGTGGCGAGCCGTGATGTGATGTATGCGCAGCCGTGACCACCCGTGAGCGCGGTCCGGAGCCGACGGCTGCAAGCGATAGATTTCAGGCCCCAGAATGCAGGAGAACTTGTGGACACCGTCGACACCTTGAGTTTGCGTAGCGACACGAACGGGCACGCGCCCGCGACACCGGAGTCGACCGCTCGATCCCCATTGCCCGCCGACCGCTTCTCCGACCGCGAGCTGTCCTGGCTCGCCTTCAACAACCGAGTGCTGGACCTGGCCAAGGACCGGCGCCGGGTTCCCCTGCTTGAGCGCGCCAAGTTCCTCGCCATCTTCGCCAGCAACCTGGACGAGTTCTTCATGGTCCGCGTGGCCGGCCTCAAGCGCCGCATCGCCGCAGGGGTGGCCGTCGCTTCGGTCACCGGCACCCTGCCCCGGGACGTGCACACGGCCATCCTGCATCGGACCCGTGAGCTGATGGCCGAGCAGTCCCGGGTGTTCACCGACGAGATCCGGCCCGAGCTGGCCGCTGAGGGCATCGAGATCCTGCGCTGGGATCAGCTGACCGGAGGCGAGAAAGACCGGATGCGGGAGCTGTTCGCCGAGCGCATCTTTCCCGTCCTGACCCCGTTGGCGGTCGACCCGTCGCACCCTTTCCCCTACATCTCCGGATTGTCGATCAACCTGGCTGTGCTGGTTAAGAACCCCGAAACTGGCGCCCGGCAGTTCGCCCGGGTGAAAGTGCCGACGGTGCTCGCGCGCTTCCTGCCGCTCAGCGAGGGGCGGTTCGTGCCGCTGGAGGACGTGATCGCCCGCCACCTGGACCAGCTCTTCGGCGGCATGCAGGTGGTGCAGCACCACACCTTCCGGGTGACTCGGAACGAGGACGTCGAGGTTGAGGAGGACGACGCCGAAAACCTGCTGCTGGCCTTGGAGAAGGAGCTGTTGAGGCGCAAGGTGGGGCGGCCTCCGGTCCGCCTCGAGGTCGAAGACGACATCGACCCGAAGATGTTGGAGCTGCTGGTCGGCGAGCTGGACATCAGCGAGAAGGAGGTGTTTCTGCTCCCCGGCCCGCTCGACCTGACGGGGCTGTTCTCGCTGACCGGCATCGACCGCGCCGACCTGAAGTTTCCGGCCTTCCTGCCCTCGACCCACCCGCATCTTGCCGAGGTGGAGACCGCCAAGCCGGCCGACATGTTCGCGGCCCTGAAGCAGCGCGACGTGTTGCTGCATCACCCGTACGACTCGTTCGCCACCAGCGTGCAGCGCTTCATCGAGCAGGCCGCAGACGACCCGCAGGTGCTGGCGATCAAGCAGACGCTTTATCGCACCTCCGGCGACTCACCCATCGTGGACGCGCTGATCGAGGCGGCCGAGGCCGGCAAGCAGGTGTTGGCCTTGGTCGAGATCAAGGCCCGCTTCGACGAGCAGGCCAACATCGCCTGGGCTCGCCGGCTGGAACAGCACGGCTGCCACGTGGTCTACGGCGTGGTCGGGCTGAAGACCCATTGCAAGCTGTCGATGGTGGTCCGCGACGAGCCCGATGGGCTGCGCCGCTACGCCCACGTGGGCACGGGCAACTACAACCCGAAGACGGCCCGGCTCTATGAGGACATGGGGCTGCTGACAGCCAATCCGATCATCACCGAGGACATCGGCCGACTGTTCAACCACCTGTCGGGCATGTCGCAGGAAACGCAGTACAAACGGCTGCTGGTCGCCCCGCACGGCATCCGCACCGGGCTGATCGACCGGATCAACAACGAGATCGCCAACCACGAGGATGGCCGTTCGTCCGGAATCAAGATCAAGGTCAACTCACTGGTCGATGAGGAGGTCACCGATGCGCTCTACCGCGCCTCGCGGGCCGGCGTCAGTGTCGACCTGTGGGTGCGGGGCATCTGCACGATCCGGCCCGGGTTGCCGGGGCTGAGTGACAACATCCGGGTACGCAGCATCCTCGGCCGGTTCCTGGAGCACAGCCGACTGTTCTGGTTCGCCAACGGCGGCTCGCCCTCGGTGGGCATCGGCTCCGCCGACCTGATGCACCGCAACCTGGACCGCCGGGTGGAGGTGCTGGCATCGATCACCAACCCGAGCCACATCCAGGAGATCAGCGACCTCTTCGACGTGGCCTTTGACTCCGGCACGGCCGCTTGGACGCTGGACTCTCACGGCGGCTGGACGCCGCGCACCCTCAGCGGCCAGGGTGAGCCGCTGGTGGACATGCAGGATTTCCTGATCGCGTCAAAGAGTCGGCGTCGAACGAAGTGAGCGTCCAGAAGGCTCGAACGAAGTGAGCGTCCAGAAGGCTCGAACGAAGTGACCACGCAGGCCCTCGAACGCGACCCTTCGATCAGTCGGGTATCGAGTAGTCAGAGAGTTGACAAGCAGAAGCGGGGGGAGCAGATGCTGCTCGAGCGTCCCAATCGCGTCACCAAGGCAAAACCGGTCCTGGCCGGCGGCGCGGTCGTCACCCGGGAGCATCCGACCCGTGGCACCGAGGTCGTGGTCATCCATCGCAAGCGCTATGACGACTGGACCTTGCCGAAGGGCAAGACCGACGCGGGTGAGTCCATCCCCGCATCGGCCGTCCGGGAGGTGTGGGAGGAGACCGGGGTCAAGGTCCGCCTCGGGCTCCCGCTGGACCGGATCTCCTACCAGGCGGGCCAGCGGGAGCTGAAGCAGGTGGACTACTGGGGTGGAGTGGTGATCGAGAGCCATCGGCGCGCCCCTGACGACGAGGTGGACGTGGTGTCGTGGCTACCGGTGCGGGCGGCCCTCAGCCGCCTCACGTTCTCCCACGACCACTTCCTGGTTCAGCAGTACGTCGAACAGCCGACCACCACGCCACTGCTGATCGTCCGGCACGCCAAGGCGATGGACCGCAAGGACTGGTCCAAGAAGGACGCCGCCCGACCGATCAACAGCCGCGGCCGGCGCCAAGCCGGTCTGCTGGTGCCGATGCTGAACGCCTACGGCGTGACGTCCCTGGCCAGCTCCACCTCCTCGCGCTGCGTCGGCACGCTAATCCCGTACGCCCGCTCGCGGCAGCTGGAGATCCAGCGCCACGAGAAGCTCAGCGAGGAGGAGGGCGCCGACGACCCCCGCGGGGTGGCCAAGCTGGTCCGCAAGATCCGGGATGCGGCACTGATTGCCGGCCAGCCGACCGCGCTCTGTGTGCACCGGCCGGTGTTGCCGCACGTGCTCGAGGCCCTCGAGATGGCACCGGCAACGCTGGTGACGGGCGAGTTCCTGGTTGCGCACCTGACCGCCGAGGGCACCGTGCACGCCTTGGAGAGACACCGACCGCTGGCCTGACTGCCCCTTTTCACCGGCGTTGCCTGCCCCAACGGTTCATCTTCCGTTCACTTCGGGCCGCCCATCCGGTTACGTGGGCTCCGTACCTTCGGCCTCGAGCGGGGGCGCTATGCCCTCCGCCAACGCCCTGGGCAGCCCCTGCCCCTCAAGTTCGAAGAAGGACATGCATGACGATGAATCGACTGCCGAAGTCGCGTCTCTCACAAGTCGCCGCAGTCTTCGCGCTCGGCACCCTCAGCCTCGCCGCCTGCGGCTCTGACCCAGCCACGGGTGGCACCGCTGCCCCTGCCGGCTCGGCCTCGGCGTCGGGCTCGTCCTCGGCGTCGGCCTCGTCCTCGTCCAGCAGCGCCTCCACCCTCGCCTGCCCCAGCGGCAAGCTGAGCGCTGAGGGCTCGAGCGCCCAGGCGAACGCCATCACCGAGGTCATCTCCGCCTACAACGCCGAGTGCGGCGACAAGGCCACCATCGAGTACAACCCCACCGGCTCCGGTGCGGGCATCAAGAACTTCTACGGTGGTCTAGTCGACTTCGCCGGCTCCGACTCCGCGCTGAAGAGCGAGGAGAAGGACGGTGTGATCGAGACGGCCAAGGCCAAGGAGCGCTGCCAGGGCAACCCGGCCTGGAATCTGCCGATGGTCGTCGGGCCGATCGCCTTCGCCTACAACATCGACGGCGTGGACAAGCTGACGCTGAACGCACAGGTGCTCTCGGAGATCTTCACCGGGTCTATCAAGACCTGGAACGACCCGAAGATCGCCAAGCTCAACTCCGGGGTGCAGCTGCCGGCCGACAAGATCACGGTGTTCTTCCGTTCCGACGAGTCGGGCACCACCGAGAATGTGACCAAGTTCCTCTCGGCGGCCGGCAAGGGCGCCTGGAAGGCCGAGCCCGCCAAGACGTGGGACGGCACCGGTGAGGGCAAGAACAAGTCCTCTGGTGTGGCCGAGGGCGTCACCGCCACCAAGAACTCCATCTCCTACATGGAGTGGAGCTACGCCAAGGACAACAACCTCAAGATGGCGCAGGTGGACAACGGCGCCGGGGCCACTGAGCTCACGGCCGAGACCGTCGCCAAGGCGGTAGCTGAGGCCGAGGTCAAGGGCAAGGGCAACGACCTGGCGTTGAGCGTCAAGTACACCGGCACATCCGCCGGCGCCTACCCCGCCCTGCTGGTGACCTACGAGATCGTCTGCAGCAAGGGCTTGGCGCCTGAGAAGACCGCGATCGTCAAGGACTTCCTGGGCTATTTCGCGTCGCCGACGGCTCAGGAGTCGCTCGAGGAGGTGGGCTACGCCCCGCTGCCCGAGGAGCTGCTGACCAAGGTCAAGACCGCCGTCTCGGCGATCCAGTAACTCACCGTACGATTCGTTCGCCGACGCTGGCCTTGCCCCTCCTTGTGGTGGGACAAGGCCAGCGTCAAAGTCAGGGAGCGCCATGTCGGTAACACGTACGGGTGAGACGGAAGCTTTTGAGCCGAGCAAACCACCACTTGACCCCACTCAGTCTCCGGTAGCCGGCAGCCGCTCGCCGACGGTGCACGAGGGAGCGAAACGCTTTCCGACGCCCGCGGTGCCGGACGTCCAGCGCCCAACCGCCTCCTCACAGGACCCGTCGCCTCGAGAGCCCGAACCCGGTCGCCGGTCGGGCGTCAAGCTGGCCAAGATCAGCAAAGTCGGGGACCTGCTGTTCCGAGGTTCTGCAGGAGGCGCCAGCGCCGTCATCGTCGCGCTGGTGGCTTTCGTCGGCATCTTCCTCCTCGTGCTGGCCCTGCCCAGCCTGCTGGCCGACAAAGCCAACTTCCTCACCTCGCGCGAGTGGGTGGTGGTCGGCAACGAGCTTCGGTTCGGCATCGCCGGGCTGCTGTGGACCACCGTGCTGTCCTCGGTGATGGCCATGTTGATCGCCGTACCGATCGCGATCGGCGTCGCACTGTGCATCACCCAGTACCTGCCGAAGCGGCTGTCCGAGCCGTTTGCCTTCTTGGTCGACCTGCTGGCCGCAGTTCCGTCGATCGTGTTCGGGCTGTGGGGCATCGCTGTGCTGGCCCCCAGAATCAAGCCCATCGGTGATTGGGTGTCGACGAACCTCGGGTGGTTCCCGCTGTTCGCTCCCGGTCTCACGTCCAACGGCACGGTGTTCGTGGCCTCGGTCGTGCTGGCCATCATGATCCTGCCCATCGTCACCGCGATCTCGCGCGACGTGTTCCTGCAGACTCCGCGCGATCACATCGAGGCCTCGCTCGCCCTGGGGGCCACCAAGTGGGAGATGATCCGCACCGCCGTGCTGCCCTACGGCCGGTCCGGGGTGATGAGCGCCTCCATGCTCGGCCTCGGCCGGGCGCTGGGGGAAACGATCGCGGTGATGATCATTCTGGCTCAGCCGGCGGCGGGCAGCCCGTTCAGCCCGTCGATCTTCGCCGGCGGCGAGACCTTCGCCAGCAAGATCGCCAACAATGCTCAAGAGTTCGACACCCCGTCCAAGACTGGCGCCTACATCGCCTCCGGCCTGGTGCTGTTCCTGGTGACGTTCGCGGTCAACGCGCTGGCCCGGACTATCGCCGACCGAGGGCAGGCGAAGTCATGAGCCTCTTCTGCGCGGCGCAAAGACTAGCTGAGGGAGCACGATCATGAGTGTGGCTGTCGGCGACAAGATGTCGCTGTCGCGCCCCAGCGGTGCGCGCACAGTGAAGAACGGTCTGGCCTCCGTCTATGTCTACCTGGCCGCCCTGCTGGCCATCGTCCCGCTGGTGTGGGTGCTCTACTCGGTGATCAGCAAGGGCTATCGGTTGCTGATGACCTCCAGCTGGTGGTTCGAAAGCCAGCGAGGCATCACCCCGCGTCGCGAAGGCGGAGGGGCCTACCACGCCATCGTGGGGACCGTCGAGATCGCGGTGATCTGCGCGCTGATCGCGGTCCCGCTGGGCATCCTCGGCGCGATCTACCTGATCGAGTACGCCCGTGGCACCAAGGTGGCACGCGCCATCAGCTTCGCCGTTGACATCCTCAGCGGAATACCATCCATCGTGGCGGCGCTGTTCATCTACGCGCTGTTCATCACGATTTTCGGCTTCGGCCGGTCGGTGGTTGCGGTGTCCTGTGCGTTGGTGCTGCTGATGCTGCCCACCGTGCTCCGGTCCACCGAGGAGATGCTCAAGCTGGTGCCCGACAGCTTGCGGGAGGCGTCGTACGCCCTGGGTGTGCCGAAGTGGAAGACCATCTTCAAGGTGGTCATCCCGACGGCGTTCAGCGGCATCTCGACCGGTGTCGTGCTCGGCCTGGCCCGGGTGATGGGCGAGACTGCGCCGCTGTTGATCCTGGTCAGCTATGGCGTGGGCATCAACTTCAGCCCCACGTCCGGGGTGATGGGCGCACTGCCCACCATGATCAACTCCGGCCGGGACCAGGCGGTGACGATGCCGGGCTATGAGCGGGTGTGGGCGGCGGCGCTGACCCTGATCCTGATCGTGATGGCCCTGAACCTGCTCGCCCGCTTCATCGCCCGGGCCAGCCGGCTGAAGGAGAAGTGACCGTGATGACGAGAACCCCTACTAACGGAAATGGCGGCTGAACCATGGCCAAGCGCATCGATGTCAAGAACGTCGACATCTACTACGGCGGCTTCCACGCGGTCGAAGGCGTCTCGATGACGGTTGAGCCGCGTACGGTGACGGCGTTCATCGGGCCGTCCGGCTGCGGCAAGTCCACCCTGCTGCGGACGCTGAACCGCATGCATGAGGTGATTCCAGGAGCGCATGTCAAGGGCAGCGTCGAACTTGACGGCACCGACCTCTACGCCTCCGGCGTCGACCCGGTCGCTGTCCGTCGCGTGGTCGGCATGGTGTTCCAGCGGCCCAACCCGTTCCCGTCGATGTCGATCTTCGACAACGTGGCCTCGGGTCTGAAGCTCAACGGAGTCAAGAACAAGAGCGTGTTGTCCGACGCCGTGGAGCGCTCGCTGACTGCGGCCAACCTGTGGAACGAGGTCAAGGACCGGCTGGGCAAGGCTGGCATCGGGCTCTCCGGTGGTCAGCAGCAGCGGCTGTGCATCGCCCGGGCCATCGCCGTCGAGCCGCAGGTCATCTTGATGGACGAACCGTGCTCGGCGTTGGACCCGATTTCCACTTTGGCCATCGAGGATCTGATTGGTGAGCTCAAGGAGCAGTACACGGTGGTGATCGTGACCCACAACATGCAGCAGGCCGCGCGGGTCAGCGACCAAACCGCCTTCTTCAACCTGGCGGCCCAGGGCAAGCCCGGCAAGCTGGTGGAAATCGGCTCCACCGAGACCATCTTCTCCAACCCCAAGGTGAAGGCGACCGAGGACTACGTGACTGGTCGCTTCGGCTGATCCAGAGTCGATAGGCCTGCCAGAATCAGCACCTAAACTCGACTCCGTGAGCGCGCAAGCAGGCTGGTATCCCGATCCCGGCGGGGGGCAGGGCCTCTACCGCTACTGGGACGGGCGCGCCTGGTCGGCGGCCACGTCGCCCAACCCTGCGGCGCCGCCGCCCGTGCAGTCGTTGGGCGCGGTACCGCCACCCGCTCCGGCCACGCCGGTGGCGTACGGTCAGGCGGCGCAGTCCACCGGCCACACCACGCCCGTCTACGGACACACGGGCGGACAGCCGAGCGCCTACGCGAACTACCAGGCGATGACCAACAAGAAGCGGTCGCCAGTCGGGTGGTGGCTGGGCGCAGCCGCGCTGCTGGTGGTGATCATGGTGGTGGCCGCGTTCGTGATCCGCGGCATCACCGGGGGCGGGACTGCCAGCACGTCTCCGTCGAACGGCCAACCGACATCCCGGGTCTGCCCACCTGAGCTCACTCCCACCAGCAGCCCGCCGAAGCCCTCAGACGGCAGGGTGCACGGCGGTCCGGTCTCCTATCCGCAGCTCGGTGCCCCGTGGAGCCCCCCGCATGGCGACGACCGGGTGCCTTTCGGCAGCGACGTGCAGACCCAAGACATCCTCGTCGAGCCCAACTACCAAGCCGGCAGCAGCTGGGTGGCGTCGGTGCTGGTCGGTGAGCTGGCCGCCGGGGACGGCTTCTTCACCCCTGAGCAGGGGTCCCAGATCGTCGTACGCTGCATCCTCGGCAAGTTCTACGGCCTCAACGAGGTGCAGAGCAACGTCAAGGTCAACCGGGCCGCTACCATCGACGGCCACCAGGCCTGGCTGGTCGAGTCCCAGCTCAGCTTCGACATCGAGGGCCTGCGGACCAAGGGCGAGCTGCTGATCGTGGCGATCGTGGCCACCGGGTCCACCGCAGGGCTGTTCTACGCCTCGATCCCCGACACCCGACCTGAGCTGGTCAAGCCCGCCCGGGACGCGCTGCGAAACCTCCAGGTCGACGACTAGCTTTACCGGCAGTGCGCCAGGCCGCGACGGGCCTTGAGCGCCAGCACCCGGGTGGCCCTGGCCGTCACCCCAGCGGCGAACTGCCGACTGAGTTTGGCCCGGGTGACGATGGCGCTGGTCATCGCCGACACCGACCTCGGGTCGCCCACAATGATCAGGTCTCCGCCGGCCCTGAGGAACCGTACGGCGCGTTCACCGGGCGCCAGGTCTAGGACGGCTCTGGCCGACAGATCGTCGGAGATGATCACGCCCTTGAACCTCTGGTCTCCACGCAGCATCTGCTGCAGCACGATTGGGGAGAAGACGGCCCGGCGGTTGCGGTCGATCTTGGCGTAGTAGGCGCTGGACGCCATCACCATGTCCACCCGCGCCGAGATTGCTCCCGAGAAGCCCCGTAGCGACGCGTCGGCGCGTGTGGTGGTCGAATCGACCACCTTGGAGGAGAAGTCGGTGTTGCCGCGCACCCGGCCCAGCCCCGGGTAATGCTTGGCGGAGGTGGCGACACCGGCCCGGTCCATGCCGCGGACGAAGGCACCGGCCTTGCGCGCCACCACGGACGGGTCGGGACCGTAACCTCGCTTCAGCACACCGATCGGCTGGTTGACCGACACCAGATGCCGAGGGACCACGTCGGCCACCGGCGCCAGGTCGGCGTCGATGCCCACAGCCTTGAGCTGGCGCCCCCACACTCGCGCGTTCTGAGCCAGCTTCGTGTTGGACATCTTCGCCTGCTGCAAGGCCGATGGCATGGTGCTGAACCCGCGACCGCGGAGCCGCTGAACCTTGCCGCCCTCCTGATCCACGGCCAGCAGGGTGCGGATCTTCCGCGGAGTTGCCGTGGCGGCCCTGGCCGACCGAGTCAGCCGACGGATCTGGGTTGCCCCCGCCCGGCTGTTGCCGAGGAAGATCACCGAGCCGGCCTGGCTCTTGGCCAGCACTCCTCGGTCCCGGGTGGTCAGCCCACCGGAGCTCACTCCCACCATCAGCAGCTGGCCCACTCTTTGAGGCATGGTCAGCGACGCGGCCAGCGCGGCGCAGGTCGGCGTGGGGGCCGACGAGTGGGTCGATGAGTTCGAGGTGGTCGACGAGGCCGCCGCGGTGCGGGAGGTGCTCAGCACGCTGGCAGAGGGGACGGGGTCCTCTACAGACACCGGCTCGGCACAACTGGTGCTCAGCACCGCAGCCAGACAGCTGGTGCTCACCAGCAGGTGCGTGCGTGTGGTCAACACTCTCGGGATCTCCTCTCGACCCTGCGGCCGCTGACCCCGAGCCAATGGCAACGCTAGCACCCGGCCCACTAGGGTGGCATCTGCGCAGCGCGTACCGGTGAGGTCCGTACGCACCACCGCAGATCCTGCTTGCCGAGCTTTGGAGGACCTATGTCGAGCATCAGCCACGCCAGCCCGCGCACCCTGGGCGACGTGATCCCAGGCGGACTGGTCCGCAACATCGCTCTGGTTATGGGCGGCGCGGGGTTCGTCGGTCTCAGTGCGCAACTGGCCGTCCCGCTGCCGTTCACGCCCGTTCCGCTGTCTCTGCAGACCTTCTCGGTGCTGCTGACGGTGGCGGTGCTCGGCAGCAGGCGGGGGCTGCTGTCGATGGCCCTCTACGTGCTGCTCGGGATGGCTGGGGTGCAGTGGTTCTCCGAGGGTCGCAGCGGCTGGTCGTTCGCCTCGTTCGGCTATGTGCTCGGCTTCGTGGTCGCGGCCGCCGTCGTCGGTCGCCTGGCCGAGCGCGGCGCCGACCGCACGTTCCTGCGGGCGGTCGGGCTGATGGTGCTCGGCAACCTGGTGATCTATGCCGTCGGTGTGCCGGGACTGATGCTGTTCCTAGGCGTCGGACTGCCTCAGGCGCTGGCGCTAGGGGTTATCCCGTTCCTGGTCGGCGACGCCATCAAGGTCGCGCTCGCCGCGGGGCTGCTGCCGACGGCCTGGAAGGTGGTCAACGCCAGCCGCCGGTGACCGACCGCCGTGGGCTGTCAGATCCTGACCGGGTCCAGCGGCAGCGCCAGCAGTGCGTTCTCGACCACCTCCATCATGGCCGGGTGAATCCAGTATTGCCCCCGTGCCACTTGCCGGGCAGTGAGGCCGAAGCTCATGGCCTGGATTAGCGGCTGGATCAGCGAGGATGCCTGCGGGCCGAGCAGGTGGGCGCCCAACAGCTGACCTGAGGTCGGGTCAGCCAGCACCTTGACGAAGTGCTCGGTGTCCTCCATGGCCCAGCCATACGCGGTGGAGCCGTACTCTTTGACGGCCGTGACGAAGCGGATGCCGCGGCTTCTGGCCTCCTGCTCGGTGATGCCGACCGAGGCCACCTGCGGTTGGGAGAACACCGCGTGCGGGACGTAGCGGTGGTCGCTGGTGACGAGGTCGTCGGGGTGCAGCAGGTTGTGTTGGACCACTCGGCTGTCCTGGTTGGCCACGTGCTTGAGCTGGTAGCGAGAGCTGATGTCGCCGAGGGCGAAGATGCCTTCGGCGGTGGTGCGCTGAAACTCGTCCACCACGACGTAACCCTGCTCGTCGACCTCGACTCCGGTGGCCGGCAAGTTGAGGATGTCGGAGTTGGGCACTCGGCCGGTGGCGACCAGCAACAGGTCGGCTTCGAGCGTTTCTTGGACGCCGTCGGCATCGACGGCGACCACGGCCACCCGCCCACCCGCGGCCGGCTCGACCCGGTCTGTGCGGCGGTTCAGCCGTACGTCGACGCGGCGGCTGAGCAACGCGGTGAAGGTTGAGGAGACCAGTTCGTCCTCTTCCCGCAGCAGGCTCGGTGACCGGTTGACGATGGTGACCCGACTGCCGAGGGCGTCGAACACGTGTGAGAACTCGGCGGCGACGTAGCCGCCGCCCAGGATCAGCACCGACTCCGGCAGCTGGTCGATTCGCATCACCGTATCGGAGGTGTGCACCGCGACGGTGTCCAGGCCCGGAACCGCCGGCAGCCGTGGCCGGCTGCCGGCCGCCAGCACGAACCGGTCGGCGGTGATCGACTCGTCGGGCGTCACCTGAAGCGTCTTCGGGCCGGTGAAGTGCGCCTGAGAGCGATACAGCATGACGTTGGGGCTGGACGCCCGCCAAGCCTCGCCGGCTCGCGATATCGGGTCGATGCGGCCGAAGATCCGGTCGCGCATCTCAGGCCAGTGGCTGCCGGTCAGCTCGAGGTCGACCCCCAGTCGCCGCGCATGCTCGGGGCTGGCGGCGAGGTCGGCTGGATAGACGAACATCTTTGTGGGTATGCATCCGACATTGAGACAGGTGCCACCGAAGACACCCTTGTCCACCAGGGCGATGCTGGCGTCGGAGAAGCGGTCATCGGCGATGGAGTTGCCCGAGCCCGACCCGACGATGCAGAGGTCGAAGTGACGCATGTCCACATGCTGTCATTGCGGGCCAGTGGAGTTGACGCGACAACTGAACCTCGCCAAGATAAGACTCACCTGGGGGGTGAGATCGGCATCGCGCGAGACCTGATGTCCCGTGATGCCGAATCTCCCAGTTCCACCCCGAGCGGGATGCTGATCCCCAATCCACCTCGGGTGTCGCGCCCGTAGTGGGCGATCTCGCCAGGCAGGTCCAGCGGAGCCGTCGTCATGATGTCGTCCTCTCCCAGCAGGTGTGCCGGGACCAGCCAGACGATCTCGAACTCCAGACCATCTGGGTCCCGTCCGTAAAGGCTCTTGGTGGTGCCGTGGTCTGATGCCCCGCCGAGGGCACCGGCGTCGGCAAGCCTCCGCTGCAGCTCGTCGAGGTCGCCCAGCGTGTTGACCTCCCACGCCAGGTGGTAGAGCCCGACCGACGTGCGGCCAGCGGCACTTGACGTCGCTGAAGTCCCCACCTGGAAGAGGCCCAGGTCATGGTCGTTGTTGGACTCGGGTGCGCGCAGAAAGGCTGCCTGAGGGCCCATTGACGTCGCCACGGTGAAGCCGAGCACGGTCGAGTAAAAAGCGACCGACTGCTCGACGTCTCGAACAAACAGCACGGCGTGATTGAGGCGGTGGATGGGCACGGTGTTCCTCCTATTTGTTGAATGGTCAACTGTAGCGCAGAAGCTGGCTTGGATTCCCGGCATTCCCTATG
Source organism: Propionibacteriaceae bacterium (assembly GCA_035634295.1). Classification (GTDB taxonomy): domain Bacteria; phylum Actinomycetota; class Actinomycetes; order Propionibacteriales; family Propionibacteriaceae; genus Microlunatus. The sequence goes on along the minus strand of DASQDG010000042.1, from coordinate 103,985 downwards.
GTGAGACAAGGAATTGTTCGGGTTAGCCGTCGGCGGTACTGTCGTGCACTGCGGTCATGAGCGCCAGCGCCAAGCCCCGGCTCGCTGGTCGGCAACCCTCCTCAGCGGTGGGGTGCTCCGGGTGAAGACCAGGTCGGGCACGGACCGTGCCCGGCAAGCGCTGCTTTAAGGACTTCGGTGACCAGCACATTGCACGCGAGGATCTACTTGGACCTCTTTCGGACGGCCAGTGCGGCCTGTCGACCCACTGCATCGAAGCAGCGGCCGACAGACACCCGTACCCCTCGGAAGGACAACCATCATGACCACCGCACGCCCCACTTCGAGCAACCGTCCTCGCGCTGACCTGGCCCAGATCGCCAGCACGCTGGCCGCAGACACCAAGCGGTGGCAGCCCCTGGTTAACTATGACCCGGTGTCGCGCTACTACGCCCGGCTGGCTGTCGAGACTGAGTACGAGGCCTGGCTGCTCACCTGGCTCCCGGGGCAAGGGACCGACTGGCACGACCACGGCGGCAGCGCCGGCGCCTTCAGGGTGCTGGCGGGCACGCTGACCGAACGGCACGCGACCATCCGGCGCGACGGCGTGGTCTCGGCGCAGCCGGGCCAACGAGCCCTGTCTGCCGGCGCCCTGCGCCCGTTCGGCAGCCGACACGTCCACCGGGTGACCAACGACGGACTCACCCCTGCGGTCAGCCTGCACGTTTACGCCCCCGCCCTGACCGAGATGAACACCTACCGGCCCCAGGGGCAGGTCCTCGAATTGGTGTCGGCTCAGCTGGTCGGGGTCAACTGGTGACCATCGACGAGATGCTGGCCCAGGCCAGGAACCGGCTTCAGCGGGTCACCCCCGCCCAGGCGGTGCGGGCCCGGGCCGCCGGCGCGGTGATCGTTGACATCCGGCCGGTTCTGCAGCGGTCAACCGAAGGTGAGCTCCCGGGCGCGCTGGTGGTCGAGCGCAATGTGCTCGAATGGCGGTTCGACCCGTCGAGCGACGCCCGGCTGCCGGTCGCCGACCACGACCTGCAGGTGATCGTGCTTTGCCAGGAGGGCTATACGTCAAGTCTCGCGGCGGCCGCTCTGCAGGACCTGGGCGTGCACCGAGCCACCGACGTGATCGGAGGGTACGCCGCCTGGAAGGCCTCGTTCGGCTCAGCCGTAGAGAACGGAACTCAGACCCCGGCGTAGGAGTGCAGGCCCGACACCAGCAGGTTGATGCCGATGAAGTTGAACCAGAAGGTCGCCAGGCCGAGCAGAGCCAGGATGGCTGCTCGCTTGCCCTTCCAGCCTGCGGTGGACCGAGCGTGCAGGTAGCAGGCGTAGACGACCCAGGTGACCAAAGCCCAGGTCTCCTTCGGGTCCCAGCCCCAGTAGCGACCCCAGGCGTATTCGGCCCAGATGGCGCCGGCGGCCACGGTGAAGGTCCACAACGGGAAGGCGAAGGCGTGGCTCCGGTAGCACAGCACGTCGATCCGCCGAGCGCTCGGCAGCCGACTCAGATAGCCGCTCACCCGGCCGCGATCCTCGGCTCGCTTCTTGACCAGATAGAGGATGGAGGCGATGCCGCCCACGTTGAACGCGGCACCGGCGATGGCCGCGGCCACGATGTGGATGATGAACCAGACCGAGTGCAGGGCCGGCACCAGGGGCGCTACCGCGACGTAGAACACCGTCACCGCCAGACCGTTACCCACGGCGGCCAGCAACGTCACGGGCAGGCCGAGCCAGCGCATGCCGCTGCGCCAGACCAGCAGCAGATAGGCCGCCACCACGAAGACCATGGCGCTGATGGTGAACTCGAACATATTGCCCCACGGCGCCCGGCCCGCCGCCACACCGCGCAGCACCATCCCGGCGACGCTGAGGGCGAAGCCGATCAGGGTCAAGGCGACCCCGATCCGGCCGAAAGTCTCCACCCGGTGCTCCGGCACCGAGTCCGGTCCGGCCGCCAGGCGCCCCGCCTCCGACGTCTCCGGCCGGTGACCGCCGACCGAGACTAGGGCGCGCTCCTCGGCCGGCACCGACACGGGCTCTGGCGCGACGCGACGAGCCGAGCCCCACTCGGCGGCGTGCGCGAACATGGCGAGGGCGTAGACCGCCACACTGGCCACCAGAGCCAGGTTGGAGTAGTACTCGTTCACTGCCTGCTCAATTCCTCGTGCTCACTCGCGGTTGACTCCACGCGCCTGTCCTGGTGAGGTCTGCGGCCAGCTCGGCCACGTCCTCACTGAGACCTGCTCGGGCGTCTGCTCGGTCCAGTCCGGCAACCTCCACCAGGATCTTCTCCCCCTGAGTACTTTCCTCGCTCGCCGGCCTGCGGATGCGCACCCACACCCGCCGGGGACGGACGAACAGCGACAGGCACAGGCCCAGCACCGCGAAGCCGATCGCGGTCAGTGAGAGCACGGCTCCCGGCGAGTTTCCGACCTGCAGCTTGACCCAGCGGACCCACCCGTCCAGCTGAACCGAGCCCTGGCCGTCGGGCAGCATGAATACGTCGCCCGGATTGAGGCGCATCGCCACCACCGATCCGTCGGCGTTCTTGAGCTGGGTCATGCCGGTGGTGTCCAGGCTGTAGACGTTCTCGGGGCGCCCGGTCTCCACCTTGGGCGGCCCGGACCAGGCGTTCAGGTAGAGCATCGGGATCAGCGCGTCGGGAAACGCGGACGTGGGCCCTCGGCCCGGGACGGCGGTCGGGGTGAAGAACCCCTCGAACGCGAGCCGGTTGGGACGCCCGTCAGGGGCCTTGATCACGCCGGCGGAGGTGAAGTTGCCGTCCTGAGGGAGAAAGGGTGCCGGTCCGGAGAACGCGACGTTGCCGCTGCCGTCGCGTACGGTCACCCGTGGCGCGTAGCCGTGACCGATGAGGTGCACCGAAGTGCCGTCGATCTTCAGTGGATGGTTGACCTCGAGCGTGGCAGGCACCGGCGTCCCGCCCGGTGCCTCGGTCACCTGGACCTCGGCGCGGAAGAGCCGAGCCGCCCCGCGCTGAACCCGCCCGCTTTCGAAGCGGGCCTCGAACCGCTGGACGGCCACCGTGAACGGCACCAGGTCGGTGTCGCGAAAGGCCGAGCCGGCGGTGATGTCGTCGTACTGGGTCAGGTTGTTGGAGAACCCCTGGCCCTCGATCACCACGCTGGTGCCGCGGAATCCGAACATGGCGCCAATGGCTATCCCAAGCAGCAGCACCAGCAGGCTGACGTGGAACACCAGGTTGCCGGCCTCCCGGAGGTAGCCGCGCTCGGCCGACACGCTGTCCTCGGTGGTCACCACACGATAGCGCTGAGCCTTGAGCTCGTCGGCCGCCCGAGCGAGCAGCCCGGAGTCGTCGCGCACCTCGACCGAGGCGTACGCCGGCAGCCGGGCCAGATTTCGGGGCGTCCGCGGCGGCTGGCTGCGGACGGCTCGGGCGTAGACGCCGATCCGAGGAATGATGCAGCCGATGAGGGAGAGAAAGAGCAGCAGATAGATGGCCGAGAACCACGGCGAGGTGTAGACGTTGAAGAGCCCTACCTGGTCATAGGCCGGCCCCAGCACGGGATGCTCAGTGATGAACTCCTCGACCCGAAACGGCGACACGCTGCGCTGCGGCACCAGGGACCCGGGAATGGCCGCCACCGCCAGGGCGAACAGCAGCACCAGCGCGGTACGCATGGACGTGAGCTGTGTCCACAGGTAGCGCACCGTGCCGCCGATCCCCAGCGCCGGCAGTTCGGGGTGGTTCGACGGCGGCTCGGCCGCCGTGGTCGGCCGGGTGGCGACGTCGGTCATCTCAGATCACCGTCTCGAAGGTCGACAACCACTGCCGCAAACCGCCCGTCAGCAGCTCCCAGTAGCCGGTGACCAGCAGCAGCCCCACGGCCACCATCAGCAGGCCACCGAAGCGCATAACGGCCAGTTGGTGCCGACGCAGCACCGACACCGCTCCAGCCATCTTGGTGAACGCCAACCCGGCCAGCACGAAGGGCAGCCCCAGCCCGAGCGCGTAGGCGAACCCCAGCAGGCCACCGCGCAGCGCGCTCCCCTCGTTGAGGCCGAGGTTGACCACCACCGAGAGCGTGGGCGAGATGCAGGGGGTCCAGCCGAGCGCGAACAGCAGGCCCAGCAGCGGGGCAGCCGCGACACCGACAGCGGGCACCCGGTGAATACGCAGGTCTCGCTGGCCGAAGCGGAACACCCCGGCGAACATCAGTCCGAGGACGATCACCACCACGCCGAGCACTCGGCTGATCAGCTCGCGATGCTCCAGCAGTGCCCGTCCGAGCGATCCGGCCACTACCCCGGTGGCCACGAAGACCGCGGCGAAGCCGAGCACGAACAGCGAGGTGCCGGCCAGCATCCGGCTGCGGCGGCCGCCGCCCTCGATCACCTCGGCCGCGCCGAGGCCCGTGGCATAGGAAAGGTAGCCCGGCAGCAGCGGCACCACGCAGGGGGAGAAGAACGAGACCAGCCCGGCCAGCAGGGCCACCGGGATGGCGAGCGTCATCGAGCCGCCGACCGCGCTCTGGGCCCAGTCGGCGAGGTCCAGCGGCACCAGGTAAAACATCACTTGCCCGCCGCGACGTCGTCGATCAGGTCTACCAGCGTGATCTTGGAGATCGGTCCGGAGATCCTGGCCGCGATGCGACCCTCACGGTCGAGCACCAGGGTGGAGGGGAAGGTGCTCATCGGGAGCTTCCCCGCGAATGCGAGCAGCAGCTCGCCCTTGGGGTCGTAGATGCTGGGGAAGGTCACGCCTTTGGCCCGCACGAACGCCTCGGCTGGTGCGGGGTCCAGATCCCGGCAGTTGATGCCGACGAACTGGGCCACCTTGGCCCTCTCCACGCTGGCCTGCTGCAGCTCCGGCGCCTCCTGTCGGCACGGCGCGCACCAGGAGCCCCAGACATTGAGCACCACGACCTTGCCCTGGTAGGCGCCGGTTGTCAGCGTCTTGTCCGAGCCCAGCGCGGGGCCCGACACCACCGGCGCCTTGATCCGGTCCTCAGGCGGCACCTGGGTCAACGACGCCTCACCGGCGCCCACGTAGCCCTTGCCGTCGGTGTTCGAAGGGGCGCCGTTTGCGCTGCAGGCGCACAACAGCAGGGCCACAAGCGCGGCGGCCAAGCCTCGGGCAGTCATCACAGTTGCGGGTCAGGCTCCGGCCGGCGTCTTCTGCGCCTTGGCCCTGGGCAGCAGGTCCGCGGCTGGCTCGCTATAGCTGACCGAGGTCGCCCTGCCGTCCAAGAAGGTGATCGACGTCAAACTGGCGAGGGTGCAGTCGCGCTTGCGCGGGTCGTGTGCCAGCCAGCGGCCCTCGACGTCCCTGCGAGCCGTCCAGATGGGCAGCTGGTGGGACACGATCAGCGCCTCATGCCCCTCCGCCTCGGCCACGGCGTCACGGAGCGCGAGTCGCATCCGGGCGGCGATGTCGACGTACGGCTCACCCCAGCTGGGACGCAGCGGGTTGCGCAGGTAGGCCCAGTTGCGGGGGTTTCGCAGTGCCTTTCCGTCGGCGGCCACCCGCTGACCCTCCAGCCGGTTGCCCGCCTCGATCACCCGCTCGTCGGTGGTCACTGCGAGCCCATGAGACTCAGCGATCGGCGCCATCGTCTCCTGAGCGCGCTCCAGCGGCGAGCAGCGCAGGTGGGCCAGGTCGAAGTCGCTGACATAGTCAGCCAGCCGGGCCGCCATCGCCCGGCCGGTCTCGGAGAGGTGAAACCCGGGCAGCCGTCCGTACAGCACTCCGCTGGGGTTGTTCACCTCGCCATGGCGGAGCAGGTGCACAACCGTACGAACGTTCACGAGTCCTCCCGGCCGACTGCTTGGGCGGCAGCCTGCGCCGCCTTGGGCAGCGCGTCGACGATCCTGCTCATAGCTCCATCATCGTGTGCAGAACTCAAAAACCAACCCTCAAAGGCACTTGGCGGCAGGTACACGCCGGAATCCAGCATCGAGTGGAAGAACGCGGCATAGCGCTCCGTGGACTGGGTGGCTGCGGTCGCGTAGTCCGGCACAGACGTCACGTTCTCGGCCTCCCCCTGATCAAAGAAGAACACGCTGAACAAGTTCCCGGCCCGTTGGATCACGTGCGACACGCTTGCTTTGGTCAGCTCGGCACTCACGGCGGCTCGCAGCTGGTGTGACACCGCGTCGACGTGGGCGTACACCTCTTCGGTGGCCAACCGCAGCGTGGTCAAGCCGGCGCTGGTCGCCACCGGGTTGCCGGACAAGGTGCCGGCTTGGTAGACCTTGCCGACCGGCGCCATCTGCTGCATCAGCTCGACTCGGCCGCCGAAGGCCGCCGCGGGAAACCCACCGCCCATCACCTTGCCGAAGGTCATCAGGTCAGGGCGTACGCCGTCCAGTCCGTACTGGCCGCTGCGGCTGACCCGGAAGCCGGTCATCACCTCGTCGGAGATCAGCAGGGCGCCGTGGGCGGAGGTGATGTCGGCGAGGAACTGGTTGAAGTTGACCCCGTCCTGCACGCCGGGCGAGATGACGCCCATGTTGCCGGCGGCAGCCTCGGTGATCACCGCAGCGATCTGGTCCCCGAACTCCTCGAACGCAGCCCGCACGGCGGTCCGGTCGTTGTACCCGAGAACCAGGGTGTCGTTGGTGGTGGCCTCGGTGACGCCCGGGGTGCCCGGAATGCCCAGCGTGACCAGGCCGGATCCGGCCGAGGCGAGCAGAGCGTCCACGTGGCCGTGGTAACAGCCGGCGAACTTGATGATCTTGTCCCGACCGGTGGCGCCCCGGGCCAGCCGGAGCACCGACATGGTGGCCTCGGTGCCGCTGTTGACCAGGCGTAGCTGCTCGACCGGGGTCCGGTCGATGATCTCGGCGGCCAGCTCGACCTCAGCCAGGGTCGGGGCGCCGTAGCTGGTGCCGTGCTGGGCAGCCTCGGCCACCGCAGACAGCACCTCGGGGTGGGCGTGCCCGAGCAGCATCGGCCCCCAGGAGCAGACCAGGTCGACAAGCTCGTTGCCGTCGACGTCATAGAGGTAAGGGCCCTGGGCACGGGCGATGAAACGCGGCGTGCCGCCGACAGCGTTGAAGGCCCGCACCGGCGAGTTGACCCCACCCGGAATGACCTCCTTGGCCCGCGCGAAGGCGGCCGCGGATCTCGCGAAGCCGGTCACGTGAGGACTGACGCTTCAGGTGAAGCCTGACCGTCCAACCGTCCCGACGAAGGAGGGCTTGGTTGGGCGGAACTATCAGGTCGCGAGCGCTTGCGCTCTCCTCGCTCTTCGTCGCGCAGCGACTGGTCGCCACGCGACTGCGCGAACTCGAGAGCCCAGTAGGACAAGACGATGTCGGCTCCGGCGCGCCGGATGGAGGTCAGCGTCTCGGCGATGGCGGCCTCCCGGTTGATCCACCCCTGGGCGGCCGCCGCCTCGACCATGGCGTACTCCCCCGAGACGTTGTAGGCGGCCACCGGGACGTCCACGGCGGCGCGGACGGCCGCGATCACGTCGAGGTAGCCCAGCGCGGGCTTGACCATCACCACGTCAGCCCCCTCGGCCACGTCGAGAGCCACCTCACGCAGCGCCTCGCGGAAGTTGCCGGGGTCCTGCTGGTAGCCGTGACGCTCCCCCTGCAGCGACGAGGCGACGGCTTCGCGGAAGGGGCCGAAGAAGGCCGAGGCGTATTTCGCGCTGTAGGCCAAGATCGCGGTGTCGGTGGCGTCCGCGGCGTCGAGTGCGTCGCGGATGGCCCCGACCTGGCCGTCCATCATGCCGCTGGGAGCCACCACGTGGGCGCCGGCCGCGGCGTGAGCCAATGCCATCTGAGCGTAGAGCTCCACGGTGGCGTCGTTGTCCACCGCGCCGGAGGGGGTCAGCACTCCGCAGTGGCCGTGGTCGGTGAACTCGTCCAGGCACACGTCCGACATCACCAAGAGGTCGTCACCAGCCTCCGCTCGGGCGGTGCGAATGGCGACGTTGAGGATCCCGTCTGGGTCCAGCGCCCCACTGCCGACAGCATCCTTGCGCTCAGGAATGCCGAACAACATCACTCCTGCGAGCCCGGCTCGCGAGGCCTCGACGACCTGCTTGCGCAGGCTGTCCAGGCTGTGCTGAACCACGCCGGCCATGGAGCTGATCGGGCGAGGCTGGCTCAGCCCTTCGGCGACGAACATCGGCAGCACCAGCTGGCGAGCCTGCACGGAGGTTTCGGACACCATCGCGCGCATGACGCCTGAGGAACGCAACCGCCGGGGTCTGTATCTAATGGCTCGCTCCGCTCGCAGCGGATTGCGCTGAAGTCCGCAATCCGGGGCGGAGCGAGCCCATCACACGCGTCTCTTGACAGGACGCTTTTGGCTCGGCTTCAGCACCGGCTCACCTGCGGCAAGCAGGGCATCCCGGCGCTCTGCCGCGAAGCTGGCCAGGGCGTCAGCCAGCGCCACCGCCGAGGGCTTGGCCGACACCACGTCGACGCGCAGGCCGTGCTCCTCACAGGTCTTGGCCGTGGCTGGGCCAATCACCGCGATGATGGTTGAGGTGTGCGGCTTGCCGGCGATGCCGACCAGGTTCCGTACGGTCGACGACGACGTGAACACCACCGCGTCGAACTTGCCGGTCTTGATCGCCTCGCGCACGTGCGCGGCCGGAGGAGCCGCCCGTACGGTGCGGTAGGCGGTGACGTCCTCGACCTCCCAGCCGAGCTCGACCAGCCCGGCGGCCAAGGTTTCGGTGGCGATGTCGGCGCGCGGCAGGAAGACCCGGTTGATCGGGTCGAGCACCTCGTCGTACGGCGGAAAGTCCGCCGCGAGTCCGGCCGACGACTGCTCACCCTCGGGGGTCAGGTCGGCTTCGATGCCCCAGTCGTGCAGGGCCAACGCTGTCACGTCTCCGACAGCGGCCACCTTGAGGCCCGAGAACGCACGCGCGTCCAGGCCGTACTCCTCGAACTTCTCCCGGACGGCCTTGACGGCGTTGACGGAGGTGAACACCACCCACTCGTAGCGCCCCTCGACCAAGCCGCGAATCGCCTTGTCCATCTGCAGCGGGCTGCGCGGCGGCTCCACCGAGATCGTCGGCACCTCTTCGCTGTGGGCGCCGTAGGTGCGCAGCCGAGCCACCATCGGTGCAGCCTGGTCCTTGGTCCGAGGCACCAGCACCTTCCACCCGAACAGCGGCTTGGTCTCGTACCAGCTGAGCTCTTGGCGCTGCTCGACAGCCTGGCCCATGATTACGTGGACGTAGTCATCGACCGGCGCGTGTGCATCCTTGACCGTGGCCGCCAGCTCACCGAGCAGGGTCGTCACGCTGTTCTGCTCGGTGCTGCCGCCGTGGAAGGTGACCAGGACGGGATCGTCGGCCGGTCGACCGGCCGCCAGCGCGGCATCGACAAGGCCGCCGATCATGGAGACACAGGTGCTGACCACCAGGGTCGACGCGCTGCCCCACTGACCGCAGTGTGCCTTGGCGAACTTGCCGTCGGTGACCGACGCGAAGTGCACGCCGCCGCCGTGGCTGAGGTCGATACCGGCATATTCCGGGACCGCGGTGAGGCTGGACACGCCCGGCACGACCTCGAAGTCGATTCCCCCCCGTACGCAGGCCGTAGCCTCGTCGGCCACTGCGTTGTCCAGGAAGGGGTCGCCCGACACCAAGCGAACCACCCGAGCGCCGGAAGCCGCAGCCTTGAGCACGATCTTGGCCCGCGCGGGCGCAGTCAGCGGCTTGCCAGCCTCAGACAGTCCGAGAGTAACGACTTCGGCCTCATCGGCGAGAGTGATGGCTGGGTGCGCCAGGATTTCCCGCTGACGCTCGTCGTCGAGAATCACAAACCCAGCGTCGGCGAGAGCGGCGATGGCACCCAGGGTCAGCAGGTCCGGGTCACCCGGCCCGGTGCCCACGAAGATGACGCGACCACGGGTGACTGCTGAGGGATTCGAGGAGGAAGCGGACGCGCCGACGGGAGTCGTGGACGTGGGTGCCGATGTGCTCACTGGGAACTCTCGCGATCTCTTGATCAGCCTCGCCGTTGGGGGCGAGAGCGTGGCATCTCCTGCAGCTCGGACAGAACGTGACCCGCCGCATCAGCCCCAAACAGCGCCGGATCATCGGTCGATCCGGACCGCTCCACACGCAAGGGATAGCCACTCTTGGTCGGTCCTGACGAATTGCTCAGTAACGTTTTCCCAATTACGGCCGTCAGAGTCAAATCGAGGCTTGTACCACGGACGGACTTGACAACGGCACGGGCACCTACCGGAGCCGTGCAGCCCGCCTCGAGAGCGGCCAGGAAGGCACGCTCGACGGCCACCTCCGCCCGCGCCCGTGGGTCATCGAGAGCGCGCACGGCTGCTGCCTCTGCCGACACGGATCCGATCCGCATCTCCAGTCCGAGCGCCCCCTGTCCGGGAGCGGGCAGCATCACCGACTCACTCAGCACCTCGGCCGGCAGCTCGGTCACCTCGGTCACCTCGGTCACCTCGGCCACTGCCCGCCCGACGTCTACCGAAGCGCCGAGGTGGCCCAACCGCCGCAGACCTGCAGCGGCCAGCACGACGGCGTCCAGTTGCCCGCTGCGCACCAGCCCGAGGCGGGTGTCCACGTTGCCCCGGATGGGCATCACCTTCAGGTCCAAGTCGTGCTGGCGGGCGTAGTCCTCCAGCTGCAGCGCCCGCCGCGGCGCCCCGGTGCCGATCGTGGTGCCGTCGGTGAGGTCGGCCAGCCGGCGGCCGATCAGCACGTCCCGGACGTCCTCGCGAGGCGGGATGGCGGCCATCTCCAGCCCGTCGGCCGGCGTCGTCGGCAGGTCCTTGAGAGAGTGCACGGCGACATCGATGGTGTCGGCCATCAGGGCCTCGCGGACAGCGCCCACGAACACCCCGGTCCCACCGATGACCGTCAACTGGCGACGGTCGAGGTCCCCTGTGGTGGTGACCCCCACGAAGGTCGATCGGACTCCGCGAGCCACCAACAGGTCAGCCACCAGCTCCGCCTGGGCCCTGGCCAGCGGCGACATCCGCGCCCCGATCCGCAGCGGGCCGGCACCAGAGGGCACTAGCGGGCGACCTCTGGCGACATCACTGCGGCCACCGTCTGCGGGTCGAGGGCGAACAGCTCGCGCAGCGCCGCCGCATAGTCGACCGCCTCCGGATCGGCGGCGAACTCCTGCACCCTGACGGTGGGCTGGTGCAGAAGCTTGTCGACCACCCGGCGGACCGAGCGGTGGATCTCGGCGCGCTGGTCGTCGCGCAGCCCCGGCAGCCGCGCGTCCAACCGGGCCAGCTCAGCAGCCACCACGTCGCTGGCCATCGAGCGCAGCGCGACCACGGTGGGTGCCACCGCGGCCGAGCGGCGTGCGGCCAGGAAGTCCTGCACCTCGGTACGGACCAGCTCACGCGCTGCCTGGATCTCGGCACTGCTCGCCGCATCCACCTGATCGGCACCCAACCGAACGAGATTCACCAGCGTGATGCCCAACGAGGCCACATCGGGGGACACGTCCGCGGGCAGCGCCAGGTCCACCACCCCCCGAACTCCGCTGCCCCGCAGGTCATCAGTACCGAGCACCAGGTCTCGAGCACCCGTGCAGGTGACCACGACGTCGGTTGAGGACAGCGCGGCACCGAGCTCGTTGAGGCCGATGGCTCGACCGCCGACCGACTCGGCCAGCCGCTCCGCCCGAGCCAGCGTGCGGTTGGCACAGGTCACCGTCGCTCCGGCCGCGGCGGCGGTGCGGGCGGCGAGGCTGGCCATCGAGCCGGCCCCCACCACCAGCACCGAGCGACCGGCCAACTCGCCGGTCTCAGTGGTCAGCAACTCATAGGCCGCGGTCACCAGAGAGCGGCCGGCCGACCCGATCGCGGTCTCGGACTGGACCCGTTTGCCCACCCGGATGGCCTGCTGGAACAGCGAGTTCAGGACCGTACCGACCGTGCCCAGCGCCTGACACTGGGTCAGCGCCGACTTGACCTGACCCAGGATCTGGTTCTCCCCCACCACCATCGAGTCCAGCCCGGACGCGACCGCAAAGGCGTGCGCGACCGCTCCCTCGTCGAAGTAGACCGCACACAGGTTGCGCAATTCCGCCACCGGTACCCCGACCAGCTCGGCCAGCCCGGCGGTCATGTCGTCGAGGCCGCCGTGGAAGCGCGACACCGACGCGTAGAGCTCGGTCCGGTTGCAGGTGGACAGCACAACGGTCTCGTCAATGTGCTCGCTGGCGATCAGCGCGTCGGCCAGCTTGGCCGCCGTCGAAGCGCCCATGGCCACCGCGGCCAAGACGTCGACCGGCGTCGTCTTGTGCGACACGCTGACGGCGAGAATGCTCACGAGATGTCCCTTTTCCAGTTCGGTGAAACGACGCGGTCAGAGCCGTCGTGCTTGCGCTGCTCGTGGTAGGCCAGGATCTGCAGCTCCTGGCCCAGATCCACTTTGCGCACATTGATACCTTCGGGCACGACGAGGACCGTCGATGCAAAGTTCAAGATGCTGGTGACGCCCAGCCGGACGAGTCGGTCACACACCTCCTGAGCGCCCTCGGCCGGAGTGGCCAGCACGGCGATCGCGGCGCCAGTGGCCCGCACCACGGTCTCCAGCTCAGTCAGGTCGGAGATGGCCAGGCCGTGGATGCGACGGCCGATCAGCGCCGGCGAGGGGTCGACCAGAGCGACCACTCGGAAGCCGCGAGAGGCGAATCCGGAGTAGTTCGCCAGTGCCGTACCGAGGTTGCCGATGCCGACGATGACCACCGGCCACTCGTGCGTCGAGCCGACCTCCCGACCGATCTGGAATCGCAGGTAAGCCACGTCATAGCCAACGCCACGGGTGCCGTAGGAACCGAGGTAGGACAGGTCCTTGCGCAACTGTGACGGGTTGACGCCCGCCGCCTCGGCCAGGGCGCCACTGCTGATGGTGTCGATGCCGCGGTCGGTCAGCGCCGAAAGCGCGCGCAGATAGACCGGCAGCCGCGCCACCGTGGCGTCAGGGATGCCCTTGGCCGGGCTCAGCGCCTCAGCCATCAGCCCGTCGCCCGCCTCCGCTGCGTCCAACGGGCGTGCGGGCGTTGTCGTTTCGGCTGGAGGCACTTCTCTCCTGGCGTAGCCGTCCGGCGTGGACGTGGCGAACCCTTTCACTCTCACTTTGTGAACTGCTGCACAATCTAGCCTGAATGGGCCGGCGCAGAGGCAAGTCAACTGATTAAGCGGGCCAATCAACCGACTAAGCAGGCCAATCAACCGACTAAGGCGGCCCGGAGGCGGCTCGCGTCCACCCGCCAGAAGTCGTGCTGCACGCCGTCGACGAAGGTGACCGGAATCTCGTCGGTGTAGCGGCTGGTCAGGTCGGGGTCGGCGGTGATGTCGCGTTCCTGCCATCCGTTGCGGGTCTCGTCGCACACTGCGGCGATGACGGCTACGGCCTGCTCGCAGAGGTGACAGCCTGGACGGGTGAGCACCAGCACTCGCGGCTGGTCTGGCTGATCCACCACGTGGCCTCCTCGCGCCGCGGCCGCCCCGGATCGCCCCTTGCAGAGGAGCATCGACGGCTGAACGCAAAGGTTACTGTGGGGTGGTGAGCGTTTCGGACCGGCGTCGCACCGGGCAGCTGCCGGCGCCGGACCCTGACCGGGGCACCATCGGCATCGTTGAGACCGGGGTGCGCCCGCCGCTGATCCAAGCGGACCGGCAGGCTGCAGCGTTCTTTGACCTGGACAACACCGTGGTCCAGGGCGCCTCCCTGTTCCATCTCGCCAAAGGGCTCTACCGGCGCAACTTCTTCCCCACCCGGGTGATCTTCAAGGGTTTGTGGCTGCAGGCCTACTTCCGGATCGTCGGCCGGGAGAACCCGCAGCACATCGAGAGTGCCCGCGCCTCCATGCTGATGTTCATCGAGGGTCACACTGTCGCTGAGCTCGAGCAGGTCGGCCGGGAGATCTACGAGGAGTCCATCGCCAGGCGCATCTGGCCAGGCACGCGGGCCATCGCCCAGACCCACCTCGATGTCGGCCAGCAGGTGTGGCTGGTCACCGCCGCCCCCGTCGAGGTGGCCGGCATCATCGCCGCTCGACTGGGGCTGACCGGGGCCCTGGCCACCACCGCGGAGCACGTGAACGGGGTCTACACCGGGCGGCTGAACGGTGAACTGCTGCACGGTGTGGCCAAGGCCGAAGCGATCCGGGCGCTGGCCGCAGAGCACGGACTGGATCTGTCCAGGTGCTTCGCCTACTCCGACTCCTACAACGACCTGCCGATGCTTTCCCTGGTCGGACATCCCTGCGCGATCAACCCCGACGGCCGGCTGCACGAGCACGCCTCGGAGTACGACTGGCAGATCCGCGACTTCAGGACCGGACTGCGCGCCTTTCGGCGAGGACTCCTCGGGGCCGCAGGCGCGGGGGCCGCAGCCGGAGCGGTAGCTGCCGGGATGGCGGTCAGGCGCTACTTCCGGGGCTGACTGGTCGAGACGGCGCTGGCCTCGCGGCTTGAGGCTACTTGCCAGCGCGACGTCGCTGGATGCGCGTGCGCTTCAACAGCTTGCGGTGCTTCTTCTTCGCCATTCTCTTGCGGCGCTTCTTGATGACCGAACCCACAATGCGACCTCTCGAGTTACCGAGACGTGCATGGTCCCGGACTTCCCTCAGCTAGGAGTCCAGCCGAAGTGCCGGACGAGTACGAGATCTTACCCACCGGTCGAGACGGAGGCGAATTGCTCAGCTGGTCCTCGGGGGGCTCCACGGTTGATAGCGTCGCGGGTGTGTCCTCTCCCCGAGTGTCGTTGCCCATCCAGTCCGGCTATGTCGAGGACTTCACCCCGGGCTCGAGCCGGGTGCCGAGCCGGTCGTGGCTGCATTCCAACTCGCCCCGACTGAGTCTCAACGGAGACTGGCGTTTCCGGCTCTGGGGATCGCTGGCCGAGGTCGACGACAAGGCGCAAGACGACGACTGGGACTTGCTGCCCGTGCCGTCGCACTGGGTGCTGCACGGCGACGGACGCTACGGAGCGCCGGCCTACACCAACGTGAAATACCCCTTCCCGATCGACCCCCCGTTCGTGCCAGACGAGAACCCCACCGGGGACCACCGACGTACGTTTGAGCGGCCCGACTGGGACGTGGAGCGCGTGCTGCTGCGCTTCGACGGCGTGGAGTCGGTCTACCGGGTGTGGCTGAACGGCACCGAGGTGGGTGTTGGCAAGGGCAGCCGGCTGCCCAGCGAGTTCGACGTCACCGAGCTGGTGCAGCCCGGGACCAACGTCTTGCGGGTGCTGGTCTCCCAGTGGTCCTCGATGAGCTATCTGGAGGACCAGGACCAGTGGTGGTTGCCCGGCATCTTCCGCGACGTCACCTTGCTCGGGCGTCCGCGCGGGGGGATCGAGGACGTCTGGCTGCGCTGCGGCTACGACAGCGCCGAGGGCACCGGCAGCATCGCACCCGAGCTGCGCGCCGGCCCGGAGGCTTACCCGATCCGGCTCGAGGTCCCCGAGCTGGGGCTGGCGCAGTCCTACGACGGCCCGGACGAGGTGGCGGCCCTCGAGGTCGGGCCGGTGCAGCCCTGGAGCGCGGAGGCACCCCGGCTCTATGACGCCACGATCACCTCACGCGGTGAGCAGGTGAGCTTGCGAGTCGGCTTTCGTACGGTCAGCATCGACGGCGACCAACTGCTGGTCAACGGTCGCCCGGTCACATTCTTCGGCATGAACCGGCACGAGACCCACCCCGTACACGGACGGGTGTTCGACGAGGAGCAGGCCCGGGCCGACCTGGTGCTGATGAAGCAGCACAGTGTAAACGCCGTCCGCACCAGCCACTACCCGCCGCACCCGCGGGTGCTGGACCTGTTCGACGAGCTCGGCTTCTGGGTGATCGACGAGTGCGACCTGGAGACTCACGGCTTCACCTTCCTCGAGTGGCGCGGCAACCCCAGCGACGACCCGCGCTGGGAGGCGGCCTATCTGGACCGGATCGAGCGGACGGTGGAGCGGGACAAGAACCACCCGTCGGTGATTGTGTGGTCCCTGGGCAACGAGGCGGGCACGGGCCGCAACCTGGCCCAGATGTCGGCCTGGGTACACCGCCGCGACGCCGAGCGGCCGGTGCACTACGAAGGCGACTACACCTGCTCCTACACCGACGTCTACTCCCGGATGTACCCCAACTTCGCCGAGACCGCGGCCATCGGCGGCGACTCCGGACCCCTGTTGGGCTGCGGACCGGCTGAAGGGGTGCGGGTGCGCACCAAGCCGTTCCTGATGTGCGAGTACGCCCACGCCATGGGCAACGGGCCGGGTGGGCTGAGCGAGTACGACGAGCTCACCGAGAGATACCCGCGGCTGCACGGCGGCTTCATCTGGGAATGGCGCGACCACGGGCTGCTGACCTCCGCCGCGGACGGCACCCCGTACTACGGCTATGGCGGCGACTTCGGCGAGGTGGTGCACGACGGTAACTTTGTGATGGACGGGATGGTGCTGCCCGACGACACCCCGACCCCCGGGCTGGCCGAGTTCGCAGCGGTGTCCCAGCCCGTGCGCTTCGCCCTGGACGGGTCGGAGCTGACCGTACGCAGCCGCTATCACTCGGTGACCACCGAGCAGCTGAGGTTTGTCGCCGTGCTCGAGGTGGATGGCGCCGTCCAGCAGCGCGTCGAGCTGAACGTCGCGCCGGTCGGTCCGGGCGAGTCGGCGACACTGACCCTGGCCGAGGAGCTGGTGGCAGTCCACCGCGGCGAGAGCTGGCTCACAGTGCTGGCCGAGCTGGCGGCCGACACCGCCTGGGCCGAGCAGGGCCATGTGGTGGCGCGAGCACAGTTCCGGTGCTCTGCTGTCGGCTCGGGCTCGTCGCACCTCCCGCCCGCGGTCGACGCCACGTCGGCGGTCACCGGCCCGCTGACCCTCGGCCCGGCCGCCTTTGATGCAACAGGGGGCCTGACCCGCCTGCACGGCCTGGCGGTGGCGGGGCCGCGGCTGGAGCTGTGGCGGGCACCGACCGACAACGACCGCAGCAGCAGCCGCGGCTCCTTCGAGCTCGCCGGCCCAGACGAGACCTACGGCGAGGGGGCCCCGGGACCTTCCTCGGCGCAACGCTGGCGTGACCGTGGGCTGGACCGGTTGGTGCACCGGGTGGACTCAGTGGCGGCCTCGTCCAGCGCCCTACTCCAGCGGCTTCGCGTCGGCGCTGCCAATAGCGGGCTGACTGTGGACGTCGCCTATTCCTGGCTGGTGTCCGGCCAGCAGGACGCGATCACACTCCGGGTCGAGGTCGTGCCGTCGGCGGGCTGGGACTGCACCTGGCCCCGGGTGGGCGTACGCCTGGTCCTGCCGGCCGAGCTCACCCATGCACGTTGGCTGGGGACCGGGCCGCACGAGTCCTACCCGGACTCACGGGCGGCGGCGCGGTTCGGACTGTTCGAGGCCGACGTCGACCAACTGAACGTGCGCTATTCCCGACCGCAGGAGACCGGCCACCGGGCGGAGCTGCACACCCTCACCCTGGGCGACGGCCGGACCGACCGGCTGCGCGTCACTGCGCTGCCCGACCGCCACGGCCACCGAGTCGGTTGGACGCTGACCCGGCACACTGCCCAGGAGCTTGACTCGGCCGGCCACCCGTACGAGCTGGGAGGGAGCGACCGGCTCTATCTGTACCTCGACGACGCCGTGCACGGACTGGGATCTCGGGCCTGCGGCCTTGACGTGCTGCCTCAGCACGCGCTCTGGCCAGGGGCGCGGACGTTCGCCGTACGGTTCGAGGACGTCGGGTCCGGCGACTAGCCGGTCTCGTAGTAGGAGCTGCGGAGGTAGGCGTTGACGGCGCTCTCAGGCACCCGAAAGCTCCGGCCGAAGCGCACCGACTCCAGATCCCCGGCGTGGATCAGCCGATAGACCGACATCTTGGACACGCGCATCAAGGCCGCCACCTCGGCGACCGTGAAGAACCGCAGCCCTGACAATCCACCGATCGTCGGGACCTCCGTCGGCTCGTGCTGCTCGCTCATATGCTGCCCACCCATCCCTGGACTTCGGCGCTGGCTGCTCCCAGCAGGGCGTACTGGTGTGAGAGTAGTTGCATCTGGTGCCGCTGTGATAGGTGCAGAACCGAGAAATATCGGCCCTAAGGGCTCAGTGTGGGTCGAGCCCCAACTCCGGATACACCGCTCGGCGGGTGGCCAGGATGGCTTGGTCCAGGCGCGACTCAGGGTTGAATCCGCTGTTGAACGGGGAGAAGTCGGCCGACATGTGGTCACTCATGCTGGTCGGGGCTGCCGCGCCAACCTCGTCGCGCCAGGCTTGCGGGATGGGGGTGGCAGCCGGCACCGGCTCGCCGCTGACGATGCCCAGCAGGTGGCTCCACGCCCGGGGGACCACGTCCAACACGGAGTAGCCTCCGCCGCCCATCGAGACCCACCGCCCCTCACACAGCCGGTCTGCCAGTTCTGCCAGCGCGAGGTACGACGCGCGCTGGCCGTCGACGCTGAGGTCGAGGTCCGCCAGCGGGTCCTGGGCGTGGGAGTCGCAGCCGTGCTGGGTGACCAAGACCTCTGGGCGGAAGGCCTCGAGCACGTCGGGCACCACGGCGTCAAATGCGCGCAGCCAGCCAGCGTCGTCGGTGCCCGGCGGGAGGGCGACATTAACCGCGGTCCCCTCCGCCCCGGGGCCGCCGGTTTCTGTGGGATAGCCCGTACCGGGGAACAGGCAGGCCGGCGTCTCATGCACGCTGACCGTCATCACCCGGGGGTCGTCGTAGAAGATGGCCTGCACGCCGTCGCCGTGGTGTACGTCCACATCCACGTAGGCCACCCGCTGGCAGCCTGCGTTCAACAGGTCGGTGAGGGCCACCGCGATGTCGTTATAGACGCAGAACCCACTGGTCCGGCCCGGCATGGCGTGGTGCAGTCCGCCGCTGATGTTGCTCGCCCGCAAAGCCTCACCCCGCCAGACGCTGCGCGCCGCGGCCACACTGGCCATCACCACCCGGCCCGCCACCTCGTGCATCCCGGGAATCACCGGGTTGTCGGTGGTCCCCAGGCCGAAGCGCAGGTCTCGCTGCCCACGTTGCACCGCGGCGATGTAGTCGTCGTCGTGCACCGTGTGCAGCAGGTCGAGGTCGACCTCGGGCGGGGCGGCGACGTCCAACCGGTCGAGGACCCCCAGGTGGCGCGCCAGTGACACGGTGTTCTTGACCCGGCCGGGCGCCATCGGGTGGTCGCTTCCGAAGTCGTAGCCGGTCAGCGCCTCGCTGTGAACGAGCAGGCCCTTCATTGGGCGCCGCGAACTGGATCGCTTCGCTCCTCCCGAGCGCTCTGCGCCAGCTCGCGGCTGCGGTCACGCGCCGCCTCCATCGCCTGGATGAACGCCGCCCGGACCGCTCGGTCCTCGAGCTGACGCACCGCCGCCGCCGTGGTGCCGCCGGGCGAGGTCACCCGCTCGCGGAGCACGGTGGGGTGCTCGCCGGTCTCGCGCAGCAGCTTGGCCGAACCCAGCATGGTCTGCACCACGAGCTGGGAGGCGGTGTCGCGCGGCAGACCGAGGTGTACGCCGGCCTCGATCATCGCCTCCACCACGAAGAAGAGGTAGGCCGGACCCGACCCGGAGATCGCCGTCACCGCGTCCTGATAGTGCTCCGGCACAGTGACCACCTGACCGGTGGCCGACAAGATGTCGGTGACGTGATCCAGGTGGTGTTGCTGGCTGTGCGAGCCGGGCGAGATGGCCGCCATCCCCTCGTCCACCTGAGCCGGCGTGTTGGGCATCACCCGAATGACAGCAGTGCCGGCGGGCAGCTGGGACTCAATCGAGGCGGTGTCCACGCCAGCGGCCAGCGAGACCACCAGCGCTCCCGGCCGGAGCACGCCCGAGATCTCGCCCAGCAGCTCGCGCATGTCCTGCGGCTTGACCACCAGGATCAGGGTGTCGGCGCCAGCAGCGGCCTCGGAGTTGGTCAGCATCTCGATGCCGTACGTCCCTCGTAGCTCGACCTCCCGCTCGGGACGGCGATCGGTGGCCACGATGTCGCCGGCACTCCAGCCAGCCCGCAGCAGTCCCGACAGCACGGTCTCACCCATCACCCCGGCGCCCAGGATCGCTAGCCGGGCCCGGGGAGGCGCAGCCCCGTCGAGAGCGGCGGTGGCGGGCTCGCGCTGCGCGGTCGTCACCGTCTCGGGCCAGGCGGTGTGGCGACCAGTTGGCGGCTCACCAGCTCGGCGATCTGGACCGCGTTCAGCGCCGCACCCTTGCGCAGGTTGTCGTTCGACACAAAGAACACCAGGCCCTTGCCGGCCGGTGCGGACTGGTCGGCTCTGATCCGGCCGACGAAGCTCGGGTCGCGACCGGCGGCGTCCAGTGGAGTGGGTACGTCCATCAGCGCCACGCCGGGAGCGTGCCGAAGGATGTCGGTCGCCTGGGCCGGGGTGAGGTCGTCGGCGAACTCGGCGTGCACCGCCAGGGAGTGCCCGGTGAACACCGGCACCCGTACGCAGGTGCCGGCCACGCGCAGGTCGGGGATGTGCAGGATCTTGCGCGACTCGAAGCGGAGCTTCTGCTCCTCGTCGGTCTCGTCAGATCCGTCGTCGACGATCGAGCCGGCCAGTGGCAGCACGTTGAAGGCGATGGGCTTGACGTACTTCTGCGGCGCCGGCATGGCGACCGCACGCCCGTCGAAGGCGAGTCCGGCCGCGGCGTCGGCCACCGCCTTGACCTGGCGGTCCAGCTCGTCCACGCCGGCGCCGCCCGAACCCGACACTGCCTGGTAGGTGGCGACGGTCAGCCGAATCAGGCCGGCGGCGCGGTGCAGGGGCGCCAGCACCGGCATCGCCGCCATGGTCGTGCAGTTGGGGTTGGCAATGATGCCCTTGGGCGGACGGATGGCGTCGTCGGGGTTGACCTCAGATACCACCAGCGGCACGTCGGGGTCCATCCGCCAAGCCGAGGAGTTGTCGATCACCACCGCGCCGGCGGCAGCGACTTGGGGGGCGAAGGCTCGCGAGGCGGTCTTGCCATTGGAGAACAAGGCCAGATCGAGGCCTTCGAACGTCGCAGTCTCGGTGTCCTCGACGACCGCCTCACCGTCGCGCCACGGCAGCGTACGGCCGGCTGACCTCGCCGAGGCGAAGAACCTGACTTCCTCAGCCAGCCCCGTCCGCTCCTGAACCAACGCGCGCATCACGCCGCCAACTTGTCCGGTTGCGCCGAAAATCCCGATCCGCATGGGCCACACCCTATGCCAGCGGCTATGGGCCGCCTGCTGAGCGGGTGAGCACGTTGACCCCGTTGCTCCCACCTTGACCCCGGTGCTGCTGGGTCAGCATGGGAGTTGCGGGGTCAACGTCAGGTCTCGGCCACAATGGGCGGGTGAGCCAGTCCGAGCCAGTCGGCGCCCAAGCGGGGGGTGAGCGTCTCGCCCGACGGCCCCGGCTGGGCTGGGAGGTCGTGATCGTGCTCGGTCTCTCCCTGGGCCAGTCGGCGGTGTACTCAATCCTGCGGATCATCGAGCGGCTGACCCGGCCGGTGCCGCTGTCGCAGCAGACTTCCACGCTGAACGCGTCGGTCACACCGGATCGGCCCTGGCTCGACCTCACCTACCAGCTGGCCGGCATCGCCTTCGCCCTGGTTCCGGTGCTGCTCGCGCTCTATCTGTTGCGCGTGGTCCGGCCGTCGCGAAGGACGATCGGCTTCGACTTCCGCCGGCCACGCTCCGATCTGCTGTTCGGGCTGGTCATCGCGGCCGGCATCGGCATCCCTGGGCTGGGGCTCTATCTCGGCGCCCGGGCGCTGGGGATCAACACCGAGGTGCAGGCCTCCGGGCTCGGCAGCCACTGGTGGACCGTGCCTGTGCTGGTGCTGGCGGCGGCCCAGAACTCGATCCTGGAGGAGGTGGTGATGATCGGCTACCTCTTCCACCGGCTCGGGCAGCTGCACTGGCGATGGCCCCTGATCTTGGTGACCAGCGCCGTCATTCGAGGGTCGTACCACCTCTACCAGGGCTTCGGCGGCTTCGTCGGCAACCTCATCATGGGGGCGATCTTCGGACTGATCTTCCTGCGGTACTCCCGGGTCGGGCCGCTGGTGGTCGCGCACACCCTCCTCGACATCGTCGCCTTCGTCGGCTATGCCCTGGTCGCGCCGCGGGTGAGTTGGCTTTGAGCAGGAGGCCGCAGGCACGGCTTAGCCTGGGCCGATGAGACGTACCCCCGCCTTGGTGCTGATTCCCGGACTGCATGACCAGCCCGCGTTCTGGGAGCCTCTGCGAACACTGCTGCGGGGGCGGTGCTCGGTGTCCATCGCCTCGCTGCTGGGGTCGGCGGCCGGAGGCGACGAGCCGTTCACTCTGGCGGGGGCCGCGGCAGAGGTGGCACGGGTAAGCCGAGAGCCGGCGAGCGTGTGCGGCGTCGGGCTAGGTGCTCTGGTCGCCATGGAGCTGGCCGCGAACCATCCCGAACAGGTGTCTCGACTGGTCCTGCTCACCCGCCAGGTCGCCCTGTCGCCCGTCCTGCTGTCGTTGCCGGCGGCCGTGCTGCGGCTGCTCCCAGCCAGCACTGTGCAGCGATTCGCCCGTCAGGACCAGGTGCTCGCCCTGCTGGATCAGGTGCGACCCATCGACGCCACGAGCGTGGCGGCGCGGGCCGATGTGCGGGCGGTGGTGCTCTGCGGCGCCCGGGACCGGATCAACCGTCGGGCCAGCGCGGCTCTGGCCGCTGCCCTGCCGCAAGGCGAGCTCCGGCTGGTCGGCAAGGCGGGTCCGGGCTGGCTGACCCCGGAGGCGCTGGCGGCCGAGCTGCTGCGCTGAGGTGCGCGGCCGGGGCCAACCGCGTCAGGCGACGGCCCGCCACGCAGCGGTGAACAGGTGCTCCGAGACCCGTTGAGCCACCGGAGGAAGCTGGCGGTAGTCGCCGTACATCGCGGTCAGCACGACCTCTGGTTCCGCCGGAGCAAGCAGCCGCAGGTGCTCAAAGAGCAGTTCACCAGGATTGCCCAGGGCGCCGGCGGGCACCGTCCAGTCGTACGAGCCGACGCGCACCCCGGCGCGCAGCTCATCCCGACCGCCAGCTGCGCGCCCGGCCTGCGCGACCCGGGAGAAGGCTCCGACCAAGGCCGCCACCGGGACGAGCCGAAGGACGCGCTTGCCGAGTGAGACGGCGAGTGGGTGGTGCCAGCCGCGACCACGTACGGCGTCGACGTACTTCAGCTCCACCGCCCAACGCAACAGCCGGAGCGCTGTGCACTGGATCGCGCGCCGGAGGCGGCCTGACGGTACGGCGTCGACCGGGAACACGTCGACGTTCACCGCCAGCAGCAGCGGGTCCGCCAACGGCTCCCACAGCTCGGTGCGGTCATCGCCGATCTTGGCGTACCCGAACGGCCACTCGGCCCGAGTTCTGGGGCTGCCCAGGCTGAGGTGAGCCGGCGCCGCCGCCGGGAACAGGTCGTGCAGCCGGTCGTAGTCCGATCGGGGCATCATCACGTCGATGTCGTCGTCCCAGGGGATATAGCCGCGATGGCGGACCGCGCCCAGCAGCGTCCCGTAGGCCAGGTAGTACGTCAACCCGTGGCCGCGACATAGCTGGTCGAAGTCCGCCAGAATATCGAGCTGGACCCGACGAACCTCCTCGATCGTCAACTCAGTCATCTTGCCCGTCACAAAGGGAAAGATAGCCCCCGCCTCCAGCCGCGTAGGCAACCGTCGCACATCTCGCTACGATCGACGGGTGAGCAGAACCATCGCCCAGCGAGAGCTGCGGAACGACAACGCCAAGATCATGGACGCTGTAGCCGCTGGTGAAACCTTTGTCGTCACCCGCAGTGGTGAGCCCATTGCGGAGCTTCGACCTCTTCGCGCCGGACGTCGCAGGTTCATCACGCGAGCAGAGGTAGCAGGGTTAGCGAGCTCGAGGGTTCGGATAGACCGACATCGGTTCCGTGTCGACCTCGACCACGTGATCGATCAGGGCCTGACGTGACCTCTGGGCTGCTTGATACCTCGATCGTTGTCGACTGGCACGACCCGGCAGTGGTGTCGGCGCTTCCCGATGAGCTGGCGATCTCCGCCATCACCGCTGCCGAGCTTGCAGCTGGACCGCACCTCGCGACTGATCGCGGCGAGGCTGCCAAGAGGCAGTCCCGGCTCCAGGAAGTGGAAGCGATCCTGGAGCCGTTTCCTTTCGACTCGGCAGCCGTCCGCAGCTACGGGCTGGTGGTTGCGGCCATCGTGAGTGAGGGAAGCCACCCGCGAAGCCGATTCGCGGACCTGCTCATCGCGGCCACCGCCCACGCCAACGGTCTCGACTTATACACACGCAACGGTCAAGATTTCGTCGGGCTGGAAGATCTCGTCCGCGTCATCGACCTCTAGTCCACGACGTGGCGTTGGCCTTCCATGGGACGCGCACACCGAGGCCGCACTGGCCCGGACTTTGCTACTCACCGGTTTCGAGCAGATCGAGCAGAGCTAGGTCGTGCACATCGCTTCTGCGCAGTTCGTACCCGGAGTGAAACAGGCGTTGAGCACCGATAGAGACGCAGGGGATCACTCGACCCCCCAGCGACCCCTCGACGAAATACGACCGAGGGAAGTGGTGGTAGCCGCCTCCCAAAGCTGCCTGTCGAGCGCTGCCGTCCTGGGAGATCAGCAGAGGGTGCAGATCGACGTAGCCGAGACCGGTCGAACTGAGTTCGACGCGATTGGGTCGCCAGTCGGTTTCGATGTCGTACCCAAGCTCGGCCAACACTGCGAGCGCGGCCTCTTCACCGTCAGCGTCGAGCTCGATGTCGACGTCGCGGTGAGGCCTCGTCTGCTGCCCCACAAGGGCGTCGATGCCCCAGCCGCCCTCCAGCCAGAACCGACCTTTGGCGGCCGAGAGGGCGTCCAGCACGCGAAAGACTTCTGCCAGGACCATCCCCGAGCGGCCGTCTGAGCTGCTCTCGCCGACCTCTGTCCTCGCAGTCACGTCGGATGCCCTCACCTCAATAGGCCGTCGGAGCGCGTTCGCCCTGAAAATCTACTTCCCGCTGCACCGACGGTGCTCGTGGTGAGCGTAACCAGCTCCATGCCACCCGAACTGGAAGTGCATTTTCAGGGAGAACGGCGCGGCCGCAGTATGCACATCAGAAATTGTCAGCAACCCGACTTGCCCGCACACATCGATCTGACCATTGACGCCGTCCGTCCCCTGTTCGGGACGGACCTGCCCCGAGTGCTCGACCCACTGGTCTTTGCACACGACCACGGCAGCTGGCAGAACGACTATCGCAGTGAGGCCCCCCCTCCTCGACCCCTACATCACCCTCGACGAAGACACTGAGAACAGCGGCCGACCCCTGGGATACGTTGGCTTGCAGGTGCATGTCGGCACGGGAGGCGGCGCCTTCCACGCTCCCGCCCGCCAGCTCTCAGAGTCGATGGGGTTCACCGGGTTTCCCGTCCTGGACTACACCCGGGCGATCTGAGTCGACCCTCAGAGGGCGTCGGCGACGCCGCCAGTGTCCACCGCATACGAGGGCACCACCGGGGCGGTCAGATGCTGACGGGTGAACGCCAGCGACTCGGCCAGGTCGGCTTCGCGCTGGGCTCGGGTTTCGCTCTTGCGTGAGTTGATCTCCAACACCACGTGGCCGGAGAAGTCCTGCTCGGCGAGGTACTGCAACACCCGATCGGCCTGCTGGTCCCCGTGTCCAGGCACCAGGTGCTCGTCCTTGACCGAGCCGGTGCCGTCGGTGAGGTGCAGGTGTTTCAGCCGCTCACCCCACGACCGGGCCAGATCCAGCGACTGCTGTCCGGAAGTGGAGGCGTGCGACAGGTCCAACGTCAGGTCCGCGTAGTCCAGCTCGGTCGGGTCCCAGCCCGGCATGTAGGCCTTCAGCTCCCCGCCCGGCGTTCGCCACGGGTACATGTTCTCCACACAGAACGTGATGCCCGTGGACTCGGTCAGCTTGCGGACGCCGTCAACGAAACCACGGGCATAGTCTCGCTGCCAGCGAAACGGCGGGTGCACCACAACCACGTCGGCGCCGAGCCGCTTCGCGGCCGCCGCTGACCGCTCCAGCTTCGCCCACGGGTCGGTTCCCCAGACCCGCTGGGTGATCAGCAGACACGGCGCATGCACGGCCACCACCGGCACGCCGTGGTAGTCGCGCAGCTTCTCGACGGCGTCGATGTCGGCGGCGACGGGATCGATGCCCACCATCAGCTCCACCGCGTCATAGCCCAGCCGGCGGGCCAGCTCAAAGGCGCTGGAGGTGGTCTCGGGATAGACCGATGAAGTCGAGAGAGCCACCTTGGCGCTAGGCACCTTGGTCAGCGGCTCCGGCATCCCCGGGTCGCTGGGGGTCTCATCAGGCACGGCGACCAGCGTAGCCGCATCTGAGCCGGCGACTGATCCTGCTTGGTGGTTGTACTCGATCGCACGCAACGGAGTACGCGCAGCCTAGGGTCCGCCGTATACCGCAGCCGTTCGGAGCGAGTCCGTGACCCCCGTCACTTAGCGCGGCACGGCGCCGGACACAATAGCCAAATGCACTTGGACCATCTCTCTTTTGCAGCTGGCCATGAGGGATTAAAGGGCACGGCCGAGCGGCTCAGCGCTCGGCTAGGGACTCCCTATTACGACGGCGGGTTCCACCCGAGCTTCGGCACCCGAAACTGCATACTGCCGCTGGCTGCAGGTCACTACGTCGAGGTGGTGGAGGTGCTGGACCACCCAGCCGCCGACAAGGCGCCGTTCGGCCAGGCCGTACGGCAGCAGAGTGCCTCGGGGGGCGGGTGGCTGGCCTGGGTGGTCTCGGTCGACGACCTGGGAGCGGTTGAGCAGCGGCTGGGCCGCACGGCGGTGGAGGGTCATCGTCGGCTGCCGGACGGCTATCTGCTCGAGTGGCAGCAGATCGGCGTGAAGGGCATGCAAAACGACCCGCAGTTGCCGTTCTTCATCCAATGGCAGAGTGACGTCAGCCGCCATCCGTCAGCGGGCGGCAGCGACGTCGAGCTGGTGCGGCTGGAGATCGGCGGCGAGCACGACCGGCTGGACGAATGGCTCGGCGGACAGGCGCACCTCATCCTGGACGACGTCGAGATCGATTGGACCGCGTCCGACGGGCAACCCGGCTTGCAAGCCGCCGTGTTCGCCACGTCGAGCGGCAAGGTGCGTATCTGAGGTCCTGGACGGCTTGCTGCTAGCCCGTCTACTGCTGGCGCAGAGGTAGCGTGATCGCCGTGCCGCTCTCCCTTCGACCCGCCATTGCCTCGCTGCCCTCCTACAAGCCGGGTCGGCCCGCTCAGATCGACGCGGACACGGTGTCGTACAAGCTGTCCAGCAACGAGAACCCCTTTCCCCCGCTGCCGGGAGTGCTGGCGGCCACCGAGCTCGCCTGCGCGCGGATGAACCGCTATCCCGATATGGCGAACGCGGCGATGACGGCCGCGGTGGCCGCCCGGTTCTCCCTGCCAGCCGATCGGCTCGCCTTCGGCACCGGGTCAGTAGCGGTCCTCTACCACTTGTTGCAGGCGGTCTGCCAGCCCGGTGACGAGGTCGTCTTCGCCTGGCGCAGCTTTGAGGCCTATCCGATCGCGGTCCAGATCACCGGGGCCACGCCCGTGCCAGTGCCGTTGGCTCCCGGTGCCGCCCACGACCTGGACGCGATGAGAGCCGCCATCACTCCGGCCACTCGCGCCGTATTGCTGTGCACCCCGAACAACCCGACCGGACCCGCGCTCGACCACAGCGATCTGCTGCGCTTTCTGGACGAGGTTGCGGAGTCGATCCTGGTGGTGCTGGATGAGGCCTACGTGGAGTTCGTCACCACGGCTACGGCGGCCCGGGGACTGGACGTGCTGGTCGGCCGGCCCAATGTCGCGGTGCTGCGGACGTTCTCGAAGGCCTACGGTTTGGCTGGCTTCCGAGTGGGGTTCTGCGTCGCCGAGCCTGGTCTGGCGAGCGCCGTCCGGTCGGTGTCGCTGCCGTTCGGGGTCTCTGTGCCGGCTCAGGCGGCCGTGCTGGCCTCACTGCAGGTCGAGGATGAACTGCTGGAGAGAGTGCGGCTGATCGTGTCGGCGCGGGAGACTCTGGCGGCCGGCCTGCGTGAGCTGGGCTTCGACGTGCCTGACAGTCAGGCCAACTTCGTCTGGCTGCCGGCCGGTCCGTCCACCAAGGAGTTCGCCGCCGCCTTTGCAGCGGCCGGGTTGATGGTGCGCCCGTACGCCGACGGCGAGCCCGGCGACGGCATCCGGATCACCGTGGGCGAACCCGAGGCGAACGAGCGGGTCCTGCAGACGGCGGCGCTGCTTCCACGCTGACCGGTCCCGCTTGAGCAGAACTGTCAGAGGCGCCGCTTAGTGTGCCGACATGGTCAAAACCGCGGCGCGCCCCTCCCACACCTGCACCGAATGCGGTTGGACCAGCGTCCGTTGGGTCGGCCGCTGCGGCGAGTGCCAGACCTGGGGCAGTGTGGTGGAGGTCGGCGCCCCCAAGCTGGCTCAGGTGTCGGCGTCGACCCCTGTCAGCAAGGCGGTCCCGATCGCCTCGGTCAGCGCCGACGCGGCCACCCGCACCCTGACCGGGATCGGCGAGCTCGACCGGGTCCTCGGCGACGGTCTGGTGCCCGGAGCCGTGGTGCTGCTGGCCGGCGAGCCCGGAGTCGGCAAGTCGACCCTGCTGCTCGAGGTGGCCGCCCGTTGGGCCAAGTCCGGGCGGACCACGCTCTACGTCTCGGGGGAGGAGTCCGCCGCCCAGGTGAGGCTGCGTGCCGATCGCACCCGAGCGCTGGCCGACGAGCTCTACCTGGCCGCCGAGACCGATTTGGGCATTGTGCTGGGACACATCGAGGAGGTCGCGCCGTCGTTGCTGGTCCTCGACTCGGTGCAGTCGGTCGGCACTGCGGCAGCCGACGGCTCGCCGGGCGGGGTGACTCAGGTGCGCGAGGTGACCGGCGCCCTGGTCCGGGTGGCCAAGCGACGGGGCATGGCCGTGGTCATCGTCGGCCACGTCACCAAGGACGGAGCCATCGCCGGACCTCGGCTGCTGGAGCACCTGGTGGACGTGGTGCTGGCCTTTGAGGGCGACCGGCATTCCGGCATCCGGATGGTGCGCGCCACCAAGAACCGCTTCGGGCCGGCCGACGAGGTGGGCTGTTTCGAGATGGGCGAGTTGGGCATCGTCGAGGTGGCCGACCCATCGGGACTGTTCACCTCTCGACACGAGGAGCCGGTGCCGGGCACCTGCATCACAGTGACGATGGAGGGGCGTCGACCGCTGTTGGCCGAGCTCCAAGCCCTGGTCGCCCCGTCGGTGCTGCAGGCGCCTCGGCGCACCATGCACGGGGTCGATTCGGGCCGGTTGGCCATGGTGCTGGCCGTCCTCGAACGTCGGGCCCGAGTCCAGCTCTACAACCGCGACGTCTATGTGTCCACGGTGGGCGGCGCCAAGGTGGCCGACCCCTCGGCGGACCTGGCGGCAGCCATCGCGGTGGCCTCCGCGGCGCTCAACGCCCAGGTGACGCAGCGTTTCGTGGCCATCGGCGAGGTCGGGCTGGCGGGTGAGCTGCGACGAGTCCCCGGCACCGACAGACGACTGGCGGAAGCGGCTCGGCTGGGCTTCACCGAGGCCGTCGTCCCGGCCGAGTCGCGCAGCCCCTTGGACCGGATGACGACGCTGCGGCACGGGATGCGAATCCACTCGGCCGCGACTGTGGTGCAGGCGTTGCGCGCGCTCGATCTCGCAGCGTCGCTGCCGAGGCAGGCTCCAGCTGGTGCATAGGATGCTGTCGGGTCGTTCAGGCGACCGACGGATGACGGACGGGGAAACGTGTGGTGACATCAACACCGGATCGCTCCCGCCTGCTGGACCACCTCGCCAAGATGGCCCCCGGCACTCCTCTGCGCGACGGCTTCGAGCGGGTGCTCCGTGGGCGTACCGGCGCTCTGGTGGTGCTGGGCCACACCCGAAAAGTGCGACAGCTCTCCACCGGGGGCTTCGCCCTGGACGTGCCCTTCAGTGCCACCGCCTTGCGCGAGCTGGCCAAGATGGACGGGGCGATCGTGCTCGACTCAGCCTCGGAGCGGATCGTCAGAGCGGCGGTTCACCTGACGCCGAGCTCGGACTTCGACACTGTGGAGACCGGCACCCGTCACCGCACGGCCGACCGGGTTTCGCGTCAGACGGGGCTGCCGGTGGTGTCGGTGTCGGCGTCGATGTCCACGATCACCTTGTACCTCGACCAGCAGCGACATCTGGTGGAGCACTCCGAGCGGATCCTGTCGCGGGCCAACCAGGCGCTGCAGACCCTCGAGCGCTACCGGGCTCGACTGTGGG
Source organism: Propionibacteriaceae bacterium (assembly GCA_035634295.1). GTDB lineage: Bacteria > Actinomycetota > Actinomycetes > Propionibacteriales > Propionibacteriaceae > Microlunatus. The sequence continues at coordinate 73,759 of DASQDG010000042.1, read as the reverse complement.
AGGTCACCCACCGGCTGTCCGCGCTCGAGGTGCAGGATCAGGTCACCATCAAGGACTTCGTCCTGGTGGTTCAGCGGCTGGAGATGGTGCGCCGGCTGGCCACCGAGTTGGAGCAGTACGGCGTGGAGCTGGGGGCCGACGGTCGCCTGGTCACCCTGCAGCTCGATGAGCTGGTCACCGGGGTCGAGGACCTACGCGAGCTGCTGGAACGCGACTATCGACCCGACGACCCGACTGTGACGTTCGGAGTCGACGGCTTGGGCGCTCTGGACACCGGAGAGCTGCTCCAGCCCTTGACGGTGGCACCTGCGCTCGGTTTCCCCGCGGACCGCGACCTCGACACGCCTGTCAGCACCCGGGGCTACCGACAGGTCGCCCAGATCAACCGGCTGCCGCCGTCGTTCGGTCCGCGGCTGATCGAGCACTTCGGCAGCCTGCAGGCTCTGTTCAGCGCTACCGCCCACGAGCTGCAGGAGGTCGAGGGGGTCGGCGAGGGCCGTGCTCGGGTGATCCGCGACGGCCTGTTGCGGCTGACCGAAACGGCCTACACCGAAGGGGTGTGACGTCCCGGTCAGCCCCGCAGGATCGTCCGGACCTGCACCGACCTGACCCCGCTCAGCTCGGCGGTGGTGATGTAGGTGCCTGGTCTGGGCACCTCCGGGCGGCTCTGGCACTTGGCCGCCGAACGCCGGCCGCTCCACTTCAGCTGCCACCTGACGGCCTGGCCAGCGTCCAGTTGCTTCGTCACTGACCTGAGGGCGGTTGCGCAGTCGGCCGAGCTCCAGATGCGGTCCGAACCCGAATAGATCCGCAGCTCGAAGGTGTCCCCGGTCACCCTGACCATGCAGCGGGCGGACGAAGAGTTGGTGACCGCCAGCGCAAAGGTGGTCGGTTGGCCCGCCTGCAACTGGCCTGGGCCGTCCAGGCTCACCCGGAGACGGCTGGGAGCACACTTGACGGGCTCCTGGGCCGGAGCCTTGGCTGGCGGCTTTGCTGCTGAGGTCTTGGCCTTGGCCGCCTTTGCCCCCTTGGCTGCAGGTGCGTTCGACGCCTCGGGCGTCGATGAAGCCGTGCTCCGGGTCGCGCTCGAGGGCGAGGCCGTGATCGCAGTGCCCAGCACGGACGAGGGCGCCGCCGACGGCACGACCTGCCGCTTCGGTGACGGAGTGACCAGCGCGACCACCAAGGCGATCACAGCGGCCAGCACCCCCAGCACCAGGGCCCGGCGCAGCCAGTACGTTGCCGCAGATTGCGGCCCCACCGGACGCCACAGGCCGTTCATGGGCCGAGCCTAGATAATCTCCGGCGCGAGGCCCGTCAGGCACGCCGGGCAGCACGTACCGTGGCCCGGTGACGGTGAGCGTCGTGGTCGATCGGGTGCTGAGCTGGTACGACGAGCACGCCCGCGACCTGCCTTGGCGACGGCCGGAGGCGACGCCGTGGCAGGTGATGGTCAGCGAGTTCATGCTGCAGCAGACACCGGTGGAGCGGGTCCTCGGACCGTGGCGGCAGTGGGTCGACCGGTGGCCTACACCCGGCGCTCTGGCCGCCGCTCCGTCGGGCGAGGCGTTGCGCGCCTGGGGCCGGTTGGGCTACCCCCGCCGGGCGCTTCGGCTGCATCAGTCGGCCGGGATGATCACCGAGCGCCATGCAGGCCAGGTGCCCGACGACCTGGCCCGGTTGCGATCCCTGCCGGGCGTCGGCAGCTATACGGCGGCGGCCATCCTGAGCTTCGCGTACAAGCAGCGCCACGTGGTGCTGGACACCAACGTGAGGCGGGTGCTGGCCCGGGTTTTCACTGGGAAGGCCTTTCCGGCGCCCTCGACCACCACGACTGAGACCGCGCTCGCCGAGTCCGTGCTGCCGGTCGACGCAACGGACGCCGCCCGCTGGGCGGTCGCGTCGATGGAGCTCGGCGCTCTGATCTGCGCCGCACGCACCCCTCGGTGCACCGAGTGCCCCGTCCGAGATCTCTGCGCTTGGCGGCTCGCGGGACATCCGGCGTGGAGCGGTCCGCCTCGGCGAGGGCAGCGCTACAGCGGCACAGACCGCCAGTGCCGGGGCGCCTTGCTGGCCGTCCTGCGCTCCAGCGACGCCGCCGTGGAGCGCCCGGAGCTCGAGCAGGCCTGGCCCGACGCCGCCCAGCGCGAGCGCGCCCTCCAGTCGCTGCTCGTCGACGGGCTGGCCGTGCCTGTCGCCGACGGGTATCGCCTGCCCGCGTGAGCCCAGCACCCAGCAGACTGAGGCCATGTCGCCCCCCGTGCCGCCGCTCCAGCTCGACACCAGCTCGACGGTGCCGCCCTTCGAGCAGTTGCGCAGCCAGATCGCCCGCCTGGCGTCGACTGGCGCCCTCGCGCCGGGGGACAAGCTGCCGACCGTACGCCAGCTGGCCGGCGAGCTCGGGCTGGCCGCCAACACGGTGGCGCGGGCCTACCGTGAGCTCGAGGGCGACGGGGTATTGGTGACCGAGGGCCGCCGAGGCACCTTCGTGCGCCGCGAAGCGGGGCCCCTCAGCGACGAGGAGGTGACCCGCCACGTGCGAGAGCTGACCTCGACCGCACGACGGTTCGGTTTGTCGCTGCCGGAGACCCTGCGGCTGGTCGAGCAGGCCTGGACTGGACGCCAACGCTGACGCCATTAAGCGACCGCTAGCCCGTGGGGGCAGGTTCGGCCTCGGGGCGCGTGGAGCGAGTCGCCCCCACACTGGCCAGCACCACACAGACCAGGGCCAGCCACTGGGACCAGCGCAGGAACTCCGACAGCAGCACGAGTGCCGTCACCGCGGCCGCGGCCGGCTCCAGGCTCATCAAGATGCCAAACACCCGCGGTGGCATCCGGCGCAGCGCGTTCAGCTCCAGGCTGTACGGAATCACCGACGACAGCAGGCCGATGGCCACCCCCAGCAGCAGCACCCGGGGCTCGAGCAAGGTCCTGCCTGCCTCCATCACGGCCGGGCCGGCGAGCGCAACTGCGCCGACCACGCTGGCCACGGCAAGACCCGACAGCCCCGACCACCGAGCGCCGGTACGGGCACTGAGCAGGATGTAGGCCGCCCATCCGGCAGCGGCCAGCAGCCCGAAGAGCACGCCCGACAGCGTTAGCTCGGCTCGGGTAAGGCCCAGCAGGGCTACCCCAATGCCGGCCAGCGCCACCCACACCAGGTCGCGGGGCCGACGCGACCCCGCAACGGCCACCGCCAGCGGCCCCAAGAACTCGATCGTGACCGCGATGCCCAGCGGAATCCGCGCGAACGACTGGTAGAACGCCCAGTTCATCACGGCCAGGTTGACCCCGAAGGCGAGGGCGACCAGCCAGTCCTGACGAGATCGCCCGCGCAGCCGCGGCCGCGCTACGGCGGTGAGAATGACCGCCGACGTGGCCAGCCGAAGCCACACCATGGCCGTCGGGGAGATGACGGCGAACAGATCCTTGGCCAGAGCGGCGCCAATCTGGACCGAGAAGATTCCGCCGACCACGAGCCAGACGGCGGGGATTCGCTGCAGCCGTCGGGAGTGTGAGGTCGCGGGCGGCACCCGCACACTGTGCCAGACGCCTGCCTTGCGCCAGTGACGCGTCCGCCGGAGCTCACACGGCTAGCCCGACGACCAGACCGGCCGCAGCCCCGGCCACCCCCAGCACCAGCATGCCGAAACAGTTTGCCATCGCGGCGGCGTAGCGCCGGTCCCGGGCCAGCCGTACGGTCTCATAGCTTGCGGTGCTGAATGTGGTGTAGCCGCCCAGGAAGCCGGTGCCTGCCACCACCTCGTACGGCGGCGGCAGCAGCCCATTCACGGTCAGGCCGGTGAGCAGCCCGAGCAGCGCCGACCCGGTGAGGTTGATCACCCACGTCGCCCAGGGGAACGTTCCCGGAGTCCGGCGGCGAATGAGTGCGTCCAGCACGAGCCGCAGCAGGGCGCCCAGCCCGCCGGCCAGGGACACCGCCAGCAGCAGCGCGGGGCTCACTCCGAGCCCCGATCAGCGCCGGTTTCAGCCCGCGGCGATGCCGACCAGATGCCGAGGACCGAGGCTCCGGCACCGACGAGCACGGTGAACAGGGCGTAGCCGACCGCGCGAGCGGGGTGGCTGGCCAGCAGCAGAGCCGTGTCGATGGACAGCGCGCTGTAGGTGGTGAACCCGCCGAGGAGACCGGTGCCGACCAGCAGCCGCAATCGCTCCAGACGTACGGCCGGAGCCCCTTCGGCGGCGGCCTGCCTGAGCCGCGTCAGCAGTGCCCCGAGCAGAAAGGCTCCGAGCACGTTGATGCCAATAGTGCTAACCGGCAGGCCTGCCCAGCTGGGCAGCGCACTGTCGAGCAGGTATCGAGCTCCGGTGCCCACCGCGCCGCCGAGCGTGACCAGAATCATTCCAAAGCCACTGGCAGACGACGTCTGAGTTGAACCCTGCGAAGGGCCGGCAGGCTTTGGCATTGGACGCCCGCTCATGGTGCCTGGTGCGCGACAAGACGGCTGACACCGCACGCGCAGCGGCCCCCGCTACCTGAGTAGCGGGGGCCGCTGGGCTCGATCTTGGGCGGCCTAGGCAGCTACTCCGCCTCGAGGCCCTCGGTCAGGCCGTCGATGATGCCGTCGAACTCGACCGGGGGGGTGTCGGGCGCCGACGACCGGGGCACGCCGGTGAACGTGAACGCAGTCTCCGATCCGGGATCGGACACATCGACGACCACGATCTCGCCCGATTTCACCTCGGAGAACAAGATCTTCTCTGCCAGGTGATCCTCGATATCGCGCTGGATAGCCCGCCGTAACGGCCGCGCTCCCAGGGTCGGGTCGAAGCCGCGCTGAGCGATCAGCGTTTTGGCTGCCGGGGTGAGCTCGATCCCCATGTCGCGGTCCTTGAGCCGGATCTCCACCTGCGCGATCATCAGGTCGACGATGCGCTCGATGTCTTCCTGGGTGAGCTGGCGGAACACGACGATCTCGTCAACCCGGTTCAGGAACTCTGGCCGGAAGTGCTGCTTGAGCTCGTCAGCGACCTTGGCCTTCATCTTCTCGTACGAGCTCTCCGGGTCGCCGGAACGGCTGAAGCCCAGACTGACGCTCTTGGCGATGTCGCGGGTGCCGAGGTTGGTGGTCATCACGATCACGGTGTTCTTGAAGTCGATGACCCGGCCTTGGGCGTCGGTCAGTCGACCTTCGTCGAGGATCTGCAGCAGGGAGTTGAAGATGTCCGGGTGCGCCTTCTCCACCTCGTCGAACAGCACCACGCTGAACGGCTTACGGCGCACCTTTTCGGTGAGCTGGCCGCCCTCCTCGTAGCCGACGTAGCCAGGAGGCGAGCCGAAGAGGCGAGACGCGGTGTGCTTCTCGGAGTATTCGCTCATGTCCAGCTGAATCAAGGCGTCCTGGTCGCCGAACAGGAACTCAGTCAGCGCCTTGGTCAGCTCGGTCTTGCCGACGCCGGAGGGACCGGCGAAGATGAACGATCCGCTGGGGCGCCGCGGGTCCTTGAGCCCAGCCCGGGTGCGCCGGATCGAGCGAGACAGCGCCCGGACGGCGTCGTGCTGGCCGATGTAGCGCTTGCCCAGCTCCTCCTCCATCCGCAGCAGCCGCGAGGACTCCTCCTCGGTGAGCTTGAACACCGGAATGCCGGTCGATGACGACAGCACCTCAGCGATGATCTCCTCATCCACCTCGGCAACCAGGTCCAGGTCGCCCGACTTCCACTGCGCCTCACGCTCGGCGCGCGCGGCAAGCAGCTTCTTCTCGTCGTCTCGCAGGCCGGCCGCCCGCTCGAAGTCCTGGGCGTCGATGGCAGCTTCCTTCTCCAGCCGGACCGCCGCCACCTTTTCGTCAAACTCGCGCAAGTCCGGCGGTGCCGTCATCCGGCGGATCCGCAACCGGGCTCCGGCCTCGTCGATCAGGTCGATGGCCTTGTCAGGCAGGAAGCGGTCGGAGATGTAGCGGTCGGCCATCTGTGCCGCGGCCACCAGGGCCTGGTCGGTGATGGTGACTCGGTGGTGAGCCTCGTAACGGTCCCGAAGGCCTCGAAGGATGTCGATGGTCTGGGCGATCGTCGGCTCGGCGACCTGGATCGGCTGGAAACGGCGCTCCAGCGCGGCGTCCTTCTCGACGTACTTGCGGTATTCGTCCAGGGTGGTAGCGCCGATGGTCTGCAGCTCGCCACGGGCCAGCATCGGCTTCAAAATGCTGGCGGCGTCAATGGCGCCTTCGGCAGCACCGGCACCGACCAGAGTGTGGATCTCGTCGATGAACAACACGACGTCGCCGCGGGTGCGGATCTCCTTGAGCACCTTCTTGAGGCGCTCCTCGAAGTCACCGCGATAACGCGAGCCGGCCACCAGGGCACCGAGGTCGAGGGTGTAGATCTGCTTGTCACGCAGCGTCTCCGGGACGTCACCGCGGACGATGGCCTGGGACAGTCCCTCCACCACGGCGGTCTTGCCGACACCGGGCTCGCCGATCAGCACGGGGTTGTTCTTGGTGCGCCGTGACAACACGGTCATCACGCGCTCGATCTCGGTCTCCCGGCCGATCACCGGGTCCAGTTTGTTCTCCCGAGCGGCTTGGGTGAGGTTGCGACCGAACTGATCGAGCACCATCGACGACGACGGGGCGCTGCCCTGCTCGGGGGCCCCGGAGGTCGCCGCCTCCTTGCCCTGGAAGCCGCTCAGCAGTTGCAGCACCTGGTTGCGCACCCGGTTGAGATCGGCGCCCAGCTTAACCAGCACCTGTGCGGCCACGCCCTCACCCTCGCGGATAAGGCCGAGCAGAATGTGCTCGGTGCCGATGTAGGAGTGATTGATCTGCAGTGCCTCGCGCAGACTGAGCTCGAGCACCTTCTTGGCCCGTGGCGTGAACGGGATGTGCCCACTCGGCGATTGCTGTCCGTGGCCGATGATCTCCTCGACCTTCTGCCGGACAGCCTCCAGCGAGATCCCCAGCGATTCGAGCGCCTTGGCCGCGACGCCTTCACCCTCGTGGATGAGTCCGAGCAGAATGTGCTCTGTCCCGATGTAGTTGTGGTTCAGCATCCGGGCCTCTTCTTGCGCCAGCACAACGACGCGACGGGCCCTATCGGTGAAACGCTCAAACATGATTGCTCCCGGGCATGATTGCTCCTCGCTTGCGACGGCCTCTTCTCGGTTCGCAACCGGGTGGTCTGCCACCGATCGCACCGTCTGCTCTCAACTCTAGTCCGCGACCTTCTCCAGAACAGACCTGCGGCGCCACTTGCCGGCACGACAACTGCTCAACAGTCGCCGGTGCCGCCTTGGTGGTGCCGTCCGCCCTCGTCATCGCCACATGCATTCCGCCCCGGGCCAACACGTGGTGTTCGCCCAGGGCGGAAGTGAAGAACCATGCCGCAAGCTCACCCTCCCCCAGGGAGAGACGCCCGGCGCGCTCGAGCTCAGCCTTGATGAGCCTGCTCGTAGGCCTGGCGCAGCTCGGCTGACACCCGCCCGCGCGTGCTGACGTTGCGACCCGCGGCCACCGCCCACGCCCGGATCTCGCTGGTGCTGGTGTCGCCACCGGACTTGCCGCCGCGCTTGCGCCGCCCGCCTGTCTTACGCGCGTGCGCCAGCCATGGAGCCAGCGCATCTCGTAGCTTGGCCGCATTGTTGACGGACAGGTCGATTTCATACTCTGCCCCGTCCAATGCGAATGCCACTGTCTCCTCCGCGGTACCCCCGTCGAAGTCATCCTCCAGGATGACTTGCACTCGCTGAGCCACTACTTCCTCCGTAACAAACAAACTTGTGAGATTACATGACGTAGGAAGATTACCTGACTTGACCAGGTTCGACGGGGTATTCACAATCCGCGGCCGAACTCTTGAGCCACCATTGAGGCAGGGCGTTCGATCCCTCTGGTCCGCACGGGCAGTCGCCCTGATGTGCGCCTCCCAGTCGCCAATCAGTCGAGCACGGAGATACGGACCGGAGGGAATACCGGGGAACTGCGGGGGGAACTAAGCGCGTTTGCGCTCGCCCTCGTAGTTGGGCAGCACGACTGCCACCTGCACCAGCTCAGACACCTCAGGCGTCCGGTCACGCGACGGCGGGTCGACCTCCGAGGCGTCCACATGGGGTGCCTCGACGGCTGCGGTGCCGGACCGCCGTAGGCCCTCGGAGGCAGCCAGAGTCTGGCTGCCATGATCGGTGAGTACCCGGCGCGGCAGAGCGCGGACGTGGGCCTCGCTCTCCAGCAGCGCACGCAGTTCACTCTCGCGCGAGCTCAGCCGCTCGTGCAGCAGCGCCAGGCTCTCGTCACGCTGCTCGATCTGCTCGCGGTCGGCGACGTGCTGGCCGCGCAGCACCTCGACCTCTCGGCGCAGGCCCGCGACGGTCTTCTGCAGCGCCTCGACGGTGGAACTCAGGTCGAAGACTGCGCTCCGCAGCTGGGCGGCGGCGGCGGCGGAGCGGACCGCTCGGGTGGTCAGGGTGTCGACTACGGAGGCGTTGTGTCGTCGCTCTGCGGTCAGCGCCGCGCCCGCTGCCCGGCTGGCGCTGAGCATCTCGTGGGAGTGCGAACGCCGGGCCTCGGCCAGTTCCCGCCAAGTCACCATGCAGGCCACGACCGCGGCGATGACGGCCACCACCACACCCGCCCGCGCCGCCCACAGCGGGCCCAGCGCAGCGAGCAGAGCGAGCACGGTCCCGGTGACCAGCACCATCCGGGACAGCCGTCGCATCGGCGAGATCGCCGCCTGACGCCGGGGATCGCCGTCGCGCGGCGCAGCAGCAGTGCGCGCGGCAGCGCCAGGGGTGTTCACGGCGACACTTTAGGGCCACCGGTTGACGCAGACGGGGATTTGCTGCCTCAGTTGCCGATGTCGTGGCCGGAGACGTCGGTACCGCCCTCGCGCGATCCATCGTTGCGGGTGTCGTCGTCGTCCTCGCTGTCGGAGGCGGGGACCTTGCAGGCCCGCTCGAGCCGCAGTCCCGCCACCGTGAGCGCGATGCCGATGGCTACTGAGACCAACGACCGGATCACGCGCTCACGCGGTCCCTCGGCGTCGATGCGGGCCAGGAACAGCAGGGCGTAGGTGAAGTAGCCGCCGGCCACTACTGCGCCGGCCAAGGCTGAGGCCTTGCCCAGCACCAGAAACGCCACCGCCCGCTCCGGCGGCATCCTGCTGCGTCGCACCTGCAACTGCTGGTGGGTGTAGTAGCCGAGTGCGCCCACCAGGGCCGTGATCAGCCCCAGCACCACCGGTGTGGTCCAGGGCACCTGGGGTGGCACCAGGTCGAAGGCGTTGGCCACGACGACGACCAGCCACCCGGCCAGTCCTCCGAACACCGCTGCGACCCCCAGCGCGCGCAGTGGCGTGAGCTGCATCGAGCCGTTGGCGGGCGGGCCGCCAGCCGGTGAACCGCCGGCCGCTGACGGGGGCAGTGAGTGGGACAAGTGGCGCTCAGTCGCCCGCGATGTCCAGGTCGTCGCGGCGGACCACTCCGGAGGTGTCCACCGCAGCGAGCAACTCCTCGACCGCGCCCTGTCCAGGGAGCGACGCACCGGGATCGATCTCCAGCCAGGGCAGCAGCACGAAGGCTCGCTGGTGAGCCAACGGGTGAGGCAGCTTGAGGTCCGACTCCGCCAGGGTGGTGCGACCCACCAGGATCAGGTCGACGTCGAGGGTGCGCGGTGCCCAGCGCTCGGCGCGTACGCGACCGTAGGCGTCCTCGATCGCTTGGGCCCGCTCCAGCAGCGTGCGCGGCTCCAAGGTGGTCTCGGCCACGATCACCAGGTTGAGAAACGGCGGGCTGTCGGCGGGGCCACCGACCGCCTTCGTCTCGTAGACCCCGGACACGTCGACCACGATGACGTCGGGTGTGTCGCGGAGGGCGTCCACGGCACCTTGCAGGTTGCCGAGCCGGTCCCCCAGGTTGGAGCCGATGGAATAGACCACCTTAGCCAGCGGCTTCATGCCGCTCAGGGTGTCGCTGTCGATGGCGTGGGGGTTGGGGCTGCTCATTCGTCCTGCTCCTTGTCGCTTCGCCTGGTGCGTGAAAGGGTGACGGCCACGTCGGCCACGGGTACGGGCATCGGCGCCTGCGGTTTGTGGACCGTGACCTCGACCGAGGCCACCTCGCCTGCGCCCAGGCAGGTGTCGGCGATCCGGTCGGCCAAGGCCTCGATCAAGTTCACCGGGTCACCCTCGATGTCGGCCACGATCGCGCGGGCCAGCTCGGCGTAGTCCACGGTCTGGCTCAAGTCGTCGGTCCGGGCGGCCGCCGCGAGGTCAAGGCGGCAGCTAACGTCCACCACGAACTGCTGACCGTCGCGGCGCTCATCGGCCAGCACCCCGTGGTGGCCGAAGCCTGCGATCCCTCGCAGCGCTACCCGATCAGACATTCGTCCCTGCTCCTTCTGGAGTCCCCTCCTCGGCTGAGGCGACCCTATCCGAGTCGACACCCCACCTTGATCCACTTACGCCAGGCGCAGATTGGCTCACCCAGGTGAACGAGAGGTGTCGGCCAGCCGTTCCACCACCGCCACCGCGTCGCGGCTCGGGCGCACCGCGTGTACGCGTACTCCCCACACGCCTTGCCGAGCGAGAATCGTGCTGAGAGCGACGGTGGCGTGGTCCCGCTGCGCGGCCGGGCGGGCCTGGCCGGAGCCGTCGGTGAGCAAGGTGCCCAGGAAGGTCTTGCGGGAGGCCCCGGCCAGTACGGGCAGCTCGAGCGCGTCCAGCGCGTCGAGCCGGCGGAGCAGCTCCCAGTTGTGCTCGCTGGTCTTGGCAAAGCCGAAGCCAGGGTCGACGATCAGGTGGTCAGCGGCGATGCCGGCCGCCAGCGCCGCAGCCACCTGCTGACCGAGCTCGGCCAGCACGTCACGCACGACGTCGGCGTAGGTGGCCCGGCTCTGCATGTCGGCTGACGGTCCGCGCCAGTGCATGCAGACGAAGGGAACCTTCAAGGCGGCCACGGTGGACAGCATGTCCGGGTCGGCCCGCCCACCGGAGACGTCGTTGACCAGCCGGGCGCCGGCGTGCACCGCTCGTTCAGCAACCTCGGCGCGCATGGTGTCCACGCTGACGACAGCTCCTAGTCGAGCCAGGTCGCCGACCACGGGCAGCACCCGTCGAAGCTCCTCGTCGGCGTCTGGACGGGCGGCTCCGGGACGGGTCGACTCGCCGCCGACGTCGACCAGATCGGCGCCTTGGTCCAGAAGTTCGCGACCGTGTTGACGGGCGGACGCCGCATCGAACCACTCGCCGCCATCGGAGAAGGAGTCTGGGGTGACGTTGACTACGCCCATCACCAGGGTGCGGCCGGGTTGCGGGAGGTCGCGCACCGTCGCGATCGGCTTCACCCGCGCCAGCCTAACGGCGGGCCTGGCGGGCCCATCCTGCCCGCGCACTGCTCCCGTCGCTCGGGAGGCCCTCGTGGGTGCGGGGCGCGACGTTCAACCGGTGCCTGCTTCGGGAGGGGGCGGCCAGGACGTACCAGCGGTGGCACAGCAGCACCATCACCAGGAGGTCCACCGCGTCGCCGCCGTAGTAGAGCACCTGCGCGCCAAGTCGGGCGTCCGCGGCGTCCACCCCCGGCGGCGGGTCAGCGTAGAGCTGCTTGGCGAGCACGCTGTGCGCGGCGACGTACAGCACCAGGACCACCGCCCGACAAGGAAAGCCCGTGCGATGCCGGTCAGGATCGACGCCGACGATGCTGGCCGCGAACAGATAGCCGAAGACGAAGAGATGGACGTGCACCACCAGGTGCAGCCCCAGATGCTGCCCACTCAGGGCGTAAAGATCTGTGCGATAGAGCAGGAACAGGGCGGCCACGTTGCCCGCGCCGGCCGTGACCGGGTGGGTCAGCACCCCAACGACCCGGCTGGCCAGCAGCCGTGACAGCCGTCGCGCCGCGGCCACCGGCAGCACCCGCAGGGCAAGGGTGACGGGCGCGGCCCGGACAAGCAGCAAAGGCCCGACCATGCCGAGCAGGAGGTGCACCACCATGTGCCCCGAGAAGCTGTGGTCAGCCCGCTGAGCCACCGGTCCAGTGACCGCGACCAGGCAGGCGGCGACGCCGAGCAGCCAGTACAGATATCGCCGCGTCGGCCAACGGCGTCCCCGCCGACCACTCCACCAGCCGGCTGCCAGATAGGCCGGCAGCGAGAGATAGAACGGGAGGGCCAACAACTGCTCTAGCCAGATCGCCAGGCCGAGGTGGTCGTGGCCCGACATCCTCAGGCCGGACGGGAGGTAGAGCGGCCCCGGGTGCGCACCAGCAGCACCACCCCGGTGGCGACCAGGGCTGCCGCGACCAGGTTCCACACCAGGTCGTACGGCCCGAGGTCGACCCCGTAGCGGATCTGGTGCAGCCGCAGAAGCTTGTGCTGCACGATGCCGTCGTAGAGCTGGAACGCTCCTGCACCCAGCAGCAGAGCCCCGAGCCAGCGCCTCGGCTGCAGGTCGCCCCGGCGCCGCAGGTCGGCGAACAAGAAGAGCGAGGCCACGGTGGCGAACCAGCCGAACGCGTGGAACAGACCATCTGACACCAGGCCCAGCGACGCGCTCGCACGGTCGTAGAAGTGGTGCCAGTGCAGCAGCTGGTGAAAGACGGTCTCGTCCAGAAAGGCGGCGATACCGACCCCGAGCAGCGCCCCGGACACCACGTTGCGGCCCGGTCGCGGCGGTGCGGCACGGCCTCCGGCCGCCGGCATCAGCGCCGGCTCATGATCAGGCTCATCGCCTCGGCCCGGGTGGCGGGGTCGTGCAACTGGCCTCGGACGGCGCTGGTGACCGTGCGCGAACCCGCCTTGCGGACTCCCCGCATGGTCATGCAGAGGTGCTCGCACTCCAGCACGACGATGACTCCGCGCGGCTGGAGCGTCAGCACCAGCGCCTCGGCAACCTGGGTGGTCAGCCGTTCCTGCACCTGCGGCCTCTTGGCATACACGTCGACCAACCGAGCCACCTTGCTGAGCCCGGTCACCCGGCCGTTGCTGTTGGGGATGTAGCCGATGTGAGCCACCCCGTAGAAGGGCACCAGGTGGTGCTCGCAGCAGCTCCACACCTCGATGTCCTTGACCAGCACGAGCTCTTCGTGCTTCATCTCGAAGGTGCTGGTGAGCACGTCCTGGGGGGCCTGCCGCAGCCCCGCGAACATCTCCGCATAGGCCCGCGCGACGCGCGACGGCGTCTCCGCCAGGCCCTCGCGGTCGGGGTCCTCCCCGATGCCGATCAGGATCTCCCGAACCCCAGCGGCGATCCGGTCCGCGTCGAACTCCGCGACAGCCGGTGGGTCGAACAGCGGATCGAGCGCCGGTCCTCTACCGGGCACCCCCGGGAGGCGGCTCACCGGAAGTCGGGACCCTTCGGCGGCCAGGGCTGGTTGGCGTCGGTGACGCCGGGCGACTGCGGCGGGTTGGTGCCCCCGGCCGGAGGATAGACGCCCGGCGCCGGCGGTTGCCCCGGCAGTCCGGCGCCCGGCCCCTGCCCCGGCAGCTCGGGCGGTACGGGGGAATGCCCCGGCGGCAGTGAGGCACCACCGGCGGGCACGCCTGCCGGGAGCTCATGGCTGCCGGAGGGACGGTGGCCGTTGGTGTGGCCGTTGAGCGACGGCTTGGGCACGACCGGTGGCTGGTCCGACGGCACCCGGGAATCCGAGCCGGTCCAGGCTGGACGCCGGCCACGTCGCTGCAGCGACACGAACACCTCGGCCACCTCGGCGCGGTCGAGGGTCTCGCGCTCGAACAGCGCGCGCACCAGGTTGTCGAGCACCTCACGGTTCTCGTTCAAGATGTCGTAGGCCTCTTGATGGGCGTTGCCGATCAGCAGGGACACCTCTTGGTCCACCACCGCCGCGACCGCCTCGGAGTAGTCCCGCCCATGACCGATGTCGCGGCCCAGGAACGGCTCGGCGTCACCGGAGCCGAGCTTTACGGCGCCCAGGCGTGAGGTCATCCCGTATTGAGTGACCATCGCCTTGGCCACATTGGTGGCCTTCTCGATGTCATTGCTGGCGCCGGTGGTCGGGTCGTGGAACACCAGCTCCTCAGCGGCCCGACCGCCCATCATGTAGGCCAGCTGGTCGAGCAGTTCACCGCGGGTGTTGGAGTATTTGTCCTGGTCGGGGAGCACCATCGTGTAGCCCAGAGCCCGCCCGCGCGGCAGGATCGTCACCTTGTGCACCGGGTCGGTGCCCGGCAGCGCAGCGGCCACCAGCGCGTGCCCGCCCTCGTGGTAGGCGGTGATCAGCCGCTCCTTCTCGTTCATCAGTCGGCTGCGCTTCTGCGGGCCCGCGACCACGCGGTCGATCGCCTCCTCCAGGGCCTCGTTGGTGATCACCCTGGTGTTCTGCCGGGCGGTCAGCAGTGCCGCCTCGTTGAGCACATTGGCCAGGTCGGCGCCGGTGAAGCCCGGGGTACGCCGCGCAATCGCTTCCAAGTCAACGCCCGGTGCCATCGGCTTGCCCTCCGAGTGCACCGAGAGAATCTTGGCGCGACCCTTGAGGTCGGGGGCTTCGACGGCGATCTGCCGGTCGAAACGACCCGGGCGCAGCAGAGCCGGGTCCAACACGTCGGGCCGGTTGGTCGCCGCGATCAAGATCACGCCACCGCGGACGTCGAAGCCGTCCATCTCCACCAGCAGCTGGTTGAGCGTCTGTTCGCGCTCGTCGTGACCGCCACCCATACCCGCGCCACGGTGTCGCCCGACGGCGTCGATCTCGTCGATGAAGACGATTGCGGGAGCGTTCTCCTTGGCCTGCTCGAACAGGTCACGCACCCGGGAAGCGCCGACGCCGACGAACATCTCGACGAAGTCTGAGCCCGAGATGGAGTAGAACGGCACCCCTGCCTCGCCGGCGACCGCGCGAGCCAGCAGCGTCTTGCCAGTTCCGGGCGGTCCATACAGCAGCACACCCTTGGGAATCTTGGCCCCAACGGCCTGGAACTTGGCCGGCTCAGCCAGGAACTCCTTGATCTCCTCAAGCTCCTCAATGGCCTCCTCCACCCCGGCCACGTCGTTGAACGTGGTCTTAGGGGTGTCCTTGTTCATCACCTTCGCCTTGGACTTGCCGAACTGCATCACCCGGCTGCCGCCACCCTGGACGGAATTGAGCAAGAAGAAGAACAGCACGCCGATGATCAGGAACGGGATCAAGGTGCCGAGCAGGGAGGAGAAGAAGCCCGGGGTGGGGTTGGTGGCGTTCCAGCTGTCCAGCGTGCGGGCCGCGTAGCGCTCGTCCAGCCGGGTGGTCAGCGCGTCGCTCTGGTTGCCGACCCAGACCGCCTTGAACTTGTTGTTGGTGGCGTCCTTGGTGACGACCTGGATCTCCTGCTCCTTGTCGACCAAGACCACTTCGGACAGTGGGTCGTTGCCGTTGATCAGCGCGACCACCTGGGAGGTGGGCACCTCCTTGTAGCCGCTGCCGACCCGGCCGCCGAAGTCGATGAGCAGGCCGATCGCTATGACAGCGAGCACGATCCAGATGAGGGGCCCGCGGAAGATGCGACGAAAGTTCATGACCTGCCTGCTGAGTTGAGCCCCACTGAACCGAGCAATGAGTGACCTAGGAAGACCTACTAAGGGCCAAGATTAGCGTTCGCGTCCAAGGTGACCCGCCGACGCCGGCCCGGTCAGCTGTAGACGTGCGGGGCCAGAGTGCCCACTGAGGTGAGGTTGCGGTAGCGGCCTGCGTAGTCCAGCCCGTAGCCGACCACGAACTCGTCGGGGATGTCGAAGCCGACGTAGGCGACATCGACGGCGTTGCGCTGCGCCTCGGGCTTGCGGAACATCGTCATGATTTCCAGGCTCGCGGGGTTGCGCGACATCAGGTTGCTGACCAGATACGACAACGTCAGCCCGGTGTCGATGATGTCTTCGACGACCAGCACGTGACGGTCGCCGATGTTGGTGTTGAGGTCCTTGAGGATGCGAACGACCCCGGAGGACTGGGTCCCCGACCCGTACGACGAGATGGCCATCCAGTCCATCTCACAGTGAATGGTCATGGCCCGCGACAGGTCGGCCATCACCATCACAGCACCATTGAGCACTCCCACCAGCAGCAGGTCGAGGTCGACGTAGCGGGCGTCGATCTCGGCGGCGAGCTCGGCCAGTCGAGCGTCAATGTCGGCCTTGCCGTAGAGCACCCGGGTCAAGTCACCGCTGATCTGCGCGTCGTCCACGGGGTCAGCCTGCCATAGCCACGTCAGCCGCCGGCCGCGATGCAGACCAGACGGCCGGCGCGACGCACCACCCGGACGCCGGCGAGGTCAAACCCGCGCTGGCCGTGCCAGTCCACCACCAGCTGGTCGACGTCGCGGACGTGACCGTACGTCACTGCCCCGCCGCCCCGGTCGGCCAGCCAGCGCCGCAGCACGCGGGTACGCAGCGCGTCGGGCAGCCGGCCGAGCTCGGCGCAGTCGAGGGTATCGGTCACCGGCAGCGCGTCGGCGGCCAGCGCGTCCAGCAGGTCGGCGTCGGCTCGAGCCAACGCCGCAGTCCGGGCGAGCGCTTCAGCGATCCCGGGCCCGAGCTCGGCCTCCAGCACCGGGAGCACCCGCTGGCGCACCCGGACCCTGCTCAGGTGTTCGTCGACGTTGTGCGGATCGCGCCAGGGCTGCAAGCCCAGCTCCTGGCAGGCCTGCTCGGTGGCCGCTCGTGCCAGCGACAGCAAGGGCCGCAGGTAGCGCCCCGACCGGGCGGCCATGCCGGCCAGTGACCGGGTGCCCGATCCGCGTGCCAGTCCCAGCAGCACGGTCTCGGCCTGGTCGTCTTGGGTATGCCCGAGCAGTACGGTGGCCGCCCGCGGCGCGGCCTCGGTGTCCAGGGCGGCATAGCGGGCCTGCCGGGCGGCTGCCTCCGGACCCGAACCCAGGCCGAGATCAACAGCCACAGCCACCACGGCCACGTCGGCGCAGCCGAGCTCGCCGAGCTGCCGGCGGGCCCGGTCCGCGACCTGCTGGGAGCCGGGTTGCAGCCCGTGGTCCACCACCACCGCCGCCACCGGCAGACCGTGCTGCCGCCCCACCGAGACCGCGGCCGCCGCCAGCGCCAAGGAGTCCGGGCCACCCGAGCAGGCCACCAGCAGCGAAGTGTCCTGCGGCGCCAGCGAGGTCTGCACGGCCCGCACCACCGCCGAGGTGGCCGGCCCTCGGGCTCGCCGAGCCATCACTCAGTCAGCTGCACAGGTCCGGCAGGGACTCAACTGTCCAGTGGACCGCCGGCAGCTGCGCTGCCGTGCACGCGGGCCACCCAGGCCTCGGGGTCGGCGATCTCGACCTTGCTCGGCAGCGTCTCCGGCGAGGTCCAGACCCGGTTGAAGCCGTCCATGCCCACCTGTGCGATGACCTGCCGGCAGAACTCCGCCCCGTCGCGATACTGGCGCATCTTGGCGTCCAACCCGAGCAGCTTGCGAATCACCTTGTCGAAGCCCTGACCTTGGCGCCGGATGTTGAACTTGGCCCGGATCTCCTCGATGGAGGCGATCACGTCCGGTCCGACGCCGTCCATCACCACGTCGGCATGGCCCTCGAGCAAGGACATCACGGCGGTAACCCGGCCCACCACCTCGCGCTGCGCCGGGGACTGGATGAGGTCCACGATGCTGAACTCCTCGCCACTCTGCAGCGACTCCACCAGCTTCTTGAACCCTGCCCGCAGCGTCGAGGCCAGCGCCATCGAGTCCAGCTCTGTGGCGTCCACCACCTCGGCGATCTGGTTGTTCATGTGCTCGCGCAGCCACGGGACAGCCGTGAACTGGACCCGATGGGTCTCCTCGTGCAGGCACACCCACAGCCGGAAGTCGGCGGACGGGATCTTCAGCTCCCGTTCCACCGAGACAATGTTCGGAGCGACCAGCAGCAGCCGGCCGCCGGGCTGGCCCGGAGCACCGGGATAGAACGGGTCAAACTGTCCCAGCACCTTGGGCGCCAGATAGCTCAGCAGGACACCGACCTCCATGCCGGTCAGCCGTGGCCCGACGCCGGCCAGCGAGGAGTTCTGCAGCTTCGCGGCCGCCTTGGCCGCCAGTGGGGCCAGAATGTGGCGGAAGCCGTCGAGGTTGGCTTGAATCCAGCCGGGGCGGTCAACAATCAGCACGGGTGCGGTCGCGCTCGGAGTTTGCAGACCGGTCACTTCGGTGACGTAGGCCTCCGCTCGACTGGCGGCCACCCGGAGCGAAGCCACGGCCTCAGCCGCCCCCTGCCTGGAGATCGGCGGCCCGGGCTTGACCAGCTTGCGGGCCGTGTTGAGGGCGATCGTCCAGTCGACCATGGTGGCAGTCATGCTCTGCACTCTATTCGGCAGCAGGACTCCGACCAGGGCGGCGAACCCTGAAGCCACCCTGACGTGGCTCAGCGGCAGCGGCACGAGCTGAGCGTCGCGGTCACGTGCTCCAGCCACAGCCGGGCGGCTTGTCCGTCCTTGGCGTCATTCACCAGAAACGCGTACGCCAGCACCGACCCATCAGGTCGACGCAGGTATCCCGCCAGCCCATGTACGCCGGTCAACGTGCCGGTCTTGCCGCGCAGCAGACCGCGGGCCGGACGTCCCACGCGGTCGAGGTAGCGGATGCGCAGGCTGCCTTCCACCCCGGCGACCGGTAACCCGGTCAGCACCCCCCGCAGCTCCGGATGCTCCGTGCTCTGGCTGACCCGCAGCAGTTTGGTGAGGAGAGCCGCAGGCAGCTTGTTGCGCCGGGACAGCCCGCTGCCGTCGCGCAGCTGAGCTCGCTCATCCCAGACGCCGAGCTTGACCAGCTGGGCCCGGACGACCTGACGGGCGGCGGCGAACGATCCCGGCTGGCCGGCGCCGACGGCGGCCTGGCGCGCGAGGACCTCGGACGCGTCATTGTCGCTGACCATCAGCATGTGCTCGACGATGCGATCGAGGGTTTGCGAGGCGACGGCGGCAACCGGCTGAGCTTGACGAGGTTTCTTGGTCGAGCGGATGTCGGTGACCCGGATGCCGTTGCGGCGCAGGGCTCGGGCAAACGTCTCGGCCGCGACCAGGGCCGGCTTGGACACCCGAGGGCCCGTCGATCCGTAACGGCGACCCTCGTTCACCCACAGGGCGGAGATGGGCGTGACCTGGTCGGAGTACATCGGTGGCCAGTCGGGATGCCAGGCCGGTCCGGTGAACAGCGAGGCGTCATAGCCCAAGGACACCTTCGCCTGCCGGGTCTCCTTGAGCCGCGCCGCGGTGAGCTGGGCGAGCCGGGCGACCGAGGCCGCGCCAGGATGCCGAGGCGTGGGGGCGTCGACCAGATAGGGGTCGCCGCCCCCCACCAGCACGATCCGTCCCGACCTTGGGCTCACCACCTGGGTTGAGAAGCGGTGCTGCGGTCCGAGCACCGACAGCGCAGCAGCCGCGGTGACCAGCTTGAGCGTCGACGCCGGTATGGCGGCCTTGCCGGCGTTGTGCGCGTACACCGCCCGACCCGTGCCGACATCCAGCACGGAGCCGCTGTAGCGGCCTTTCATCGCCTTATGGTCGATCGAGGCCAGCGCCCGGTCCAGGCGTGACTTGACCGGCGGCGCCTTCGCCGCGGCCACCGGCATGACATCAGGCAGCTCGTCGGGTGCGGCTGACGCCGGAGCCGTGGGCGCAGGCGTGTTCGAGGTCCCCGCAGACGCGGGTCGAGGTTTGAGGGCCGTGGGTGCCACAGTGCTGGCGCCACCGTCGCTGAGCAGCCCGGTGGCCGTCAGACCAGCCCGCGCCGCGGAGGCGAATGCGCCCGTCAGCACGCCGAGCACGCTTGCGCCCACGAGCAGGACCACCACCGCGACGAGGACGAATCTATTGAGACGCACTGTCGCTGGTCCTTTCTCCGACGCTAGGCTCCACCTGCTGGCGACCGGTGTCCCCGCAGGTCGTACTCCGGGCCGGCCCAGCCTCAGTCTAAGGAGGCCGACGTGACCGACCCAAGCCAAGAGGCGCGCAGCATGCCGCTCAGTGGACTCACCTTCGATGTCACCGTCGAGATCCCCAAAGGCAACAAGAACAAGTACGAGGTCGACCACGAGAGCGGGCGGATACGGCTGGACCGCACCCTGTTCACCTCCACCGCCTACCCCGCCGACTACGGCTTCATCGAGGGCACCCTGGGCCAGGACAGCGACCCCCTGGACGCGCTGGTGCTGGTCTCTGAGCCCACATTTCCCGGCTGCCTGATCAAGTGCCGGGCGATCGGCATGTTCCGGATGACCGACGAGGCCGGCGGTGACGACAAGGTGCTCTGTGTCCCGGCCAACGACGTCCGCCGCGACCACCTGCGCGACATTCGGAACGTCCGGGAATACCTGCTGCTCGAGATCGAGCACTTCTTCTCGGTGTACAAGGACCTGGAGCCGGGCAAGTCGGTCGAGGGGTCGAGCTGGACCGGGGTCGAGGAGGCCGAGGCCGAGGTCCTGGCCAGCTTCGAGCGGGCCAAGGAGCACGGGCACTCCTAGACCGAATCGTGTGGCGACGCGCGGACTACCAACGCCTGTTCGCTCCGGCACCCACGGGATCGCTACGGGCAGGGGCCGCCGCCGGCAGCCTCGCACCCCCGCAGGTCTGGCGCCGAGCCAGCAGGCCACTGGTCGCCGCCCTGCAGCACGGGCGAACTCAGCCACGGCCCCGGCTCGGCGCACCGCAGCGCGAGGCCCTGCTCGACGGCTGCCTGGACGACATCGCTCTGCTGGAGTCGGTGCTGAGCGAGTCCTTCGACGACTGGCGCTCGACCCAGGGCCGCGGCTCGTTCGCCGAGCGAGCCGCCGCTAGCTCTGCCCAAACGTCGGGTGCGGCTCAGCCACCGACGTCATAAGGTCGTGGGAGCCGTCGGCTCGGGCGGCCTCGAAGTAGAACCGGGTGCGCCCGTCCGGCAGCCGGACGGCGGTGGCATACCGCAGGGCGCCGTCACCGTCGGGTGAGACCGCCACCGGCTCGGGGTGCACCGGCTGCAGTCGGCCGTTGAGCTGCCGGGCGAGGCCGGTGGTCTCATGCCAGTTATCGGCCGCTGATGCGCGACCGTCGTAGAGCACGGTCAGCGGCTCCTCGTCCAGCACGGCCACCACCCGGGCGCCGCGCTGGTCCCACGACCCTGGCGTGCCGCGGAGCACCTCGCGCTGCGCGGTCCAGCTGAGCCCGTCGGTGCTGGTGGCGTACGCGGTGGTCATCCGGTCCTCGTGACCGGGCTCGGTCAGCGGGTGGCAGCAGACCCACAGGTGCCAGCCGTCGGGCCGCTGCACGATCACCGGGTCCTTGACCGCCACCTCGGCGCCGCCCAGCAGGACGCGGGTCCGCCTGCCTTCGGGCAGGTCCTCGGGCCGCTCAGCGTCCACCGCCTCGATCCACCAGTGCTTGGACTCCGGCGTCGCACAGCTGAGGTAGAGGCGCCAGCCAGCACCCGGCACGGGCAGCAGCACTGGACGCTCGAAGGAGGCAGCACCAAAGGCGTGCCGGCTGAGCTCACACACCGGTGTGAAGTGCAGACCGTCGGCGGACCGGGCCACCACGACGCTGACCCCTCGGCCGGCATCGAGCGGGCGACGCACCCGGTAGGTCAGCCAGAAGGTGCCGTCCACCAGCACGGCGCTGGCAGCTCCCGACCAGTTGCCCGGACCCGCGCCAGGGGCAGGGACGACCACCTGCGCGCCGTCGTAGCGGGGGACAACAACGTGCGGGGGCGGACTCACCAGTGCGAGACTAATCGGGCCGTGCCGACTGTCGGCGCGCTGACTTGGGGGCGACACGGTTTGGCCGGGAGACTGCGTGAGTGACCATCTGATCCTGCTGGCCCCTTCCAGCAACCGCGTGTACGCCGGCAGCGCCGATCGGCTGGTGGCCGCTGAGCTGGCCATCCTGCTGCACTCGGGCGAAGGTACGGCCCCGCAGATCGAGCCGGTGACCCTCGCCGGCGTGCGCTATCTGCGCCTGGGTGTGCCCGAGCTCGACGAGGCTGCGCACGCGGGACTCGCCAGGCTGTCGGCGTTGTTCGCGGTGTTCCGCCGAGACGGCGAGCAGCTGGTGCCCGTCACGGTGTCGCCGCCGGACCTGTTCGACGACGACCTGGTCACCATCCCCAAGTACCCCGGCAAGACCAACGAGCAGTTCACCCGGTTGCTCCTCAACGTGACCTTGGCTGCGGTGACCCGGCCGGCAGCCGGCTCCGGGCGGGCCGTGCTCGATCCGCTGTGCGGCCGGGGCACGATCTTGAGCAGCGGATTGACGCTGGGCCACGACGTCGCCGGGGTGGAGGCCGACGTCAAGGCGGTCGAGGCCTACGCCGCCTTCCTGAAGACCTACCTGCGCCGCCACCGGTACAAGCACACAGCGACCATGTCGCCCGTACGCCGCGAGGGCAAGAGCCTGGGGCGACGACTCGACGTGGAGGTGAGCCCGGACGGCACCCGTGCGCTCAAGCTGACCGTATTCACCGGCGACACCCGGCAGTCCGCGGAGCTGTACGGCAAGCGGACCTTCGACGCCGTGGTGACCGATGCACCGTACGGGGTGGTGCACGGCAGCCACACTGACGTCCGCGGCACCAGCGGGAAACGGGATCGGTCTCCAGCGGGGCTGATCGGCGATGCGCTGCCGGTGTGGGCCGGTCAGCTGAAGCCAGGCGGCGCACTCGGGTTGTCCTGGAACACGTTCGGACTGACCCGCGAACGCCTGACCGAGATGGCCACCGACGCCGGGCTGGTGCCCTGCCTGGATGGACCTTGGCTGAGCTTCGGGCACCGGGTCGATTCGGCCATCTCCCGCGACCTCTTCGTTGCGGTCAAGGCCTGACCGTGGCGTGGTCCGGCACCCGCCGGTCAGCTGATTGCGCGGCTCAGCCGAACCAGCTGGCGAACCAGTCCAGCTGTGCGTCGACGTGGTAGGCGCCGCCACCTTCGTGTCCGTTGTGTGAATACACCGCGATGTCCTTGACCACCGAGGCGTCGCGGCCGTAGTGGTTGTAGGCGGCGAACACCGTCGACGGCGGGCAGACCAGGTCCATCAGGCCGACCGAGAACAGACCGGGGGCGCTGGCTCGCCGACCGAGGTTGACCCCGTCGAAATAGCTGAGTGTCCGGTAGACGCTCTGCACCTGGTCGCGCCAACCCGCGAGGTAGGCAGTGATCTCGGCGTAGGGCTGCGCGTCGGTCAGCTCCACCGCACGCGAGAAGTGGCACAGAAAGGGGACGTCCGGGGCAGCGCCGACGAGATCGATACCCACCAGTGGCGCCAAGCCGGCCGCGGCGATGGCGATGCCGCCTCCTTGGCTTGCGCCGGTGACCAGCAGCTTGTCCGGATCACTCACCCCACAGCCCCGAGCCACCTCGAGCATCCGTACGGCGTCGGCGTAGACACGTCGGTAGTAGTAGGTGCCCGGTGAGCCGATGCCCAAGGTGAGGAAACCCGGCGTGTGCGCTAGCCCGGCATCTCCGGTCAAGTCGGTGGTGGAGCCGACGCCACCGACCGACCAGCCCTGACTGCGGGTGTCCATCACGAAGTGCGCCCATCCGGCCTGAGCCCACTGGGTGTGCTGATGAGGAAATCCGCGTCCGTTCGAGTAGCCCAGGTATTGCACGACTGTGGGCAGCGGCCCGTCCGCGCCCGCTGGCACGTGCAGCCAGGCCGCAACCCGGTGTCCACCGAATCCCGCGAAGCTGACGTCATAGGAGTCGATGACCGACAACTTGTTGTCGATCTTGGAGATGCTCGGCGCCAGCTCGTGGCTACGCACTTGCGCCAACGTTTGACGCCAGAAGTCGTCGAAGTCGGCCGGCTCTGCCACCTCTGGCGCGTAGCGACGCAACTCATCCAAGGGCAGATCGAATCTGGCCATGGCGGGCAGTGTAGCGACGCGGCGGCGCTCCACATGTCGGCCCACTACCACGCCCTGGCGGTTTACAGCGTAAAGTGACTGTCGTGGCGTGACAGTAGGCAGTTGCGCCCCTTAATTTTGCTAGAAGGCGCCTTACCGGCTCGGTGAGGCGTTGACGTTCTGGAATGGAGACCACATGACTCAGCCGCCGTACGTGCCACCACGTGATGACGAAGGTTCGACCTCTTCGAACCCGACCTGGCCGGCATCGCCGAGCTCGCCGACCTACGACTACGGCTCGACCGAGCCGACCTACGACGAGTCGGTCAGCAGCGTCTCGGTTGGCGACTACAGCACGGGCTACAGCACCGGTGGCCAGTCCACCAGTGACGTAGCCAAGGAGCAGGCCGCAGACGTCAAGAACACCGCCGTCGAGCAGGGCCAGCAGGTCGCCGGAGTGGCCAAGGAGCAGGCCGGCGCCGTCAAGGACACCGCCGTCGGCGAGGCGCAGCACGTTGCCGGTGTAGCCAAGGAGCAGGCCGGCGCCGTCAAGGACACCGCCGTCGGCGAAGCGCAGCACGTTGCCGGCGTCGCCAAGGAGCAGGCCACCAAAGTTGCTGCCGAGGCGAGCACGCAGGTCAAGGACCTGGTCGCCGAAGGCCTGTCGGAGGTCCGACAAGCAGCCGCTTCGCAACAGAAGCGACTCGCGAGCGGCGTGCAGTCGATGGCTCTTGAGCTCGGCACCATGGCGTCGAAGTCGGACAAGTCCGGCCCGCTGACCGACTACGCCCAGCAGGCTTCTGTCAAGGTCGGGGAGCTCTCGCACTGGCTGGAGAACGCCGAGCCGAGCGAAGTGCTCGACTTCCTGCGCTCCTACGCCCGTCGCCGTCCGGGCATGTTCCTGGGCGCGTCCGCGCTGGCCGGCGTGCTCGTCGGCCGGCTGAGTCGCGGCTTCGTCGGCAACGCCAAGGACGAGGCGGCGCCCGCGCTCGGGTCGTCGTACGCCTCCACGCCGAGCCTGTCCACCACCGACTACGGCACCTCGAGCTACGACACCACTTCCGGTTACCAGAGCGGCACCAGCACCGGCAGCGGTGTTGGCACCGGCTACACGACGGACCAGACCTACGAGTCGAGCTACCCCGCCGCCGGGACCACTGGCACCACCGACTATGCCGGCGACGCGACCCAGGGCTATGGCGGCACCGGCGGTGGCACGCGATGAGCGATCCTTATTCGCCGACTCCCTCCTATCAGGCGACGTCGTCGCACGCGCTCGACACGTCGAGCAGCGCCGCCGAGCAGGACACTCGCTCGATCGGCGAAATCCTGGGGAACGTGACGCAGGACCTCTCGACCTTGATGCGTCAAGAGGTCGCCCTCGCGAAGGCCGAGGCCACGCAGTCGGCCACCAACGCCGGCAAGGGCATCGGCATGTATATCGGTGCCGCCCTCGGTGGTTTCTTCTTCCTGATGTTTGTGTCCATCGCCGCGTGGTGGGCGCTCGGCACGCTGATCGGTAACGGCTGGTCGGCCCTCATCGTTGCCGTGGTCTGGGCGATCATCGCCGCGATCCTGGCGAGCGTGGGCAAGAAGGAGATGCAGAAGATTCGAGGGCTGCCGGACACGGCAGACACCGTCGGCAAGATTCCCAACGCACTTAAAGGTCAAGAGGAGAGAAACCAATGAGCAGCAGCCCAGAAGAGATCCGCGCTGAGATCGAGCGCACCCGCGCCAACCTGAGCAACGACGTCGACGCGCTCGCCGAGCAGGCCAACCCGAAGAACATCGCCCGTCGCCAGGTCGACAAGGTCAAGGACAAGGGCGTCGGGCTCAAGGACCGCATCATGGGCACTGCTCAAGACGCTGTCGATTCCGCCTCCGACAGCCTGCACGGTGTGGCGTCGTCCGCCCAAGGCGTGGTGGCTGGCGTCGGTGACAAGGTGCACGGCGCGACGGACCGGCTGCACGGATCCGGCGGAAGCTCCTCCGGCGGTCTGGGCGGCACCGTGTCTGGAGTAGGCGACCGGCTGCAAGACGCCGGCAGCGCGGTCAGCGGGGCGCCTCAGGCGGCTCGCGCCCGTGCACAGGGCAACCCGCTGGCGGCTGGTCTGATCGCCTTCGGTGCCGGCCTCCTGGTCAGCTCGCTGATCCCGGCCTCGCAGAAGGAGAAGGACGCCGCCGGTGAGCTCAAGGAGAAGGTCGAGCCGCTGAAGCAGCAGGTCACCGACGTCGCCAAGGACATCGCCGGCAGTCTGAAGGAGCCGGCGACCCAGGCCGCCGAGTCACTCAAGGCCACCGCCACTGAGGCCGCTACCACGGTCAAGGACGAGGGTCAGATGGCGGCCATGGAGGTCCAGAGCACTGCTCAAGACGCCACCCAGACCGTCAAGTCCGAGGGTGCGTCCTCCGCCAGCACCGTTCAGGGGACCGCGCAAGGGGCCACCCAGACGGTCAAGGAGCAGGGCACGTCGGCCGCTTCGTCGGTGCAGGGCACGGCTCAGGACGCCAAGCGCGCCGTCCAGGACGACGCGACCTCCTGACCCAGTTCGACAGGGTCCGGTCAGCCCGCACTCGTTCGGGCCGACCGGCAGCAGATCGTTCGTCAGCACCTCTGGGCTGGCTACCTCCTTGTGGGGTGGCCAGCCCAGCTGTTTTTCCACGAGTGCTGAGGATCCACGCCCCGAACGAAAAGCGCCTCCCGAAACCAGGGAGGAATGTGAACTAAAGTAGTCGTCGTAGTTGCCTCAGACGTACGGTCAGGTCCGCATATTCACTCGATAGGCGAAGGACGGCATGCCGGTTTCGCGTGGACGGGCCCGGCTATATCGCCACATCCGGTCAGCGCATCTCGAACGGGCGCTGCTTATGCCGCCGGCGACCATTATCTACGGTGACACCCGATACGACTACGACGAACACCTGGCCACTCAACTTGACCTGGTGCGGGCCAAAGGAATTCGGGCCGCCTGGTATCTCATCCGCCATCGCGTCGCCGTACTCGAGATCAACGAGCCGCTGGTGCTGGGCAGCGCCCGCTCGAGCGCGGTGGTCGTCCTCGCCCTGAGGCTGCTCGGACGGCTCCGGCCACCTCGCACCGAGTTCGTCGCGTACGCGATCGAGAACCTCGACCCACGCCAGCTGCCCCGGCCCCTCGACCCAAAGGGTCGTCTCGCCCGATGGCTTGACCTGCTGCTGGCGGGATACCTGTGGCGTCGCCTCGACCGCATCGTCTTCGGCACCGAGGCTGCACAGGCGCTGTACGCCACGACGCTGTCCCAGACCGCCGCGCCGCACTCCACCGTGATCGAGGCGCTGCCCCGAGCCGCCGACGACGCTGACCCTGCGGCCAAGGACCCTCGGCAGGTGGTGTTCCTCGGGGCGTTTCTGGAGCGCAAGGGCTTCTCTTTGCTTGTGGAGGCGTGGCCGCTGGTGCTGCGAGAGCAGCCGGAGGCCAAGCTCGCCCTGATCGGGCTCGGTCGACTGCAGCAGGCTGCCGAACGGCTGGCCGCTGTCGAGCCCAGCGTCCAGCTCCATGTCGACCCGCCGCGACGACTCATCCGCTCGGTGCTGCAGCGCTCCCAGGTGCTGGTGTTGGCCTCGCAGCGGCAACCTCAGTGGCGCGAGCAGATCGGACTGCCCATCGTCGAGGGACTGTCCTACGGGTGCACGGTGGTGACCACCACCGAGACCGGGCTCGCGTCGTGGCTCCAGCAGCAAGGCCACGTCGTCATCCGCCCCGGGTCTTCGGCATTCGAGCTGGCCGACGCCGTGCTGACCGCGCTCCGCCGGCCGGTGGACGCCGGCGACGTGCTGGCCTCGTTGCCCGTTGAGGACGGTCGGCTGGCCGCCGACGCCTGGCTCTTCACCTCGTCGACCTCTGCCGCGGACTCCCGAGCGGGGGTCAGCGCCGGTGCCTGACGTCCAACAGGCCCCTTCGGACGCAGGGTCCGGCGCGCCTCGGGTCCCGCGCAGCCTGCTGCTCACCGTCGGGTCGACGTCGGCAGCCAAGGTGGCGGTGATGGGGGTTTCCGGGCTGCTGGGACTCCTCACCAGCCGGATGATCATCTCCCACTTCGGCACCGACGCCTACGCCCAGTACGGCCTGCTCGCCAGCTTCCCGGCCTTGCTGCCGTTCGCCGATCTCGGGATGGCCGCGATCTTGATCAACGCCGTCGCCGGATCCACCGCGGTGCGTAGCGACCCGTACGTCCGTCACGCCATCACCACCGCGCTGCGGATCTTGGCGGTGGCGGGGGCGGTCATCCTTGCGCTGTCAGGGCTGATCACCGGGCTTGGGCTCTGGCCGACCCTGCTCGGCAGCGGCCTGCGAGCGGGTGGGTCGGCGGCGGCGATGGTGTGTCTGGCCGTCTTCGCGATCGTGCTGCCATTGACCGTCGGTCCCCGGCTGCTGGTCGGGCTGGGCAGGACGAGCACCCAAGTGGCCTGTCAGCTCCTGGTGGCGCCGTTCATCTTCGCGATGGTCTCGCTGGCCGTGGCCACTCGAGCCCCGGTGGGCGACTACCTGGCGGTGCTGTCCTACCTCGGCAGCGGCCTCGTGGCCGCCCTCGCCCTGTCCATCGCCGGTCGGCAGCTGAAGCCGCAGCTGGGCGAGGCCGTCCGCGACGTGGCCCACCTCCGAGATGTGCCCAGCCTGCCGGCGCTCAATCTGGCCTGGCCGATGCTGGTGCAGATGATCGCGCTGCCGATCGCCATGCAGACCGACCGGTTGCTGCTGAGCCATCGCACCTCCGGCACCGAGCTGGCGCAGTACAACTTGGCCTCGCAGCTGTTCGGGATGGTGCTGCAGGCCATCATGGCCGGGGGGATGGCGCTGTGGCCGATCTACGCCAGGGCCCGCGCGGATGCCGAGCTCCGGTCACCGTTCAAGCCCGCGGTCGCCTTTGCCCTGATGGGCCTGGCGCTGGCCGGCGTGCTGGCGCTGGTAGCCCCCTGGGTCGCCGAATTCGTTTCGGGCGGCGCGATCGTCCTCGACGGCTGGCTGATCGGCGGCTTCGTGGTGTTCGTGGGGCTGCAGGCCGTCAAATACCCGCTCGGCATGTATATGACCGACCACCGTGGGCTGCGGTTCCAGGTGGTCCCGATCCTGGTCATGGTCCCCCTGAACCTGGGCATCTCCTGGTGGCTGATCGGCGTGGTCGGCCCCGGCGGACCGATCATCGGCTCGGCGATCACGGTGCTGCTGTGCCAGGTGCTGCCCAACTTCGCCTACGTGTCGCGCGACCTCACCCGGCGCGCCCAGGCCCGGACCCAGGCGGCAGCCGAGCCGGCCCACGACGAGCGACCGACCTGGACCGAGACCTCGGACCCGACCTCGTGAGCCCATCCTCCCGGCGGGACCTGCTGCGGGTCCGGCTGGCCGTGCTCACCTACCAGCGCCCACTCGACTTGGCCGCCGCCCTGCCCCTGCTGCTGCAGCAGGCGCTAGGGGCGAGCCAAGCAGACCTCCAGGTCGATCTGCTGGTCGTCGACAACGACCCGGCCGCCAGCGCACGCGCCCTGGTGACCCGGGTCGCCAGACAGACAGAGGTCGCTGTCCACTACGAGCACGAGCCCACGCCGGGTATCGCCGCCGCCCGCAACCGAGCTCTCGATGCGGCCGGCGACGTCGACGTGCTGGTCTTCATCGACGACGACGAGCGACCCTCGCCCCAGTGGCTGAGCCTGCTGCTGCAGACCTATCGCCGCCACAGCAGCGCTGCGGTGATCGGGCCGGTGGTCTCAGAGTTCACAGTCGAGCCGGGCGCGTGGGTCACCGCGGGGCGCTTCTTCGTACGCCTGCGCCGCCCGACGGGCACGGCGGTGTCAGTGGCCGCGACCAACAACCAGCTGCTCGACCTGCACCAGGTCCGGGCCCTGGGGCTGCGCTTCGACGCCGAGTTCGGCCTCAGCGGCGGCTCGGACACCTTGTTCACCCGCGCCCTGCATCGCCACGGCGGGCAGCTCATCTGGTGCGACGAGGCGGTCGTTACTGACGTGGTCCCGCCCGATCGAGCCACGCCGTCGTGGGTGATGAAGCGCGCCCTGCGCAGCGGCAACAGCTGGAGCAGGGCTTCGCTCGCGCTCACCGACTCGGCCCGCGCGCGCCTGGTGGTCCGGTTGCTGCTCACCGGCGGCGGCCTGCTGCGGCTGGCCGGCGCGGCCGTCCGATTCGGGGCCGGCGTCCTCACCCGCTCTCTGGCGCTGCGGGCCCGCGGCGCCAGAACCTTGGCTCGCAGCCTCGGGATGCTGGCCGGAGCCTGGGGCTACGTCTACTCCGAATACCGCCGCCCGGTGGCGTCGGCGCAAACTTCAAGCCGCTGATGGCATTTCGGGCTCGATATGCTGACGGATGTGAATATCGCTGCCTTGGTAACGAAGGCGGTTCGCCCTGCCGTGGTGAGATTCAGCATCTATAACCGACACAAGAAGGCCCAGGCGATCAACGCCTTCATGGATCGTCACAACTGCGAGACGATCCTGCTCGTCGGCACCATCGGACGCGGCAAGCATTACGCCAACGAGGCGGTGGTTGAGGATCAAATCACCGCCGGCCGGACGGTCACCATGGGCATCAATCTCCGGCCGACCGATACGCCCTATCCCTTTCTGCTGGCCGACGGCCGCAACATGCCGTTCGAGGACGACTATGTCGACTTCGCTCTGGCCAACGCCATCATCGAGCACGTCGGCGACGAGCACGATCAGCAGCAGCTGGTCGCCGAGCAGACCCGGGTGGCCAGGTGCTGGGTGATCACCACACCCAACCGCTGGTTTCCGGTGGAGCCGCACACCTCGGTGCTGTTCGTCCACTGGCTGCCGGCCTGGCGACGAGGCCGCCGGGAGTTCACCCGGCTGCTGTCGAAGCGGGAGTTCGTCCGACTGTTGCCGGCAACGGCGACGGTGAGCGGGCACTGGTGGAGCCCCACCTTCACCGCCAGCTACGCCCGGTCCTGAGCAGCTGCTGGGCCCGTCGGTAGGCCGCCACGTGCTGGGGCGCCGCCAGGCGCCACTCGCGGCGGGACAGGTCCGGTCTGGCGGAGCGCTCGCTGGCGCGCACTCGGTCGAGAGTCTCCCGCAAGTGCTGGGCGGTGAGCTCACCGGAGTAGGTGTGCACCCAACCGGGGCCGACCTCCTCGGCGAGCCGGTTGTTCACCTCGTTCTGGGGTACGAGCACTGGCCGGTCGAGTGACAGCGCGGCCAGCGCCCCACCGGAGTTGTGCATCTGCCGGTACGGGAGCACCACGACCTCCGCGCGGCACGCCACCTGCACCAGCTCGCAGTCGCCGACGTAGCCCAGCGTCAGCTGTACCCGGTCGTCCATGGCCGCCAGCGCGGTCAGCGGCGCCACCAGATCCGGGTTGGGCAGGCCCGCCACGTGCAGCCGGTAGCTGCCGTCGAGCTCGCCGAACGCCTGCAGCAGCCGCTCGACCCCC
Source organism: Propionibacteriaceae bacterium (assembly GCA_035634295.1). Lineage (GTDB taxonomy): Bacteria > Actinomycetota > Actinomycetes > Propionibacteriales > Propionibacteriaceae > Microlunatus. The sequence continues at coordinate 42,589 of DASQDG010000042.1, read as the reverse complement.
TTGTAGGGGCGGATCAGCCCGAAATAGCTCAGCTGGCCCGGCCGAGCAGCAGGCTTGGGACAGGACGCGTACCACTGCCGGTAGTGCCCGTGCAGGATGATCTGGCTGGGCACGCCCTCAGGGGGCGGCATTGACTCGTTCAGTGAGATCTCCAGCGACGTCCACCGCCGGATGAGCGCGAAGATCAGCCGGCCAGTGGAGTTGATGCCCTCCCGGACCTCCACGTTGTGCAGCGTGCGGACCAGCGGACGCCTGGTCAGCCGGAGCCGCAGCAGCAGCATCACGGTGAGCAGCTGGCGCCCGGCCATGCCGACGGTGGTCTTGCCCGTGACCAGGATCTCCGGCCAGTGCAGATGGAAGACGTCGTAGTGGCCGAGCAGCGCGGCCCGCCAGCTGAACAGTCGCAGTGTGAGTTCCGGTGACGCCGACAGGGTGTCCCGCAGCAGCACGATGTACGGGTTCGTGGTCGGGCGCGGCTCGGGAAACGACGCCAGCACGGTGATGGGTGCTATCTGGCGTCTCCCTTGAACACCACCACGGGGGCCTCCCCCGCCAACGTCACGGCGACGCTCACCGGGTTGCGACGGTCCTGATCCACGGTGAAGACGTACACCCCTACGGCCGTCCGGCCCACGGGCAGCTGACCGGTGAGCGGTCGGGCGGGCTTGGCCGACATCTCGTTGCCCGGCGCCTGGGTGGCGTCGGTGAGGGTGACCACGACCGCGTTCAGGTCCAGCGGCCGGCTGGAGCGATTGCGGACCGATACCGTCAAGGCGACGGCTGGCCCGGCCACCTCCCCGGGCAGCTGGGCCTTGGCGGTGATCGCCTTGACGCTGCGAATCCGGACCTGCACGCCTGCGCCGGCGTCGCTGGGTTGCTCCAGCCGTACGGGCCTCTTGCTGACCTCCTTCTTGGCCGCCACCGTCTGGTTGACGTCCCCCGCGGTCGGCGCCGGCACCGCTGTGGTCGGTGGCGTCTGGGTGGTCGGCGGCGTCGGGGTGGCGGTCACGGTCGGCGCGGCATCGGAGCCGGGCGCACGGCTGGCTCGCTCAGCGGTCGGCGCCCGGCTGGAGGGCGGCGCTGCCGAGGCAGGTGCCCCCGAGGGGGTGGCCCTGCTCGGGGTGGCGGCCGCGGCCGACTCCCCGGCGCTGCTCGCCGCCGGGCCGGTGGCCGCTGCCGGCGCCGTCGGTCCGGGCTCGCTGGAGCCGCAGCCGGTCGCCAGCACCAGCAACAGCGCAGCGGCGACCGTACGTGCTCGAGAGGTCACCGGTCCTCGGTCCAGGCGGGGCTGCCGGCTCACGTGAGCAGCAGATCGTCGATGCCGACGGTCACCGGCACAGCGGTCACGGTCGAGCCCAGGTAGCTGAAGATCCCGAACGCGCCGGCGGTTTGCAGGCTGGCTGTGCTATCGGTGGCGGTGATCTGCGCCGACGCGGGCTCGGCGGTTCCCGCGTGCCAGGCCTTGCCCGTCAAGGTGCTGGTGCCTGAGCCGCTGACGGTGAATCGCACCCTGATGGTGTCGCCCGCCTGGTAGGTGAGACCCGTCAGGTTGACATCACGCAGGGAGGTGGTGGTGCCGGCCACCGCCTTGGCCAAGGTGAGCCGGATGGCGCCGTTGGTCATCTGACGGTAAGTGAACCGGTAGTCCGAAGTGCCCACCCTGCGGGTGAGGAAGGTCGTGTAGGTCCCTGTCCCGGTGGCCGCGGTGTCCACTGTCACGTCGGCCACTGCGTTGACATCACGCTGCGACACCGAGCCCAATGTGGCCGTCGCGCCCGTGCCTGCGGTAGCCAGCCTCACCAAGCCGGCACTGCCGTTGGTGGAGTAGGTCGTGCCCGAGTGCGTCCAGGCGCCGCCCTGGTCGGCCGTGCCCCAGCTGCTCGCCGTGCGGTCAAAGGCGTCGGCTGCGAACGCGCCGAGAGCCAGCACCACCTTCTTGGTCACCGACGTGGTCGCGTTGTTCTCGGCGGTCACGGTCAGCGTCACCGGATAGCTGCCGGTGCCGGCGTAGGTGTGCGTCGGCGTGGCCCCCGTGCCGCCGGAGCCGTCGCCGAAGTCCCAGTCGTAGGAAGCCTCGGTGCCGTCGGCGTCCGTCGAGCCCGTGCCGTCAAATGTGCAGACCGCGTCGGCGCAGGAGGACGCAAAGGTGGCCACCGGGTCGGCGTCGACCGGCTCGACCGCCGCCGTGTGGTGCGCCTTGACCTGCGCGGCGGTCAAGGCCGACGGATAGATCGCCACCTCATCGATGGCGCCCTTGAACGACACGCTGGTCGGTCGGTTGGGCCAGTTGTTGAGGTTGTCGCTCCCGACTCGCCAGTAGCCGTTGTAGCGGGGACCGGCGGTGACGGTCGGGTTGGCCGCCACCTTCACCCCGTCGACGTAGAGCGCCATCCCAGCCGGCGAGAGCTGCGCCACAGCGTGGTGCCAACCGCCGTCGTTGTAGATCGCCGTACTGCGCACCACGCTGGTCCGGCCGCTGTAGACGCCAAAGGCGAGCTGCCCGGAGTTCTCCAGATATAGGTGACGGTCGTAGGTGCCACTCAACCCCGAGGCGGCACTGCCGAAGCCGAGAATCTTCCCGCCGGTCGTGGTGGTGGTCTTGAACCACGCCTCCGCCGTGAACGTGTCGGGGCTGGCGCTCACGTTGCTGCTGGCGGCCGCACCAGTGGCGCCGTCGAAGCCCGCCGCGCCGTCACCGTTGCGGACCAGCGCTCCCAGCGAGCTCGCGGACACTCCTGCGTTGGCGTACAGGCTGGAGGGGCCAGTGACGCTGGGGTACGTCGGCCCGGCGCCGTTCATCCGCCAGTAGTCCGACGCACCGTCGGCGCTCACCGCGGTGACGTAGGGGTGGATGGTGGCCGGCACGGTGATGCTCACGCTGTTGCTGAACGCCACGTTGCCGTCCGGATCGGTGGCAGAGACCTTGTAGCGGTAGGTCTGCCCGGTGGCCACGGTGGTGTCGGTGAAGCTCATCGACGGCCGGTTCCAGAATGTGGAGGTCTGCTGACCCGTGAACAGCGGAGTTCCCGAGCGGTCCAAGCGGGTCAGCCGATAGGTCAGGTTCTGGTCGTCGCGATCCCAGTTGGCCTGCCAGCTGACCTTGACGGAGCCTTTGCTGGTGGCCAGCAGGCCGGGATTGAACGCCGCACCCGATGCCCGAGGTCCTTGTTTCCTCGGCGCCAGGCTGGGAACGGCGAAGCGCACCAGCCCCTGCTGTTTGGTGCCGTTCACCGACGTGAACTCCCCGCCCTGGAGCAGGTACTCACTCGTGCCGGTGGTGGTCCAGCCGCCTTGGTTCTGCCCGGTGTACGTGCCCGCGACCACGTCGGGGAACCAGTTGACGATCGAGGGCGACGGCTTGCCGTAGAAGTCGGCATAGCAGCACTGGTTGTTGTGGGCCAAGGTGCCCGTCGCGGCCACCGTGAAGGCATTGGCGCGCTGCCACCGGCTGCGTGGCGGGCCGGTGTCGGGAAAGCCGCCCATGTTGGTGCAGTGGTGGTGGTGGCTGACCGCGTAGACAACGCCGTTGACCGCCGAGCCGTCGTAGGTGTCGCCATGACAGTCGGCCAGCCACTTGATCGCTCCGGTGATCGGGTCGGCGGCCAGCAGGCCCTCGAAGTTGCCGGTGGGGCCGCCGAACCAGTAGCCGCCGCTGTAGACGGTCTTGCCATCGGTGCTCAAGCTGAGCATGGCGGCCTGGGTGCCGTAGTTGCGTACCACGGTATTAGCGGCGAAGGGCAGCAGGGCGGCGTTGGTGCTGTCGAAGGACGCCAATCCGGTGGTGGGCGCGTTGTTGGCGTTGGCGAAGGAACCGGCCGCGAGCACCCGGCTGCGGTCCGGCGTCACCAGCACCGCGTTGACCGACGAGTCCACTGTTGGCGCCCAGGCGGTCAACGCGCCGGTTGTGGAGAAGGCAGCCAGCCGACCGCGATCCGCCCCGCCCACCTTAGTGAACGCGCCACCGGCGTAGACCGCGGTGTCCGTCGCCGAGATGCTGTTCACCGTGGCGTTGGGGGCGGGACTGAAGGTCGTGACGGCCCCCGTGGCGGTGTTGAACGCCGCGATGCGATAGCGCGCGACGTTGTTGACCAGGGTGAAGGAGCCGCCCACGTAGAGCGTCTTGCGGTCGGGCGAGCTGCTCAGCGCCTTGACCTTGCCGTTCAGAGTGGGCGCGAAGGAGGTGATCAGCGCTCCGGTGCGGAGGTTGTAGGCGAGCAGGTTGCTGCGGGGGGTCAGGTTGGTGCCCGGCGCCGCCCCGGCAGGTCGGGCGTTGGTGAATTCGCCGCCGGCATAGACCGTGTCTCCCACGACCTCCTGGTCCCAGACCACACCGTCGATCTGGACGGTCGGGAGCACGTCAGCCGTGACTCCAGATGACGGCCGGGCAGCGATGGGGCCGGGGTCGGCCGCGGCAACGATGACCGCCCCGTTGGCCAGCAACATCGCCAGCATCAGCAGGAAGGCGAGAACGCACCGTGCCCGCTTGGTCGATGGGATCGAGGTGGGCGAGAGAAAAGCATGCATTCAAAAACTCCAGTGCTGTGCGCTCGACGACTAACGTCCAGGCCCCCCCATTCGGCCAGCCGACCGCCCGGGAAACTTAACACCGGTGGTTATCCGGACGCAAACGAGGCTGCGCGCCAACTTTTGCACCTATTGCCGCTGATCCATCGTGTGCTGCGATCAAATGCTGCGCTTACGCAAGAGAATTAGATGATCCCGCCGCCGAAGAGCCACACAGGCCCGCACCAGCCCAGACACAGCCCCCGTGGCCGCTGACCACACCCGGGCCGGTGAATGCAGGAACTGCCGGCGGCCGCCCTGCAGCAGAATCTCCCAGGAGACCTGTGGTGTCAGCAGTATCCAGCGGACCAGGGCGCGTCGATTCAGATGACGGATGCCGAACAGCAGCCGATTTCGGCAGTTGAAGTGGTAGTACAGTCCCGACTTTGCCCTGCCCCGGCGCATCCCTTGGGTGCCTCCCTGCTCGTGGGTGGCGCTCAGGTCGGTACGCAGCCGCAGCCGAGCTCCGGCCGCCAGGCAGCGGTAGTTGAAGTCGACGTCCTCCCAGTACATGAAGTACTCCTCCGCGAAGCCTCCGACCCGTTCCCAGAGTTCGTGGGTGACCACCAGGCAGGCGGCGGTCAGCCAGGGCACCAAGTGGGCCGTTGGCTCCATCGCACCGGCCTCGGTCGGCCAACGGCGGATGCGGCCGTCCCTGAGATCGAGCAGCGAGCCCGAGAAGACGACCCGGCCAGCGGGATCGAGCAGCTGTGGCGAGATCAGCGCCAGTGGGTCACGGCAACTCTGCCGCTGCAGCTCCTCGATGGTGGTGACGCTGACTCGAGCGTCGGGGTTGAGCAGCAGGAACTGCTCACAGCCCTGCTCGGTCGCGGCGCGGACGCCCGCGTTCACCCCGGCGGCGAAGCCGGCGTTGGTTGGCAGCTCCACCAAAGTGCAGTCCCAGTGCGACGCAAGCACACGGAGGCGGTGACGTTCGAGGTCGTCGGAGTAGTTGTCGACGATCACGAGCCGAACCGCAGACGTCGACAGCGGACCGATATTGGCCTCGAGAAGGGCACTCGATCGGTAGTTGACCACCACCGCCGCCAAGGTCGAATCGCCGGCCACGGTCAAGGCGGCGGCGGGCGCTCGATGAGCACCAAGGCCAGAGTCAGGGTCATCAGCCCGATTGAGGCATACCAGGGCGAGAAGAAGAGGTTCCATAGGGAACGAGTGGCCAAATACCACCAGGCCGCGCTGGTCACGCCCGCTGTGACGATCATCCCCATCCGACGGGTGATGAGAACCAGCATCACCACTCCCAACGCCAGCCCGAGAAGTCCGAAACGCGACCACAGGTCACCCAGAAATGAGTGCAACTCATAGGTCGTGCCGAACATGTATTTCTCCACGTAACCGTTGTTGGGGTCGTAATGCAGGGACGCCATTCCGGTTTTGGCCACGACGAGGTCGTGGTGATTGATGTGCGTTCCCGAGCCGTACCCGAACGGGTTGTCTCGCCAAAGTGCTGCCGTCGCCGCAATCTCTGGTCGGCCGCCCAGAATCAACGACCCTGACTCGTTCAACTGCTCAAGCGAACGAGCTCGAGTTTCGCGGCCAAGATAGCCGGCGACAATGAGCGCCTGGCCGACTACGTACGCGGCCGCCGCCGCCACGGTGAGGCTCAGCACGCCTCGCAGCGCCGATCGACCGCGGATCGGCACCGGACGCAGCTGCCAGACCAGCAACGCGGCCACCAGCAGCAAGATGCCGAGCGCAGAGCGGGAGTCGGTCACCGCGGAGACGCCGATGAGCACCGCCACAACTGCCAGCTCGAGCGCTCTGCTTCGCGACCACTGCGCCAGACCCAACACCACGAGCGTGACGCCCGTGGCGTAACCGAACTTCCATGCTCCGCTGGCGAACAACGTGTCGGCCGGCGAAACGCCGAGGATCACCCCGAGCCCGAACAAGACCACCAGCAACTGGTCGCTGAGGTGCGACCGAGCCCAGAGCAGGAAGCCGACGTTCAGCAGCAAGCCGACGAGCAACGCGGTGTTATTCAGCATCGTGCCGTAGCCGATCGCGTGGTCGTCGCTGGCCAGCACGGTCAGCACCACCCCCGACACGGCCGCGCACGCGCCCAGGACCAGCACGGTCCGGGCGCCGCGGTAGCGCGGCAGGTAGCTCACCCAGGCCGGCAACAGGATCAGCGAGAGCACGTTGCCTAACGAGATCAGGTGCGTCAGGTTGAGCCGCATGCCGATAACCACCGTGACGAGAGCGACGACGGCGGTCTCTGCCCTGCGCCACGCGTCCTCGTTGACTACGTTAAGGGGCTGCTCACGCAGGGTGCTCATCGCGTCCCTCGGGTTCGTGGTCGCTGCCCTCACCCCCGCCGGGAATAGGTCTCGTCCGCACAGCAGTATAGGCAGGCCTCGTCAGTTGTGCTTCCAGGCCAGTGGGCTCCCCGACGAGTTGACCACCCGGATCAACGACGGCGCGTAGGTCTGGGTGGTGCCTCCGTAGACGCGTGACATATGCACCGCGAACGCGCCGCGATACGGCCCGCGGTCGTTGGCCGGGCTAACCACGCGGATCCTGGCCGGGTTGGGGAAGTATGAGCCGACGGCCAGGTGGACCCCGGTGTTGCCGCTACCTCCCGCGGAAGTGGGGCCGTAGTCGCAGACGAATGTGCAGCGGTCCAGCAGTATCGTGCCGGTGCTCTGTTCGAAGTTGAACGCGTTTCCGTTCAGACTGCCAGTCGACGAGCCGTTGTGCTCGGAGCGGACCCGCCGCAGAGTGGCGTTGTCCAGGCGCCAGCCCGAGACTCCCCCGGCCAGGGAGTGATGGGCCCAGACGTCGGTGACCGTGATCCCCGCTTGCTGGTTGAGCATCAAGGGGCTAGTCCCCACGCGGGCACCGTTGGCGTTGCGACAGTCGATCTCCACATTGCGGATCGCCATTCCGCGGCCGTTGAGCGTCGATATGGCCGCCGTCTCGCCGGGCGGACTGTTACGCCAGCCACGGTGAGCGCCCACGAACCGCAGGTTCTCGAACACCGTGTTGTTGCCCATGGCCTTGATGGCGTCGAAGCCGCAGCCGCCCAGCGACCTCCCGCGCATGGTGAAGTTGCCGAAGTAGGCACCAGGGGTATAGCACTCCAAGACGCGGTTGATGTTGCCTTCGTTGCCGCTGGCGCGTCCCTGGGAGAACCCCGACGGGGCGTACTGGATGACCGCTCCTGGCCCCATCCCGTAGATGCCGCCTTTGACCCGGGCCATCGCAGAGCTGGTGCCTGGGTAGCCGAAGCCGCGACTGGTGTCGATCAGGTAGGGCGCAGTTCGCTCCGGCAGCACCAGGCAGTCGTTCGGCCCCATCTTCGCCAGCGCGGCGCTCAGCGTGGTCCCCGACGAGAAGTTCCACATCCGATAGTTGAGGTGGTCCGGCGGATAGCCGTAGTCGCCCACCCGGGAGATCGACCGAGGGCCATAGCTGGCCGCCAGCGCAGGCAGCGAGAACGTGCCCGCTCCTGTGACAGCCAGGACGGTCGAGGCCAGAGCACCTTGAAGCAGAGTGCGGCGCGACACGTTGGGCATGGTGACCTTTCGTCGAACCCCAAGACAGTGCCAGCGACTTATCCGCAAAGGTGGCAATAAGTATCATCAATTGTGGCTACATAAACATTTATTGTCAATTGCAACGGCAGAAAGTAGGCCTAGCGCGGCAAGATTTGAGCGATGAACAAGTTCGCAACGTTCTCCAGGCCAAGGTTTAGGGTAGGGCCATGACTCTCGTCCATGACCAGTTGCGAAACTTGGTCCGCTATAGCCGGCGACAGCGTGGACGCATTCAGCTGCGCGATGTGCAAGTAACCGGCGTGGCTCCCCGCGCGGTGATGACCGCCATCGAAAGCGCGATGAGGAATGCACCGCAAGGACAGGAGAAATTGTGGGTTGATCAGATCGAGCGGCTGCGTTCCCTGTTGGCCGGATCTGTGCAGGCGCTCCAGATCGAGGACTTCGGCGCCGGACCCTCACACGCGTTCGACAACGGTGAATTCCATACCGTGCACACGCAAACCCGGACGGTGGGTCGCATGACCACCTTCAGCAAGCCCTCCCACTGGGCGTACCTGCTCTTTCGGCTGGTCCGCGAGCTGCGGCCAGAGTCCGTGGTCGAGCTCGGCTCCTGCGTCGGCATCTCCGCCTGCTATCTGGCATCGGCCCTGGAACTCAATGGCATCGGCCGGCTGGTCACCCTCGAGGGCGCCCAGCCGCTGGCCGAACGCTCGACCCGATCGCTGGAGGAGCTTGGGCTCACCCATCGAGCCAGCGTGCGGGCCGGCCGTTTCACCGACACGCTGGACGACGCGCTGGGTGACCTCAGGCCGGTCGCGATGGCCTTTGTCGACGGCCATCACATTGAGCAGGCCACCCTGGACTATGCCGAGCAGATCCTTGACGCGGCTTGCGACGAGGCCGTGCTTGTCTTCGACGACATCAACTGGTCCGACGGCATGCGCGCCGCCTGGCGCAGCATCACCGCTGATCCTCGCTTCGCGCTAACGGTCGACCTCCGATCGATCGGCATTGCGGTGGTCAGTAGGTCCGCGACCAGCCGGCACAACCTACAGATCGCGTACGGATAGCGCTAGGCCGGATCGGGACCGGTTGCTGGACAGACGAAGAGGTCGCCGTAGCCCCCAGCCACGACGACCTCCGGATCGGGTCTAGACCACGACCCGCTTCAGGACCGCGCTGCCGACCAGCCCCTCCAAGATGTTGCCCGAACGCGTCATGGCGTCATAGGTTGGCGCCTCGATGTAGCCCTGCACCGACGGGTTGCGCTGGTTGCGCCCGAAACGGTTATTGGTAACGGCGAGTCCTCGGATCGCGCCACGCCCCTTCTCGGACACGTTCAGCGACGTGCCGCCGCCGTCCAACCAGTTGGCGTCGATCACCACATCAGCGACCGGACCGACGTTGGGCGTGATCATCAGGGCCGACGTCGAGGTCATGGACGGGAAGTAGCGATTGCCCGTCACCTGGTAAGGACCGGTGGGCGAGCCGTCCAGCGGCGCCGAGCCGAGGTTCGGGTTGTAGAAGCCGTCCATCCGGTTGCCGACGATCCGGTAGTTCGACCCGCCCGAGATCTGAATGCAGTCGTTGTGCGTACCCTCGGCCCGGGTGCCGGTGTCGGACGGCCGGATGTAATAGAACGAGTGCATCCAGCAGCCCTCGATCACCACGTTGACCGCTCCAGACGGGTTGGCGGTGTTGAAGGTGCCGATGGCGTCTGAGCAGTCTTCGAAGTTCGTCCGCCGGACGGTGAAGTCGTGGCCCAGCATGCCGTTGACCGTGTTGTGGGGCACGGTCGGCTTCAGGTGGCAGTCCTCCACGACCAGTCGCCGCACGGCCGAGTTGGTGCACTGGATCAGGCCCTGGCCCGAGTCGCCGCCCTTGGTCCACGACGCGTTGCCACGAACTCGGCATCGACGGATGACGACGTCTGTGGTCGAGACCGAGACCTTGCCGTAGATGTCCAGGTTCTCCAGCACCGTGCCCGGCGTGGTCACCGTGATGCTGCCGTCGTGCCGCTTGAGCACGGTGCCGGCCGGAATTCCGGTGTTGGTGGCGTTCGGCTTATCGGTGCCGATAACCATTCGCGTCGTGGGAGTCGTGGCGGAACTGGTCCGGCTGACTCTGACCTCGTTGCGCCATCTCCGTCCATCGAAGACGTACTGCGTCACCGGGCTCATCGGGCCACCTGCCCCGAGTGCGACCCCTCCGCGACCATGGCCTCGACGGCGAATGGATTGGTTGACCTTGTCTGCATGAAGACACCCTTTTGAGCTAGTGATGGTGACCGGACGTAAATCCCCGACTGCTCAGCGCCGTCGTGCTCTCCAGGGATGGTCAGGAGTTACCACGATCGCGATTATGCACGTTTTAATCTTTCAACGCGATGGTAGTTCACACTTCTTCAGTTAGCAACCAGCCATTGATGGCTTATGCGTCGAAGCCGAAATCGCCCAATTCGTCTAGACTGTTGCCGCGCGAACGCCCGGGAGGCCGACAGCGCGGGGAGCCCCCCAGCACACGAGAGGAATGCGTTCGCATGACCTTGCGCAGCTATGTGGCAGTCATCCGCAAGAATTGGCTGATTCTAGTGCTGGCCAGCCTATTGGGCTCAAGCCTGGGAGCCGTTGCTTTCTGGGTGACTCCTCCTCGGTATGCAAGTTCGGTCGACTTCTATGTCAGCACCCCGCGGACCCAGGGCACGAGCGCCCAGGCTGGCGGCCAGTTTGCCGAGTCACGGGTCAACTCCTACATCTTGCTGCTGTCGAGTGAGCAAATGGCCCGCCGGGTGATCGAGTCGACCGACGTGGACTTGAGTCCGAGCGAGCTCGCCGACAAGGTGGGTGCCTCGGCGGAGCTGAACACTGTGGTAGTGACGGCCACGGTGACCGACAGCTCCGCTGAACGGGCGGCGCGGATCACTGAGGGGCTGTCCGAGGAGTTCCCCACGTTGGTCGACGAGCTCGACAACCAAGGCCGGACAGCGGATGCGATCGTGGTGATCAATGTGGTCTCCGGGCCGACGGCGCCCGTCCAGGTGGCCCCCGATTGGCGCAAGAACATCGGGCTCGGCCTGCTGGCGGGCCTGGCCGCAGGGCTGCTGATCGCGGTGCTGCGCGAGCTGCTCGACACCAGCGTGCGGCAGGCCGAGGTCGCCCAGCAGTTGGTGGGGGCACCGGTGGTCGGCACCATCGGCTTCGACTCGGACGTGAAGAAGGCGCCACTGATCATCGAGGGCGGGTTGAAGTCCACCCGGGCGGAGGCTTATCGGCAACTGCGCACCAACCTGCAGTTCATCGTCGCCGCTCGCCCCGCCGATGTCATCGTGGTTACGTCGTCGGTCCCGCTCGAGGGCAAGTCGACCACCGCGGCTAACCTCGGCCTGACCTTTGCGCAGTTCGGGGAGCGGGTGCTGCTGGTAGAGGGCGACCTCCGGCGTCCCGAGCTGGCCAACTATCTCGGCCTGGAACGAGAGGTGGGCCTCACCAACGTGCTTGCCGGTCAGGTCGAGCTGGCCGACGTCATCCAGCCCTGGGGGACCGGCGGACTGTTCCTGCTCGCCAGCGGGTCCACGCCGCCCAACCCGTCGGAACTGCTCGGCTCAGCCCGGATGCGTGAGGTGATCGCTAACCTGCGTCAGCAGTTCGACAAGATCGTGATCGACACCCCCCCGATCCTGCCGGTGACCGACGCCGCCGTCGCCTCCTCCTGGGCCGACGCCGTTCTGCTGGTCATCCGTCACGGGCACACCAACCGAGCTCAACTCGCCACCGCCTCCCAGGCTCTGGTCAACGTCGATGCCCCGGTCGTCGGCTGCGTGCTGAACATGCGCAAGAGCAGCCGGGCCGACCGCAGGGTCTACGGCCCTGACAACTACTACGGCAGGAACGAGGATCGCCACGGCGGGGTTGCGGTCAGCACCTCGACGCCGGCTGCCTCCGTAGGACGGACCGGGCCGTTCTCCGGCTCAGGCCCCGATCGATCGGCAGAGTCCCGCCGCGACGTCGGCGTCTGAGTCGTCCGTCAACCGGCCCCGGACTCCCACCGGGTCATCCGGTGACGCTGGCCGACCGAGTCTTTCCGCAGGACGGTACGCCGGCCAGAATCTGCTCCACCGCCTGCTCGATGGCCACTGCGCAGCGGCGGAACTTGGTCGGCGACTGGCCCATCGGGTCGGGCAGCTCCCGTTCGGCTTTGGGCAACGGCTGCAATCGGCCGCGCGCGTCCCGGACGCCGGCCAGGAGAGCCGGACCGTAGTCCACCGGCGCAATCCGCCGGGGAAGCTCGGCTCCACGTCGAAGGTGAGCGAACTGCAGCAACGTGAAAGTGCGCGACAGGGCGCTGGGAGTCATTGTGGTCACGAAGGCCCGCTGCTCGTCCCCCGCCGTCAAGACCAGGTCAGCCGCCTCGACGAGGGCCGGTTGAAGCCGGCGAGACAGCCAACCGTCAGTGTCCAGACCACGACTCCGCAGCACCTCGGCCGCCGAGGGGTGCATCTTCTGACCGGGCGCAGCATGGGTGCCGGCCGAGGACACTTTCCAGTTCAGCAGTCGCAGATCGGCAGCCTGGGCCAGCACCAGCTCGGCCAGAGGTGAGCGGCAGTGGTTGGCGTAGCAGACCATCAGGACCGAGAACCGCGGCGGCGCACCGCCGTTCACAGGGTCGCTACCGTCCACGTGGCTGGCCGGAGACATAACGATTTCCGGACTCCTATCGCTCGTTCAGCAGCGCACGGAGGGCCGAGCTGGACGTATGCACGGTGTAGGGAAAATAGCAGACTCGCACTCCTACGGAAGCCATGTCGGCTTCGAGCTTGTTGCCTTTAACCGTGCCACGCCAGTCGTCGCCTTTGAACAATACTGAGAAATGCACCCGCCGCCAGATTTCGATCTTGTTGCTCGATTCGTCGACGACCACGTCATCACAGACGTCGAGTTGACGAACGACCTCGATGCGTTCAGCCAAAGGAACCACTGGAAGCCGACCCTTGGCCACCGCCAGCGCTTCGTCGGTCACCACGCCGACAACCACGTGGTCGCAACTCTCGCGAGCGCGAAGCAGAATATTAAGGTGCCCGATGTGGAAAAGATCCCAGGCACCGGGCACGTAACCCACGACGGTCATCGCACCCGCGCCGACTCCGCGTCCAGCTGAGCCACGTCGTTGCGCCATTTGCGGAGAATGAGAACGAGATAGGCGGTGGAGGCAAGGGCGCACACCACATAGAGGGAGAAGAACACCTCGGGGGCGCCGAGCAAGGCGAAGGCCAGGCAGAGCACGCCGTAGTCGGTCGGAGTCTTCAGCAGTGTGCGAAGTGGTGTGGCGGCTTGCTGAGCCGGTGGCGGCAGCCCGCTGGTGGCTCGCGCCTCGCGGACCAGCTGGTCGACCAGAATCATCCCGAAGAAGTGCACGCTGGACACTACGGCGAAGAGCAGCGGGACCAGCAGCCACATCTGAGAGGCGAACTCGAAGTGTCGGTGGGCCATGATGAGCACCGCCAGGTGCACGCTGCAAACTTTTGCCGAGTCGATCATGTGGTCCAGCCACTCACCGAGGGCGCTACCGCCGCCGCGCAACCGCGCCAGCTGACCGTCCGCGGCGTCACAGGCGTAGCCCAGCACCAGGGCCAGGCTGACGGCGACCCCGACCAGCCACGACGGTGCCAGCACCGCGAGGCCGACGACGCCGACAAGCGAGAACAGCGCACTCAGGTAGGTCATCTGGTTGGGCGTCAAGCCGACCTGGTAGGCCGCCGCCGCCAGCACCCGACCCAGCGGCCGGTTCACGTACAGGGAGTAGGCAGGGGCGCCTTTCGGGCTCTTCTGCGCCCGGGTCAGCCGAGCGTGGGCGTCGGCGAAGCCCATCTTCGAGCCGGTGCTGGACAGCATCAGGCGACTTCCTCGCCCGGAGCACGCATCAGCGCCGCGCGAAGCACGGGGCTCGAGGTCTGCCGGCGCGGACTCAACAGCCACGTGTTACCGATGCCGATCAGGGCTGGCTCGCCGGCCACGGCAAAGATCGTGTCCACGGCAAGGGGTCGCCAGTACTCGTCATGCACCAGCACCTCGCTCACGCCGCGCACGTGCGACACCAGGGCCTTCCTCTCCGCCACCGGCACCACCGGACGGCGACCGGTGCGAGCGTGGGCCACCCCGTCGCTGAACACCCCGACGATCAGCACCGTGCACTGCTGTCGCGCCTGAGCCAGCAGATCGAGGTCGCGCACGTTGAGCAGGTCGAACGAGCTGGCGAGGTAGCCGACGGTCATAAGCGGCCTCGAACGACGGACATCCGCGGCGACGGGACGGGCGAGGAGGCGGGAGTGGCAAGTCTGATCGCCGCCGAACGCAGCCGCCGGCCCGAAGGTCGGGTGCGTGGTGTCGGCGACGAGGCGATTCGCTGACACAGTTCCTCGTAGTCGTCGGCGACGTCGTCCCAGTTGTAGCGCTGGATCGCCCGCTGCAGGTCGAGGCCGCGGAGCTCGCTGTCTGCGGGGTCGGCCTCGGCCTGCTCCAGGTGAGTAGTCAGCTCGTTCGCGGTGGTGAAGTAGGCGGCGTTCGCTCCAAGCACCTCCCGGTTGAAGCCGACGTCGTAGGCGATGGTGTACGTGCCCGCGCCTGCGGCACGCAGCAGGCTGGGGTTGGTGCCGCCTACCGAGTGGCCGTGCAGGTAGGTCAACGCGTGGCGGTACAGCTGGTTGAGCTGTTCCTGGTCCCAGACCGCGCCCAGCAGCCGCACTCGGGAGCCGGCCAGCCTCCGGATTCGGGCGGTATAGGCGTCCGAATACGGGGCTGATCCGACGACGACCAGCGGAAGCTCGGCGTTGCTCTGCTCGTAGGCCCGCACCATGTCCAAGACGTGGTTCTCCGGCTCGAACCGGGCCACCACGAGATGGTATTTCTTCACCGACAGCTCCAGCTCCTCAACTCTGTCGGCCCTGTCGGCGTCATGACCGTGGGTGATCGGGGCGCCGTAGGCGATCCGTGCCGACGCTGCGCCGAACTCGGATCGGTAGTAATCGGCGATGCCTTGGGCGTCAGCGATGATCTCGTCCGACCAGCGCACGGCCAGACTCTCCGCGATCCGGTAGTAGCGACGCCCTATCGGTCCCCACTTGGCCCGCCGCCACTCCAGGCCGTCGACGTGGGTGGCCACCGGGAGCCCACGTGCCGCCAGCACCGGCAGCAGCGGGGAGTTGGCGGCGTTGAAGACGATGGCCGCGTCGGCACCGGCCAACTCGGGGTGCACCACCGACAGTGCGGTGTGCGCCAGCGTTTCGAGCGATCGACGCCGGACGATCGGCAGATGTATCAGCTGCATGCCGAGGTAGTTGTCTCGCAGCTCCGAATCGCCTTCGACCGCGTACGGCGGGCGGCAGAAAACGAGCACGTCGTGTCCCCGTGCGGCCAGCCTGCTGCCCACCTCTTCCACGCAGGTCTCGAAACCGCCGTAACGAGCGGGGACACCGCGCGTGCCGATCAAGGCGATGCGCATGGTTGCCTTTCTCACTATCGGTGGCACGGGCAGCTCCGGCTCACGCGGTTAAAGCCGGTGCTGCCGATTCCGAGTAATCTATCTTGTTCGCCGCTTACAAGCGATTTGACCAGTTCCCGCAGTGGAAATGCGTTTCCCCCTCGATATGGGAAAGCAAACCTCACACGAGCTGCGTTACCCATAGGTCGGGGAAGTTTTGCGCGGCATTCACCAATCGTGCGTTGACCTCGTCACTGCCGAAAGTTCGACGTTCGGCATCGGCCAGAGAATGACCGAAACTCAGGTGTCGCGCCAACATTCTGTGTTGCCGCTCTTCGTCATCAAGGAAGACGAACCAGCCCTCGTCCAGCAGAGGGCGCACGTGGCGCCACGGGTCGCGCGGCAACAGCAGATAGTTGCCCTCGGTGACCACCAGACGGACCTCGGGGCCGATCTGGACCGTGTGCGCCAAAGAGTCCTCGATGTCGCGGTGGAACTCAGGGGCGTAGATCGCCTCCTTCTCCATGCGAATGCGGCGCAGCAGCGCGACGTAGCCGGTGACGTCGAAGGTGTGCGGCGCCCCCTTGACCCCGACCTGGCCCCGTTGCTCGAGGATGCGGTGACCGATATGGAACGCGTCCATGCCGACGCCGACGACCTTGCCGGGATGAGCCGCGTCGAGTGCACCCAACACCAGCTCAGCGAGGGTCGACTTGCCCGAGGCCGGGGCACCGGCGATCCCGAGAACCATCCGGTGCTCGCCGTGGAGCAGCCGCTCGGCGCGTTCCACCAGATGCCCGACCTCGGAGCCCCGCCACGTCGTCTGCTGCATGCCGTTCGCCTGTCTCAGCTCGTCCTGGCTGCGCCGATCAGGGCTTCAGCACCACCTTGATGCAGCCGTCAGTCTTCTTCTGGAACATCTCGTACGCCTCCGCGGCTTCGGTCAGCGGCGGTCGGTGGGTTGCCAGCGACTCCAGCCCGAGAACGTCCCCGGACTCCATCACCACGGGCAGGATGTCGTCGGTCCAACGCCTGACGTGGCACTGTCCCATCCGCACCTGCAGGCCGCGGTCGAACATCTCCATCATCGGCAGCGGGTCGACCTCACCGCCGTAGACGCCACTGATGGACACCGTGCCACCTCGGCGGCAGGACTTGAAGGCGGTGTGCAGTGCGGCGACCTGATCCACGGCACTGGTGTCGATGAACGGCTTGGCCAATGCGTCGGGGAGCAGGCCGACCGCGCGAATGGCGGCCTTGGCCATCGGCGAGCCGTGCGCCTCCATGCCCACGGCCTCCACCACCGCGTCGGGACCTCGGCCGTCCACCAGCTCGATCAGCGCCGGTGCCACGTCGTCGACCTCGCTCAGGTCGACGGTCTCCATCCCGTACGCCTGCGCCAAGGCGAGCCGCTCGGGCACCAGGTCCACCCCGATCACCCGCAGACCCTGCCGCCGGGCGATCCGACCGGCGAGCTGGCCCACGGGCCCCAGTCCCAGCACGGCCAGCGTGCCGCCCTCGTCGACGTCGGCGTAGGCCACGGCCTGCCATGCGGTGGGCAAGATGTCGGAGAGGTAGAGGAAGCGCTCATCCGGCAGGTCCGTGGGCACCACGATGGGACCGAACTGAGCTTGCGGGACCCGGACGTATTCCGCCTGTCCGCCAGGCACCGAGCCATAGAGGGAGGTGTAGCCGAAGAGCGATGCACCCTTGCCCTGTTCGCGCACCTGGGTCGTCTCGCACTGGGCGAAGAGACCGCGGCTGCACATCCAGCAGTGGCCGCAAGAGATGTTGAACGGGATGACGACGCGGTCGCCCACCTTGAGGTTCGTCACCTCGGCGCCGACCTCCTGCACGACGCCCATCGACTCGTGACCCAGGATGTCGCCCTTGGCGAGGTAGGGCCCCAGCACTTCGTAGAGATGCAGGTCTGAGCCGCAGATTGCGGTGGAGGTCACCTGGACGATGGCGTCGGTGGGGTGCTCGATGCGGGGGTCAGGCACCTCCTCCACGCGTACGTCACGCTTTCCTTGCCAGGTCAGGGCACGCATCGACTCACTCCTCGTTCCGGGGGGTTTCCACTCGGGTCACACTGGTCTCGTTGAACCGTCGGGCCGCCTTCTGGCCGAGAGCGATCAGGGACTCGAAGAGCCGCGAGTCCAGCCGCCGGTCGACCGCATGCCCCGGCATCGTGCTGGCGTGACCGCCTGCCGGTGCCGAAGGCAGGAACCGGTTGGCCAGCTTCATGACCCGTACGGTGGTCGCCGGCGCCAGCCCGTGCACCCGCGCCCCGATCTTGGCTAGCGGGGTCAAGATGACTGTCGGCTTGCCGGCCAGCACGGCGCGGACCATCTTGGCTGCTGCGCGTTCGGCGTCCATGGAGATCAGCGGCAGCGAGCCGGAGGCGGCGAACCAGACATACTCGCGGTTCTGCTGGCCGGTGAACTGGGCGTGCAGGTGACCGCCGGTGCGCATCAGGCCAGGGACGATGGTGGTGGCGGTCACTCCGGTGCCGACGAGCTCAGCCGCCAGGCCCTGGGAGAAGCCGACGGCGCCGAACTTGGCCGTGCTGTAGGGCACCAGGTGAGGAACGCTGACCAACCCGCCGATCGAGGTGACAGTGCCGATCCGGCCGGCCCGTCGTCGACGCATGTGCGGCAACACGGCCAGCGACAGGTGTACCGGTCCCCACAGCATGATGTTGACCGCGTCCGAGAAGTGCTGCTCGGTCATCGACTCCAGCGGTCCGACGTTGATCACGCCGGCCACCGTGACCAGGGTGGCGATCGGTCCCACGTTGGCCTCGACGTCGCTCACCAACTGCTCGACCGCGTCACGATCAGCCACGTCGCACACCCGTGGCACAACGTCGACGCCGTCGCTCTGAAGGAGCTGGGCGCCGCGGAGCAGCTCGTCCTCGTCGCGGGCACAGATGACCACGCGGTGTCCTCGGCGGCCCAGCTCACGAGCCACCAGCAGTCCCAGTCCGCGGGAGGCGCCGGCAACCAGCGCGATGGGGGCGTCCTGCTCGTGCTCGCTCACGCCGCTGCTCCGGTGTCCATGTGCGCCAGCCTAGCCAGCCGCCACATCGACGGCGCAGGTCCCGGTCACCGGCTCCGGTCCGCCAGCTTGTCGGCGGCGATCAGGGTGGCCGCCGCGGCCCAGGCCAGCGGCGCGACCGAGGCGGGCCGGCCGTCGTCGAGCACCTTCTCCGGCAGCGAACCCAGAGGCGTCCGGTGGGCCGACAGCCACCGCAGTTCGCGTACCGCCTGCTCCCGGTTGCCGGTGAACGCGGTGGTCATCGCGTGACTGGAGGTTGCGGTCAGCCAGCTGACCCCGTCGCGGCGCCAGGAGCCGCCGGGAGCCAGCCCACCGGCCGGTCGCGCCATCTTGGCAGCCGACTCTCGCCAGACGGCGGCCGCCCGGTCGTCGGGGTCGGTCACGAAGGGGGGCAGCAGATAGGAGACCCCGAGGTCCACACTGCTCGCCGGCCCGCCCAGCCGGCGCGGATAGCCGGCCGGCTCGAAGCCGTGACGAATGGCCTGCCGGGTGCGCGTCGCCGCCTCGGACAGCTCAGCCGCTCTGGAGTGCTCCCCCGCCACGGCCGACAGCTGCGCACCGGCGACCAGGCCGGCATGCACCATCGCCGCCGTGGACAGGGTCAGCTTGGGCTCGCTGGTCTCCCAGTAGTCGGGTGAGGCGGGCGGCAGCGACTGCCGGTTGTCCACCAGAGCGAGGCAGGCCGCGGCCGAGCGGGTGAGCAGTGTGCGGTGACGCTCGACGAACTCTGGTCGCTTAGTCGGAGGGATCTCGGCGACGACCTGGGCCATCGCCCACAACGCCCAGCCAAGGCTGTCCGACTGCGGCTCTCGGCCGTCGGACACGGGCGCGCCGTCGGGTGTGTACCGAGCCGCAAAGGCACCTGAGGCGGGTTGCACACGCTGCAGGAACCCGAGCACCCGTTCGGCGTCGTCGAGGTGTCCGGTGCGGGCCAGCGCCGCGGCCACCAGGGCGGAGTCCCGGGGCCACACGGAGCGCCAGGCCGGGGCGAACCCGGCCACCGCAACCTCCGAGCCGGTGCCCAGAACGTGCAGGTCGAGCAGTGCGTCGCGGACCATGGTGGAGTCGCCGAGCTCGGGCAGCTGAGGGATGGTCCCGGCCGCGAGCCAGGTGCGCTGCTCATCGGCCAGCCGGGCGCTGTCGGCGGTGCCCGCAAGCACCCGGGTGCCGGGGACCAGCTCGTCGCCACGGTGGACCCGCACCAACCGCCGGTCGGCATCCACCGCCACCGTGGCGCTGTCCAACGGGAAATCAGCGTGACCGGTACCGGCCACCGGTGAGCCCGCAGCGCACAGGCCGAGCACCAGCGCACAGCACAGCAGCAACGCGGGGACCGTGCCGCGGGCGTCAGGCTGCGAGCCGATCACCTGCGGCCCGTCTCAGCCCGAACCAGCCGCCGCAACGCGACCTTGGCCAGCTGGGGATAAAGCAGCGCCAACGGCGTGGCAGCGTCCACCGTCAGCGTCGCCGCTGTGCCGCTCTGGGTGGTGGCCAGATCGTGCGTCAAGGTCATCCGGAAAGGCCCGCTGCGCACTCGCCAGGTCCACGAGCGGGCGTCCTCGTCGACCCGATCGACAAGGAACCGGATCGGCATCCGGCCGGGCCCCAGGACCAGGCCGGTCACGCCGACAGCCAGCCGTGGTGCGGTAGCCTCGACCGCTCGGATGGGTGGTGCCCACTCCGGCCAGCGGGTGATCACGGCGTAGCGCTCCCAAGCTTCCTCGGGACTCGCCGGTCCCACCACGGCGACGCTGCGCTTCACGCCTACAGCTCCTTGGTGCGGGTGAACAGGGTTGCCAGCCTATCGACCTGCGCGATTAAGGTTCCCAGGTGAGCGACGGCGAGGCAGCACCGCGGAGTCCGGAGCCGGGGAGCGAATCTCGCGGCCGGACCCGTGAGCGCCGCCGGAAAGCCCGTACGGTCCTGGTGGCCCATCCCAGCGCCGAGCTGTACGGGTCCGACCGCGTGTTGCTCGAATCGGTGTCGGGTTTGTTGGCAGCCGGCTGGCAGGTGGTGGCCACGGTGCCGCGCCCTGGACCGCTGGTCGACGAGCTGGTGGCTCGGGGGGCAGGGGTGGAGATCTGCCCGACTCCGGTGCTGCGCAAGAGTGCCCTGCGTCCGGCCGGGCTGGTCCGCTTCGCACTCGAGGTTGCGGCGAGCGTGGCGCCAGCTTGCCGCCTGCTGGCCCGCACCGGCGCGGAGGCGGTCTACGTCAACACGGTGACCGTGCCCACGTGGATGCTCTGGGGCCGGGTGCTGCGCCGCCGGGTGCTCTGCCACGTTCACGAGGCGGAGGGCTCGGCCAGCCCCCTGCTCCGCCGACTGCTCGCGCTACCGCTGCTGCTCGCCCACCAGGTGCTGGTCAACAGCACCTTCAGCCTGGACGTGTTGGGATCGGCCATTCCCACGCTGCGGCGGCGGGCGACCGTGATCTACAACGGAGTTCCGGGTCCGTCGGCGCCGACACCCGCCCGGGCGGTGCTGACCCCTCCGATCCGGCTGCTCTTCGTGGGCCGGTTGTCGCCGCGCAAAGGCCCCCAGGTGGCCGTTGCGGCCGCCGCCGAGCTGCAGCGCCGAGGAGTTGAGGTGCACCTGCACCTCCTTGGCGCGGTGTTCTCCGGCTACGAGTGGTTCGAGGCCCAGCTCCGGCAGGCCGTGGCCGCCGCCGGACTGGTCGATGCGGTCCGGTTCCTGGGCTTCGACGCCGATGTCTGGCCGCATCTGGGCGCCAGCGACATCGTCGTGGTGCCGTCGGTGCTCGACGAGCCGTTCGGCAACACCGCGGTCGAGGCGATGCTGGCCGCGCGGCCACTGGTGGTCAGCGCGACCAGCGGCCTTCGTGAGGCGGCACAGGGATACCCGTCGGCGGTGTTCGTAACCCCGGACCAGCCCGAGGCGCTGGCCGAGGCGGTGCTGGACGTGGTCGCGAATTGGCCCGTATATCGGGAGCAGGCCCTCGCCGACAGCGCGCGCGCTAGGGCCCGGCACTCGGTCGAGCGTTACCGCTCGGAGGTCGCCGCAGTGGTCAACCGCGCGGCTAAGTCACCGTCGCTGTCCTTGGGGCGGCGGCGCCTCAGCCGTCCCCGCTCTCGCTGACAGATGCGAACAAGGCGCCCTGCGTCTCCGGGTCAAGCGCGGCCCTGCTCGGCAATCCGGGCGGCCCGTTCCATCGCCTCCTGGACAGCCTGCGGCGTGCGACCGCGGTCGGCGGCCGCCCGGATCTCGTCGGCGATCTGCAGCCGTACCTGCCGTACGGCGTGCCTGAGGTCATCACCCACTCCGTAGTCGAACTCGCGCGACCCCCAGGGCTGACGCGGGGGGCCGTCGCTCAAGGCGTTGCCACTCATGGGTTCTCCTGCATGCTGGTGGGGCGGTGCGAGCAGCATGCTCAACGCCGATCAAGCGCCAGTCAGCAACAGGTCAGCGCCGGCTCAAATAGTGGTCAGGGTCGGGCCCGGCGGGGACCGGGCGCTCCGCGGTCACTCGCTCTTCTCCGCTTTCGCAGGCTTGGGCTTCGGCGACGCGGCCTTGTTCGACTGAGACTTGGGCTTGGACTTGGACTGCGACTTCGAGGCCGACTCGGAATCAGCGATCCGGTAGCGCTGCGGCACGAATCGCTGTGACTCCAGTGGCGGTCGCTGGTAGTCGCGGTCCTGCCGCTCGGGCAGCTCGATGTCGGCCAGCTGCGGATGCTCGTAGGGCAACAGGGACAGCAGGTGAGCCATCAGGTTGAGCCGGGCGGCCTTCTTGTCGTCGGCGTCCACCACCCACCACGGGCTGCGCTCGGTGTCGCTGAACTCGAACATCTTGTCCTTGGCCTCGGCGTAGTCGACCCAGCGCGACTGCGCTTCGAGGTCCATCGGGCTCAGCTTCCAGCGCTTGGCCGGATTGTCGATCCGCGCCTGAAACCGCCGGCGCTGCTCGGCGTCTGACAGGCTGAGCCAATACTTCACCAGCAGGATCCCGTCGTCGATCAGCGCTTGCTCCAGCATGGGAACGGTGCCGGCGAAGTGTGCGTACTGCTCGTCTGTGCAGAAGCCCATCACCCGCTCGACTCCGGCCCGGTTGTACCAGGAGCGGTCGAACAGCACCATTTCGCCGGCGGCCGGCAAGTGCGCGATGTAGCGCTGGAAGTACCACTGGGAACGCTCGCGGTCGGTCGGCGCC
Source organism: Propionibacteriaceae bacterium (assembly GCA_035634295.1). Classification (GTDB taxonomy): domain Bacteria; phylum Actinomycetota; class Actinomycetes; order Propionibacteriales; family Propionibacteriaceae; genus Microlunatus. The sequence continues at coordinate 19,805 of DASQDG010000042.1, read as the reverse complement.
GGCAACGCCACCACCCGGCACGACCTTGGGTTGAGCACCGTGCTGATGCGCTGGATGGTGCCTCCCTTGCCGGCAGTGTCGCGTCCTTCAAAGATCACCACCATCCGCGTTCCGGTGGTCCGGATCCACTCCTGCATCGCCACCAGTTCCTTCTGCAGCCGGACAAGCTCCTTCTCGTACGTCTTCTTGGTCAGGGTCTGCGGAGTCGCCTCGGGCTGCTTCGTGGTGGCCATGACCGCATACTGCCGTATGCGGATCAGTCAAGACAGGGCTTCCGCGAGCGAGGTGCGAGCACGTGCCGGCGGCGTGCCGGCGGCGGCGTGGGTGCATCGGCACTCCCTGGTGTCGCCCGCAACCACCACAACCCACCGCGCCGTACGCCGGCCAATCCATTCGCCGTACGGCGTCGGAGGGTCCCCGCGTGACTCACCGGTGGCTGCTCACCGCCGTGGCGTCGTGGCGGGCCGTCCCGATGTGCAGCGCGTTCCGCACCCGGCTCATCAGCTCGGCCCCAGATCCTGCGCGCCGGGTGCCGCGATGATGCTCGGCGTAGCGACGCAGAGCGGACGCGGGGGCGGCCTGGGCAGCCAGCCGATCCATGGCTGCGATGTCCTGCAGCTCGGTGGCCCGAGTGTGGTAGTGCCACTCGTAGTAGTAGTCGTTCACAGCGTCTCCTTGTGGGTGGGGAGCCGGCGGCTCCCTGGCAACCACCACGTTCGTCCTGAGGCGCCGGGCTGAACATCGGGCAACTGCCCTATGTTGGCCGGCTAGACCACCCATCTATCGGCCTAAGTCGCGCTTAGTCCCGGGCGCCGCACACTGGCCGTCAGGACTGTCAGTCGGCTTGGGCAGAATGTGGCTATGTCCTCCTCGCCCGCGTCCGTTCCGCTCATCGGGCGAGAATCCGAGCTGGCAGCGCTCGGCAGGCTCGCCGGCGTCACGGGCACTCCGCGGTCCGGCCTGGTGCTGCTGCACGGGGACGCAGGCATGGGCAAGTCGCGGCTGCTGTCCGCCCTCGGTGCCCAGGCCGCCGCGCAGGGCTGGCGGGTCGCAGTCGGGCACTGTCTCGACTTGGGCGGCAGCCCGATGGCCTACCTCCCGTTCAGCGAGCTGGCCGCTCAGCTGGAGGCAACTCGGCCGGCACGGATGAGCCAGCTCGCCGAGCGTTGGCCCGATCTCCGCCGGCTGCTAGCGCACCAGCACGCCGGTGACCAGCCCGAGGCGCCAGATCGAGGGCGCTTCTTCGGTTCGCTGCACGCGGTGCTGAGCGAGCTGGGCCGAGAGGCTCCGCTGCTGTTGCTGATCGAGGACGTGCACTGGGCCGACCAGTCCACCTGTGACCTGTTGAGCTTCCTGTTCTCACGCGGGTTCAGCGAGCCGGTGTCGCTGGTGGTCACCTACCGCAGCGACGACCTGCACCGCCGGCACCCGCTCCGGACGATCGCGGCCGGCTGGGCGCGGCTTCCCGGGGTGAGTCGACTCGCCCTCGAGCCGTTGCCCGACGAGCAGGTCCGCCGGCTGGTGCTGGCACTTGGACCGGGTCTGCTCGGCGAGGGCGAAGTGCAGACCATCATCGAACGGGCCGAAGGCAACGCGTTCTTCACCGAGGAGCTGGTCGCCGCGGTCGGCTCCCGGGCACTGCCCAGGGACCTGGCGGGCCTGCTGCTGCTGCGCCTCGACCAGCTCGAGCCGGACGCTCGCGCCGTGGTGCGCGCCGCGTCGGCCGGTGCCCGGCTGGTGCCGGACGCGGTGCTCGCCGACGTGACCGGGCTGGTCGGAGAGCGCTTTGAGGCGGCGGTCCGGACGGCGGTCGAGCTCAACGTGCTGGTGCCTGACGGCGACAGCTACCGCTTCCGGCACTCGATGCTGTCCGAGGCGGTCTATGACGACCTGCTGCCGGGAGAACGCCGTCGAGTGCACGCGGCGTACGTGGCTGCATTGACCGCAACCAACTCACGGGCGAGTGCTGCCGAAGTCGCCCGCCACGCCGTCGCCGCCGAGGACCGGGCGACGGCCTACGCAGCCAGTGTCCGGGCCGGCGACGACGCAGCCGCTGTGGGAGGGCCGGACGAGGCGGCCCGGCACTACGCGATGGCTCTGGACCTGCTGGGCAGCCAACCGGCCGGCGATTCGTCGATGGGGTCGTCGAGCGAGACCGTGGGCCTGGTGGAAAAGGCCGCCCAGGCCGCAGCGCATGCGGGGTTGGTCCAGCGCGCCGAGGCGATCGTGGCCGCGCAGCTGTCACGGCTCCCGGCCGACGCGCCGCCGGTGGAACGGGCCCGATTGCTGATCGCGCTGGCCGAGGCGGCTGCGCTGTCGGACTCATCCACCGACGTGATCGCTGTGACCGCCGAGGCGCTCGCGCTCATCCCGCCGGAACCGCACACCCAGTGGCGGAGCCGGGCGGTGGCGAGTCATGCGGTGGCACTCGGTGGCGCCCGTCGGGATGCCGAAGCGGTGCGGTGGGCCGAGGAGGGCCTGGCGATGCCGCCGGAGGTCCGCGCGGGTGAGGTCACCATCCAGCTGCAGACGGTGCTGGCCCGGATCTCCGAGCGCAGCGGCGACGCAGTCGCCTCCCGCCGGATCCTGCAGGAGCTCGCGGAGGCGACCGCGGGCACGGCTGATCCTTCTGAGGTGCGCGTGCTGCACCAGCTGGCGGGGATCTATCTCGAGCAAGGGGAGCTCGACGAGGCACTGCAGACCTATCGGCGGGCGGCCCGGCGCAGCGCCGAGGTCGGTCGGCCATTCGCCCCTTACGGCGTGGATTCCCGTATCCTGGCCGGCTTGGTCGCCCATCAGCTCGGACGCTGGGACCTTGCCCTGGAGATCGCCGACCTGAGAGCCGACGAGGCACCGCCCCTGGCCGCTGCCGGGCTGCTGTCGGTGACGCTGACGGTGCGGGCTGGTCGTGGGGAGACGGCCGACTGGCAGGCGCTGATGGAACGGGTGAGACCCCAGTGGTCGACCGACGGCATGGTCGCGGTGCACAGCGCTGCCGCCGCCATCGATCTGGCCGGGACGGCGGGTGGGGTGGATGGCCCGCTGACCGTGTTCGATGAGGCGGTGTCGTCGGTCGGGCGCACCTGGGGCACCACCGAGTTCCAGGCCAGGATTCGGCTGACCAGCCTGCTGCTGGGGCAGTTGGCCGGGTCGCTGGCTGATCTCGAGGCCGACCGGCGACGCGCCCTCGTGGCTCGCGCCCAGCAGCTGAGTGAGGCGGCACAGTGCGCCACCGGCATGGGGCGACGACCTAGGCCCGGCCTAGAGAGCCAGGCGTGGCTGCAGCGGCTGGACGCCGAGCTGCTGAGGCTGCGCTCAGCAGCGGGCGAGCCCGTGGAGCCAGGTGAGCAGGTGGCGGCCTGGCAGGGCGCTGTCGAAGGCTTCCGGCGCTACGGTCACGTCTTCGAGCAGGCGCGCTCGCAGGCCCGGCTGTCGGCCGCACTGCGAGCCGCCGGGGACACGGCCCAGTCGCTCGAGCTGGCGCGGGCGGCGTTGCCGACGGCAGAGCGGCTGGGGGCCTTGCCGCTGGTGGCCGAGCTGCGGCCGCTGGCAGGGACAGCACGCACGCCAGGGACGTCGTCGGTGGAGGTGTTGACGCCTCGCGAACGCGAGGTGCTGCGGCTCGTCGCTGAGGGACGCACCAACCCCGAGATCGGCCAAGGGCTGTTCATCAGTACGAAGACAGCGAGCGTGCACGTGTCCAACATCCTCGCCAAACTTCAGGCGAAGACGCGCACCGAGGCGGTCAGCGTGGCCCAGCGCCGAGGACTGCTCGAGCGCAGCGGCTAGCGCGGAGTCGGCAGCCAGATGCCGCCGATCGCTACGACCTCCGGCGGCGCGGGCCGACTACGGTGAGATAGACGCTGATCAGGAAGTAGTAGGCCACGTATCCCAGCGACAGCACGACGACGATCGTGTTGGGATCGGGCATCTCGGCCAGAATCACCGCATAGAGCACCAGCCAGACTGCGGCCAGACTGATGTTCAGCGTCCGAAACACGTGCGTCCGGGAGGGGTAGAGATATTTGATCGGTACGAAAACCAGGACCGCACAGGTCAACAGCACCGCCGCCGTGATCCCGGGTGACAGCCCGAGGACGATGGCATAGAAGGCGACCACGTTCCAATAGCTGGGGAAGCCCAAGAAGTAGTGGTCCTCGGTTTTGGCGTCGGTGCGGCAGAACTGGAAGCTCGATGCGAGCAGCGGCAGCGCCGCGGCTACTGCGCCCCAGGCTCCCTCGGGCAGATAGCCGCCGGTCCACAGCAGCACCATCGGCGCGAACGCGTAGGTGATGTAGTCGACGATGTCGTCCAGCCGGGCGCCGTCGAAGTGAGGGATTGTCTCCTTGATCCTCAGTCGACGAGCCATCATGCCGTCGGTGCCGTCGATAACTAGGGCGGCGAGCAGGATCCAGAGAGCCCGCACCGCGTTGCCGTCGATCGCAGCCGTCACCGCCAGCAAGGCGAGCACGGTCCCGGAGGCCGTGTACGTGTGCAACGCCCACCCGGCGATGAGAAGACGCTTCGAAGCCACGAATGGCTCGTGCCCCGCGTCGATGGTCGTCAAGCAGGCCCCCTTGTAGCGCCGCTGGCGTTAGCGGAATCCTCCCGATACTCCCACACGTGACGCGTTGGTTGAGCCAACCCAGGTTGAGCCGTTCGCGGCAATCCCCAACGACGCCGCCCGCATCACCGCCGTTCAGCTGCTGAACGTCACCTCTTTGGTCTCGGTGACCACGGCCGAACGTCCCGGGGCGCCCTCATATTGCCAATAGAGGTTGGTGTGCGCGATCACTTTGTCCGGCGGCGGGGCACCCCATTCGCTCTGGTCCTCCGTGGTGTGTGCATCACCGACCAGAGTCACGTCGTAGCCGCGGGCGAACGCACCATGGATCGTGGACCGGATGCAGGCGTCGGTCTGAGCGCCGGACACGATCAGACGACCGACCTGGGCTTGAGCCAGCACGTCTTCAAGATTCGTACCCTCGAACGAGTCCCCGAAGGACTTGTGCACCAGCGGCTCTGACTCCTGAGGATTCAGCTCGGAGACGTATTCCCAGGCCTCACTCCCCTTTTCCAAGTGCTCGTCGCAATGCTGCACCCAGACGATCGGCGCACCCTCCTGGCGAGCCCGGTCGACCAGCGCGCGGATGTTGGCCACCACCGCGTCACGCTCGTGGGCCTGCGCTACGACACCCTTTTGGACATCGATCACCATCAAGGCCGTGTTCGGTCGATCTGACAGTGTGGTCATGACGTTCTCCTTTGAAGGTCCGGCCCGCGAAGGCGGCGGTGACTAGTGAGGACCACGCTAGGGCGTCGCGGTGACAGTTTTTGAGGGGTCACCGGTGACGGGTGGGCAGGTCCTCGCGGGCCTCGACGGTGGGCAGCGAGGGCTTGCGCGACAACTTGCGCCATATCCAGCTGGAGGGGATGTGCTCGTCGAACAACACGTACGCCGCGGTCGAGTCGATCTCGAGGGTGCTCTCGAGTTCTCGCCTCTCCGAGCCCTGTCCGGCGAACAACAGCTCATCGCCGGGTGCCAGCACGGTTTCGAGGTCGGGTGTCAGGATGGCTTGGCCGTCGCGCAGTAGCAGCAAAGGCACCACGTCTAGGCGCCGCTGCCGATCCTCGGGGCTCCGAAGCAGTTCACCCAGGGCCACCCGGCCTCCGGCGAGCCAGTCGACCAAGGCCGGCGCCAGCTCGGAGTCCAACTTGAGCTTCCACAGGGCCGGCAGCTCTCGCCCGCAGCTGTGCCGCAGCCGTTGGACGAGGTCGGCCGCCCACGCGTTGCCGCGCGCCGGGATCTCCTGGATGAAGCGCCACAGCATCGGCGTGCTGATCAGGGCGTACACCTCGTGGGCAACGACCTCAGTCGGCACCAGCAAGGCGTCGGTGTGCATCGCCTCGAACAGGGCGGCGCTGGTCGGACGGTTCTGACGGGCGGCGAGGAACAGGTCGGGGTTGAGGCGACGCGCGGTGGCCAGCATCGACAGGTTGGTGGTGTCGTTGTCGGTGCCCGCCACCAGCCCGACTGCACTCGGCAGATCGGCCCGAGCCAGCACGGCCGGGTCTGAGGCGTCACCGACGATCACTCCCGGTTCATGCTCGCCCTGCTCCGTCGGTTCGATGATGGTCACCTCCAGGCCCGCCGCCCGCAGGTCGGAGGTCACCTCCTGACCGAACCGGCCATAGCCGCACATCACCCATCGGCCGTGGGTCGGCGGGTCCCCGCGCTCAGGCAGCTCTGCTCCCGGGCCGGCCTCCAGCCACGTCAGCAACTGATAGGACGCCGGCGCGTTTAGAGCCAGCCGGAGGTGGTCGCCGAACCGGTCGAACGGGTTGATCACCGTCGGCGTTCCGAAAGCACGCATCCGCTCCGCTATCGCAGCCGAGACGGTACGGGAGATGACCGGCAGGTCGGGACGTACCAGAGCCGCAGTCATCGTTACGGCGAGGTTGGTCTGGTCGTCGTTGGTCAGGGCCAGCACGCCGGCGCAGTAGGGGTGGTCGAGCCCCGCCGCACTCAGATGGTGTGGGTTGGAGGCGTCGGCCACCAATCCAGGAATGTCCGCGTGATAGGACCCCAAGTCAAGGGCCTCGACTCGCTCAGGTGACTCGTCGACCACCACAAGCTGCTGGCCGAGCGCGTCAAAGTCCTTGGCCAGCAGCTCGCCGGCGCGTCCGTAACCGACCAGCAGCAAGAACGGCTCGCGCCGCCGCGCCACCTGCCGGGTGAACTGCCCCAGCGCCAGGGCCTGACGAAACGACCGGTCCTGCACCAGCGTCAGCAGGGAGCCGATCGCGTACGCCCAGCCGATGACCGAGAGGTAGATCGCGAAGGTGACCCACAGTCGCTGCGCGGGCGAGAACGGGTACGGCAGCTCGCCGAACCCGATGGTGGTGGCCGTGTAGCTCCAGAAGTAGAACGACTCGAAGATGCTGAGTCGGTCCGGTTGCCCTTCAGGGTCGACACCAGGGATCAGCGTCAGGCCGATGACGCTGACCGAGAATATGACGATCAGGGTGATCAGCGGCGCCCGCATGCGCCGCATGACCAGGAAGATCGTCGAGGAAGCCTGCGTCGAGGACTCGAGGTGCAGGCGGAACGGAACCCGGTCGGCCCGGTTGTGGCGGCTGAACAGTTGCCAGAAGACGAGCAGGGGGTTGCTCATCGGTGCCCAGCGTCAGCCGCGGTGGAAGGTGACGGTCTCGATCACCAGCAGCACGACCGAGACCAAGTTGGCCAACAGCGCGCCGCCGGACAGCGAGACCATGCTGGCCGTGTGAGCCGCGGTCATCCCTCCGGCCGAAACCTCCGAGGCCCAGACGTAGACGATGCTGGCCGCAATGAGCTGCAGGTCGGCCACCAGGCTGGTGGCCAGGTGTACGGCGCCGATCTGGGTCCGGTCGCCGAACTTCAGCACCGTTGCGATCAGGCTGACCGCGAGCGCGGCAAACAACTCATAGATGTTGTGCAGGTCGGGGTTGGCGATGTCGCCGATGAAGAACCCGAAGTTGAGCGTCGCCGCCAGCAGCACGAAGAAGCCGAAGACGACCTTCTCGAGATTCATGCGCCCCCTCACCGCCACAAGTCGACGAAAAGTGCCGTCGTGGCCTCTGTCTGCCTTGATCCTAGGAGAGCGGACGTGCGTGCACCGCGTACGGGCTCCGCACCCGATCGACTCGGCCCTCGGGATGACGACGATACCCCCGATGCACCCTCGCTCAGGTAGTCGCGGGCCCATGCCATTGTTGCAGGGTGATCACCGTCCTGTTGCGCTATGAGCACCACGTCGACCACACCTTCGTGGAGGCGACGCACTACCGTGACGACGAGGGGGTCCTGACGGTGCATCTTGGCGAGCAGGAAATCGCCCGTTTTTCGCCCGGCTCGTGGGACGGCGTGTACCAATACGAAACCAACCGGGTGCGTGAGAAGGACGGAAGGGAGCGGACCGCTCAACGGCTCGAGGTGCGGCTCACCGTAGCGGACTGATGTCCGGCGACCGTCAGGCGTTCGAGGCGGGCCCCCCCTCGAGCCCCGCGACCAACGGCGCCCCCGGTGGCGGCGATGCCGCAAGTGCGGCTACCAGGTCGTCGGTCGTCATCGCCTCGCCCTCCGCCAAGAGTTCGGCGGCACGTGAGAGCCCGAACTGTGCCTCAGCCAGCCCCGACGGTTCAGGCAGGTGAAGCACGTGCACCGGCCCCAGCATCAGACCCGTCTCCCGGACCAGCCGGTACGTCGCGCCGGCGGCACGCGCGCCGAGTTCCGACGGACCGCTGCACAGCAGCATGATCGAGGCGAGGCCGAGCGTCCGTGACAAGCCCGTTGGATGCTCCAAGGAGTGGAAAAACGACAGGGCACCAAGCAGCCGGTGCCAGCCTTGTTCGGTGTCACCAGAGCGCCACTCAGCGGCGGACAGGAACGTCGAAGCGCTGGCGACCTGCATCTGCGAGCCCGCGCGCTGGAACACCTCGAGGTTCAGTGTCTGCAGCTCGCGCGACCTCTCGTACTCGCCGCCGATGAAGAGGCTGAGCGCGAGTGCCTCGCGTGTCAGGACAGCGCCGTCGTCGTGACCGGCCGCCGTGTACAACTCGAGCGCGCGCTCCTCGTGCGAGCGAAGCATTGCTTCGTCCTGAGTCAGCATGCCGACAAACCCGAGGTCGTAGTGCGCGTCACCGGTGAGAACCGGGTCGCCCGTCTCCTCAGCGAGCGCTAGACGCTCCTCGTAGGCAGCCTGGGCGGCGACGACGTCGCGCATCCAGTAGGCAAGGCCGCCCGCGGCCGCGAGCGCGGCGATCCGGACCCGTGCATCCGAGGGTGAGGGGTGCTCGAGCAGTTGGGTGAGCGTCGAGCGAGCCTCCCGGAGCCGTCCCCGCGCCTCGAACCACGGCCAGCTGGCACCGACTATGCGGAGGCCGTGCGTCGGCGCGTCTTGCGCCAGCGACCAGTCAAGCGCAGCTCGGATGTTGCGCTCCTCACGATCGAGCACCGCCATCGCCCCCTTGCCGGCGGGCCCGCGCATCACCTTGCCCGCGCGTTCGGCGATGCCCACACAATCCTCGACAAACCGCTCTTCGACCACCAGCCGCTCGCCGCTCTCGTCGAGCCGCTCCAGGGCGAACTCGCGAAGGAGGGCATGCATGCCGAACCGCGGCCCGGTCTCGGCCGAGGGATCTGCATCGACGGAGGGCTCGATGCGGACGAGACTCTTGTCCGCCAGTGATTCGATTCCCTCAATGACGTCGATGCCGCAATCCATCTCGGGGTCGGCCACGGCCAGGGCGGACTCGAGCGTCCAGCCGCTGGCAAACACGCCGAGCCGGCTGAACAGGCGCCGCTCCGGATCCGAGAGCAACTCATAGCTCCACCCGATCGCCCCGCGCAGCGTGCGCTGGCGCTCTGGCAGGTCACGTGCGCCCCCGCCAAGGTCGAGGCTTCGGGCGAGTCGCTCCAAGATGAGGCGCGGCGTGAGCATCCTCACGCGCGCCGCCGCGAGCTCCAGCGCCAGAGGCAGCCCGCCCAGCCGTTCAGCGATTTCGCGGACAGCGGCGAGCGCGTCCTCGGTGAGCGCCAGGTCCGGTCGGTGTGCACGTGCGCGGTCGAGGAACAGTGCGACACCCTCGTCGAGGTCCAGCGGCGGCACGTGGTGGGCGCGCTCCCCCGAGATCCGCAGCAGCTCGCGGCTCGTCAGGAGCACACGCACCTGCGGCGCGGACCTCACGAGCCCGGCGACGACGGCCGCAGCCGCCGGAAGCAGCTGCTCGAGGTTGTCGAGAACGAGCAGGGCCGTACGGTCACGGAGGTGGTCGCGGAGGGCCTCCGCCATGGTCCGCTCGGGCGACTCGCGGACGCCGACAGCCGTGGCGATCACGGACTCCACGAGTCCAACGTCACCCACCGCCGCGAGGTCGACGAGCCAGACGCCGTGCGGGTACTCGTCGCGCAGGACGCGCGCCGCGGCGATGGCGAGGCGGGTCTTTCCGCTGCCGCCAGGACCCGTCAGCGTCACGATCCGGGCAGCCTGGAGGTCGCGGTGAACGAGCTCGATCTCTGCCTCCCGGCCCACGAGCGTCGTGACGTCCCCGGGAAGGTTGGACGGCACCTCCGTCGTTCGGAGGGGTCGGTCGTCATCTGCAGCGCCGGGGACGACGAGCCGAAAGAGCGGAACGGGTTCGTCGAAGTCCTTCACCGCGCGGAGCCCGTCCTCGACGACGGCGACATCCTCCAACCCGGTGAGCCGCTCCAACTGGGGAGGCAGCGCAGCAACGAGCGGCGCGGACAGCACGATCTGTCCCCCGTTCGCGGCCGCCGCGATTCGCGCGGCGTAGTTCACGTCGATCCCGACATAGTCCTCCGGGTCGCCTGCTGCAAGTTGTGCCCGCAGCCGCCCCTCGCCCAGATGGATGCCCATCCGGACGCGAACCACGGCACCGCCGGCCCAAGACTCGGCCGCGAGCGCTCGCTGGGCAACGGCGGCTGCCGCCACCGCCTCTGCGGCTCCAGGGAACGCGGCGAAGAACGCGTCACCTTCGGTCTTCACGACCGATCCAGCGTGTCCTTCGATCGCGCGCCGCATCAACTCGTCGTGACGTCCGACAACCCCCGCCCATACAGGGGAGCCGAGCGCACGCTCGGTGCGCGTGGACGCCTCGATGTCTGTGAAAAGGAAGGCAACGCCGGAACCCGTGGGGAGAGCCATCAGCGGTCATCATGTCAGCCGCGTGTTTCCTCACCAGACCCGCCCCTCAACGTGGTTGCGGAGTGCTGCCGAGGAGTGGATCAGAATCTGGACCAGCGCTGCAGGATCTGCAAGGATCGGGCATCCGAGCGGCGTCCAGCCGAACGCAGATCGTTCCGACGGCCGTGGGCCTACCGCCCAAGGCCACGGTCACCGGCGCGAACGGTGGGAGGGGGCAATCCGGGGTGACGCTGGAAAGCAGCCGCAGCCGACCTCTCCTACTGGCGGTCGACCCGGACCCTGTGCAACTCGACATCATCGAGGCTCAACTGCAACGCTCGTTCGGCAGTGACTTCCGGATCCGTGGTGAGGCGACGGCTGAGGAGGCGACGCACGCCCTGCAGGCAGCTCATCTGCGCGGGGACCCCGTCGCGGTCGTGCTGGTCGACGACTCCTACGACGCAGAAGTGCGTGAGCGGCTCCTCACGGAGGTCCGGACGCTGCACCCAGCCGCTCGGAGGGCGCTGCTGGTGAAGTGGGGTGCGTGGTCCGACCGCACCTCGGCTGCGGCCATCCTGCACGCGATGGCGCTGGGCCACATCAACTACTACGTACTCAAGCCATGGACGGTCCGGGACGAGTTCTTCCACCGGACGATCGCCGAATTCGTGCACGAGTGGTCGCGCAGCTACGCCGCCAACCCCCGCGAGGTGGTCGTGGTGGCCGACTCGCGGTCGCCGAGGGCCTACGCGATCAGCAGCCTGATGAACCGGAACGGCATCCCCTTCGCCTTCCGTGACCGAGAGTCCGTCGAGGGTCAGGCGGTCCTCGAGGCGACCGGCGCCGCGACCGGCAACGTGGTGGTCTGGATGCCTGCCATGGGCGGGCGGCACCTGGTCGACCCGTCGGACGTGGACATTCTCGAGGCGTGGGGCATCCCCACGACGCTGCAGGAGGACGACCGCGAGTTCGATGTCCTGATCATCGGCGCCGGTCCTGCCGGGCTGGCCGCCTCCGTGTACGCATCGTCGGAGGGTTTGCGGACACTGGTCGTGGAGCGCGAGTCGATCGGCGGGCAGGCCGGCGCCAGCTCACTGATCCGGAACTACCTCGGATTCTCCCGCGGCATCAGCGGTGCGGAGCTGGCTCAACGCGGCTACCAGCAGGCCTGGGTGTTCGGTGCGGGCTTCCTGCTGATGCGCCAAGTCGAATCGCTCGAGCGCGACGGGGCGCTGTTCGTGGCACAGATCGGTGACGTTGGCATCGTCACCGCACGTGCGGTCATTCTCTCTGCGGGGGTTTCGTATCGACGTCTCGGCGTCCCCAGCCTGGAAGAATTGACCGGTAATGGCGTCTACTACGGCGCCAGCGTTTCTGCCGCTCAGGCCCTCGCGGGGCTGCACGTGGTGGTGGTGGGCGGCGGCAACTCCGCTGGTCAAGCGGCCCTGCATCTGGCGAGATACTGCGAGCGGGTCACCCTGGTGGTGCGCGCCGGCGATCTCGGGGCCGGGATGTCGGACTACCTGGTCAAGGCGATTGACGGGGAGCCCGGCGTCGTTGTCCGCACCGACGCCGAGGTCAGCGGAGGCGAAGGAGCGGGCCGGCTCGAGCAGGTGCAGATCCGTGACCGTACAACGGGAGAAGTCGAGACGATCCGCGGGGACGGCCTCTTCGTCATGATCGGCGCGCAGCCTCGGACGGATTGGCTGCCCGAGGCTGTTCAGCGGGACCGGCATGGCTTCCTGCTCACGGGTGCGGAGGCAGCCGCACAGGGGTGGCCACTCGAACGGCAGCCGCACCCCTACGAGACCACCGTGCCTGGGCTGTTCGCCGTCGGCGACGTTCGGGGTGGATCGGTCAAGCGGGTGGCCTCGGCCGTCGGGGAAGGTTCAGTTGTCGTCTCCCAGATCCATCAGTTCCTGTCCGCGCCCGATCTCTGAGATTCGACCCCGCGGCCTTGCCCTCGCCCGATCGGGCCGCGGCGGCCTCCTATCGGCGGAGGGCATTAGCGGCCTTACGCACCGCCCCGGCCAGCACGTCGATGTCGTCGTGCGTGTTGTAGATGCCGATCGAGGGGCGCACCGTGGCGTCCAAGCCGAACTGACGCAGCGCCGGCTGGGCGCAGTGGTGCCCGGCGCGTACGGCGATCCCCTCTTCGTCAAGAAATCGACCGACGGCCTCGACCTGGGTTCCATCGAGCACGAACGACAGCACGCCGGCCTTGTGCAGTGACGTGCCGATCAGGCGCAGTCCCGGGATGGCGGCGAGGGCGGCCGTACCGTGGCCCAGCAGCGCCTGCTCGTGGGCGGCGATCTGGGGGAGACCCAGGGCCATGACGTAGTCGATGGCCCGACCGAGCCCGACGGCGTCGGCGATGCTGCCCGTGCCCGCCTCGAACTTGTACGGCAGGTCGTTCCAAGTGGACGACTCGAAGTCCACCCGCTTGATCATTGACCCACCGCCCTGCCACGGCGGCATGGCGTCCAAGAGCACCTCCCGCCCCCACAGCGCCCCGATGCCGGTAGGCCCGTACATCTTGTGTCCCGAGAAGGCGTAGAAGTCCGCCCCAAGCGACTGCACATCCACCGGCAGGTGGGGGACCCCCTGGGCGCCGTCGACCACGACCGTGGCGCCTACCGCCTTCGCCATCCCCGCCATGGCGGACACCGGCACGATCGTCCCGAGGGCGTTCGACACCTGCGAGAGCGCCACGATGCGCGTGCGCGGCCCCAAGAGCGACGCGTAGTGGTCGAGCATCACGTCGCCGCGGTCGTCGATCCTGACCGGACGGAGCGACGCGCCTTTCTCCTTGGCGAGCAGTTGCCAGGGGACGATGTTGGAGTGGTGCTCCAGCGTCGTGAGCACGATCTCGTCGCCCGGGCCCACCACGCTGCGCCCGTAGGACTGGGCTACCAGGTTGATGGCCTCCGTGGTGCCCCGCACGAAGACGATCTCGTGCGTCGAGGCGGCACCGATCAGGGCTGCCACCCGGGCCCGAGCGCCCTCGTACGCATCGGTGGCGCGGGCCGCGAGCTCGTGTGCTCCGCGATGGATATTGGAGTTGTCGTGCTGGTAGAAGCGGGCCATCTCATCGATCACGCACTGCGGCTTCTGGGTGGTCGCCGCGTTGTCGAGCCACACCAGACGCCTGCCGTGGACCCGCTGGTGCAGCACCGGGAAGTCGCGCCGGACGAGTTCGGCGTCGTAGCCGGTGAGGGGCATCCTGCCATCCCGCCCGCGCTCACCCGCAGGTGCCGACGCGCCCAAGAAATAGAGGCGCGAGCCGTCGGCCCGGGAAGCACCGGTTCCCGGGACCGGCGCCGCAGGGGGGCCGGGCGGAGTGCTCGCGTCCAGCCGGGTGGACGCGAGCTGGCGCAGTGCGCCCACGCCAGGGGCGTCGGACACCATGGGTCCGGTTGTGTAGGGAACCTCGACGACCCGGCCACGAAAGTCAGGTGCCTGCCAGCGGTGCGCATCCGCTTGGCGCCACGGCTGGGCGACCTCCGCTGGCATTGCCACGCCCAGCGGAGCCGAGCGAAGCAGGAAGCTGGACGGGCTCGAGGCGGCGATGCCAAGCGAACCGGGCAGAGCCGGTGGTAGGGCGTCGGCGGGGATCGACCTCGTGACCGCTGGATCGTCCCGATAGGCGAGTCCCGCCGACTTGGCCCCGAGGTCGGTGGCTGCATTGGCCCCGTGTCCCGGCACGGCGTCGACTTCCTCGGCCCGGTCGGCAGCGAAGGCGCCTAGCTCTGGCCCCTGGCGGAAGATGTCATTAGCCAACCGAGCGACGAAGGTCTCGTCCGACGCTTCGCTATGCAGCCCATCGGCAGACGGAACGACGGTCATGGGTACTCGTGATAGACGCCGACGTCGACGCCCTCGAGGACGGCAATGGCATCCTCGATCAAGACCGCCGCGGAGAAGTACAGCGTGAGCAGGTACGACGCCACGGCTTGGCGGTTGATCCCCATCAGCCGGACGGAGAGGCCGGGGAGCCCCTCGGGCTCACCCGGCAGGCCAGACGTGTGCAGCCCAACCACGCCCTGCTCGCGCTCGCCCACGCGCATCAGGAGGATGTCCGTGGTGCCGGCGCGCGAGTCGCTGCGCGCCCTGCCGTCGACCAGGAGCTTGTCGCACGGGACGATGGGGACGCCTCGCCAGGTGAGGAACGGCGATCCGTACATCGTGGTCGTGGGCGGAGGCACGCCGCGCCGGGTGCATTCCCGGCCGAACGCGGCGATGGCGAGCGGGTGGGCGAGGAAGAAGGCCGGTCGCTTCCACACCAGCGCCAGCAGGTCGTCCATGTCGTCGGGCGTCGGGGCGCCCGTGCGACTCCGAATCCGCATCGACGGTGCAGCCGCATGGAGCAGCCCGAACTCAGCGTTGTTGATGAGCTCGTGCTCTTGTCGCTCGCGGATGCCCTCGATGCTGACCCGTAACTGCTCCTCGAGCTGGTCGATGGGGTTGTTGTAGACGTCGCTCACCCTCGTATGGACGCGGACGATCGTCTGCACGACGCTCAGCGGGTACTCCCGCGGCGTCTCTTCGTAGTCGACAAACGTCTCCGGCAGCACCTGCTCGCCGTGATGCCCTGCTTCCACCTCGATCTTGCGCTCGCCGTACTCGTCGACGTCCATCGCCGCCCGCTGGCGTAGGCGCCGTTGCGCCACCGCCTGCATCGCGGCGCGCAGGTCGGGTTGGGACGCCATCAGCGCCTCGAACTGGGCGCGTGAGAGCGTGAGAAAAGTGCTCGGCCCGAGAACGGTGACGGTGGCGCTGCGCGGCTCGTCGGACAGCAAGGCCGACTCGCCGAAGATCTCGCCGGCACCCAAGACGGCAAGACGCAGCTTCTGGCCTCGCGAACCCCGCATCCACGCCTCGACGGCTCCTTCGGCCAGCAGGTAAAACTTGTCGCCCGCCTCGCCCTCAGTGATCAGCACGGTGCCGGCGTCGTGGCTCTCCAGCTGGAGCGCCTCAGTGATGGCTTGGACGGCGTCGGCGTCCAAGTCCCGAAACAGCGAGAGCTGACGCAGCTCGTCCACGGCGACCACGGGCCGGCCGTCTTCGATCGTGCATCGAATCTTGCGCTGGTCGGGGTCGAGGAGCCGGACGCGGTTCACGCGGTACGTGCCACCGTCGACGCGTACCCAGGGCAGGAGATGCAGCACCCATCGCGGGGTCAGGGCCGCCCATTGCGCTCTCGTCTTGGTGGTACTCGCGAGGTTGCGCGCCGCACCCGTGCTGACGCTCTGCTGCTGGTCTGCGCCGACCGGCAGGTCGCTCATCGATCCCCCTAGGCTCTCGGTGCGCCAAACCTAGCGCCCTGCGACCTCGACCGCCGGACTCGCGGCACAGTCGTCCCGCGCCCGTGGCTGCGATGACCTGCTGCCGGACCGTTCGCGCAGCAGTCGGCCAGAAAGCCGAACCCTAAGTGGGGTGTCTGTACTGGTGCGCGGGGGGAGCTGTCACGGACAGGATGAGCTTGGAACACTCGCAAGGCACCGGTAGTCCTCATTGCCTGCCTGAGCCGCCGATTGCTGGACTCAGGCCCGCAACGTGTGGACCAGCCGGGACCGGGCCCGTCCGACATGTCCGAGGCCACGTCGACTCACCGCAGCCCACCCATTCAAGGGAGAAACCAGCATGAAGACAGCAGAGCAGCCGACGAACCAGATCCTCACCACCGACACTGACGTCCGGCCAGCCGCGCACCCTTCACGCGGTCGGCCCTTGATCGCGCTGGCCGTGGCAGGGGCTGCGTTGGCCGCCAGCCTCTTGGGCCTACTGCCGTTCGTCGTTGTCCTGCCCGTGATCGGAGTGGTGCTGGCCCTCGGCTCGCCACCCGACCACATAGCCCGGCCCCGGCCCATCGCCCACCGCCCGCGCAACGCCCTGCTCGGAGGCGCGCTGGCGGGTGCGTTGGCCGTCGTGATCTTTCAGCCCCAGTTGGCCGTGCCCCTCGTCACCCTGTTCGGACTCAACGGATCCGGCCTGGCCGTCACGTGTCTGGCGGTCGTGGCGCTAGCCCTGCCACTGGCGATGACGGATGCCGCTAACGATGACCGGCCGGCCGGGTGGTTCCTGCTCACCCGACGCAACCTGATGCTTTCCCTGACCATCGTCGTGGTCGTGGCCAACTGGTACGGCGAGCGCGGCGCGAGCCTGCTGCCGATGGCTCTTCTGGTGCTCACCATGCCGCTCCTCATCGGGCTCACCCGGATCTTCGCAGCCCGGCGCCAGCGGCTCGACTACGGCCTCCTGCGCCAACCGCTACGCGCCGGACTCGGAGGCCAGCGGCTGCAGCTGACCAACGTGCTGCTGCTCTGTGGGCTGCTCGCCCTGACCGTACCCACCGGGGTGTACGACCCAGCGGCACTCCAGCTCACACCCGAACTCCACCGCGTGTTGCTGGTCGCTTTCATCCTCAGCCTGGTCGCCTTGGTGCTTCTGTCCCTGGTGCCGCTGCGTCGGGTGCGGCTGGGCTCCAACCTCATGGTGGTCGCCGGAACGATCTTCCTGGCCGTCCAACTGATCTCGGTGTACAGGCCGCCGGTCGATGCCATCACCATCGGCAGCCCTCTGGCCGGCGAATGGTGGGTCGGCCACGGCGGACATGCCGAGCTGGTCAACTACCACCAGACCCGGTCGACGCAAGGCGACGCCGTGGACATCATGCAGGTCGTCGACGGAAGCATCCGCCGCCCCGGCAGCACCGAACTGACCAGCTACCACATCTACGACCAGCCCGTACTCGCCCCGGCAAGCGGAACCGTCACCTACCTGGTCGACGGTCACCCGGACCTGCCCGTCGGAACCGTCGACACCCAGCACCCCACCGGGAACCAGCTAATCATCGACCTCGGTGCAGGCCGATACCTGTTGATGGGACACCTCCGTCAAGGCAGCATCACCGTAAAGACCGGCGATCAGGTCACCGAGGGCCAACCGATCGCCCGGGTCGGCAACTCAGGTCATACCAGCCACCCCCACCTCCACATCCAAGCCCAGACGCTGCCCACCGGGATCGCCGACCTGACGGCTGTCGATGGCCCTGAGCTGGTCCGAACCCTGCGCACCTTCCCGCTGCAGTTCCACGATGCCAGCCTCGTTCGCCGCGGCGTCGAGACCCGACCGACCGCCGTCGATCCTCGCCGAGGCGACTTCGTCCGCCCCATCCGCTGAATGCAGCAGCCGGTGAACAGTTCGTCCGTGTCCCAGGTGGAGATAGGCATGTTTCCAGAGGTTGAGCGCTATCTCGGAGAGCTGGTCGACGCAGCTCGCGGAACTCTGGGTGCCAACCTGGTGGGTGCCTATGCGGCCGGTTCGGTGGCCCTCGGCGCCTACCAGCCCGGCCGGAGCGACGTCGACGTGGCTTTGGTTTGTGAGCACACCGTGGACCTTCCACTGAAGCGTGCGCTGGTTTCACGGCTGCGTCATGAGGCGCTACCTTGTCCCGCCCGGGGGCTCGAGCTCGTGCTGTACCGCCGTGCTGTCGCTCAGTCGGGGACGATCGAGCCCGGATTCGACGTCGAGCTCAACTCGGGCGCAGGGATGACCTTCCGCGCCACCTACGCCGCCGAGGACCGGCCTGCGGCGGACGGGCGATTCTGGTACGCGCTGGACCGCAGCATCCTGCATCAGAGCGGGTACGCCCTATGGGGACCACCGGCGCCGCAGATGTTTGCCGACCTGTCCCCCGCCGACGTCCCCGCTCTCCTGGTTGACGCGCTGCGGTGGTGGCTCGACCTTCCGACGCCGCCGGGTGATGAGCCGGCCCCTGGAACCGATGATGCCGTCCTGGGCGCCTGCCGCTCGCTGGTCAGGTACCGCCACGGTGTATGGCTCTCCAAGGGCGCAGCGGGTCGCCGACTGCGCGACACCGGTATCGCAGCTGAGCTGATCGACCGGTGTCTTCAAGCGCGTCACGGTGGCCCGCCTCCCAGACCTTCCGAGGCGCGCGCCTTCCAAAACCAGGTCCTCGACGAGATACTCGCTGAGCTCTGCTCCGGCGCCCCGTGACAGCCCAGGAAGGTCCTCAACGGCCCCGTGGAGGCAGAACCCCAGGTGCCACCCGTCGTACCGTCGGACCTTGATCGAACTCAGGGACTGCTGCGCGGTGAGCGACAAGGTGCTGGACGAGCGAGCAGGTTCTTCCCGGGGGTCAGGTTCTACCACCGCGAGGGGGGGGTCGCGGGGGACTCTGCTCGCCCGTCCGCACTTTGGTCTCTGGTATACCCAGTAATGCGCACATCTAACCAACCTCGATCTGACCCAGTACTCAGCGGGCGTGACTGCCGGTTACCAGCACATCGACGACGCCTACCATTAGGGCTTCCACTCAGAGCCTCAACTGTGGGCAACGGCCATCACGGCAAGGGGCGATCCCGTGGCAGCGTGAGGGCTGGCTCCTATGCCGCCAGCGGGATCGCCGGTCTTCGGGTGAGGATCAGCACAGTGCCGTAGATCGCACAAAACGTTCCGTGTGCGCGATTCTGAGCGGCCCGCCACCTGTCCCCGAGTTGCAGTTGCGACATAACTAGCCGCAAACGCGCCCGGGCAAACAGCAATCCCAGCATCGGTACGGCGGCGGCCGGTATTTCGCGCAGGAAAGCGCAGGCGCGCCAGCAGGCGGTTCGCCTTCATGGCTCCACCTGCTGGCTTGGCCTTGGACCTGCCCTGGTTTGATG
Organism: Propionibacteriaceae bacterium; assembly: GCA_035634295.1. GTDB lineage: Bacteria > Actinomycetota > Actinomycetes > Propionibacteriales > Propionibacteriaceae > Microlunatus. The sequence continues at coordinate 433 of DASQDG010000042.1, read as the reverse complement.
TTGGCGCAGGTTGGCGTCCCGATCGAGCGGCGACGATGCAACTAGCCGCGCATCGACTCCGGGGTCGCGGTGACCGTCGTGACAGGAAGACCGAATCGGCGTCTCACTTTGGAAGGCAGGTCTTGGTTGAGCCAGCGCGAGATGCCACTGGGAAGCGTTGACAGGATGATTTCGTCGTATTGGCGCCGGGACAGGATGTCCTGAATCGCGTTCAGGGGATTAGAACCCCCGACGTCGCCATCTGCAGTGGCGCCCATTCCCTGGAGGTGCCCGACGCCGACCTCCATCCGTTTCCGAGCGCGGTCGTAGTCCTCCGTAGTGGCCGGCCCGGTGGCGTCGGGTAGCGGCAGCGGGTACGGCCCGCCGACTTGGCGTTCGCTGAGATGTGCGCGGGCAGTCGCGGGAACGAGGAGGGTGAACTCGCAAGGGCCCT
>DASQDG010000041.1:0-54276 GCA_035634295.1 Propionibacteriaceae bacterium | reverse complement strand
AGCTCACCCTGCCCCGCTGGCTCTCGCCATAGATGGTCACGTTGGAGTCGTCGCCGAGCTGGATGATGAGCGAGCCCGACTCCGCCCGGACCCGCGAGCGTCCGGTGGTGATCGAGCCCTTGATGGTGGCCTGGCCAGCTTGCACCAGCGCGTCGTTGATCTCGCCGACGTCCAGCAGCTTCGCCCCACCCGCGGTGACCCGGATCCGGCCCAGGTGCGACACGCCTTCGGTGTGCAGACTGCCAGCCGTCACCTCGACATCGACCACCAGGCTGGGGTTGACGCGCAGAAAGAGCTCCTTGCCCAGGCCCAGCGACCGGATGTCGTCAAGGTTGCGCGGGGCCCGGAGGATGCTGAACCCGTCCAGGGAGGCGCCCATCTCACCTTCGCTGGACACCTCGAGCACCGACCCGTTGCGGCGGAGCACGTGCGGTCCGTCCGCAGACAAGGTGGCGACCGAGGACTCGCCGACGATCCGAACCCGCCGGCCCACCGCCCGTACGGAGATCCGGTTGACCCCACCGGTGTTGACCGGCTTGGGGTGCGCCGGCTCCTCTGCCGCCTCGGGCTCGGACGCCGGGCTCTCCTCCGGTTCGGGCGCAGGCGCCGACGAGGCGCTGGGGAAGCTTTCGGTGGTGTAGGTCGCTTGCTGAGGACGGTCGGTAGCTGCGGCCCAGGCGTCCCGGCCGTCAGATTCGACGGTCTCGGCGGCTGCGGCGAGCTCCTCGTTGCTGGGCTCGACAACGGGCTCGTCCGGGACAGTCGCGACCGGCGTCTCGTCAGCTGTCTCGCTGGCCCGGAGGGCGTCGATCTGACGAGCGGCCTCGGCGGCGTCGATGCGGCCCGCAGCCAGTTGCTCCAAGATGGAAGTCATGTTCGGTTGCATGCTCATAACTCGACTCTAAAGCCGCCTTTGCCATAGTGGAAGGTCCCGCTTTCAGTTCGGGGTCGATAGGGTGAAGTTCCTCGGTTGAACCCCCGTTCTATGCTTGCAGCATGCAAACAATGCGGCCGGGAAGTGCAACGCTCTCGGGCGGCGTTGCCGCGCCCCACGTGGATGCCGTGGTGGAGTCGGTCCTGTTTGGGCTGATGAACATTGGCCGGCTGCTCCGGCAACGGATGCACGGGGACGGAGTCGATCCCGGGGCCTTCTGGCTGCTGAAGGGCCTGGCGGCTCACGACGCCCTCCGGGTCACCGAGCTGGCGGCGCTGGCCAATCTGGACGCCTCCACCGTGTCCAGGCAGGTGGCTCAGCTGCACAGGAGCGGCTGGATCGAGCGCAGCCAAGATCCCGCGGACGGCCGCGCTCAGCGCGTCGCCATCAGCCCGGCCGGCCGAGAGGTGCTGGACCAAGGGCTCGCGCGTCGACGCGACATCCTCAGCCAGGGCCTGCAGGGCTGGGACCAGAGCGACATCGAGACGTTTGGCGCGCTGCTGACCCGCTTCGTGAACGACATCGAGCACGACTCTGAGCTGGAGCACGCATGAGGAGGCGACCTGCACCCCGTCGGGCGCTGATCGAGGAACCGCGGAAGCACGCCACGGCGGCTGCTGCAACGACGAGTCAGCCAGCTGGGGAGGGCTACCTGAGCCACCGCCAGATTTTGGTGGTCATGGGCGGCCTGATGGCCGGCATGTTCCTGGCCGCCCTGGATCAGAGCATCGTCGGGGTGGCCCTGCCCAAGATCACCTCCGAGCTCGGCGGGCTGGACCGGCTGTCCTGGGTGGTCACGGCCTACCTGCTGACCTCGACCGCCGCCACCCCGCTGTGGGGCAAGATCTCCGACCTGCTCGGTCGTCGCCCGATCTTCCAAGCCGCCATCGTGGTGTTCCTGATGGGCTCGGTGATCTGCGGCTTCGCGTCGCCGTTGGCCGGCTGGCTCAACATCTCCGGCATCGACGTGATGATCGCCGGCCGCGCCGTGCAGGGACTCGGTGGTGGTGGGTTGATGTCCCTGGCGCTCGCGGTGATCGGTGACGTCATTCCGCCCCGCGAACGCGGCAAATACCAGGGACTGTTCGGTGCCGTCTTCGGCGTCTCGTCGGTTGCCGGCCCGCTGCTGGGTGGCCTCTTCACCGACCACCTCGGCTGGGAGTGGATCTTCTTCATCAACCTGCCGATCGGCATCGCCGCGCTGGTCATCACCTCAGTCGCCCTTAAGCTGCACCACGTCAAGCGAGAGGCCTCGGTCGATTACCTCGGCGCCGCCACCATCGTCGGCTCGGTCACCAGCCTGATCCTCTACCTCAGCTGGGCCGGCCCCGATCGCGGATGGACCTCCGGCATCGGCCTTGCCCTGATCGCGACCACTGTCGTGCTGGCGGCGTTGTTCGTCTGGGTGGAGAGCAAGGCCAAGGAGCCCATCATCCCCAACGAGCTGTTCCGCCACTGGACTTTTTCCTCCAACGTCGCGTTCGCCATGATCATGGGGGTTGGGATGTTCGGTGGTCTGATCTACCTACCGATCTATCTGCAGGCGGTCAAGGGCATGTCGGCCACCGAGTCGGGCTTGGCGATGTTGCCCTTGGTGGTTGGCATCTTCTCCACCTCGATCACCGGCGGCCAGATCATGTCGCGAACGGGCCGATACAAGTGGATGCCCATCGCCGGCGCCACCCTCGTCGGAAGCGCCCTGTTCGCGTTCTCCCGGCTTCAGGTCGACACGTCCTACCCGTCGATCGGCGTCATCATGTTCTTCTTCGGCGCCGGTCTCGGTCTAACTATGCAGGTGACGGTCACTGCCGTGCAGAACAGTGTCGACCGTCAGCACATGGGCGTGGCCACTGCCGCGGTCACGTTCTTCCGCTCCATGGGCGGCGCCATCGGGGTAGCCCTGTTCGGTGCGATCCTCAACACGCGGCTGGCTACTCACCTCGCCGAGGTCGTGCCACCGGCTGCTCGGGGACAGCTGGCGGCTGCTACCGGCGCAGCGAACGACGTCACCGCCATTCAGGCCCTGCCCCAACCGGCCAAGTCCTGGGTGCTGACGGCGTTCACCCAGTCGATGGACGACGTCTTCTTGGTGGCCGTGCCCTTCATGGTGATCGCGCTGATCATCGCCTTGACGATGCGCGAGAAGCCCTTGGCCGGTCGGACCACCCCGGAGTCCCAGCACACCAGCGACCCCGAAGAAGCGCAGCTGGTTCCGGCCTCCTGACCTTGCCGAGCCACGGAGCCGATTTTGCGCGAACTCCAGGCAAGTTGTTGGCGTACAGACGGCTCGGCGTTTGGAGTTTGCCTTGTCATCGGCAAAAATTGGGTGCAGAGCGTACGGGGGTGGACCACGGGCCCGATAAGTCCTGCCAGCGCATCGTTGCACCGAGCAATTCGCTTATCCGGCCGTTACCGGCCGTTCATCGTCTAGAAACACAAAAGGAAACTCGATGACGACCAGACGACCAACCCCGACTCTGTCCTGGATGGCGAGCCTGGTGCTGGCGACCACGCTGGTGGGCTGCGGCAATGTGCCCCCGGCCGCCAAGAACGCCGCTTCGTCTCAGCAGCCCACGGCGGCGGCCAAGAACGGCTCGTCGGACTCGGTGCCCACCGGCAACGAGGACAGCGCACCAGAAGCGGCCCCGGTCGTCTTGACGCCCAGCGTCGAGGACGGGGCCGACGGCGTCAAGGTCAGCACCATCGTCTCAGTCAAGGCCAGTTCCGGCACCGTGTCCAAGGTCAAGCTGTGGACGAAGGGCAAGACCGAGGACGGCGACACCGAGACCGTCAAGGTGCCGGGGACCCTCAGCCAGGACGGTTCGACCTGGACCGCGAGCAGCGCCCTGGACCCCGGCTCGAAGTACCGGCTGGAGATGGAAGGCCGCAACGCCAGCGATCAGGTGGTGCAGGACAAGTCCACCTTTACCACCAAGAAGCTCAGCCTCGATGACCAGACCTACCCGACCATCTCCCCCGCCAAGGGCAGCAAGGTCGGCGTCGGCATGCCGGTGATCTTGACCTTCGACGTCGCAGTGCGCAACCGCAAAGAGTTCGAAAAGCACCTCAGCGTCACCTCGACCGGCAACCAGAAGGGCAGCTGGCGCTGGTACGGCGACAAGTCCGTACACTTCCGCCCGCAGAAATACTGGAGGCCGGGCACGAAGGTCACCGCCAAGGCCAACCTCAACGGGGTCAGCGCCGGGCGGGGCATCTATGGCCAGAAGTCGACCAGCACCTCGTTCACCGTTGGTCGGTCGGTGATCACCAAGATCAATCTCAAGACCAAGCGCGCCAAGGTCTACATCAACGGCAAGCTGGCTCGGACCATCCCGGTCAGCGGAGGCAAGGCCGGCTGGCGCTCCCGCAGTGGCACCAAGCTGATCATGGAGAAGAAGCGCGTGACCAGGATGACCAACGAGGCCATCGGTGCCGCCGAGGAATACAGCTTCCGGGTGCCTTACGCCTTGCGGGTGACCAACTCCGGTGAGTTCCTGCACGCTGCTCCGTGGAAGGAAGGCAAGGGCCACTTCGGCCGACGCAACACCAGTCACGGCTGCGTCGGCATGAGCACGGCGAACGCCCGCTGGCTCTACAACCGGGTGCGCCCCGGCGATGTGACGATCACCACCGGCACCGGACGCGGCCTCGAGCAAGGCAACGGCTGGAGCGATTGGGACATCTCCTTCAAGCAGTACAAGAAGGGGTCCGCTCTCTGAGTCGACCGCGGCACCGCGATTTCCGGTCCACGGCCTGAGTTACGGTGAGTGCCCGACGGATCGCGATCAAGGAGGCACGGGGTGGGACTTCCGGCCAGGCTGTGGGAGCGGATGGTCGAGCTGCGTGAGCAGCACACGGCTCCGCCACTGACGGCCGGGTCAGTGGCGTCCGTGACGACCCCTACCAGCGAAGACGAGCCAGTCGAGCTGCCGGACGCCCAAAAGGTGCAGTTCAGCGGGCCGACGACCGTACCCGGGGCCGTCAACGGTGCCGAAACCGCCAATGGTCGATCCTCGGCTCCGCTACCACAAGCAGCGCCTGAGACGGTGCCTGCCCGCAGCTCGTCGCCACAGCCGATGGCCAAGCAGCCCGAAGCCGCCGTCCCGTACGGCTTGCGCGTCGCCGCCGCCTGGTCCTGGCGGGTCCTGCTGGTCGCGGCGCTGGTGTTCGGCGCCGGGTGGGTTCTGAGCCACCTGTCCGAGGTCGTGGTGCCCGTCGCCATCGCGATTCTGCTGGCCGCCCTGCTGACCCCGGTCTCAGAACGGCTGCGTGCCTGGGGCATGAACGCAGGATGGGCCGTGACCTTCACGGTCCTCGGCGGTCTGGCCCTGATCGCGGGTGCCCTGACCTTGATCACGTCCCAGATCGTCGCTCAGGCGACGGTGCTGTCGGACAACGTGGGGACGGCCTTCGGCGATCTCGCCGACTATCTGCAGAACGGACCGCTGAAGGTCGGCGCGCAATATCTCAGCACGGACGCCTGGGTGGAACGGATCCAGTCCTTCCTCGCCGAAAGCGAAAGCGGCATCGCCACCTACGCCGCAGAGATCGGCGCCTCGATTGGGCACTTCGTGGCGGGGTTCGCCATCACCCTGTTCTCGCTGTTCTACTTCCTCTACGACGGCCGCGGCATCTTCAGCTTCCTGCTGGCGTTCATCCCCAAGGAGGTGCGCGCTCGGGTCGACCACGCTGCCGGGAAGGGCTGGCGCTCCCTGTCGCACTACGTTCGCGCCACCATCCTGGTCGCCGCCTCGAACGGTCTCGGCATCTTGATCGCGGCTCTGCTGATCGGTGTGCCCGTGGCGCCGGCACTGGCTGCGCTGGTCTTCATCGGCTCCTTCGTCCCCCTGGTGGGGGCCTTTGTCTCCGGCTCGGTGTCGGTGATGGTGGCGCTGGTCGCCCTCGGCTGGGTCAAGGCCCTCTTGATGCTGGGCGCCATCATCTTGGTGGTGCAGATCGAGGGGCACATCCTGCAGCCACTGCTGCTCGGCCGAGCCGTGAAGCTGCACCCGTTGGCCGTGCTGCTGGCCATCGCCGTCGGCGTCATCCTTGGCGGCGTTGTGGGGGCGCTGATCGCGGTGCCGATCCTGGCCTTCTCCAAGTCCTTCGTGCAGTACCTGATGGGTGCACAGGATCCGGTGGCGGTGCGGCTGCGGTGGCCGGCCAACCCGCGGCGAAAGCCGACCCAGCCCACTTCTGCCTCCTAGGCTCTGCACCCCACCCGTTCGATCGGCTATCTTGCCGAAGGTGGCCGATGAGACGGTGACTCTGGAGCAGGCCAGCCGGCTGCTGGGTGTGCCGGAGGCCCTCATTCGCTCATGGGAACGGCGCTATCACCTCACGTCCATCACCCGAGGGCACGACGGGGCGTCTTACAGCGCCGACGCCATCCGCGTGCTCAGACGGCTACGCGACTACACCGCCACCGGACACGGCACCTTTGAGGCAGCGTCGGTGGCGGGGGCGCCGGTGGGGACCTCCTCGGACCGACTCATCTCCGCCCTGCTCGCGGCGGTCGAGCAGCTGCAGCCAGGCGACATCTCCCGCGTCCTCGACAAAGCTCAGCAGCTGTTCGGGCTCGAGCGGACGATAGACGAGGTGTTGATGCCCGCACTCCGCGAGATCGGCCAGCGCTGGGCCGAGGGCGCAGTGAGCGTCGCCCACGAGCATTCGGCCAGCCAGGCGACGCACGCCTGGCTCGCGTCGGTCGGTCGCCGAGCCGGCTCGCCTCGCGGCCCCCAGCCGATCGTGCTGGCCTGCGGGCCGCGCGACGAGCACACCCTGGCGCTGGAGTCGCTCGACGTGCTGCTACGCGACCGTGGGTGTAGCTGTCTCCTGTTGGGCGCTCGCACCCCCGCTGAAGCCTTGGCTCTGACCATCGCCGATGTGGCCCCCGCCGCGGTCGTGGTGGTGTCCCACCTGAACAGCGCCCGACTTTCGGCCGTGCACGCTCTGCGGTCGGCGCACGCTCACCGGGTCCCGCTGTTCCTCGCGGGCAACGCCTTCCGAACCTCGCTGAGCCGGGCAGGGGTGCCGGGGACCTACCTGGGAGAGAACATCGCTCGGGCCGCGGAGCTGGTCTCGGCTGCAGCGGAATCGGGCAGAATGGGTCGGTGACTTCCGGCTCAGAGACATCAGGCTCAGGGCCGCGGAGACGTAGGGGCGTGCGCACGTCGCTGCCTCGCCCGGTGATCGTCCTCGGCATCATCGCTTTCTGCGTGGCGGTGGGCTTCGGAGTGCTGGTGCCCGTGCTGCCGGTGTTCGCACGCAGCTTCGAGGTGGGCTATCTCGAGGTCGGCGCCGTGGTCTCGGTGTTCGCCCTGATGCGGTTGGTCGCCAGTCCGTTCTGCGGGCCGATGATCGTCCGAGCCGGAGAGCGTGCGGTGCTGGCCACCGGGATCTTCATCGTGGCCATCTCCAGCGGGCTGGCCGGCATCTCCCAGACGTACGGACAGCTGCTGGTGCTGCGCGGAGTGGGCGGCGTCGGCTCGGCGATGTTCACGGTCTCGGCGATGACCCTGCTGCTGGCCTCAGTGTCATCTGACATCCGGGGTCGGGCCGCGGGGTTCTATCAGGGTGGCTTCCTGATCGGCTCGATGGCCGGGCCGGCGGTCGGCGGACTGCTGTCGGCGATCTCGCTGACAGCGCCGTTCTTCTTCTACGCCGCAACCCTCGCGGTCGCCGGCACCGTTGGACTCGCGTTGCTCGAACCTTCCCGGACCGGCGCGACCGGAACCCATGAGGCACCTCCGGTGCCCTTCCGGTCGGTGCTGCGGGACGCACGCTTCCAGGCGGCCTGCGCCGCCAACCTGGCCCAGGGCTGGACCTCGATGGGAGTTCGATCGGCTCTGGTGCCGGTCCTGGTGGTCGAGGTGCTGCACCGTACGGCTGCCTGGACCGGCATCGCCTTCGCCTGCGCCGCAGTGGCTCAGACCGTGGCCGTCGGCCCGGCCGGCAGGTTCGTCGACACGGTCGGGCGCCGTCCGGCGATGGTGGGCGGCGGAGTGCTGGGGGCGCTGTCCATCGCAGTGGTCCCGTTCGCGCCGGACATCTGGACGCTGATGGGGGCGCTCTGCCTCTACGGCGTCGCCGCCGCCTTTCTGGGCACTGCACCTGCGGCCGCGGTGGGCGACGCCGCCGGCGGGCGAAACGGTACGGCCGTGGCGGTGTTCTCCATGTGCAGCGACGTCGGCTCTATCGTCGGCCCGCTGGTCGCCGGTCTGCTGGTCGACCGGGTGGGCTACCCGGTGGCCATCGGCGTCGGCGCCGCGCTCATCCTGGCCGCCGCGGTCAACGCGCTGCGGATGCCGGGCGGAATACCGGTGCCCGTTGCTGCGCCCGCCGTGGAGCGGAACAGCACGTCGGGGTCACGGTGAGCCCGCGACCGCTGCCCGAACTGGTCAGCCCGGACTGGGCCGACGCGCTGGCGCCCGTGGCGGACCAGATCGCCGCGATGGGGGACTTCCTGCGCAGCGAGATCGCGGCTGGACGGCGTTATCTGCCCGAGGGCACACAGGTGCTCCGGGCGTTCTCCCGTCCCTTGGCCGACGTTCGGGTGCTCATCGTCGGACAGGACCCCTATCCCACGCCTGGCCATCCGGTGGGCCTCTCGTTCTCGGTGGCGCCCACGGTGCGGCCGATCCCGCGCAGCCTGCAGAACATCTACGCCGAGCTGTCCGACGACCTGGGCGTGCCCCCAGCCTCCACCGGCGACCTCACCCCGTGGTTCGACCAGGGTGTGCTGCTGCTGAACCGAGTGCTCACCGTCCAGCCTGGCCACTCGGGTTCACACCGCGGCAAGGGCTGGGAGCGGGTGACCGAGCGGGCGATCGAGGCCTTGGTGGAGCGCGGTGGCCCGCTGGTCGCCATCCTCTGGGGTCGGGATGCGCAGAGCCTGGTGCCGATGTTGGGCGACCTGCCGCACATCGCCAGTGCCCACCCGTCACCGTTGTCGGCCCGCAGCGGCTTCTTCGGGTCCCGACCGTTCAGCCGGGCCAACGAGCTCCTGGAACGGGCCGGCGGCACACCGGTCGACTGGCGGGTCGGCTGACTGCCTCTCAGGCCAGCGCCTGCTCGAGGTCGGCGATGAGGTCCTCGACGTCCTCGATGCCCACGCTCAGCCGGATCAGGTCGTCGGGCACCTCGAGCTCCGTGCCGGCCACCGACGCGTGCGTCATCCGCCCCGGGTGCTCGATCAGGGACTCGACCCCGCCGAGGGACTCTGCCAGCGTGAACACCCGGGTCCGGCCACAGACGTCCAGGGCAGCCTGCTCGCCACCGGCCGCCCGAAAGCTGATCATGCCGCCGAAGCGTCGCATCTGGCGCTTGGCGACGTCGTGGCCGGGATGGCTGCTCAGCCCGGGATAGATCACTTCGCTCACCCGGCTCGAGGCGGCCAGGAACGCCGCCACCGCCTCCGCGTTGTCGCTGTGCCGCTCCATCCTTACCGCCAGGGTCTTGAGCCCTCGCAGCACCAGCCAGGAGTCGAACGGGCTGGCCACCGCACCTATCGCGTTCTGGTGGAAGGCGATCTGCTCCCCCAGCTCGGGGTCAGCCACCACCAGGGCGCCGCCCACCAGGTCGGAGTGTCCGCCGCAGTACTTGGTCGTCGAGTGCACCACCACGTCGGCGCCGTGGGCCAGGGGCTGCTGCAGATAGGGCGAGGCGAACGTGTTGTCCACAACGACCAGCGCACCGACCGCGTGCGCCACCTCGGCAATCGCAGCCAGGTCGGCGATGCCCAGCAGCGGGTTGGTCGGCGTCTCCACCCAGACCACCGACGTCTCCGGCAGCACGGCGGCCTCCACCGCGCCCAGATCGGTCAGCGCCACCGCGGTCGAGGTCAGCCCCCACGGCTCGTGCACCCGGGCGAACAACCGCCAGGTGCCCCCGTAGGCGTCGTCGGGGATGACCACGTGCCCGCCCGGACGGGTCACCGCGCGCAGCAGAGTGTCCTCGGCGGCCAGCCCGCTGGCGAACGCGAACCCCCGCACCCCACCCTCCAGCGCGGCGATGCACTCCTCCAAGGCGGTTCGGGTGGGGTTGGCCGACCGCGAATACTCATAGCCCCGTCGGAGGCCGCCGACCCCGTCCTGGGCGTAGGTGGACGTGGCGTAGATGGGCATGGTGACCGCACCTGTGGAGGGGTCCGGGTCCTGGCCGGCGTGGATGGCCCGAGTCGAGAAACCTGCAGCCTCAGTCATGACGGTGAGCCTAGTGCGGTCCGCGAGGAACACCGCCCCGGCTGCTGGCGTTATCTCGAGCATGCTGTTCTCACGCCAGAAAGTCACCCTGATCGAGCCGGAGCGCGCCCTGCCGGGCCGCGACCGGGCCGTGCTCGCCGACCCCACGTACCACGAGATCTTCGGCATCCCGGTGCACAGTGTGCCGGCCACCTCCGAGGTCGCCTACTTCGCTCTCGGCTGCTTCTGGGGCGCCGAGAAGCTGTTCTGGCAGACGCCCGGGGTGACCAACACCGCGGTGGGCTACGCCGGCGGGTTCACCCCCAACCCCACCTACGAGGAGGTATGCAGCGCCCGGACCGGCCACACTGAGATCGTCAAAGTCAGCTTCGACCCGCGCAAGGTGAGCTACGCCGAGTTGCTTAAGGTGTTCTACGAGAACCACGACCCCACCCAGGGCATGCGCCAGGGCAACGACGTCGGCACTCAGTACCGGTCGGCCGTCTACACCACGTCACCGGAGCAGGCGCAGGTCGCCGAGCGTGTTCGCGACGAGTTTCAGGTGGGCCTGGACCGAGCCGGGTACGGCCGGATCACCACCGAGATCAAGCCAGCCGGTGAGTTCTTCTACGCCGAGAACTACCACCAGCAGTACCTGGACAAGAACCCCCACGGATACTGCCCCGTGCACTCCACTGGTGTCACCTGCAACGCCGGCTGACGGCCCCGCGAGCGGGGTGACGTGTGGGAATACTCGGGCAGAGTGCGCCGTTCACCGAGATAGTTGAGCGTTAAATCACTAGTGGAGGAGCACGCTATGCAGTTCGGCATCTTCAGCGTCGGTGACGTCACCACCGACCCCACCACGGGCACGACCCCGACCGAGGCCGAGCGGATCAAGGCCATGGTCACCATTGCCCAGCACGCCGAAGAGGTCGGCTTGGACGTCTTCGCCTCGGGTGAACACCACAACCCGCCGTTCGTGCCCTCCTCGCCCACCACGATGCTCGGCTACATCGCCGCGCGCACCAGCCGGATCATCCTCTCCACAGCGACCACGCTGATCACCACCAACGACCCGGTCAAGATCGCCGAGGACTTCGCCATGTTGCAGCACCTGGCCGACGGGCGCGTCGACCTGATGCTGGGCCGCGGCAACACCGGCCCGGTCTACCCCTGGTTCGGCCAGGACATCCGTAACGGCATCCCGCTGGCGGTCGAGAACTACGACCTGGTGCACCGGCTGTGGCGCGAGGACGTGGTGGATTGGCAGGGGCAGTTTCGGACCCCGCTGCAGTCCTTCACCTCCACGCCACGGCCGCTCGACGGCGTCCCGCCGTTCGTGTGGCACGGCTCGATCCGCAGCCCCGAGATCGCCGAGCAGGCCGCCTACTACGGCGACGGCTTCTTCGCCAACCACATCTTCTGGCCCACCACGCACTTCCAGCAGTTGATCAGTCTCTATCGTCGACGCTACGAGCACTACGGGCACGGGTCGGCGGACCAGGCGATCGTCGGACTGGGCGGCCAGGTGTTCATCCGCCGCAACTCCCAAGACGCTGTCCGCGAGTTCCGGCCGTACTTCGACAACGCCCCGGTGTACGGACACGGCCCGTCGCTGGAGGAGTTCACCGCGCAGACGCCGCTCACCGTGGGCAGTCCGCAGCAGGTGATCGAGAAGACACTCACCTTCCGCGAGCACTTCGGTGACTACCAGCGTCAGCTGTTCCTGGCCGACCACGCCGGGCTCCCGCTGAAGACCGTTCTCGAGCAACTCGACATCTTGGGCGAAGAGGTGGTGCCGGTGCTGCGTCGCGAGCTCGACGCGCTGCGGCCGGCTCACGTACCCGATGGCCCCACCCATCAGCAGCGACTCGCGGCGGCCGACACCACCGACGAGCTTCACGACAACGCGCTGGCGGGGGCTCGATGAGCGGGCCCGTTCGCGTGGTGGCGGTGAGCGCCGGCGTCGGCCAGCCATCGTCGACCCGGATGCTCACCGACCGACTGACAGCGGCGACCGAGAGGGCCCTGCGCGAGGCCGGCGCTGCGGTGGAGACGGAGGTGATCGAGCTTCGCGACCATGCCCACGACGTGACCAACAACGTGCTGACCGGGTTCGCCGGAGCTGACCTGGCGGCCGCCAAGGCGCGGCTGGTCGAGGCCGACGCTCTGGTCGCGGTATCGCCGATCTTCAACGCCTCGTACAGCGGGATGTTCAAGTCCTTCTTCGACGTCTTGGACCCCGACGCACTGGTCGGGCGGCCGGTGCTGATCGGCGCCACCGGAGGTTCCACTCGGCACTCGCTGGCTCTCGAGCACGCCCTGCGGCCGATGTTCTCCTACCTCCGGGCAACGGTGGTGCCCACCGCGGTATACGCCGCCTCCTCCGACTGGGCCTCGCCCGGTGAGTTGGCGACCCGGATCGACCGGGCGGGTCGTGAGCTGGCGCAGCTAGCGAGGCCCGGGCTGGTGGGAACGTCGGAACCAGCGACGTCGGCGGTCGAGGACGAGGGCGAGCTGATCCTGTTCTCACGACTGCTGGCCGCTCAGCGTTCCGCGGCCGCGCAGCACCAGCGATGACGACTGCTGGGGGCGGTTCGTCCTCGACGACCAGGGAGCCCGTGCTCAGCCACAACCGCGCCGAGTCCCGCTATGAGGCTCGGGTGGGCGACATTCTCGCCGGCTTCGCCGACTACGCCGAAGCGCCGGGCGTGCTGCTGTTCACCCACACCGAAGTCGACCCCGACTTCCGTGGCCGGGGGATCGGCAGCGCGCTCGCCCGGTTCGGTCTGGACGACGCGCGCGCCCAGGGAGTCGCGGTCGTCGCGCTCTGCTCTTTCATGGCCGGCTACATCGAGCGACATCCCCACTACGCCGACCTCCTGGAGGTTTGACCACGTGGCCGACTATGACCATGAGCTGCGGTTCGGCAGTTTTCTCACGCCGGCCCAGCGGGACCCACAGGCCGTGGTCGGCCTGGCCCAGCTCTGCGAGGAGCTCGCGCTGGACCTGGTCAGCTTCTCCGACCACCCCTATCAGCCGGCGCACCTCGACACCTGGACGCTGATGTCCTTCGTGGCGGCGGCCACGACGCAGATCCGGATCGTCCCCAATGTGCTCAACCTCCCGCTGCGCCCCCCAGCGGTGCTCGCCCGAGCGGCGGTCAGCCTCGACCTTCTCAGTGGTGGGCGACTCGAGCTCGGCCTGGGCGCCGGTGGCGTCTTCGACGCCATCGAGGCCATGGGCGGCCCACGGCGGACTCCGGGAGAGTCGGTGGTCGCGCTGGAGGAGGCCGTCGCCGTTCTCCGCCAGCTGTGGGACGCCAACGCCCGCGGTGGCGCGCGGCTCGAGGGCGAGCACTACCAGCTGCGGGGCGCCAAACGCGGCCCGGCTGCCGCCCACGACATCGAGATCTGGCTGGGCGGCTACAAGCCGCGGATGCTGCGGCTCACCGGCCGGGTGGCCAACGGCTGGCTGCCCTCACAGGCCTATCTGCCGCCCGCAGGACTCCCTGCCGCCAACGCCGTGATCGACGAGGCGGCCGTAGCCGCCGGTCGAGCCCCGGGTGACATCCGTCGGCTCTACAACCTCTCCGGCCGCTTCACCGCTGGCGGCGACGGTTTCCTGCAGGGGCCGGCCGAACAATGGGTGGACGACCTCACCGAGCTGACCGTACGCGACGGCATCAGCACCTTCATCCTGGCCAGTGACGATCCGGTCACGCTGACCACCTATGCCACCGAGGTGGCGCCTGCGGTCCGCGCCGCCGTGGCCGCCGCCCGCGGTTCGGGGCAGCCGCCGACGCCGCCAACGCCGCAGGCCGGTGGATCGTCGACGCTCAGGCGCCCGCGAGAGGCCGAAGACGACGCGAGCGCATTCGCAGTCCGCGCCACGCCGGACGACGGCAAGCGACTGGTCGGTGACCTCTGGGATCCCACCACCCGTCCCATGCGTCCGGCCGCGCCGTCTGGCCAGCACTACCCCGCGCGCAACCTGGCCGGGGCTCAGCAGCTGGTCGCCATCCACGACCACCTGCGCAAGGAGCTGATGCAGATCCAGGGTTTGGTCAGCCAGGTGCTGGAAGGCACCAGCACCGCCGGGGAGGCCCGGACGTCCATCAACGAGCTGACCATCAGGCAGAACAACTGGACGGTGGGGGCCTACTGCACCTCGTACTGTCGCCTGGTCACCGCTCACCACAGCATCGAGGACCAGGCGATGTTTCCGCGGCTGCGGCGAGAAGACCCGACACTTGCGCCGGTCGTGCAGCGGCTGCAGTTCGAGCACGAGGTGATCCACGGCGTGCTGGATGCCGTGGATCGGGCGTTGGTCAGCTTCGTCGGTCTCGACGCCGACGGCCCCGGGTTGCGTCGGGCGGTGGACCAGCTCAGCGACACGTTGCTCTCGCACCTGTCCTACGAGGAGCGCGAGCTGCTCGAGCCAATCGCTCGGCTCGGCGTGCTGGTCTAGCGAGCTCGCCCGCGCGGCCGGGTGTGGCGCAACCAGAGCAAGCCCAGCACCGGCAACACCAGGGGTACGTAGCCGTAGCCCTGGCCGTAACCCGACCACACGGTGGCTCGCGGGAAGGCCTCGGCGTCGAAGATGCTCAGCGTACCCACGATCAGCACGCCGAGCAGCTCCAGCACGATGGCGGCGGTGGCCCAGCGACGCGACGACACCGACCCGCGCGCCAGCGTCACCGTGGCCACCACGTAGACCGCTCCCGCCACCGCCGACAGCAGGTAGGCCAACGGTGCCTCGGAGAACTTCGTCAGCAGCTGGACGCCCGCGCGTGCGCAGGCGGAGAGGGCGAAGACGGCGTACACCGCGACCAGGATCCGCCCCGGGCCCGTGTTGGTGCCCGCCTGGCCGCTCGGTGGCTGGACTCGGCTCATCGGGCCGGCGTCCAGAGTCCGATCAGCCTTAAGGTCATGCCGAGGACCGACAGCGCGGCCACGGCGAGCACCACACCGGAATAGCGGGTCCGCTCGGAGTTGGCCCAGAACCAGGCCAGCGGCACCCAGAACACGATCACCAGCAGATAGCCCAGTGTGGTCGCCAGCTCCACCGGTCGAAAGCCGAGGACCACCTTCACGGCCGCAATCACGCTCTGCACCACAGTGGCCAGCTCCAGCACGGCGGCGAAGATCAACTGCGCGGCGCCGGGTGGCCGGTTGGCGACTGCCGTGGTCAGCCCCCAGAAGGTCGCCACCAGACTCAGCACGAGCACCAGATAGACCAGGGCAGGGATCATCGAGGTCTGCCGGCCAGTCGCACCCGTCCACGCTACCTGCTGACAACCCAGGAGCTTGATTAGCATGAGGATCGGTTGAGCGCGTCCGGCGCCGACCAGCAGGGAGCTGCCATGGCAGAGCTGGATCAGCCCGCCGCATGGACCTGGGACGAGGAGACCTCACGACACTGGTTGGCTGAGGTGAACGCTCGCGAGGCGCTGTTGGTGCCCGTGCTGGAGGCGCTGATGGAGGCGGCCGAGCTGAGTACCGGCGAGCGCGTGCTCGACGTCGGCTGTGGTGCCGGGACGACCACGCTGGCCGCAGCCGTGCGGGTGGGTCCCCAAGGTGTGGTGACCGGTGTCGACATCTCCCCCGCCATGATCGCCGCGGCCCGCGAGCGGGCGGCCGACGAGCAGGTCGACTGGCTCGTGGCCGATGCCGAGCAGCACCGGTTTCCGGCCGGCAGCTACGACGCCGTCATCTCCCGCTTCGGGGTGATGTTCTTCGCCGATCCCCTGCGCGCGTTCAGAAACCTCGCGGCCGCCTGCCGGGAAGGTGGACGGCTGGTCGTCGTGGTGTGGCCCCTCCGGGACCGCTCCGACTTCTTTACCCGGCCGCTTCAGGTGCTGGTCGGGACCGGCCAGAGACTGGGCAGGGCGCTGCCGCTGCCGCCGGTGAACCGCGGTCCGTTCTCGCTGGGAGATCCTGAGCGGCTGCACCGACTGCTGTCCGACGCCGGCTGGCGAGACATCACCATCGACCTCGACCAGCGCAAGCTCTATCTCGGCGGTCCCGGGGCCAGCGTTGAGCAAGCCGTTGACTTCGTGCTTGACCTCGGCCCGGCTCAGATGGCGCTGGGCGAGCAACCGGCCGAGCTGGTGGACACCGCGCGATCCGACCTCGCCCGAGCACTGTTGGGCTGGAAGGATGACGTCGGCTTCGGACTGCCCGGAGGCTTCCTGGTCGTCTCGGCCCGGCGTTGATATCGCCCGGAGCAGAGCCTGTCCAGCGGAGGCAGTCGCGGCTGGAAGTTCTCGGGGTCACCGAGAACGGAGCGACCGCCTTTCGGCGCGTGCTCGGCCACGGTGAAGACCCGCGACTAGTGGCCTTCCACCTCGGCTTCCTGCTGGTACGACCGCTGGCCGCCAGTCGCAGCGCCGATGACGTGCTCACGCTGAGCTTTCGGGTGAAGCGAAGTCGAGGTGAGCCGCCACCGCGGTCCGGCGGTCGCGCCCAAGACCCCGGGCTGACCGCCGACGAGGCCGCCGCGGCCGAAGTGCGACAACGGGCCGCCGCCTATGCCCTGGTGACTTCCGACCGCGGTCTGCTGGCCACCGAGTTCTCCGGCCGCACTGCGGCACCCGGGCGCTGGGGCCTGCCCGGCGGCGGCATCGGCGATGGCGAGCAGCCGGAGCACGCGGTGCTGCGGGAGGTGGCTGAGGAGACCCGGCAGGAGGTGAGCCTGGGTGAGCTTGTGGAGGTGCAGACCTCGCACTGGATCGGCCGCAGCCCGCGCAGCAGAATCGAGGACTTCCACGCGGTCCGGCTGGTCTATTCCGCCTGGTGCCCCGCCCCGACCACTCCGGTGGTGGTGGACGTCGGGGGCACCACCGAGTCCGCGCGCTGGGTGCCGCTGGCGGCGTGGGAAACGGTCAACTGGACGGCAGGCTGGCGGGAGATCCTCAGCCGGCGCCTGACGCCCCCAGCCTGAGCGGACGCCCCGTCAGTCGATGTCGCTGAGCAGGTCCTGCCGGGTGAGCACGCCGACCGGCTTCCCGTCGTCCAGCACCAGCAGGGCGTCCTCGTCGACCAGCAACTGCACCGCCTTGGTCACCGGTTCGGTGGCGCCCAGCACCGGCAGCGGCGGCTCCAGCACTGAGGCGACGGCTTCAGCCGGTCTCGCGTGGTGCCCGAACAGCGCGCCCAGCAGTCCGCGCTCGCTGACCGAGCCCACCACCTCGGCGGCCATCACTGGCGGCTCCGCACGCACCACGGGCATCTGCGACACGCCGTACTCGCGCAGGATGGAGACCGCTTGGGCGATGGTCTCACTGGGATGGGTGTGCACCAGCGAGGGCAGGTCGCCGCTCTTCTCTCGCAGTACGTCGCCGACCACCCGCACCGACTGCTCGGGTCGAGGGGCGAACCCGTATCGGCGCAGCCAGTCGTCGTTGAAGATCTTGGTCAGATAGCCCTTGCCGGAGTCGGGCAGCAGCACCACCACCACCGCCTCCGGGTCGTTTACCTCGGCCGCCAGCCGGACGGCGGCCGAGGTGGCCATGCCACAGGATCCGCCCACCAGCAGCCCCTCTTCTCGCGCCAGCCGCCGGGTCATGGCGAAGGAGTCCGCATCGGAGATCTCGATCACCCGGTCACAGACGCTGGGGTCGTACGTGGACGGCCAGAAGTCCTCGCCGACGCCCTCTACCAGATAAGGCCGACCGGACCCGCCCGAATAGACCGAGCCGCTGGGGTCCGCGCCGATCACCTGCACTCGGCCTTCGGACACCTCCTTGAGATAGCGGCCGGCTCCGCTGATCGTGCCGCCGGTGCCCATGCCCGCCACGAAGTGGGTGATCCGGCCCTCGGTCTGCCGCCAGATCTCCGGACCGGTGGTCTCGTAGTGGCTGGCCGGGTTGTTGGGATTGCTGTACTGGTCGGGCTTCCAGGCGCCCTCGATCTCGCGTACCAGCCGGTCCGACGTCGAGTAGTAGGAGTTGGGGTCGTCGGGGTCCACAGCCGTCGGGCAGACCACGACCCGGGCACCGTAGGCGGCCAGCACATTCCGCTTGTCCTCGCTGACCTTGTCGGGCACGACGAAGACGCACGAATAGCCGCGGGCTTGCGCGACCAGCGCCAGCCCGACACCGGTGTTGCCGCTGGTGGGCTCGACGATGGTGCCCCCCGGGAGGAGCAGGCCGTCTCGTTCGGCGGCGTCCACCATCTTGATGGCAATACGGTCCTTGACCGACCCGCCGGGGTTGAAGTATTCGACCTTGGCCAGCACCATCGGCGACACGCCGTCGGTCACCCGAGACAGGCGCAGCAGAGGCGTGTTGCCCACCAGGTCGATCAGTGCGTTCACGTAATGCACAGCGTGAGCCTAGTCCGTTGCCCCTCAATCGCGGCGACCGGAGGCAGACATGCCGAAGGGCCGCCCTCCTGTCGGAGAGTGGCCCTCAGCACTAGTCAATTGCGGTACTTACCTGCGCAGGTAGGACAGGATCCGCAGCAGCTCCACGTAGAGCCACACCAGCGTCACGGTCAGACCGAACGCGCCGCGCCACGACTCGCGAGCAGGAGCCCCCTGAGCCACGCCTTGCTCGATGTAGTCGAAGTCAAGCACGAGGTTGAGCACGGCCAGCACCACGCCCAGAGCCGAGATGCCGATGGCCAGCAGGCTGACCGGGCCGGTGAGGCCGGCGCGGAAGCCGAGGTTGATGCCGGCCAAGTTGAGCACGAAGTTCAGCAGCATGGCGAGCGCAAAGGCGATGGTCGCAATGAAGACCACCTTCTGGAACTTCGGGGTCACGCGGATGTTGAAGAACTTGTAAGCCGCCAGTGTCACGGCCGCCGCAACGAAGGTGGCGAACACGGCTTGCACGACGATCCCCGAGTAGAGGCTCTCGAACACCTTGCTGATCATGCCGATGAACACGCCCTCGATCGCGGCGTAAAGCAGCACCAGCGGCGGGCTGACCACCCGACGGAACGAGACCAGCAGCACCACGACGAAGCCCACCAGGGCCGACAAGATCATGGCCGGGAAGTAAAGCGGTGCCGGCATGAACGCCCAGGCCAGCGCGGCGGTGCCGATCAGGACGGCAAGGGTGACGGCCGTCTTGGTGACGACGTCGTCGAGCGTCATCCGCTCCTCGGGAGCCGCGGGCGGGCCACCGAAACCTGAACCGGGGGCCGGCGGATATCCCGGCTGCCCGTAGTTCTGAGGTGCGCCCTGCTGCGGGTAGGCCTGATAGGACTGACCGTACGGAGACTGCCCATAGGGGGACTGTCCGTGGGGGGCCTGACCGCCGTAAGGGGCCTGGCCATAGGGGTTAGCCGCGGGAGTGAACGCGTCCCTCTTGGAAAGGATCGGGTTCGAACTACGCAACATGGAATGTTCCTCCTGGTTCGTACACCTGACTCGGTGTCGTGATTCCACTGTACTTAACGTCTGCCACGCCGGCCTTTCTTCCCGACTAGGAATCCTCTAAGAACCGCTGGGAGGGCCGTCGGGAGCGGTCAGGACTGGGCGCCGCCGGAGGGCGTGACGCGACCACGGTTGGGGTTTGGCACCGCGCCGGGGTCGGCCTGCAGCGAGAGCACCATGGCGATTTCCTGCTCACCAAACTCCTCGTTCAGGACCCTCGTCTGGCGGCGCTCGCCCGCCGGCCGGAAGCCGAAGTTGGCGGCGAACGCGATCGCCCGGGCGTTCTCGGTGCCGACCCAGTAGTGCAGCGACCTTAGGCCGTCGGACCGAGCCCGCTCGGCGGCCGCCTGCACGAGACGCCAGGACACGCCTTGGTTGCGCGCGGGCGGCTGCACGTAGAGCCCGAACACCTCACCGACACCCGGGTCGTCGCCGTCCAGGCCAAGCGAGGCCACCCCGAGCGGCTTCGAGTCCTGGGTGGCGAGGAACCGCACGGCTCGCTGCATCCGGTCCCGCCAGGCGGATTCGTCCATCTGCGACTCGTCGGCGTAGCTGGCGGTGAAGGCCTGCGGTGACTCCTCCAAGGCGCTCAGCCGTACGGCGCGGTAGGTGGCCCAGTCATCGGCGTTGAGGACCTCCACCACGATGTCGCTCACGCGGGCTGCTCGTTCATGGCGGCATGCTTGCACAGGCATCAGCCTGGGCACAAAGCACCTTGTGGACGGGCTGAGGTCAGGTGCCCCCGATGGGATTCGAACCCATACTGGAGCGGGTTTAAGCCGCTTGCCTCTGCCCTTGGGCTACGGGGGCCGATACCTCGATCGGTGACAGTGACTCTAACCACCGCAGAAGGTGGGCGAGCGGAGTCAGCGCTGCGGCGTCGGGCTAGGGGCGGTGCTGCTGCCGGTCAGCTTCAGCCGCGTCGACGGCGGCAGCTTGGTGAGGTCGCCAGTCCGGATGCGGCGCTCGATCACCACCTCGGCATCGGGCAGGAAACGCACCGGCTGGACGCCGGTGATCAGCCCGGTGGCGTCGTCGCGGAAATAGAAGTAGACGTCGGCACTGATCAACGGCGGTGAGAACGGTGTGCTGAACGAGGCGATCGTCGGCTGACGGACGCCACCAGAGGTGCCTTGCTGCATCCCCACCGTCCAGCTGCCGTCGCTGTGCTGGACCACTGCAGGGCCGGACTCACTGTGGTAATGCCCCCAGAGCACCAGCCGAGCAGGCGGATCGGGTGCGCCCATGACCACAGCCGACGCCGCCGGCTGATGCACCAGCATCAGGTCCACCTGCTTGCCGCGAGCGACGTCGACCAGCCGCTGGCCCAGCTGCTCCTCGGACTCGGGTCGGTCCAGGTCGCGCTGCACGCTGAACGGAAGGTTGTGCTCGGGGTCGTCGTCGCCGAGCACAGTCAGTCCGGCCGACTCGATCGGGGAACCGTCGAGCACCAGCGCCCGCGCGTTGCGCAGCTGGGACTCGGTGACGTCTGAGTCGTGGTTGCCGGTGGCCACCACGAATGGTCGGTCGCCGGCCATCGCCACTTCTCGGGTGATGCAGAACCGCTCGGCCGCCGTGCCGTTGACCGTGTCGTCGCCCGAGCTGAGCACCTGCGCCGGCTCGGTCAGCAGGACCAGCTGGCGCATCAGCTCGGTGACCGTCTGACTGCAGTGCAGGTCGCTGAACCCCAGCAGCATGGTCTCCCCCGGGGCCGCCTGGGGCAGCCTTGCCGCCTGTTGAGAGAGCTGGTCGCCGGCGGTGGCGACGTAGGAGGCCACCGCCTTCTGCTGGCGCTTGGTGAGGAGCCGGATTCCCGACACGCCGCGGTCGAGCCCGTCGGCCAGCAGCAGACTGTCCACAGTCAGGCCGGAGAAGGTGCGCCCGAGGTTGAGCGACACCGGCACCCGGATGCCTTCGGCCTGGCGCTGGGGAGCCAGCACGGTCCCGAACACCGCCGCCAGGACGGCGAGGTAGGCCACGGCGGCCCGCCGGAGCGGGACCGCGCGCACCAACCAGGGCGCGAGTAACTTTCGTCGGGTCAGCCAGAGCGCGAACCCGGCCAGCAGCACTAGCTCCGCCTTGAGCGTCTCCCCGACGGCGTCGTCGGCGAGCCGTTCCACGACGCCTGCCACGGCTTCCTCCGGCTCGGCGACGATGCCTGCGTACGCCGCCAATGTCGCCTCCGAGAACATCGACGCCTCCCGGCCAGCGACCGCTCCCACACCGCCTACCGTGATGGTCAGGCCGAGCGGCGCGCGCGGACTGGGCAGGTAGGCGTTGCCGAGGGGGCCGAGGTCGATCTGCACCTCGCCGCGGTAGTTGCTGGCGAACTTCACCTGATGCGGCCCGAGGTAGTCATCGATCTGTGCGTGCCCGACTCCCCACAGTGCCGCAAATGGGAGGGCCAGCACAGCGACGACAATCGCCTGACCCAGGCTGCGCAAGACACTCGTGGCGACTGCCCGGCGGGTCTGCCGCAGCTCGGCGCGACGAGCGAAGACCGCGAGCAGGGAACGCCGCGATGGGCTGGGCGCCGTGCTCATGGTGGGCGTAAGTTTAGTCGCCGGAAACGGTGTCACCGCCCACGTGCAGACCCCCTGTCAGGGCTGGCTGAGCAGCTCCAACGCGATGCCGTCGAGGAGATCGGACTCGCTCACCAGCAGCTCAGCCGCCGGTACGGCGACGGCGACCCTGGTGGCGATCAGGGCACCCGCGGTGATCACGTCGGCGCGCTGAGGATGGATCCCCGACATCGCCCGGATCTCGGTCGCGGTGAGTGCGCTCAACTGCGCGAGCAGTCCCCGCAGCGCCGCCTGGTCAAGGGTACGGCCGTGCACCCGGTCGCGGTCGCCGAGTCCCAGGTGGAGAGCGGCGAGGGTGGTGACCGTACCGGCCACGCCGATCCAGCTGCTCACCCGGCTCAAGTCCAAGCCCGCGGCAGCAAGGTGGGAGTCGACGTAGTCCCGGGTCTGCTCGACGGCAGCCGAGCTGGGAGGTCCGGCGCCCAGCAGTCGCTCGGTCAACCGCACGGAACCGACGTCGATCGAGGCGGCCTGCTCGATGCCGCCTGCGGCGGTGCCCACGATCAGCTCAGTCGAGCCACCGCCGATGTCCATTACCAGCACAGGCTCGGCGGGCTGCAGCCGACTTAGCGCACCGGAGAACGACAGCTCGGCCTCCCGCCGGCCACTGATCACGGCGGCTTCCACTCCCAGTCGGGAGCAGATGCCGCGGAAGAAGTCGTCGCGGTTGCGGGCGTCGCGGGCGGCCGAGGTGGCGACCAGCCGGACCGCGCCGACCGGCACCCCGGCCGCCGCGATCGCGGCGGCGTAGGAGTCGACGGCCGCGAACGTACGGCTGAGGGCGTCGGGATGGAACTCCCCGGTAGCGTCCACGCCTTGGCCCAGCCGGACGATCTCCTGCCGGCGGTCGAGATCAACCAAGCCGCCGTCGGCGTCTCCGCGGGCGATCAGCAGTCTGATCGTGTTCGTCCCGCAGTCGATCGCCGCCACCGGCCCGGACTTGGCACGGGCCTTGGTCACGACGGTCGATCCAGGCAGGGGCTGTTCCAGAACGATCCGATCAGGGACACCGCCTCGTCCCCTAGAGGATTGACGCCGGGGCCGGCGCCGAGGGCGTGAGCGACCAGCGCGTGCAGGCACTTGACCCGATCCGGCATGCCACCGGCACTGACGCCGGCGATCTCGTCCACTGTGCCCAACGCATCCCGGTCAGCCAGATAGGCGCGGTGCGCCTGAAGGTAGGCCACGGCCAGGTCGTCGTCGGTTGCCAGCCGGGCAGCCATGGCCGCCATCACTCCCTGGGACTCGAGCGTCGAGCAGGCCGACGTCGCCCGGGGGCAGGTCAGGTAGTACGTGGTCGGGAAAGGACTCCCGTCGGCCAGCCGCGGCTGGGTGGCCACCACCGCCGGCCGACCACACGGGCACCGGTAGGCCACCGCCGCCACGTCGCGCGGTGGGCGCTGCAGCTGTGCCGTGACAGCGGCCTCGTCTGCTGCCGTCATCGGTTCGCGCACCAGGTCAGTCTTTCATCCTGCTCAGCACACAGAAACACCACGAGCGGGCCGCAGAGGCCCGCCCGTGGCGGTTCTTTCAGGCAGTGCCCGCGTGTCAGCAGCCTGTCAGGTGACGGTGGCCTTCGCCACCCCGACACGGATGTCGCTGCCGGCCGCCAGCCCGTTAACCGGGCTGGTCAGCACGAGCTGGACCATGATGACGTGCACCGAGTTGGACTTCTTGAGCACTCGGTGGAGATACAGCGTGCCAACTCCGGGCAGTGCCACCTGTGTGTTGGGGGCGACCTTGGCGGTGACGTTCGCGTGACCCTTGACTCTCAGGTTGACGAAGCTCGACCCGTCGCTGGTGACCCGGTGGACACCGCTGGTGCGAGATACGCTGGCGTTCGCCTTGATCGTGTCGGCCCTGACCAGATCGTTGAGCAGCTGGACCGCCTGCACCGTCGATGTGGTGCGCCCGGTGACGGTGGTGCTGGTGACTTCACCCTGGACGGTGTCGCGGATTGTGCCGGTCCTCAGCGTGGTTCCCAGCGCCACCGTCGCACCCGTGTTCTCACGGACCACCCCCGACGTTCCCAGGCACGGCAGGTACGCAGTGAACGAGGGACCGGACACCGCCTTGCCCGCCAGGTCGATCGACGTGCCGTAGGAGTAGCCACCGACCACGCCGGCCACCGGCCCGGACAGCGCGGAGACTGCGTTGGACACGACGACGTTACTGCCGACCGCGACGCCGAGCGCGTTCTTCGTGCTGACCACCAGGTGCAGGCCGTTGACCGTCAGCCCGTTAGTGCGCCTGATCTGCTCGTTCACCACCAGGTAGCCGAACCCGGCCAAGTTGATCCGGGTGTTGGGCGCGGCGCTGGCCGACACCGACCGGCCACCGACCACGAGTCCGGTCAGCGTGGTGCCGGACGAGCTGAGGGCGAAGCCGGAGCTGCTCCGGGTGGTCGAGCTGACCGACTTCACGGCGGTTGCCTGCACCAGACCGTTCAGCAAACTGACCGAGGCGGTTCGAGCGCTGGACGCCGACTTGATCGGCGAGGCGTAGGAGTCGACGGTGGTGGAGATGGCGCCGGTGTTGGCCAAGGGAGCCAGGCTGAGCCCGGCCGCGCTGTTGGTCTGGTGCAGGTTTCCGTTGGTGGTGCAGCCCAAAGTCAGCGCCGCTGACCGACCCGACTTGACCACCGACCCGACGTTGGCCGAAGTCCCGAAGGCCGAGGCCGTGTAGGAATGCTGAGTGGTCGAGGCACTCGCCGTGCCGGCCGCAGGGGCGGCCGCCGCGATGGAAAGGGACAGCACAGCAACCATGGCCGCGGGGGTGGCGACGCGTCGACGGGCAGAGATTGAGGTGGCGGAACCTCTGGATGTGCTCATGACGAGCTCCGATCAGTGGGGGGAATGTTGAGCCAAATGGCTCTGCCCACGACTGTGCAACTTCTTCCCTTAACTTTGATCTAGAGAAACACAAGATCAAGTCAACACATTCTTTGCCTATTGCTAATGAAAAACAGAGCGCAAAATAGGTGACCAATACCAATCTCTTGTCCCCAGACCAGCGAATGCATATCCGCCTCGACGGTGACCTGTGGACTATCGTGGCGTGTTGAGTGAACCTGGCTTCGTCTTCTCGGTGATGGTCGGTTGCTTGGTCGGCCGCGGTGGCGCCGGTGCTGGCTTGTCGGCCGTCTCGACCGAACCCCAGAGCTTGTCCCACCAGGCTTCCTGCGGTGCCTCCGGCGGCCGGGCCGGACTGATCTCGGCCCTACCGTCCAGCGGCGAACCGTCCTCGCCGATCACCTTGAAGCCAGTCTCCCCGGGCATCACCCAGCCCAGTCGAGCGCGAGCCTGGCTACGGACGTATTCGTCATCCTGCCACCGGGCGAGGTCGCGCTGCAGGTCGACGATGGTGGTCTGGCGCTGGCTGATCTCCGCCTGGGTCGCGGCGATGTCGGCCGACTGCGCAAAATAGATCCGCAGGCTGGTCGCATAAGAAATGGTCAGGACCAATAACACGACGGCCAAGGCGATCGCACGGGAGGTGAGGTTGCCGCGCCTGTGGGTGGCCCCCCCGGACTGTGCCGGCGATGGCTCTGTCGGGCTTGGCACCTCGGGCGTCGGAGGTGCGGGGGTCGGGCGACGAGCCGCGGCCCGGACCCGCGGTCCCCGCCCGGGCCGAGCACCCGGCCGAGCCACGGGCCTGGGGCCTGACGGCATCAGCTGGGCAGGCTGTACCGCGGGAAGGACGACCGACCGGCATAGCGAGCGGCGTCGCCGAGGTCCTCCTCGATCCGCAGCAGCTGGTTGTATTTCGCGACTCGCTCCGAGCGCGCAGGGGCACCGCTCTTGATCTGACCGCAGTTGGTCGCGACGGCAAGGTCGGCGATGGTGGTGTCCTCGGTCTCGCCGGAGCGGTGGCTCATCATGCAGCGGAAGCCCGCCCGGTGCGCCAGGTCGACTGCGTCCAGGGTCTCGGTCAGCGAGCCGATCTGGTTGACCTTGACCAGCAAGGCGTTCGCCGCGTGCTCGGAGATGCCGCGCTGCAGCCGGGACACATTGGTGACGAACAGGTCGTCACCCACCACCTGCAGCTGGTCTCCCATCAGGGTCATCAGCTTGGCCCAGCCGGCCCAGTCATCCTCAGCCAACGGGTCCTCGATCGACACGATCGGGAAGTCGGCCACCCATTGTTGGTAGACGGCGGTGATCTCGTCGGCCGACAGTTGCTGCTTGTCGAAGCCGTACGTTCCCGAGCTCTCGTCGTAGAACTCGCTGGCCGCCACGTCGAGAGCCAGCGCGATATCGGTGCCGAGCTTCAGCCCCGTTTGCTCGACCGCCGTGGCGATCAGCTCCAGAGCCGCTACGTTCTTGGGCAGGTTCGGCGCGAAACCACCTTCGTCGCCGAGACCGGTGGCCAGGCCCTGCTTCTTCAGCACCGACTTCAGCGAGTGGTAGACGCTGACGCCCTGCTCAACCGCGTCGGCGAAGGTGGCGGCGCCGATCGGGGCGATCATGAACTCCTGCACGTCTACGTCGGAGTCGGCGTGCGAGCCGCCGTTGACGATGTTCATCATCGGCACCGGGAGGGTGTGGGCGTTGGGTCCACCGACATAGCGGTAGAGCGGCAGGTCGGCCGCATTGGCGGCGGCATGAGCCACCGCGAGCGACACCCCGAGGATGGCGTTGGCGCCGAAGTTGCTCTTGTTCTCCGTGCCGTCGAGGTCCAGCATGACCTGGTCGACCAGCCGTTGCTCACTGGCGTCGTAGCCGGCGAGCTCGGGGCCGAGCTGGTCGATAACCGCCAGCACGGCCTTGGTGACTCCCTTGCCGCCGTAGCGCTGCTCCCCGTCGCGCAGCTCCACTGCCTCGAAGGCGCCGGTCGAGGCGCCGGAGGGGACGGCCGCCCGACCCTCCGAGCCGTCGTCCAAGATGACCTCGACCTCAACGGTCGGATTGCCCCGGGAGTCCAAGATCTCGCGTGCCCCGACGAACTCGATACTGGCCACTTAGCTGCTTCCCTCTCACGCGCCCTGCCCCAACCCACTCGGTCGTGCTCCACCCTAACGGCGTCGGCTCGACCCCGGCGGGTACGCCACAGCATCGTCCCGCCCTTTTCCGGCCCGACGGGCCACCCGGGGCTCGGCGGCAAGCTGCCTGGACCGGAGCTCTGCTCAGACCAGGTTGAGCCTGCCGCGCCGAGGACGGATGAACACGGCCCAGGTGACCGCGAAGCAGATGGCGTAGAAGGCGATGAAGGTGACGTAGGCGCCGTCACCGTTCTTCAGCGTGAGGAACGACTGCCGAAACGCCAGATTCACCAGCACGCCCCCGAACGCGCCGATGGCGCCGGCAAGGCCGATCAGCGCTCCCGCCCGCTTGGTGGCTAGCCGAGCCGCAATCCCGCCGTCTTCGCCGGCCCGCTCGCTCGACATCAGCGCCTTGGCCGTAAAGATGGCGGGGATCATCTTGTACACCGACCCGTTGCCGATGCCGCTGAACACGAACAGCATCACGAATCCCACCAGGAAAAGCGGCAGCGAGTTGCGCTGCGACGCCATCAAGACCACCGCAGCACCGGCGGCCATCGCGACGAAGTTCCAAAAGGTGACCACCGAGCCCTTGTACCGGTCGGCCATGGCGCCGCCGAGGGGGCGGATCAGAGAGCCGAGTAACGGCCCGAGAAAGGTCAGGGCGGCGGCTTTCACCGGGACCGGGAACTGCTCGGGGAACTGGACGAGCAGCACCTGGCCGAAGGCGAAGCCGAAGCCGATGAAGGAGCCGAAGGTGCCGATGTAGAGCAGCGAGATGATCCAGGTCTCGGAGTGTCGGCTGACCTCGCGGATCGCGCCCTTGGCGTTGCTGTTCTGCGTCAGGTTGTCCATGGTCAGGTATGCCCCGAGGGCCGCGAGGATGATCAGCGGGATGTAGATCGCCACCAACACGCGCGGATGGGCAGCCCCGAAAGCCGCCAGCACCAGCAGTCCGACCAGCTGAACCACGGGCACGCCGAGGTTGCCGCCGCCAGCGTTGACGCCGAGGGCCCAGCCTTTGAGGCGGAGTGGGTAGTAGGCGTTGATGTTGGTCATCGACGACGCGAAGTTGCCGCCGCCGACGCCGGCGAAGAGCGAGATCACCAGCAAGGTGCTGAACGAGACGCCGGGCTCGAGAAAGATCGCGATCAGGATGCAAGGGATGAGCAGCAGCAGGGCCGACACAATCGTCCAATTTCGGCCACCGAAGGTGCCCACCGCGAACGTGTACGGAATTCGCAGCGCGGCCCCCACCAGCGTCGGCAGCGCGGTGAGCAAGAACTTCTGGGCAGGGTCGAAGCCATAGTCCGAGCCGAGGAACAGCACGAGCACTGACCACAGGCTCCACACCGAGAACCCGATGTGTTCGCTGAGCACGGAGAAGACGAGATTGCGGTGGGCGACGGTTCTCCCGGTGCCGTTCCAAAAGTCGGAGTCCTCGGGCCGCCAGTCGTCGATCCACCTCTTCCCGAGCTTGAGGTGGGACGGGGTGGGGCTCTGTTGGGTGTCGTTGGGCGAGGACTTCAGGCCGGACATGTGAGCTCCTACGGGGGTGGACGGGCGGGAGAGTCAAGCTGTGACGATCAACTCGTCGCCGTCGACCTCGACGGGGTAGCTGCGCAGCGGGTCAGCACCGGTCGGTGAGCAGCCGCTGGCCAGCTCGAAGGTGTTCTGGTGGAGGGGGCACATCACGATCCGTTCGTCGAGCTGGCCGTCGGCGATCGGGCCGCCACGGTGAGTGCAGACTGCGGACAGCCCATACCAGCGGCCGCTCCGGAGCCGAAAGACGGCCACCTGCTGCCCGGCCACGTCGAAGGTCCGGCCCTCGCCGAAAGGGACCTGGGCGGCCGGACCCAAGCGGTGAGGGGTGGCCCGGTGGGCAGGATCGTCAACCGGCTCGGCAACCGCTGGCCCGACGTTCCTGTCAGCACTCACCAGTGACCGCCCAACAGCTGGTTGGCCCGCCCAGCAGGCACCCGCGGGAGCACCTCGAGCGGAAGAGCGGTCCGAAACTGTCCCGGCGTCATCGGGTCCTTGCCCTGAGTCCAGGGATCGAGGTGCGTGTCGGCGTGGCGTTGCACCTCGGCGTCGAGCCGCTCGGCGATGCCGTCGCGGTCCTCGACCACGACAGCCCGGATCTCCTCAAGGCCCACCCGCGGCACCCAGGCGTAAGTTCGCTCCAGCCAGTTGGCGCTCTCGCGGTAGTACTGCAGGAAGCGCCCGGTGATCAGCTCGGCTTCCTCAGCGGTGTCCACTGTGCAGAGCAGGTCACCCCGACGAATGTGGGCGCCGGCGGCGCCGCCGACGTAGATCTCCCAGCGACCTCCCTCGATGGCGACAATGCCTACGTCCTTGCACAGCGACTCGGCGCAGTTTCGCGGGCAGCCGGAGACTGCGAGCTTCATCTTGGCCGGAGACTCCATGCCCTGCATCCGGGTCTCGATCTCCACCCCGAGCTTGGTCGAGTCGCCCGTCCCGAAGCGGCAGAACTCCTGGCCGACACAGGTCTTGACCGTCCGGAACGACTTGCCGTACGCGTACCCCGACGGCATGTCGAGGTCGGCCCAGACGCCGGGCAGGTCCTCCTTCTTGATTCCGAGCAAGTCGATCCGCTGGCCACCGGTGAGTTTCACCATCGGCACGTTGTACTTGTCGGCCACGTCGGCGATCCTGCGCAGCTGCGCGGCAGTGGTCACCCCGCCGCGCATCTGCGGGACCACCGAGAAGGTGCCGTCTTTTTGAATGTTGGCGTTCACCCGGTCGTTGATGAACCGGGCATCCTTCTCTTCGACGTAGTCCTCGCCCCACATCATCTTCAACAGCGAGGAGAGGCCCATCTTGGACTTGGCATCCTCGGCGCCGTCGGGCGCCAGCGCGGCGAACACCGCCGACGGCGCCTTCAGTCCCTGCTCACGGATGATCTCCATCAGCGGCGCCTTGGCCATCGGGATGCCCGGCACGTAGTAGCTCGCGGCGGGATCCTCCTCCACCACTCCCCCGGCGGCGTGCTCCACGAGCTGGGCGACCAGACCCTTGCAGGTGCCACAGCCCTTGCCTGCCCGAGTCCGGTCCATGACCCCGGAGACGGTGTTGCACCCACCGGTCACGCAGTCGACGATCGCCTTCTTGGCCACGCCGTTGCAGTTGCACACCTGCGCGTCGTCGGCGAGCTCGGCGACCCCGACCTCCTCAGGCGGTCCGCCGACGTCGAACATCAGCTCGACCCGCGCCGCCGGCAACGGCAGGCCGCGGTCAAAGGCCTGCTGCAAGAAGGCGACCTTCTTGCTGTCGCCCAGCAGCGTGGCGCCGACGATCTTGTCGTCACGGATGACGATCGACTTGAAGACCCCGCGCTTGGGCTCCGAGAAGACGATGTGCTCGTCAGTTTCCCGCTCGGGTTCGGTCAGCCCCATAGAGGCCACCTCCACCCCTGCCACCTTCAGTTTGGTCGCCGTTCTTGACCCCAGGTAGGTGTTGGTGACGTCGGCGCCGGTGATCTGGTCGGCCAGCACGACGGCTTGCTCCCACAGCGGCGCGACCAGTCCGTACACCTCACCGCGGTGCTGGACGCACTCCCCGACCGCATACACGTCGTCGTCGTCCACAGTGCGCAGATGGTCGTCGACCACGATGGCCCGCTCCACGGTGAAGCCGCTGGTGACGGCGACTTCGGTGTTCGGGCGGATCCCGGCTGCAACGACGACCAGATCACAGGCGATCTCGGTCTCGTCGCGCAGGCGCACGCCTCGGACCCTGTCCGGTCCCCAGATCCCTGTTGTCCGGGTGCCGGTAAAGATGCCGATGCCGAGCGAGGCCACGCTGCGGCGGAGCACCTCACCGCCTTCGCGGCCTAGCTGAGCGTTCATCAGATGCTTGCCCGAGTGCACGACGTCGACGGTCATGCCATGGCCCTGCAGACCACGAGCCGCCTCCAGGCCCAGCAGCCCGCCACCGATGACGACCGCCCGAGAGTGCTCGTCGCGGCCGGCGTACTCGATCAAGGCGCGGGTGTCGTCCATCGTGCGGAAGGCGAAGACCCCTGGTAGCAGACGCTGTCCGGTGCCGGTCAGCGGGTCAGTGACGTACAGCCCGTCCATCGGCGGCATGAACGAGCGGCTGCCGGTGGCAATGATCAGCTGGTCGTAGGGGGTCACTTGACCGTCGTCGGAGATGACCACGTGCGCGATTCGGTCGATCCTGGTAACCCGCACCCCCGCATGCAGTTGGATGTGGTTCTGCTCGTACCACGACATGGAGTTGAGGAAGATGTCGTCGTGCGACTCGTCCCCGGAAAGCACGTGGCTCAACAGGATGCGGTTGTAGTTGCCATACGGCTCGTCGCCGAACATGGTGATCGCGAACTGGTCGCCGCCGCCGCGCGCGAGGATCTCCTCCACCACGCGGGCACCGGCCATGCCGTTGCCGATGACCACCAGACGTCTGCGGGTGTCCGGGGCCCGACCGACGCCGTCGGCGCGTGCGAAAGTGCTGGTCACTGGGACCCTCCTCTGCGCCGCGACCAGGAGTCCTTGTCTAAGTGGGTCGTCATCAGTGCTCCACCAGACCGAGGTCGATGACCACTGTGCCGGTGACTCCCGTCGGCGCTAGCAGCTGCAGCTCGACCACCGAGCCACCCTGGATGTCCTCCACCACGCGGAGCGGGACGTGTACGCCGTCCTTGGCGCCCATCGGGAAGTAGCGCATAGGGACGCCGTCGCGCATCAGCACCACGGTGACCATCTCCTCGCAGGAGTTGCCGCCGCGGAAATACAGCGCCTGGCTGACCACCCCGTCGGGCACGACGTGGCTGAGGTGCGGGCTGATCGGCACCGGCTTGTCGAGACCAGCGCCCTCGAACGGGAAGATCCCTTGCAGGAAACGGTTCTGGCTGATCATCAGGGGCTCCTTGTGGCGAGCGGGGTGGCGGGTTGGGTTGGGGCTGGTTCGAGGAGTCGTCAACGCGGTCCTGCGCTCCTGGTGGCCCTCCTTGTGGCGCGCGAGGAGGTGACCGTCATCGGGTGAGCCGATTCGGGCGACGTGCACGGCGCAGACCTTGAAGGCCGGCATCCGCGAATGGGGGTCGAGCACGGCATTGGTGAGTGCGTTGGCGTTCGAGGCGCCACCCCAGTGGAACGGGACGAAGACCACGTCCGGGCGGATGTCGCTCGTCAGTGACGCGCGGAAGGCGGAGGTGCCGCGACGGGTGGTCAAGGCGACGATGTCGGCAACCCCGATGGCGAGCTTGCGCGCCAAGTCGGGATGCAGCTGCACCTCGGGCTGCACGCTGGACTGGGACACGACCGGAACCCTCCTGGTCTGGGTCCCGCTCTGGTACTGCGCCATCAGCCGTCCGGTGGTCAGCACGTAGGGGTAGTTCCGGTCTGGGCCCTCGTCGGGAGCGGCGTATTCAACTCGGAAGAAGTTGGCGCGCCCGTCCGACGTCGCGAACCGGTCGGCGAAGAGCCGGGGGGTGCCAGGGTGGTCCGGCACGTCGTGCCCGGTCCGCGGGCAGGGCCAGAACACGCCCTCCTCGGCGTCGATCCGGTCATACGTGATGCCGGAGTAGTCGGCGACGCCGCCGGCACTGGCCAGACCGAGCTCCTCGAAGACCGCCTCCGGGTCAGCAGAGAAGTAGGACCCGCGGCCCAGCCGCTCGGCCAGCGCCTTGAGCAGGTGGAGGTCATCGTGCACTCCTACGGGCGGCGGAAGCGCCCGCCGACGCCGGATGACTCGCCCCTCCAGGTTGGTCATCGTGCCCTCCTCCTCGGCCCACTGGGCGGTCGGGAAGACCACGTCGGCGAGCTCGGCGGTCTCGGACATGAAGATGTCGGACACCACCAGCAGGTCGAGAGCGTCAAGACGCGCCCGGACCCGGTTGGCGTCCGGAGCCGAGACCACGAGATTGGAGGCCAGCACCAACAGCCCTCGGACACCACCCGGAGTGCCGAGCCGGTCGAGCATCTCGAACGCCGAGAGCCCGGGCCGAGGCAGCTCGTCGGGACCGATGCCCCACACCGCTGCCACGTGCGCTCGGTCGGCGGGGTTGGCGAGCTTGCGGTAGCCGGGAAGCTGGTCAGCCTTCTGGCCGTGCTCGCGACCGCCTTGACCGTTTCCCTGGCCGGTCACGGTGCCATATCCGGACGCCGGTCGACCGGGCAGCCCCAAGGCCAGTGCAAGGTTGATGTAGGCCTGCGCGGTCTCGGTGCCGCTGCTGTGCTGCTCGGCGCCGCGGGCGGTCAGGATCATGGCGCTCGACGCTGTGGCCAGCGCGCGGACTGTCGCCAGCAGGTCGCCCACGCCGACGCCCGTGATCCGCTCCACCCGGTCGGGCCAGTAGGAGGTGACACCAGCCTTGACGGCCGCGAAGCCCGTCGTGCGGTCGTCGATGTAGGCCTGGTCGATCAGCCCTTCCCGGATGGCCAGGTGCAGCAGGCCGTTGGCGAGGGCCAGGTCGGTGCCGGGTGCTGCCGCAAGATGCAGTGAGGCACCTTTCGCGGTGGCGGTCAGCCGCGGGTCGACCACGATGTGGGTGGCACCGGCGGCGCGGCCGGCGTCGAACCACTGCATGGCCGGCGGCATGGTGGCCGCTGGGTTGGAGCCCACGAGCAGGACGGTCCGCGCCTCAGCGATGTCGGACAACGGAAACGGGAGTCCCCGGTCGATGCCGAACGCACGGTTGCTGGCCGTCGCCGCCGAGGACATACAGAAGCGGCCGTTGTAGTCGATCATGGCTGTCCGCAGCGCCACCCGCGCGAACTTGCCAAAGGCGTACGCCTTCTCGTTGGTCAGCCCGCCGCCGCCGAAGCAGCCGATGGCGTCGCGACCGGAGTGCTCCTGCAGACTTTCGATCCGCCTAGCCACCTGGTCCAAGGCCTCGTCCCAGTTGGCTGAGCGGAACCTGCTGGTGCGATCACCCTCCACGGTGCGGACCAACGGACTGAGCAGCCGTTCCGGATGGTCCAGCAGACTCGCCGCCGTCCAGCCTTTGGAGCAGAGCCCGCCTCGGTTGGTCGGAAAGTTTGGCTGCGGCTCGAGGGTCGCCGGGCGGTCACCGGCCACCATCGAGATGCCGCACTGCAGGGAGCAGTACGGGCAGTGGGTGAGGGTGGACCCAGCGGTAGCGCTGGGGTTGGGGGCCAAGGGCACGTTCTCATCGTGCGAGCGTCCTGTTACGGAGGTCCTGTCCGGGAGGTTACGAGCCGTTCACTGTTTGCTCACAACGCCCAGCGCCTTCGGTGAGCCGCCGACACAGGCGCTGCGGCAGGCGGCGTCGGTCGAAGTCAGCTTCGCGCAGAGCGGCGCTGCGTGCGAGAGCCAGGTTACGAGCGTGTCGCAGGGCAGGGCCGCCAGCGGCCCAGGGCGGTGCATGGCAGTTACTCCGAGGCAACGCCGCGGTAATGCTGGACACGTATCTTGCTGCTTGTGCCGTTGCGCTGAGAGCCCCCCCACTCTCAGGACGGCCAGCCTGGAAGGTCTTGGTGCCGGCATGCAGATCGAGTTGGACGTCAGCATGCGCGAAGTGGTGGTGTTCGGAACCCCGGCTGGGGCCCGGCGAGTGGTCAGACGATTTGTCGCAGCCGGCGCGCAGGTGACCTTGGTGTCAGCAGAGTCGGCCCCTCCGGTCGAGCGGCGGGTGGCGACTGTCCACTATGTCGAGCAGCCAGCCAGCACCGACACGCCAGGTCTGCTGGAGCTGGCAAGGGCGGCCTGGAGCGTCGTCGTCGTCGACGCCGAGCCGGCCGTTGCCGAGCGGGTTGTCGAGCTCTGCGGTGGCCTGCGGGTCCTCGTCCAGCGGCAGCCACCCGCTGAGCTTGCAGGCTCAGTATCTCTGGTGGGCGGCGGGCCAGGCGACACCCGATTGCTGACTCTGGAGGCTTGCGAGGCGCTCCGGGAGGCAGATGTGGTCTTCTTCGACCGACTCGCTCCGACTGACGACTTGGCCGACCTCGCGCCCGGCGCGGAACTGATCGACGTCGGGAAGATGCCGTACCACCATCCGGTCGACCAGCGCTCGATCGAGGGTCTGATGACGGCGCGGGCGCTGGCTGGTGATTGCGTGGTGCGGCTCAAGGGTGGCGACCCGTTCGTTTTCGGGCGGGGCGGGGAGGAGATGCTGGCGTGCCTGGCCGCCGGCGTGAGGGTTCGCGTGGTTCCGGGGGTGTCCAGCTCCTTCGCAGTGCCGGCAGCGTGCGGCATCCCGGTGACCCACCGCGGCATCAGCCACGCCGTTACCGTCATCTCTGGTCATGTGCCACCAAGTCGTACGGAGTTGACCGCACTGGTGCAACTTGGCGGAACCATCGTGGTGCTGATGGGCATTGCCAGTCTCCAGCAGATCGTGGCGGGTCTGTGCGACAGCGGGATGGCCTCCAGCATGCCGGCCGCGGTGGTCGAGCGAGGCTTCTCGCCTGCCCAACGCAGCACGTTCACCACCCTCGGTCGACTCCCTGCCGAGGTGCGTCTGCTGGGGGTGTGCTCGCCCGCAGTGGTGGTGATCGGCGAGGTGGTGTCGGTGGCCACGGCCGCTCATCGAGCAGATGACCTGCCGTCGGTTCAGGCGCTGGGCTGGCCGGTCGACGCAGGGTGGAGCGGGTGAGAACACCGTGAAGCGGGGACGGGCTTGCTGGCCCCGAATCACTCGGTGAGCGAGGCGGCCGGGCGGGTCGACGAGCTGCGCGGCTTCCGGGTCGGGGTCACGTCGGACCGCCGTTCAGGCGACCTGATCGCGGCGCTGGAACGTCGCGGGGCGCAGGTGCTGCATGCGCCCGCGCTGCGGATCGAGACGAACGACCAGGACTTGGGGCTGGTGGCGCAGACCAGGGTCGTGATAGCGGCACAGCCGGAGGTGGTGCTTGTGACCACCGGCTATGGCGTGCGCCGATGGTTCGAGGTGGCCGATGCCGCCGGACTCGGGGCTGAGTTGACGGCTGTGCTGAAAAGCGCGCTGATTCTCGCCCGCGGACCGAAGGCGGTCGGTGCCGTCCGAGCGGCCGGGCTGGACGATGTCCAGACAGCCGAGTTGGACAGCACGTCAGCGCTTGTGGACGCCGTGCTCGAGGGAGGTCTGACCGGTCGCCGGGTGGCCATCCAGCTGCACGGATTCACCGATGAGGTACAGCTGGCTCGACTCGCTCAGGTCAGTGCACAGGTGTTGACCCTGACGCCTTACCGCTGGGTTCAGCCGTCCGGCGATGACCGGCTGAGCCGACTGATCGAGGCGACGGTAACCCGCCGGCTCGACGCGCTGATCTTCACCAGCGCCCCAGCAGCTGTAGCCACCCTGCGGGCGGCCGATGCGCTTGGGTTGGGCCCGGCCTTCCGCGATAAGTTGACCACCGACGTGCTGGTAGCAGCGGTGGGGCCGGTGACGGCCGCACCGCTCCGGGAGGCCGGCGCCGAGGTGCATACGCCTGACCGCTACCGGCTCGGTGCCCTGATCCGGCTGGTGTGCGAGCAGCTCAGCTCGCACCACGTCGAGCGTTACCGCTGTGGCGAGGTGCTGGTCGAGTTGCGCGGCCGCAGCGTCATCGTCGACGGTCGCTGCGTTGCATTAGGGCCCAACGCGCGCACAATTCTCGGCATCCTGGCTGACTCGCCGTCGGTGGTGTCGCGCCAGCAGCTGATAAGCGCACTTCCGGAGCCGTTGGACCCCCACGCCCTCGAGGTGGCCATGAGCCGACTGCGCCGGAGCCTGGACGTGTCCGGCCTCATCAGCACCGTCGTGCGCCGCGGCTACAAACTGAACGTGGTGCGGGAGGTCAATGAAGGGCCGCCGAAGACTGCTGGCTAGGTGCGCCGAAGGCCGGTGCTGACGGGGACGTAGCGGCTAGATGACCCACCCCATTCGGGCATTTCACATCCCTCAAAGTGCACTATGCTGCACCCGTGGATCAGACGGCAGGAACGTTGACGCTTGCGCTGGGGGCGCGAGTCAGGCAGGGGCGGCTCGCGCGCGGGTGGACGCTGGACCGGCTGGCTGAGGTTGCTGGGGTGAGCCGGCGGATGCTGGTCACCCTAGAGCAGGGCGCCTCGAATCCCAGTCTGGGGACGCTGCTCCGCATCAGCGACGCGCTCGGAATCGGGCTGCCGGCGTTGGTGGAGCTACCCCCACAGCCCAGCTCTGTGAAGGTCACAAGGGCTGGCGGTGGCCCTCTGCTGTGGAGCAGCAGCGCCGGTGGCCGGGCGGTCCTGGTGGCCGGTACGGCTCCGCCGAACGTGGTCGAACTGTGGGACTGGACCCTGGGCCCGCACGATCGGCATGTCAGTGAGGCTCATGCTGTGGGCACCGAGGAGCTGTTGGTGGTCGAGCGGGGCCGTGTGCTTGTTGAGGTGGCCGGAGATGTGGTCACCCTCGACGTCGGGGACTCGGTCACCTTCAGCGGTGATGTCGTTCACGGCTATGCCAATCCTGACCCGCGTCCGGCCCGCTTTGTGCTGACTGTCCTCGAGCCGGGCGTCGGCTCCGATACCCGATCCAAGGTGCCCGATGCCTGAGCTTGCTGTGCTGGAGACGTTTCTTGCTGGTGCGCGCGTCGAGGAGGAGGTGTTCGTCTTGCGGCCCGACTATCGGGCGCTGGTGCTGGCCGTCGACGGCCTGGTCCCGGGCCCGTCCGACGAGGCCAGCGACGCGCTCCTTCGGGCAGCGGAGGTCTCTGCCGGCAGCGTGCTGTCGGATCGGCCGGTGGAGAGCCTGCCGCATGTGGCGGCTTGGCGGGAGGCCTACCGGGCGTTCGGCGCCAAGCCGCAACGCACCCGCAACAGCCTGGAGGCGCTGCTTCGCCGTGCCGGGTCCGGGCTGCCCCGGGTCAACCGCCTCACCGACATCTACAACGCGGTGTCGGTGCTGCACCAGATCCCTCTTGGCGGGGAGGACCTCGGCCGCTACACGAGTGCGCCGAGGCTGGTCCGCGCCACCGGACAGGAGCCGTTCGACACCGCCGTCGACGGGCGGACGGTCATCGAGCACCCTGAGCCGGGCGAAGTGGTGTGGTCCGACGATTCCGGTGTCACCTGCCGGCGCTGGAACTGGCGTCAGGCTCGCCGCACCCAGCTGCACGAGGCCACCACCGCGGCGTTGTTCATCCTCGACGCCCTTGATCCGGTGACCGACCAGGCGCTGAAAGCCGCCGGTGATGACCTGACGACGCACCTGGCTGCACTGGGGCGTGGCGCCTGCGTCGCGAGCCGACTCCTCAGTGCCAGCACCGCGGTCGGAGCCTGACGTGCGGACAGGTGTCCCGCCCTGGGGGCTGGCGGTCGTGGCAATGTTGTCGATCCAGCTGGGCTCGGCCCTGTCGGTTGATCTCGTTGACAGTGTCGGCTCGGCCGGGACCGCCTGGCTTCGGCTCAGCGCCGGAGCGCTCGTGCTGCTCGTCCTGGTCCGGCCTCCGGTGCGCGAAGTCCGACGCGCTGACGTGCCGGCCCTGCTCGGGCTGGGCGTCACCACGGGGCTGGTCATGATCTGCTTCCTTGCCGCCATCGCCCGCATCCCGCTCGGCACCGCCGTTGCTATCGAGTTCCTCGGCCCGCTGACCGTCGCCGCCGTACGCAGTCACAGCAGGCGAGCACTCGCCTGGCCCGTGCTGGCGCTGATCGGCGTCGTCCTGCTGACCGAACCCTGGCACGGCTCCATCAACGCCGCCGGTGTCGGGTTTGCGGCCTTGGCCGCCGTGGGCTGGGCCCTCTACATCCTGCTCACCCAGAGCGTCGGGGACCGCTTCGGAGGCATCACGGGCCTGTCCTTCACCGTGCCGGTCGCCGCAGTCACCGCCGCGATCATCGGCATCCCCCAAGCCGCCGGCCAGCTCACTTTCAGCGTCGTGGCCACCGCAGCCGCGCTCGCCCTGCTGCACCCCGTACTCCCGTTCGCGTTGGAGATGCTCGCCCTCCGCCGGATGACCTCGGCCGCGTTCGGAACGCTGATGGCCATCGAACCCGCCATCGGTGTGCTCCTCGGCCTGGTCGTCCTGCACCAGAGACCCTCGACCATCCAGACGGTCGGCATCCTGCTGGTCGTCCTGGCCGGCGCAGTGGCCCAGCGGGGAGGTCAGCGCCAGCACGAATCCGCAGCGGCCCCGCACCCAGAGCTGATCACGTAACCGGGGAGGAACTCCTGAGCCCCGCCCGCTGCCCTGAGCCGGCTGCAGTGGGCTCGGGGTAGCGGTAGCGGCTCGGAGTGGCGTGCTGCGTTCTCCGGCAGGCGGTGCGTGGTCAGCGGCGCCGACTGCCGAGGGCCTGGGCGAGGTTCACGCCCACGATGCCGGCCCAGCAGATGGCGACTTGAAGCAGGTGCTGATCGCCGTTGCTGGCGGCGATGGCGGTGATCGGGACGCCGGTGCCGAGCGAAACCAGAGCGGTCACGAACCGCTGTGTCTGGCTCTTCGCCTCCAGGGATCGGCCGAAGCGTTCGCGCTCCTGGTCAGAACGGAGCTCGGCTGTCCGCATCGCCGCCAGGTGTTCCACCCGCTCAGCCAGCCCGGCGGCGATGTGGTCGGAGTATTCCGGCCCCAGCTCCCGCTGAGCCGCCAGCGCGGCGTCGGCGTCACGGCGAGTCTCGTACGACGAACTCATGGTGCTCAGGCTAGACCCGTTCGGCGTTGGCCAGGCCTCTCTGCCCGAATACGCTGCCACCCTGGCCCGTCGGGATAGGTCCACTCCGCCACCGACTCCGGCCGCATCTCAGCGTTGTTTCCCGGGACAGTGGGGGCCAGATAGCGGCCCTGTCGGACCTGCACCGGCGCCAGGAAGTGCTCGTGCTGCTGGTCGACGAACTCCACCACGCGGCCCTGAAGGTCCTGCGACACCACCGCATAGTCGAAGAACGCCAGGTGCACCACCAGCTCACACAGCCCAACACCGCCCGCGTGCGGACAGACCGGGATGTCGAAGACGTGAGCCAGCAGCAGGTTCGCCAAGTTCTCCCCCGGTCCGGCGACCCGGGTGGCGTCGATCTGCATCACGTCGATGGCCTCGGCCTGCAGCAGCTGCTTGAACATGATGCGGTTGTGCACCGCCTCGCCGGTGGCGACCTTGACCGGCGCGATCTCACGACGGATGCGCGCATGGCCGAGGATGTCGTCCATGCTGGTCGGCTCCTCGACCCAGTGGACGTCATAGGGCGCCAGAGCCGCGACCCAGTCGGCCGCCTCGTGCACCTCCCACTTCTGGTTGGCGTCGATGGCGATCAGCACGTCCGGTCCGACGGTCTCGCGAGCCAGCCTCAGCCGCCGGACGTCGTCGGTCAGCGATCCGCCCACCTTGAGCTTGATCAGGCCGAAGCCGTCCTCGACCGCCTCGCGCGCCAGCCGCTGCAGCTTGTCGTCGGAATAGCCGAGCCAGCCCGGCGAGGTGGTGTAAGCGGCGTAACCCAGCGCGTACAACTCGGCGATCCGGTCGTCTCTGCCAGCCTGCCCCGCGGTGAAGATCGCCAGCGCCTGGTCCTCGGTCAGCACGTCACGCAGGTGGCTGAAGTCGACCGCCTCCACCAGCTCCGCCGGCGACATCCGGGCCAGCAGCTCCCACAACGGCAGTCCGGCCCGTTTTGCCTTGATGTCCCAGAGCGCGTTGAGCACGGCGCCGGCGGCCATCTGAGAGACCCCCTTCTCCGGCCCGATCCAGCGAAACTGGGAGTCGTGCACCAGGCAGTCTGAGACCTGCCCGAGGTGGGACAGCAGGGTCTCCAAATCCTCGCGAGGCAGCAGCCCGGCCACCGCGGTGATGGCTGCGGCAACCACGTCGTTGCCACGGCCCGCGGTGAACACCAGCCCGAAGCCGTCGGGGCCCTCGTCGGTCTCCAGTCGCAGGTAGGCCGCCGAGTAGTCAGGGTCGACGTTGACTGCGTCGGAGCCGTCGAGCTCCAACGAGGTGGGGAAGCGTACGTCGCTGACGTGGACCCCGATGATTGTGGACATCTGCCTCCTTTGGCTGCGCTCATGCTAGCCAGCGGCCGCCACCTAGCGGGCGAGCCAGCCCCCGTCGACTGGGAGCACGACGCCGTGCACGTAGGCCGCGGCCTCCGAGGACAAGAAGACCACCGCACCGGCCACATCGGCCCCGGTGCCCCAACGACCGGCCGGAATCCGCGCCGAGATCTGGGCCAGCCGGTCGGTGTCGGAAAGCAACGCCTCGTTCATGTCGGTCTCGATGTACCCGGGAGCCACCGCGTTGACGTTGACCCCGTACGGCGCCCACTCGTTGCTTAACGCCTTGGTGAGCTGGCTGACCGCTCCCTTGGCCGCGGCGTAGGCCGGGACCCGGTAGCCGCCCTGCCAGCTGAGCAGCGAGGCCAGGTTGATGACCCGGCCCCAGCCGCGCTCGAGCATCGCAGGCGCGAAGCCCTGGCAGAGCTGGAACACGGCTCGGGTGTTGACGGCCAACACCCGGTCGAAGTCGGCCAGCGGAAAACGCAGGGCGTCGTGGCGGATCTGGGTGCCGGCGTTGTTGACCAGGATGTCCACCGGGCCCAGAGCCAGGGTCTCCGAGATCGCCTCGGCCACTGCGGACTCCTCGGCCAGGTCGACGCCCACGTGGACGGCCGTGCTGCCCCGCTCGCGGGCCAGCTCGACCAGCTCCGCGGGCAGCGGGCGGCGCTGCAGGCCGACCACCGAAGCTCCGGCGTTGACCAGGCCGGTGGCGATCCCGAGACCGATGCCGCGGGAGGCGCCGGTCACCACCGCGGTCCGCCCGGTCAAGTCGAAGGGATCGCCGAGGCTCATGGGCGGGCGGCGGCCTCGGCGGCCAGGACGGTCGCCTCCAGCCGCCGTACGGCGTCCCGCACGGCCTGTTCGGCGTCGAACCCGCTGCTCTGGGCCCGGGCCACCAGCTCCAGCACCTGTTCGCCGAGCTCGGCGGGCTCGATCGGCTTGGCGGGCATCGTGACATCGACGGAGCGCGATCGGGCACGGCTGATGATCTTGGTGGCCTTGGCCAGCGCCGACAGCTGGTCGGGAATCCCGTCCAGCACCGACGTCCGGCCTTTCTCGACCGCCTTGCGCTGCTCCCAGGTGACGTTCAGCTCGGCGACGTCGACGCGCGCGGTCGCAGGGCCGAAGACGTGAGGATGCCGGGCCACCAGCTTGTCCGCGATGCCAGCCGCCACCTGCTCCAGGTCGAAGCCGTCAGCGGACTCGCGGGCGATCTCGGCGTGGAAGACCACCTGCAGCAACAGGTCACCGAGCTCCTCGCACAGGTGATCGCGGTCACCGGTTTCGATGGCCTCGACGACTTCCAGCGACTCCTCGACGAGGTAGGGCACCAGCGAGCGGTGGGTCTGCTGGGAGTCCCACGGACACTGCTGACGCAGCACCGCCATCACCTCGATCAGCCGGGCGAGCTGGGACGTGGCCACGCCCTAGGGGGTCTGCTGGGCGGGCTGGGACAAGGAGCCGGTCTGGCCCTCAACGACCGTCTTCTGCTTGGGGTCCAGCACGCCATAGCGCGGGTTCAGCGTCACCTTGCGCTTCTCCAGCTCCGCGATGTAGGCGGCCTCACCCAGTTTGGTGAGCACGATCTGCTGGTCCGCCACGTCATAGGCCACCGACTTCGCCCCGGCCACGTTGAGCAACGGTGCCAGGTTGGTGGTTTTGAGGAAGGTATCGCGTTGGCCGTCGGTGATGGCGATCTTGCGCTCTTGAGCGATCTGGGCCGACAGCTCGCCCTGGATCATGGCGTTGACCACGGCGTCGCTGGAGACCGCCTGGCCCTCGCCGACCGTGCCCGAGATCGCGGCGACCGCAGACTCCACCTGTCGTTGGGTGATCTGGGCGTCGCCGACATAGGCAGCCACGCCGGGGGCGGCGTTCGAGCAGCCGACCAGCAAGACGGCGCAGGCCGCCGCAGCCACCGCCTTTAGGCCCGCGATAGCGCCCGGAAAGAAACTCATCTGCCAACCTGTCGTCATCTCGTCCAGCCGAAGTCTTGCGCGATCCTACGTCAACGCCCGTTCCGATCAGTTGAAGATGTCAGCCACCACGCGCTCGCACCACTGGAGCAGTTCGTGGTCACGCAGGGGCTGCCCGCCGATCCGAGCGGTGGTGGGACGCGGCACCAAGATGATCTTGGCTGTCTCCTTGATCACGCTGCCCGGATAGAGCCGCTTGAGCCGCAGAGCCTTGGACTCCAGCAGCTCGGCCGGCCCGAAGCGGATGAAGTTGCCCTGGCTGACCACCTCGGTGATGCCGGCGTGCCGGGCCACCAGGCGGAACTTCGCCACGTCCAGCAAGTTGGACACCTCTGGAGGCGGTGCCCCGTAGCGGTCGGTCACCTCGGCCAGCACCGCGGCGATGTCGTCGTCGCTGCGGACCTCGGCGATCCGCTTGTACATCTCCAGCCGCAGCCGCTCCGACTCGACGTAGCTCGTGGGCAGGTGGGCGGCCACCGCCAGCTCGATCCGCATCTCGGGCTCGGGCTCGGTGTTGTCACCGCGGTATTCGGCCACCGCCTCCCCGACCAGGCGGATATAGAGGTCGAAGCCGACGTCGGCGATGTGACCGGACTGCTCGCCGCCCAGCAGGTTGCCCGCGCCGCGGATCTCCAGGTCCTTCATGGCGATCGCCATCCCGGCTCCCAGGTCGGTGTGTGCGGCGATGGTCGCCAACCGGTCGTGCGCCGTCTCGGTCA
This sequence comes from Propionibacteriaceae bacterium, assembly GCA_035634295.1. GTDB lineage: Bacteria > Actinomycetota > Actinomycetes > Propionibacteriales > Propionibacteriaceae > Microlunatus. The sequence continues at coordinate 10,590 of DASQDG010000041.1, read as the reverse complement.
GCGGCTTCTCGGGCGGGTAGAGGAAGTAGGCGTACCCGCGTTCTCGGCTCCGGCCCACCCGGCCGCGCAGCTGGTGCAGCTGGGACAAGCCGAGCACGTCGGCGCGCTCGATCAGCAGCGTGTTGGCGGTGGAGATGTCCAGTCCAGCCTCGACGATCGTGGTGCACACCAGCACATCGGCGCGACGCTCCCAGAAGTCGACCATCACCTCCTCCAGGCGATGCTCGCCCATCTGCCCGTGGGCGGTCGCCACCCGGGCCTCGGGCACCAGCTCGGCGATCTGGCGGGCGGTCTTGTCGATGCTCTGCACCCGGTTGTGGATGTAGAACACCTGGCCCTCGCGGCTCAGCTCGCGCCGGATGGCGGCGCTGACCTGCGCGGTGTCGTACGGGCCGGCGAAGGTCAGCACCGGGTGGCGCTCCTCGGGCGGGGTAGTGATGGTGCTCATCTCGCGGATGCCGGTGACCGCCATCTCCAGCGTCCGCGGGATCGGAGTGGCCGACATGGCCAGCACGTCGACGCTGGTCCGCAGTCGCTTGAGCTGCTCCTTGTGCTCGACCCCGAAGCGCTGCTCCTCGTCGATGATCACCAGGCCGAGGTCCTTGAACTCGACCTCGCCGGACAACAGCCGGTGCGTGCCGACCACCACGTCGACCTTGCCTTCGCGGATGCCCTCCTTGGTCAGCTTGGACTCCGCCTCGCTCTGAAACCGGCTGAGCGGAGCGACGGTCACCGGGAAACCGGCATAGCGGTCGGCGAAGGTGGCCTGGTGCTGCTGCACGAGCAGCGTGGTGGGCACCAGCACGGCCACCTGCTTGCCGTCCTGGACCGCCTTGAACGCTGCCCGCACGGCGATCTCGGTCTTGCCGTATCCCACGTCGCCGCAGATCAGCCGGTCCATCGGGATGACCTGCTCCATGTCGCGCTTGACCTCGTCGATGCAGGCCAGCTGGTCCGGGGTCTCGACGAAGTTGAACGCGTCCTCAAGCTCACGCTGCCAGGTCGTGTCGGGCGAGAACGCGTGGCCGCGGCTGGCCTGACGGGCGGCGTAGAGCTTGATCAGCTCGGCGGCAATCTCCCGCACGGCTTTGCGGGCGCGCCCCTTGCGCTTGGCCCAGTCCGCGCCACCCATCTTGTCCAGGGTCGGGCTCTCCCCGCCGACATAGCGGGTCACCTGGTCGAGCTGATCCATCGGGACGTAGAGCCGGTCGCCGGGCTGGCCGCGCTTGGAGGGGGCGTACTCGATCACCAGGTATTCCCGGGTGGAGCCGGCGACCGCTCGCTGGACCATCTCGAAATAGCGGCCCACCCCGTGCTGGGCGTGCACCACCGCGTCGCCGGGGGTGAGCTCCAGCGGGTCGATCTGGTTCTTGCGCCGGACCGGCATCTTCCGGCTGGCCTTGTCGGCCGAGTGCTGGCCGGAGAGATCGCGGGCGGTGAACACGGCCAGCCGGATGGCGTCGGCGACGAAACCGTGCTGGAGCTCCCCGGTGCTGATCACCACCACACCGTGCGGCGGAGCCTCGTCCAGCGACTCGGCGATCCGGGCGGGAATGTCGTGCTCGGCCAGCACCTCAGACATCCGCTGGCTGATGCCCTTGCCCTCGGCCACCAGCACGACCCGCCAACCCTGCCGGACCCGGTCGGCGATGTCGCCGACGGCCGCTTCGGTGTCGCCACGATAGGTCGCGCCGGTCCGGCCGGAAACGGTCCGCGAGGTCACACCGGTGCCGCTGACGTGGGACCGAAAGTCGATGATCTCGCCGTCGTCGGTGCGGATCGGGTCCGACTGACCCCCTGAACCCCCGACAACGACGTCGGCGTCAGCGCCCGCACTGAACGGCGACAACCCCCACCAGGAGAGCCCTCGGGCCAGCGCGATCTGGCGGACCTCGCCCAACGGCTGGTATGCCGAGGCGCCCAGGTCGATCGGTGCCTTGCCGCCCCCGGCCGCCGCCGCCCAGGACGCGTGCAGAAACTCCTGGCTGGTCTGCACCAGGTCGACCGCCCGGCCGCGGACCAGCTCGGGGTCGTAGACCAGCACGTGGGTGTCAGCCGGCACCAGCTCCACCAGCAGTTCCATCCCGTCGACCAGCGCCGGGGAGAGCGCCTCCATCCCGTCCACAGCGTGGCCCTGGGCGATCTTGTCCAGCATCTCGATCAGCTCGGGGTGCTGCTCGGCCAACGCCTGGGCCCGCGAGCGCACGGTGTCGGTCAGCAGCAGCTCGCGGCAAGGCGAGGCGATGACCTCTTTCAGGGTCAGCTCGCTCGAGCGCTGGTCGGCGACGGTGAAATAGCGGATCTCCTCCACCGTGTCGCCGAAGAAGTCGACCCGGACCGGGTGCTCCTCGGTGGGCGGGAAGACGTCAACGATGCCGCCACGGACCGCAAACTCGCCGCGCCGTTCGACCAGGTCGACGCGGATATAGGCGGCGCCCACCAGCGCCTGGGCGAGGTCGTCGAGGTCGAAGTCCTCGCCCACCCGCAGCCGTACCGGACGGAGCTCACCCAGTCCTTTGACCTGCGGCTGCAGCACGCTGCGAACCGGCGCCACCAGGATGCGTGGCGGACGCTCGCCTTCGGCGTTGCCAGCAAGCCGCCGCAGCACCGCCAGCCGGCGGCCGACCGTGTCCGAGCGGGGGCTGAGCCGCTCGTGCGGCAGAGTCTCCCAGGCCGGGTAGTAGGCGACGGAGTCCTCGCCGACCAGCGACTCCAGCGCCGCCGTGACGTCCTCGGCCTCGCGGTAGGTCGAGGTGACCACCAGCACCGGTCGATCTGCTCCGCCGCGCTCGGTCGAGGCCGCCAGCGCCGCGGCGATCAGTGGTCGCATCGGCGGCGGGGCGGTGATGTCAAGGGCGGTCAGCGTCCGGGCGCGCGCGTCCCCGATGGTTTCGGAAACGGTGGGTTCGGGCAGGAAGAGGTCAACGAGTCCCGAAAGGGTCACCGACACAACCTACTAGGCCCCGCCGGCGCCAAACGCCGTCGCCAGCTCTCGCTCGCATGGTCAGGACCGATGGTGGAGGCGCGCCGTCTGGTGTATCAAGGACGCCCCGGCTCACTCTGAACCGATACGCCGACCGCAGCCACCGGGCCCGAGGAGAGGACGTCCATGACCATCACGTCTCAGCACCCACGCCGGTGGGCCCTTGCCGCAGCCGCCGGAGTTTCCCTCAGCCTCGGGGTGAGCGGTTTCCCGGCCGCTGTGGCAGCTCCCGCTGTGAGCACACCCCAGGCCACCTCGGCGACCGGTTCCGCCGGCCCACTGGCGATCGGCAAGGCGGCGACCTTCCGCCACCTCAAGGTGACGGTGACGAAGTCGGACCGCAAGAGCGACTCGTACTTCCACGGCGTCAAGGTCAAGGTGTGTGTGACCAGCCTGCCGAAGGGCACCACGAACCTGCGACTCAGCTGGGACCCGTGGACCATCACCGCGGGCACAAGCACGGTGCGTCCGGGCAACTTTGAGGAGGGGGCGGACCCCTGGGCCGACGCCCACGCGCCCCAGTCCAAGACCTACCGGGTAGGTCAGTGCATGAGCGGCATCGTCGCGTTCGCGGTGGGCGGAACCGACAACGTCACCAAGGTCGGCTACGCCAACTCCTTGGGCAACCGGGCGAGCTGGAAAGTGACCAACGGCGCCAGTCCGCAGCGGGCGCTGGGCTCGACGGCGACGTTCGGCCACTTCACAGTGAAGGTGACGCAGACCAGGCAGGACGAACGCGGATTCCGGGCGTACGCCACGACCTGTGTCCGCAGCCTGCCTCCCGGCTCGACCGGCGGCAAGACCCGGCTCAGCTGGGGCCCCTTCGTCGCGCACGCCGGCACGCACTTCGCCTTCGCGCCCCTCGTCCACGACGCGTCCCACACCTGGGACGACCTCTATCGCCAAGACGGTCGCTACCGCGTCGGGCAGTGCGTCCAGGGGTGGGTCCCGTTCGAGGGTGTGGACCAGTCGTTGCCCGTTGACAGGTTGACCTACCGCAACTCGCTTGGCGACGTGGCGTTCTGGACAGCCGCACGCTGAGGACTTGCTAGGAGTTGAACTGGCTCTGGGTCTTGTCCAGGCCGACCTGCACGAGTGACTCGACTGCATCGGCGGCCCGGGCTACCTCGATGGTCAGCGCAGCGCGGGAGGCGGCCGGGAAGTTGCTGAGCAAGAAGTCGGCCGGGTCCTGGCGCCCGGGCGGGCGGCCGACGCCGACGCGCACTCGATAGAAATTGCCGTGCCCCAGCGAGGCCCGAATGGAGCGCAGTCCGTTGTGCCCGTTGTCGCCGCCGCCGAACTTGATGCGCAGCTGGCCAGGGTCGATGTCCAGCTCGTCGTGGATAGCCACCAGGCGGTCGGCGGGCACCTTGTGATAGCTCAGCAGCTTGCTCACCGGCGCGCCGGGGTCGTTCATGAAGGCGCGGGACTTCGCCAGCAGCAGCCGAGGGGTCTCGGGGCCAGGAGCGCCTAGCCGGCCCTCGGCCACTTCGGCCCGCATGCCCTTGGGAGCGGCAAACCGGGCGCCGAGGCGAGCAGCCAGCTCGTCGGCCACCAGATAGCCGACGTTGTGTCGATGCGAAGCGTAGGTCGGGCCCGGGTTGCCGAGCCCGACCACCAGCCAGACGGTCATAGTGAAGGGATGGACAGGGGCAGGGGGCTACGCGTCGTTCTCGGGCACCACATCGCCCTCGGCGGGCTGCTCGGCCGCCTCCTCGTCCACGGTCTCCTCGGCCACGGTGGGCTCGATGCCCGCCTCGGCCTCGGCCTCGGCCAGCTCGGCCTCCACCTGCTCCTCGGTCGGCGCCCCGGTGACATTGACGATCAAGGTCTCCGGATCCATGGCCAGGGTGGAACCCTCGGGCAGGCCCAGCTGGTTGGCGTGGATCTGCGTACCAGCCTCCAGGCCCTCGACGGACAGGGAGATGTGCTGCGGGATGTGGGTGGCCTCGGTCTCGATCGAGATGGTGTTGTGGTCGACCACCAGCAGGGTGTCGGCCGCGGCCTCGCCTTCAACGTGCAGCGGGATCTCGACCGTCACCCGCTCGCCGCTGCGGACGATGACCAGGTCGACGTGCTCGATGGTGTGCTTGATCGGGTCGCGCTGGACCTGCTTGGGCAGGGCGAGCTGACGGTTGCCATCGACGTCGATGGACAGCAGTGCGTTGGCGGTACGCAGGGCGAGCAGAGTCTCGTGGCCCGGCAGCGAGATGTGGATGGGGTCGGTGCCGTGGCCGTACAGGACGGCAGGCACCTTGCTCGCGCGACGGATCCGGCGGGCAGCACCCTTGCCGAACTCGGTACGCAATTCGGCGGTGAGCTTTACCTCGGGCACGACGGAACTCCTCAAACTCATATGCATGTTGGCGGTCAATGCTCGGAGAGGACACGTGCGCCGCAGAGCCCTGCTGACGTCCGACCCAGTCGATCACGGTCGCGGTGACCCTCGCCGAGGCAACTTCGCAAGCCTAGCCTAGGGGTCTGGTTGGGGCCAACCTTGGGCTCTTGGGTGGGATCGCAGTTGGGGATCATGGGTCGATGCGGGGCGCGTTGGCTCGGGTTCGCGGCCTTCGCGGCTCGATGCCCCTCGGGATTCAGGATCTTCAGCGCCCCGCATCGACCCATGACCCCCAACCCCTCCTCGCGCCGGCTGCTGCTTGGCCGCCCCCGGTTGGGCTGGGTGCTGGTGTGTCGTGTGGCCTGACGGCTGCTCGGACGACAGCGCGGGTCGCCCACCCGCACCGTGCCCGCCACCCTGTGCGCGAAAACGCCCCCCCATCTGCGGACCCAGGGCGTCTTTCTTCGCCCTGCGTGCTAAAACGCCCCCCACCCACGCTCCGGAGCGCCCATTCGCCGCCCTGTGCGCGAAAACGCCCCCCACCCACGCTCCGGAGCGCACATCTGCCGCCCTGTGCGCGAAAACGCCCACCCGCCCGGGCGAGTCCGCCGCAGGCAGCCCTGGCAGGAGCGAGCCGTCCGTGGGGCAGAGGTGAGCGCGGTGCTGGGCTCGGGGTTCAGGGGTGGCGTGAAGGGCCGTGGATGGGTCTGGCGGGAGGCCCGGAGCCTGCGAAGGGCCGGATGGCTGGCCCGAGCGCCCCCCTGAACCCGGAGCCCAGCACCACCAGTACCTCAGCTCTGGCCGCCGAAGAGGCTCGTTACCGACCCGTCCTCGAAGACCTCGTGGATGGCACGGGCGATCAGCGGCGCGATGGACAGGACGGTCAGCGTGTCGAATCGGCGCTCCGGCGGGATGGGCAGCGTGTTGGTCACGATCAGCTCCTCGATCGGGCTGGCCTTCAGCCGCTCGACCGCAGGCCCGGACAGCACCGGATGGGTGGCGGCCGCGATCACCGACCTGGCCCCATGAGCCATCAGCGCGTCGGCCGCCTGGCAGATCGTGCCGGCGGTGTCGATCATGTCGTCGACCAACAGGCACACCCGCCCCTCGACGGCCCCGACCACCTCCCTGACCACCACCTTGTTGGCCACCGAATGGTCTCGGCGCTTGTGGATGATCGCCAATGAGCTGCCGAGTCGATCGGTCCACAGGTCGGCCAGCCGGACTCGGCCGGCGTCGGGTGAGACCACGGTCATCTCCGACGTGTCGTACTTGGCCTCGATGTAGTCGCTGAGCACCGGCAGCGCCCACAGGTGGTCGACCGGCCCGTTGAAGAACCCCTGGATCTGCGCGGCGTGCAGGTCCACCGACATCAGCCGGTTGGCGCCGGCCACCCGGAACAAGTCTGCGATCAGCCGGGCGGAGATCGGCTCCCGGCCGGCGTGCTTCTTGTCCTGGCGGGCGTACGGGTAGAAGGGCGCGACCACCGTGATCCGCTTGGCTGAGGCCCGCTTGAGGGCGTCGACCATGATCAGCTGCTCCATCACCCATTCGTTGACCGGCGCAGCGTGACTCTGCAGCACGTAGGCGTCGCAGCCCCGGACGGACTCCTCGAACCGCACATAGGTCTCCGAGTTGGCGTAGTTGAGCGCCCGGGTCGGGACCAGCCCCACCCCCATCAGCTGGGCCACTTCGTCGGCGAGCGCCGGATATGCCCGTCCCGAGAACAGCATCAGGTGCTTCTCGTTGGCCTTCTTAACCCCGCTCATTACCCCGCCTCATTGAACACGCTCGTCACACCAGTGCCTCATCGCCCCGAATCATCGACCCGCCTTATTCCGCCCGGTCCTCCTGCGCCCGCGCGGCTTCAGCAGCGAGAGCGGTCTTGGTGCCGGGACGCTTGCGCGCAACCCAACCGGTGATGTTGCGCTGCTGGCCACGGCTGACCGCAAGCTCACCCGAGCCGACGTCGGAGGTGATGGTGCTGCCCGCCGCGACGTAGCTGCCGTCGGCCACCGTAACCGGCGCCACCAGCACCGAGTTGCTGCCCACAAAGCTGGCCCGTCCGATGTGGGTCCTGGACTTGCTCACGCCGTCGTAGTTGACGAAGATCGTGCCCGCGCCGATGTTGGCAGCAGCGCCGATCACGGCATCGCCCACGTAGGTCAGGTGCGGCACCTTGGCTCCGTCCCCTACGGTGGCGTTCTTGGCCTCGACGAAGGTGCCGATCTTCCCGCCGGCGCCCAGGGTGGTGCCCGGGCGCAGATAGGCATACGGCCCGACCGTCGCGTCGGCGCCGATCACGCTGAGCGAGCCTTGGGTACGGGTCACAGTGGCCCGCTCGCCCACCTCGACGTCAGTCAGGGTGACGTCGGGACCGATGGTCGCCCCGGCGCCCACCGACGTCGCGCCCTCGAGGTAGGTGCCGGGCAGCAGGGTCACGTCCGGGGCGAGGTCCACCGAGGCGTGCACCCAAGTGCTGGTGGGATCGAGCACGGTGACGCCGGCGCGCATCCAGCGCTGAACGATCCTGCGGTTGAGCTCAGCGCCCAGCTGCGCGAGCTGTACGCGGTCGTTCACCCCTTCGGTTTGCCACGGGTCGTCGATCCGGTGAGCCTGCACACGAAGGCCCTGTCGACGGGCGATCGAGACCACGTCGGTGAGGTAGAACTCATTTTGGGCGTTGTCGGCCGTGATCTGGTCCAGCCCGGCACTGAGCAGGCCCGCGTCAAAGACGTAGATGCCCGCATTGATCTCCGCTACTGCGCGCTGCTCGTCAGTGGCGTCCTTGTGCTCGACGATCCGGCTGACCTGCTCGCCGCTGTCGTCGCGGATCACCCGCCCGTATCCCGTCGGGTCCGCCAACTCGGCGGTCAGCACGGTTGCGGCCGCCTGGGCCTGCCGGTGAGAGGCCACCAGCTCGGACAGGGTCTGCCCGGTCAACAGCGGCACGTCGGACATGGTCACCAGCACCTCGCCCTCGAGGTCCTGCAACGCGGCCAGTGCGCACTGCACCGCGTGCCCGGTGCCGCGCTGCTCCTCCTGCACGGCGATGGTCACGTGCGGGGCGATCTCGGCCAAGTGAGCCTCAACCTGGTCGCGCTTGTGCCCGACCACGACGACCACCTGATCCGGCTGAGCGCCTGAGGCCGCGTCCACGGCGTAGCTCAACAGCGAACGGCCCGCAAGCTCATGCAGCAGCTTTGACTTGGACGACTTCATCCGGGTGCCGCCACCGGCGGCGAGCACGATCACGGCCGCTACGCCGCCAGCGTCAGTCGCTGCGACATTCTGCGTCACGTCAGGAACGCGATTGGTCGGGGAAGAGGTGGGTGCGGGCAAGAAAGGTCTCCTTGGCTTGCTCGGTGTTCCGCTCCCCGGGTAGGAGTCGAACCTACGTCGCTAATCCTGATTCAAAGTCAGGCGGGCCCTGCCGACAGACCAACCGGGGAATGCGTGCCGGTCCAGAAGGGGCGACACATGGTGACCGATGGTTCGGTATCGGCCAGGGACAAGACTACGGCTCCGGCCGGGGGCCCGCACACCGAAGTTGTTACCTACGGACCCGTAACCTACGCTTACGTAGGTAAGGTCAGTGCCCGCTCCAGCCGTAGGACTTTTTTGATGACTTCTGCTCCCATAGCACCACCGGTCGACCCGGCCGCGACTCTTGAGGACGACGCCCACCTCGTCGAGCACTTCGGCAGGGGGGCACAGGTAGCACTCGGCGCCTTCATTGTGGTCCCGTTCGTCGCCCTGGTGGTCGCGATCCCCGTGGCCTGGGGCGGGTGGCTCGGCTGGCGCGACGTGGTGATCTTCCTCGCCTTCTACCTCACCTCGGGCATGGGCATCACCGTCGGATTCCACCGCTACTTCACTCACAAGTCCTTCAAGCCCAAACGGGGACTCAAGATCGCGCTGGCGCTCGCCGGCAGCCTGGCCATCCAGGGCGGGGTGATCAAGTGGGTTGCCGACCACCGCAAGCACCACAAGTTCTCCGACCGCGACGGCGACCCGCACTCCCCTTGGCGCTACGGCACCGACGTCAAGGCCCTGATCAAGGGGCTGTTCTACGCCCACATGATCTGGATGTTCAACCCCGAGCAGACTCCTCGCCGCCAATACGCTCCGGACCTGATGAAGGACCCGGACCTGGTCAAGATCGAGCGCGCCTTCCCCGCCATCTTGACCGCATCGCTGCTGCTGCCCGCGGTCATCGGCGGCCTCTGGTCGATGAGCTGGCAGGGTGCCGCCACCGCCTTCTTCTGGGGCTCGCTGGTCCGGGTAGGTCTGCTGCACCACGTCACCTGGTCGATCAACTCCATCTGCCACGCTGTGGGACAGCGACCGTTCAAGAGCCGCGACAAGTCCGGCAACGTCTGGTGGCTGGCCCTGCTGAGCCACGGTGAGAGCTGGCACAACCTGCACCATGCCGACCCGACCTGCGCGCGGCACGGGGTGTTGCCCGGTCAGATCGACACCTCGGCCCGGATGATCTGGTTCTTCGAGAGGCTGGGCTGGGCGCGTGACGTCCGTTGGCCCGTGCCTGAGCGGGTAGCGGCTCGCCGGGTGGCAAACACTCTTGGCTGACATCATCCCGCTGCCGACCGGCGACGCCGTGACTGATCGCCCCGACTCCCCGCGCGCTCGCCGCCCGGGCCGAGTCCGGATGACCAGCGCAGATCGCCGTGAACAGCTGATCGCGGTCTCCCGCGCCTTGTTCGCCAGCCGTGGATTCGAGGGCACCTCGGTGGAGGAGATCGCCACCAAGGCCCAGGTCAGCAAGCCGGTGGTCTACGAGCACTTCGGCGGCAAAGAGGGCCTCTACGCGGTGGTGGTGGACCGCGAGGTCCGTACGCTGCTCGACGGCATCCGCGGCTCGCTCACCTCCGGCCGACAGCGCGAGCTGATCGAGCAGGCGGCGTTGGCGCTGCTGGACTACATCGAGCACAACACCGACGGGTTCCGCATCCTGGCCCGTGACTCCTCGGTGGGCAGCACCAGCGGGTCGTTCGCCACCATCCTGTCCGACATCGCCTCGCAGGTGGAGGGCATCCTCGTCGACGAGTTCAAGCGACGAGGCCTGGACCCCAAGACGGCGCCGATGTATGCCCAGATGCTGGTCGGCATGGTCGCCATGACCGGTCAGTGGTGGCTGGACGCCCGCCGGCCCAAGAGGCCCGAGGTCGCCGCCCATCTGGTCAATCTGGCCTGGAACGGGCTGAGCGGCCTGGAAGCGCGGCCCCGGCTGCTGACCAACCCGAAACGT
>DASQDG010000040.1:0-25372 GCA_035634295.1 Propionibacteriaceae bacterium | reverse complement strand
CACGTCCCGGTCGACGTCCTCGAACAGACCGGTCCCCAAGATCTCCTCGCGCCCGAGCAACTCGAACAGGTTGAACGAGAGGTCGCGACGGTTGGACCTGTAGTGGCTCATCGAGCGGGACCCCTGTTCTGGTCGGTCGTGAACGTCGAATGCGAGATGGACGGGCCGGCCCGGGCGGGGCCGGCTCGAGCCTAAGCAGAGTAGAGCACCGAGGCTAAGTTACTGACGAGTAATCAGAATACGCCACCCACGGGGCGGGCTGAGCCGGCACGACGCAGGGCAACGGGGTTTGGTCGCGGGGGGACGGTAGGAGCATGGAACTTTCCGGGGCTCGTGTTCTCGTCGTCGGCTCGACCGGTGCCCTCGGCGGGGCGCTGGCGAAGCGGTTGGCGTCAGCAGGAGCCCGGCTGGCGGTGACAGGTCGCCGTCCGGAGGCGCTCGCCGTGGTGGGCGAGCAGCTCGGCGGCGTGCCTTCGTTTGCGCTGGACCTGCTCGACGTCGAGGCGTGCGCCAGCGTGGTCCGGCGGGCCGCGGACCGGTTGGGTGGCCTGGATGCCCTGTTGGTGGCCAGTGGCGTCGCCGCCTTTGGAGCCGCGAGTGAAGACGACGACGCAGTGGTCGAGGAGCTGTTCGCCGTGAACACCCTGGGCCCGATGGCCCTGGTCCGCGCGGCGTTGTCCGTGATGGCGCCCGGTGGAGCCGTCGACGTGGTCACCGCCGTGCTGGCCGACGTGCCGACCGCCGGCATGGCGGCCTATTCAGCCAGCAAGGCCGCGATGTCGGCTTATCTGACCGCAGTACGCCGTGAGGTACGGCGCAGCAGGATCTCGGTGCTGGACGTCCGGCCGCCGCATCTCGACACCGGTCTGGCCGACCGGGCGCTGGCGGGTGAGCCGCCACGGCTTCCTCGCGGGGCCGACGCCGACCGGATCGTCGAGCTCGTGGTGCACGGCATGGTCAGCGGGAGCAGTGAGCTGGTGGCTGACCTGGCCTCGGGTGAGATCCTGCTGCGCTGAGGGCTGAGGTCAGGTCAGCGCGGGCCCGGACTCGTCGCTGCCGCTGAGATCGGCCAGGAACTGGTGGCACTTCGCCGCCCGCTCCGAATCCTGACTCATGACCTGCTCGAAGAAGTCAGCGATGTCGTCACGGCCAGCATTTCTCGCGTCTCGGACGTACTGGCCGTAGTCGTGCCCGGCCTTGAGCGAGTGGTATTGCAGGCTGATCAGGTCGAAGCTGACGTCGTCGAATCCGGTTTCGCCGGTGGCCATCAGATACCTCCTCGTGGTGGGAATGCTTCTCTGCTGGTGCCCACTTTGGCCCATGTTCAGTCGCCCGACAACCCCCGCTTCGCACCGGCGCGCAAGGCCACGGCCGCCACCACAACGACCCCGGCTAGACCCGCGCCCAGTGCGCCCAGCACGGGATAGCCCAGCCGGGCCACCACCACCCCTGCGAGCGCCCCACCCGCACCGGCAGCCAGGCCCATGGCGAGGTCGGTGGCCCCCTGGGTGCCCGTACGCTCACGCAGCGGCACTGCCTCCACCACCAGGGCCGAGCCGCCGATCAGAGTGCCCGACCAGCCCAGGCCGAGCAGAAACAGCCCGAGGGCGAGGCCCGACGACCACCCCGCCGGGGCCTGCGCGGCGAGCAGCCCCGACGCGACCTGTACCAGCGCTCCGGTCACCACGACACCCCGCCCGCCCCACTTGTCGACCGCCAGTCCGACCAGCGGTGAGAAGGCGAACATGCCAAGGATGTGCACACTGATCACCAGCCCGACCACCCGCAGGCTGGCGCCGCCGTGGTGCATGTGCAACGGCGTCATCACCATCACGCTGACCATCACTGTGTGGCCCACCGATACCGCCACTACCCCGAGCAGGGCGTCGCGATGGGCGAGCAGCGTACGGACTCCGCCCACTATCGATCCGCGCTGGCGCTGCAGCGGTTCCTGGGCCTGAGCTGCCTCGACTCTGCGGGCCAACAGCAGCGGATCTGGACGCAGCCGGAACGCCAGCAGCAGGGCCCCCAGAGCCAGCCCGACCAACGAGAACACATAGGGCCCGGCCAGCTCGGGGACGCCGAGGGCCCGGGCGACCGGAGCACCGGGCCCGGCGAGGTTGGGGCCGAGAACCGCGCCCACGGTGGTTGCCCAGACCACGACGGAAAGATCGCGGCCCCGTCGTGCCTCGTCGGCAAGGTCGGCCGCGGCGAATCTTGCCTGGCTGTTGGCCGCGTTGGCCCCACCGAACAGGGTGGCGCCGAGCAGCAGCAGGGCGAAGTTGCCTATGGTGCCGGCCACGATGATGATCAGGGCTCCGACCAGGCCGAATCCGTAGCCCGCCAGCAGGCCCCAGCGGCGACCGTACGCAGCCATCAGGTGTGCCATCGGGATGGCGATCAGCGCACCGCCGAGGACCTGGAACGTGCCGCCCAAGCCGGCGAACTCGGCCGACCCACTTGCCTGCTCGGCCAGCAGCGCGCCGACCGCGGCGCCGGCCGAGACGCCGACTCCGACCAGGATCTGCGCGCCGACCAGAGTGGTGACCGTCCGTCGCTGAACAGCCCGGACCTCAGGGTTGTCAGTGCGCGGCACCAGGTCAGTATGGCCGCGGCCGCTGACAGGGGCGTTGCTGACACTTGCGTACGGATCGCCCTCGTCGGTGCTCAGCGCAGCGAAGAGGCGCTTGAAGCCGATGAACCAGTCGAGGGATCGCAGAGGTCGCCGCCCAAGATGGTTCTCAAGCCCTCCTGGCTGGACTGTCGGTATTGATCGTAGAGATCCGGGCGTCGCTCTCTGGCCCAACGCGCCAAGTCAAGGAAACGAAGCGCCGTCATCTGCATCAAGGTGGCGGTCACATGCCCGCTGAGGGGGAGGCCAGCTGCGTCGGCGAAGCGGCGCAGCGCGTCGGGGCTGATGGTCTGATCGTGCACAGCCCAGACATAGACCCGTTGCAGATCGGTCCACGGGGCTGGTCCCGTTGTGGCGGTGCCCCAGTCGATGAGCAAAGGAGGAGAAGGCGCGCGCCGAGGAATGAGGTTTCGTGGAGCTAGGTCCCCATGAGTGAGACCGAACGCGAACTCGGTCGACTTCAAGGGCTCAAGCAGGGCGCGTAGGCGGTCGAGATCCTGTCGGTGGTAGACGCCGTCCTCGATCAGCGGATCTCGCTGCGAAAGCTGCTCGAGGTTGTAGCCCAGGTGGTATGTCCAGGCTGAGGGAAGGTGGCGGCCGAATCGCGAGAAGAGCTGCTCGGGCGCCTGGTCGAGCGGCACCCTGGCCAGGGTGGCTGCGTAGCGTCCTAGCCACCCCCACAGCTGGTCAGCCGCCGGTGCTTCCTGGGGCCCGATGTACTCCACGACCATGTACGGACGACCATCGACCTCGCCGGTGCCCACCAGGTGCGGGGACGCAATACCCACCAGGCTTGCCTGGTGGGCGACCCAGATCTCGGCGGGGAACTCGTTGGGACGCCGCGGGTCGACGGGAAAGCGAACCACCCAGTCGTTCTCAGCTGCGGTGACGCGGAGCACGTGATTGACCACCCCGGGCAACGACGCGACCTGGTCAGCTTTCCCGCCGTGGATGGCGACCACCTGGGTGGCGAAGGCGATGTCGTCATTGGAGAGAGCCCTCACCCGTCCAGTCTGCTGCAGGTGCTGACTCGGTACCAACGGTTCCCCCGTCATTGGGCGTGCCCTCGACGGTGCCGTCAGCGGCACCGGGCCGCCACCTTGTCGGCTGCGGATAGGGTGGCGTTCCGCTCCATCCCGGCACAGGAGGTCAGGTGCACCCCACGAGACACCGGGTTGTGCTCGTCACCGGAGCCTCCAGCGGCATCGGTCTGGCGGCCGCCCAGCGCGCCGCCCGCGGCGGTGACCATGTGGTGCTGCTGGCCCGCGGTCTGCCGCGGCTCACGGAGGCAGCCGAGCAGTGCCGCGCTCTCGGCGCGGCCTCGGCTCGGGCGGTGGCCGTCGACGTGCTGGACGCCTCCGCGGTGGACACCGCGGTGGCCACCGTGCTCAGTGAGCTGGGGCAGATCGACGTCGTGGTGCACTCCGCAGGACTCGTGGCTTACGGTCGCTTCGAGGACGTGCCCGCCGAGGTGTACGACCGGGTGGTGTCCACCAACGTGCTCGGCTCGGCCAACGTCGCCCGAGCGGTGCTCTCGGAGATGAGGCGGCGCAACGCGGGCACGATGGTGTTCATCGGCTCGCTGATCGGCGAGATCGCGACGCCGTACATGTCGGCTTACGCGATCAGCAAGTGGGCTGTCCGATCGCTCGCCCGGCACCTGCAGATCGAGAACCGCGACCGCCCGGGCGTCAACATCTGCATCGTCTCCCCGGGCGGCGTCGACACGCCCATTTATCTGCAGGCGGCCAACTATCTCGGCCAGGTCGGTCGCCCGCCCTTCCCGGTAGCGTCCCCCGAGAAGGTGGCGAAGGTGGCGTTGGCACTGGCCGATCGTCCCCGGCCGCGGGTCCACGTGGGGCCGGTGAACAGTCTGATCGCCACCGGCTTCGTGCTGTTTCCCAGGCTGTACGACATGCTCGTGACACCGCTGTTCACCACCGCCGCCACGGACCTGCAGCACCGGGTCGACCCCGGCACAGGCAACGTGCTGGCTTCAGCCCCGCGGCTGAACCGCCTGCATGGTGAGCAGGGCAATCCGGTGGCCACCATCGCCACCAACCTGCTGACACAGTTGAGGTCCGCAGTGGGGGCGGCGAGGAAGCAGAAGGAGTGAGCCATGGGGCGTCCTAAGCAGCAGGCGCTGGTGATCGGAGCCGGGCCGAACGGCCTGGTGGCGGCCAACCGGCTCGCCGACGCCGGTTGGGACGTGCTCGTGCTAGAGGCCCAGGATCACGTCGGCGGCGCGGTCTACAGCGATCAGGCGGTGGCTCCGGGCTTCGTGCACGACACGTTCAGCAGCTTCTACCCGCTGGCGGGCGCCTCGTCGGTGATCAAGGGACTCGAGCTCGAGCGCCACGGCCTGGTGTGGGCTCACGCGCCGGCGGTGCTCGGCAACCAGCTGCCCGACGGCTCCTGGGCGATGCTCTATCGCGACGCCGAGCGCACCGCGGCCAACCTGGAAGCGGCCTGCCCGGGCGACGGTGACGCCTGGATGGCGCTCTATTCGGACTGGCTCAAGATCGGGCCGGCCATCATCGAGGCGCTGCTGAGCCCGTTCCCTCCCGTACGCGGCGGGCTCAAGGTGCTGGCCAAGCTGCCGTCGGTCGGAGGCCTGGACTTCGTCCGGACCCTGCTGGAACCGGCCGCCACGATGGGCGGCAAACGGTTCGGCGGCGAGGGTGCCCAGCTGCTGCTGGCGGGCAACGCGTCGCACGCCGACATCCCGATGAGTGCGTCCGGGTCGGGCCTGCTGGGGCTGCTGCTGGCCATGATGGGCCAGACGGTGGGGTTTCCGGCTCCCCAAGGTGGCGCGGCCAAGCTCAGCCAGGCGCTGGCAGACCGCTTCACCAGCCTGGGTGGTGAGATCCGCCTGAACACCCGGGTCGCTCGCATCGACGTGCGCAATCGTCGGCTCAAGGGCGTAGTCACCGAGGCTGGAGAGCAACTTCTGGCCCGTGCCGTGGTGGCCGACGTCGCCGCCACCGCCCTCTACGGCCAGCTGATCGACTTCGAGGAGCTGCCGCGGCGGACCCGGTCAGGCATGAAGCGCTTCGAGCAGGACCCGGCCACCATCAAGGTCGACTGGGCGCTCAGCAGCCCGGTGCCCTGGGAGAACCCGCCCGACGTTCCTGCGGGCACGGTGCACGTCACGGACTCGGTCGACCAGCTCAGCCAGGCCCAGGACGCGATCACCAACCACTCGGTGCCGGCGCAGCCCTTCCTGCTTACCGGGCAGATGACCAGCACCGACCCCACCCGGTCCCCGGTCGGCACCGAGTCGTTGTGGGCCTACACCCACGTGCCGCAGGAGGTGCACCGCGACGACGGCCCGGACGGGTTGACCGGTCGCTGGGACGCCGACGAGGTCGAGCGGATGGCCGACCGGATGCAGGCGCGAATCGTCCGGCACGCTCCCGGTTTCGAGTCTCGAATCCTCGCCCGGCGGGTGCTGGGTCCTCACCAGATGCAGGAGATGGACGAGAACTTGATCAAAGGTGCTCTGGGGGGTGGCACGGCCGGGCTGCACCAACAGCTGATCTTCCGGCCCGTGCCCGGGCTCGGCCGCGCCGACACCCCGATCCGCGGTGTCTTTCTGGGGTCATCGTCGGCCCATCCTGGCGGGGGCGTCCACGGGGCGTGCGGGTCGAACGCCGCTCGAGCGGTGATCGCGGCGGCGCGGACCGGCCGGCTGTAGGCCCAGCGGCCCTGCCGTCAGACCCGGGTAGCGGCGGTTCTGCTGGTCTCCTCGGCCAGGTCGAGGACGAACCTGGCGGCTTGAGCCCGCTCGCGGATGACCGCGGCTCCACCCGGGGCCGGCCGACCGAACAGGACCTCCAGCGGAGGCGCGGACAAGCCCCAGAAGACCAGCATCAGCAGGGCGTGCGACCGGCGTACCACCTCCAGCGAGACCTCAGAGCCCTCATCGTGCAGCCCGGTCACGTAGGCCGGAAGACACGCGCGTTCCAGCTCCACGATCTCGGCGGCCGAACGCTCGCCGACCTGCATTTCTCCCAGCAGCAGTTGACCGAGGTCGAACCCGAGCGGCGCCTCGCACCAGAAGCCGAAGTCGATCAGCACGAAGTCGTCCGGAGCACCGTTGGCGATCAGCAGGTTGCGGGGGCAGGCGTCACCGTGCGCGGCACCCAGCGGTGCCCGGTCAAGCTCCTCCACCAGGTCGGGCAGCGCGTCGGCCGCCGCGACGAGCCGGTCGCGCAGCTCGGAGTCAAAGGCCGCCGACACCAGCGGGTGCCGCCAGAGGTCGTCACTGCGCAGCGAGGGCAGGATCTGGTGTTCGACCCGGCCCTGGACATAGGACCGAACGACCGCGCTGCTGCCCGTTGCGGTCACCGGGCGGACGGCAGGGCTGGCGGCCAGTCGGCCGAGGAGATAGGCCGCCCGTTCGAAGGTGGACACTCGCCAGGGCCTTCGGTCGAGGTCGACCCCCTCCAGCCAAAGAGCGGTGGACAACTCGTCGATGTCCAGCACGGCGTAGCAACGGGGCATGGACAGTCCGGCAGGCAGGCGTGCAGCCAGATCGGATCGGTAGACATCCGGCTCGGTGCGCCACGGCAGGCTTTGGGCGGCGATCTCCCGCAGCGGTTCCGGCACCTGCTGGAACGCGGCGTTCCGGGTCCACGACTGCACCACCTTGACGAAGAGGGCGTACGGCGAGGTGCCCGACCCGTGCTGAGCGGTGCCGCGCACCCAGTAGCGTCCGGCGGTGGTCAGCGCCTCCAGGTCATAGTCGGCCACTTCTGCCTGGCAGCTGATCACCTGCGGCTCACCGGCACCGGCCTGGTCGGCCAGCAGCGACGCGAAGGCCTGGTCGCTGATGTCGGCCGGCCCCAGGATGCTTCGGTCGCCCATGAGCGGTTCCTCTCCACCATTCCAACGTCTCCCTGAAGGTAAAGTATCTTTATGAATATCGTCAAGGCGATTTCGCTGGCCCCGCTGCCTGACCACGTCGAGGCTCATGTCGCCGTACTGACCGAGCGCCTGATGCAGTTGGTCCGGCAGTCCCTGCTCAGTCAGGACTGGGGCGGACTGCGGATCGTGCACTTTCGGCTGTTGAGCTGTGTGCCCGCCACCGGTGCCACCATCACGGCCCTGGCCGAGCCGCTATCCATGACCAAGCAGGCGGTGGGGCAGTTCGTGACCCAGTTGGAGCAGAGCGGGCACGTTCGACTCTCGGCGGACCAGACGGACCGTCGGCGTCGGATCGTGCTGCGGACAGCGCTCGGCGACCGCACGGTCGACGCCGTGAACGCGGCCATCGCCGGTCTGGAGCACGAGTGGGCCACGCAGGTGGGGCCCGAGCGCTATGCGCATTTCCTCAGCGTGCTGAGGGAGCTCGCGCTTCCCTAGCGCCAACGGGGCAGCCGTCGAGTGCTGGCGCGGGAGGTGTGTGCACGATTTCGCACCCGCGTCGGCGCCTGCCGGCCGCATCAGGCCAGAACTGCCTCATGCGGGTGAGTTCTCGTGCACGTTCCTCCCTGCCGCTGTGCTCAGGGCTAGCCAGCGAGGCTCGCTAACTGGCAGCCTCGAGCCATGAGGACCGACGTCTGGGCCGAGCAGCCGTGACCTCTGCGCTGCTGGTCTCAGGAGGTGGCCGCTTCGTCGACCCCTGGCACCCGTTCGGCGAGACGTCGGCGGCGCTGGCCGCTGTGCTCAGGAACCGCGGTTGCGACGTCACGGTCAGCGAGGACGCCGACGCGGCCCTCGCCACGCTTGGGCAGGATCAACGGCCATCCCTGCTGGTGCTGAACATCGGCTGGCACGGGCCGGAACGCTTCGACGAGTCTGCAACCGCAGGGCTGGTGGCGGCCTTGGAGAGCGGCCTGCCGACCCTGTTGGCGCACTCGACCTTGACCGCCTTCCCTGAGTGGCCCCTGTGGCGGGCGATCGCCGGCGGCGGATGGACCTATGGCACCACCTATCATCCCGACTACTCACCCGGTGTGGTTCTGACTGAGCTCGACCACCCGGTGACCGCTGGGATGGCCCCGTTCGCCATCGAGGACGAGCGCTACACCCAGATGTGGGTGGACGACCAGACCTCGGAGGTTTTCCTCACGCACGAGGAGGGCGGTCAGCGCCACCCACTCGCCTGGACGCGCAGATGGGGCCGTTCGCCCATTGTGGCCGACGCGCTCGGCCACGACGGGCACTCCTACGGGTTGCCTGGCCGGGTGGCGTTGTTAGAGCGCGAGCTCGACTGGCTGCTGGCTGACGGTCAGCGCCCGGCGGCGGCGCCCTCGGCCAGATAGGCGAGCCGCTGCAGGGTCTCGGCGTTGCGTACCCTGATCGCGACGGCCCGGGCGGGAGCGGGGACCAACATGCCAGGACCCTCCACAGCGTCCTCGGTGATGGTCACCTGACAACCGCCGTCCTGGGGCACCACGTCGATGACCACGTGCGCTGACCCCATCGGCCAACCTCGGGCCTTGAACTTGGCGTGGCGTGGTGGGTCCCACTCCAGCACCGAGGTGGTGTCGTCGATCAGCACGGGCCACACCCCCACGGAGTGGTGGATGCGCGCGCCGACCGCGGGCCAGTCCCGCTCCACATCGCGCATTCGAGAGGCTCCCACCACCCAGCTGGGGTAGAGCCAGCCGTTGCCGATCACCCCGAAGACGTCCTCGGGCGCGCAGAGCAGGAACCGACGGTTGGTGGCCACGCGTCATTTTGGCACGTCTGGCTCAGCAGCTGCGCCCGCTGGGTCTCGCCCCTCGCGTCGCGGCGCCGGACCTCAGCCCTTGCGCCACTCGTCGCTCTCCAGGTGGGAGCCGGCCTGCGGGCCCATCTGCAGCATGCCGCCGTCGACCACCCAGGACGCCCCGGTGACATAGCTGGCCTGCGGCGAGGCCAGAAAGGCGATCACGTCGGCGATCTCGTAGGCGTGACCGGGGCGTCCCAGCGGTACACCGGGGCGGTCGGTCTGGTGGGGATCCTCGTCAGTCTGGCCGGTCATCGGGGTGGCGATCTCGCCAGGCGCCACGGCATTGACGGTGATGCCTTGGCGACCAAGCTCGAGGGCCATGGTCTTGACCAACCCGCCCAGCCCGTGTTTCGCGGCGTCGTAGGCGCTGGAGCCCACCCGGGGCTGGTGCTCGTGCACACTGGTGACCGCGACGATGCGACCTCCGCTGCCCTGCTGCACCATCTTTCGAGCCGCCCGCTGCATGACCACAAAGGCGCCGTCGAGGTCGGTGGCCATGGTGGTGCGCCAATCCTCGAGCGTCATCTCGACGAAGGGCGCGTTGATGCCCATGCCGGCGTTGTTGACGAACACGTCGCACCCACCCAGCTGCTCGATCAGGGAGTCGACCACCTCGCCGCAGCCCTCGAGATCGGTGGTGTCGAGCTGGGCGACCACCGCCGTCCGGCCGTGCTGGCGCACCTCCTCGGCGGTCGCTTCCGCGCCGGCGGAGTCCGAATGCCAGGTGATCGCGACGTCCATGCCTGCTTTGGCCAGCGCAACCGCAGTGGCCTTGCCGATGCCGGAGTCCGAGGCGGTCACGACCGCTTTGCCGGGTGAGAAGGTCGGGGTCGGAGACGGCTGCTGCTGAGGGGAGGTCATGGTGCTCCTGAACTTCTGGTCGAAGGGTGGCGGTTATTCGTTTGTGTGGTGCGTCTTGGCGTGATCCACCGCGGCCTGGATGCCGGCTCGCCACACCTCCCCGTGCCCCGGCAGGACGGTCGCGGCCCGGGTCGCGGCCAGGGCGTCCAAGGAGGCTAGCGCCTGTGGTGTATCCGCAGTCGCGGCCCGGGCGACGATCTGCGGCCCCGTGAACCCGGTGTACGGGTCCAGAGTCACCAACGCGTCGCCGGTGATCACGGTGCTGCGGTCGGCCAGATGGAGGCCGCAGTGTCCGGCGGTGTGACCGGGGCTGAACACGACCCGGGGCCGCCCCGGCACGTCGAGGACCGCGTTCGGAGTCAGTGGGGCCAGCCCTGACACCCCTTTGACCTTGAAGGCACCCGCCCGAGCCATCGCGCCCAGGATCTTGATCGACCTGGGGTAACGCAGGGGATACATGATGGCCGGCCGCTGGCGTCGGTAGCGGTAGGGGTGGGCCGCGATGTAGTGGTCGTCGGGGTGGGCGTAAATCGGCAGGTCCAACTCCTGCTGGACGCGGGCCGCGCAGCCGGTGTGGTCGAAATGAGCGTGGGTCAGCACCACCGCCCGGAGATCGGCCAACGTGTGGTTGAGCTGCGCCAGAGCCGAGGTGAGCTCGGGCCACATACCCGGCAACCCGGTGTCCACCAGCGTCACGCCCCGCTCGTCTTCAAGCAGATAGCAGTTGACGAAGCTCGCGGAGACCAGGTGGACCCCGTCCGCCACGTTCTTGATCAGCATCAACGCTCCCTCCGATCAGCCCCGCACCTGGCCCCCGAATCGACGCCCGCCGCGGTGCTGGAGTCAGCTGGCCCGGCGGTCCTCGGCGTCGGTATGCGAGACCATAACGGCCCCCGACCTCATGCTGGGGCCCGCCCCTGCAACCTGTGGTGCACGATCGGCGCTGCGCGATGGCCGCTTCGACGCAGTCATCTTCACCACCGGTGCAGCCGCGCTGACGCGTGGTGCCGGCGCCGGGTGGTCGCTGGCCTCAGTCGCCTCCATGTCGCCGATATCAGCCTTGAGCTGCGCCAGGGTGCGCCGCAACCACCGTGACACCTGCATCTGGCTGATGCCGAACTCGGCGGCGATCTCCTCTTGGCTGCACATTCTGTAGAAACGCAGGTACAGCAGCCGACGCTCGCTGTCGGGAAGGTGACGGCAGGCGGGGCTGACCGTGGCGAGGGCCTCGATGCTCTCCATCTGCGGTTCCTTCTCGCCCAATGTGCCGTTGAGGTCGTTTGCGCTGTGAGCCAGAGCGGCGTCCAGGGAGGCAGGGTGGAAGCACCCTTCGATGTCTTGGGCCTCCTGGACTTCCTGCTTGGTGAACCCCAGGTAGTTGGCGATGTCGGCAACCGTCGGACGCCGACGGAGCTGGTGGGTCAACTCGTCCTTGGCCCGAGCGATCTCGGCCTGTTTCTCTTGGATCTGCCGGGGAGGCCTGACCATCCAGCCGTGGTCGCGGAAGTGACGCTTGACGTGACCCACCATGGTGGGCACCGCGTAGGCCAGGAAGGGGCCTCGGTCGGGATCGAAGCGTTCGACCGCCTCGATCAAACCGAGTCGAGCGACCTGAACCAGGTCTTGGTGATCTTGTCCGCGACCGCGGTAGCGCCAAGCCACGGACTCGGCGACGTCGAGGTGCAGGACAACGACCCGCGAGCGCAGCTCTTGACCGGTCTCATCGTCGACGCATCGCGCCTTCGACAACAGTTCGGTGGTCAACTCGGAACGAGACTTCAGTTCCCCGTCCTCAGGCAGACCTGAGGTGACACGTGTAGATCGCAGACTTTGAATGGACATCCAGACCGCCCTTGCTTGTCCAGCGATGTGGCAGTCTGCTCAACCACGCCTCCAGACTATTCACTTGGGCAACTATGTGCAACACAACCGTCTCGCAGGTGAGGCAGTTAGCGTGCCTCGCGATTCGCCAGCCCCTTTGCCTCCGCTTGACGGGTTGTCTGCCACGATGTCCGCAACGGCGTGGTCCGGTTCGGACCCGACACGCTCTCGACTGAGTGAGGATCACATGGGCAACCTAGGCAAGATCGCATACAAGCCGGTCGGGATCGGCGGCAGCCTCCTGGCCGCGTCGGCGGCCAGTGCGGTCGTACGACAGATCTGGCGCTCACTAGGCCATCAGGACGAAGCGCCGGGTCCGCTCGAAGCCGAGTCGTCGCTGAAGAAGGTGCTGCTGGCGGCCGCCATTCAGGGTGTCGTCTTCGGCGTCGTCCGGGCCTTGATCGAACGCGGCGGAGCCAAACTCTTCGAAAAGCTCACGGGGGAGTGGCCAGGCAACTGACCGCCTCCCCCGTCAAGCATCCGGGTTGAAGCTCAGAGCCGGTCGTCTCGATCGGTGCTCGGCGAGTCGAACGTGGTGGCCGGGGCATCGAAGGTGGAGTCCACCGTCGTCGTCTCGTAGCTGGTCACCGGCTCGTCCAGCGTGGTGGTGGCCGAGTCGAAGGACGTGACCGGCTCGTCGAAAGACGTGGCGGGGGTGTCGAAGGCGCTCGGGGCGCTGAGGTCGGCGTCGGAGTTGAGGTCCTGGGTCTTGCCCTTGGCGCCCTGCACCTTGTCCGAGACCACGGACTGGGCCTTGGGCAGGTTCTCCTTCACCTGCGTCGGCAGGTCAGCGACCTTCTGCCGGACCTCAGGGTCGGTGACGATCCGCTGAGCCTGCGACTTGATCTGCTCGAAGCGCTCACGTCCGGCAGCAGCGCCTAAGACATAGCCGACTCCGACGCCAAAGGCGCTGGCTAGCATGGTACGAAACTTCATTTCCGCTCCTCTGCTCGGTTGCGAGTGCACCAGCGTAGCGATAGCGGGGCAGCCCGATAAGGCAGGAGCCAAAAAGCCCGAGGTGGGGGTAGCGACCTGCCTGCAGCACCTCGGGCAGCCGAGCCCGCACGCGGCGGCGGTCAGGGAAGGTAGTTGGATAGCGACATGGACTTCCGCTACCTCGGCCACTCCGGCCTCAAAATCTCAGAGATCACGTACGGCAACTGGCTTACCCACGGGTCCCAGGTCGAAAACGACATCGCCACCACCTGCGTGCACGCCGCGCTGGACGCAGGGATCACCACCTTCGACACCGCCGACGTCTACGCCAACACCAAGGCCGAGACCGTGCTGGGCGAGGCACTAAAGGGCCATCGCCGCGAGTCTGTTGAGATCCTCACCAAGGTGTTCGGGCCCACCGGCCCCAAGGGCCCAAACGACCACGGCCTCTCCCGCAAACACATCATGGAGGCGATCAATGGCTCGCTGAGGCGCCTACAGACCGACTACGTCGACCTCTATCAGGCCCACCGCTACGACTACGAGACGCCGCTCGAGGAGACCATGCAGGCGTTCGCCGACCTGGTACGGATGGGCAAGGTCCTCTATCTGGGCGTGAGCGAATGGACGGCCGAGCAGCTCCAAGCCGGGCACGCGCTGGCCACGGAGCTGGGGGTGCAGCTGATCTCCAACCAGCCTCAGTATTCAATGCTGTGGCGGGTCATCGAGAGCGAGGTGGTGCCGACCTCGCAGGAGCTGGGCATCTCCCAGGTGGTTTGGTCGCCCATCGCCCAGGGAGTGCTCACCGGCAAGTACCTGCCCGGCGGTGAGTTGCCGGCGGGATCGCGGGCCACCGACGACAAGGGCGGCGCCAACATGATCGCCCGTTGGATGAAGGATGACGTGCTCTCGCGCGTCCAGGAGCTCAAGCCGCTGGCTGACGAGGTCGGGCTCTCGCTGGCCGAGCTGGCCGTCGCCTGGGTGCTGCAGAACGACAACGTGGCAACGGCCATCATCGGCGCCTCCCGTCCCGAGCAGGTGCACCAGAACGCCAAGGCTTCCGGCGTGAAGATCCCTGCAGATGTGCTGAGCCGCATCGACGAGGTGTTGGGCGACGTGATCGAGCGCGACCCGGCGCGTACTCATGAGAGCTCCCCCAAAACCAGGGAGGTCTGAGCCAGGACCAAGGCTGGGCGATCTCGCCACTCGCCCTCGGCTCGGCGCAGTCCTCCCGGGCGGGCAGGTGCGGGAGGGGAGGCTGCACCTTTCCACCCCACGTGCCGGCTTCCGGACCGTCGTGCGCGGCGTTTGGTCCCCGCGCGTTCGGCGGGATAATAGGGCCCACCTGCGACGAGGCGGGAGGTCACGCCCACACGACGGCAGGCAAGAGGAGACCAGGTGAGCGACGACGCCTTGGACGCGGAGCCCCACGCGACCGACCGGCACGAGCCCAGCGAGATCACCTTTGACGAGCAGTTCTACCCCGCGCGGCCCCGTCGACTGCGTCCTCGGGCGCGGCTGCGCGGCATTTTCTCGCGGCCACGCGCCGGTCGGACCGGCAAGCCGACCGGTGAGAACCCGTCCTACGTCAGCTGGCTGATCGAGGAGTCGATGCTGGCTGACGCGCAGTCGATCTCCTCGCAGTTCTCCGGCACCGGGGGCATGTGGCAGAACCCGTTCGCCAACCCTGACCCGCGGGCCGCCATCGAGAAAGCGTCGGTCTGGTTCACGGCCTACCCCATCTCGATGATCACCAAGCCCGGCACGTCGTTTCTGGGAACGCTCGGGGACGAGGACCTGTGGCTGATGTTCGAGGCGCTGGGGGTCGACGCCGTGCACACCGGCCCGGTCAAGCAGGCTGGCGGGCTGTCCGGCTGGGACAACACCCCCAGCGTCGACGGGCACTTCGACCGGATCAGCACCCACATCGATGAGGCGTTCGGCACCGAGGACGAGTTCCGTGCCCTCTGCGAAGTGGCCGCCGCCCACGGTGGCACCGTCATCGACGACATCGTGCCTGGTCATACCGGCAAGGGCTCGGACTTCCGGCTGGCCGAGATGAACGTGGGCGACTATCCCGGCATCTATCACATGGTGGAGATCCCGGCCCACGACTGGCATCTGCTACCCAAGGTGTCCAGGGGCCGCGACTCGATCAATCTTGACGTCGAGGCGGAGGACCAGCTTGAGAAGGCCGGCTACATCATCGGTCGGCTGCAGCGGGTGATCTTCCAGGACCCGGGAATCAAGGACACCAACTGGAGCGCGACCGCGCCGGTGGTCGGGCCGGACGGAGTGGAGCGGCGCTGGGTCTATCTGCACTACTTCACGGAGGGTCAGCCGTCGATCAACTGGCTGGATCCGACCTTCGCCGGCATGCGGATGGTGATCGGCGACGCCCTGCACTCCTTGGGTGACCTGGGCACCGGGGCCCTGCGGCTGGACGCCAACGGCTTCCTCGGCGTGGAAAAGGCGGCCGAAGGGGGAGCGCCGGCATGGTCAGAAGGGCACCCGCTGTCGGAGGCGGCCAACCAGCTGATCGCCAGCATGGTGCGCAAGGTGGGCGGCTTCACCTTCCAGGAGCTCAACCTCACCATCGACGACATCAAGAACACCTCTGAGCGGGGCGCGGACCTTTCGTACGACTTCGTCAACCGCCCCGCCTACCACCACGCGATGGCCACCGGGGACACCGAGTTCCTGCGGCTGACGCTCAACGTGTCCCGGGCGCTGGGGGTGGAGCCGGTCTCGCTGGTGCACGCGCTGCAGAACCACGACGAGATGACCTACGAGCTGGTGCACTTCGCCACCCTGCACTCGGCCGAGAAGTTCAAGTTCCGGGGCCGCCACATCACCGGCGGGGAGCTCGCGGTGACCGTACGCAACGACCTCCTTGAGCGCCTGACGGGCGAAGCGGGCCCCTACAACGCCACCTTCACCACCAACGGCATCGCGTCCACGACGGCGACCATCATCGCCGCCTCATTGGGCTTTCGCGACCTCTCCGACCTGACTGAGGAGCAGATCGAGCAGATCAAGCGGGCCCACCTGCTGCTGGCGATGTTCAACGCGCTGCAGCCCGGCGTCTTCGCGCTCTCGGGGTGGGACCTGTGCGGGATGCTGACGCTTGAGCGGTCGGCGGTAGCGCCCCTGCTAACCACCGGCGACACCCGCTGGATCCACCGTTCGGCCTATGACTTGATGGACTACCGCCCGGAGGCGACCGAGTCGCTGTCCAAGATGCCGCGGGGGGTCAGCCTCTACGGCACCTTGGCCACCCAGCGCCACGACGACAGCTCCTTCGCGTCCGGCCTGCGACAGATCCTGCGAATCCGCAAGCAGTACGGCATCGCCACCAGCACTCAACTCGACGTGCCGCAGGTGTCGAACCGAGCCATGCTGGTGATGGTGCACAAGCTGCAGGTGGACGGCCAGATCCAAGTCACCGTGCTCAACTTCTGCGCGCAACCGATCTCGGGGGCCGTGCTGTCCAAGCACCTGGAGCCGGGGGGCATGGTGGTCGACATGTTCAACGACGAGGTGGTCGGCGAGATCGACGACCTGCACAGCTTCGCGGTTGCGCTGCAGCCGCACCAGGGCATGTCGCTGTTGGTCGTCCCTCCGCACGAGGACGAGGAGCTGGACACCGAGGGCGTGGACAGCATCATCGGGCGGCGATAGCGCGTGTCCGATCCCAGTCCGCCGCCTCCCACCTCGCTCAAGATCCTGTTGGCCGAGGACAACGTGGTGAACCAGCGGGTCACACAGTTGATTCTGGCCAAGCTGGGTCACGAGCTCGACATCGTCAGCGACGGTGCGGCCGCCGTGGAGGCGGTCCAGCAGCGGACCTACAGCGTCGTGCTGATGGACGTGGAGATGCCCCGGCTGGACGGGCTGGAGGCGACTCGTCGCATCCGGGCGTACTTCGCGGACCGTGATCGGCCCTACATCGTGGCGATGACCGCGAGCGCCCAGCGAGCCGACTGCATGGCGGCTGGGATGGACGACTTCTTGCTCAAGCCGGTCCGCACAGCCGACCTGGCCGGGATGGTGGAGCGTGCGCTGGCCGCGGCGGCGACCTGGCGGCACCAGCAACAGTTCCAGATGGAGTAGCGCCTCGAGACGGACCGGAGTGCGGCAGGCTGCGGGTCGTCCCGGCACGTTGACCCCGGTGGCCCCACGTTGACCCTGCTGTATCTGGGTCAAGGCGGCGGTGCGGGGTCAACGTCGGCGAGTCGTCCACAGGTTCATCGTCGGGCCTGCCATCAGGGGGTTTCGCGGCAGTTGGCTAGCCAGCATGACCATACGACTGACCCGAGACCTGCTGGCCGAGGGCTATACCCCCAGTGAGCTGGCGCAGCGAAGCAAGAAAGGGGTGCTCGCGAGGGTGCGGCGGGGTGCCTATGACGACGCGTCTCCCCACGACCCAGTGGCTCGGCACCTGCGGCTGGTGCAGGCCACCGCGCTGTTGAACGCCCCGGCTGCTGTGGTCAGCCACCTGTCTGCGGCAGTCGTGCACGGGCTGCCGGTCGCCTCAGCCGCCCTGGGCCGGGTGCAACTGACCCGAGGCGACGCCCCCGGCGGCAAGATCCCTGGCGACGTGCACCTGTATGCGACCAATCTGGAGCTCGATGAGGTCACCGAGGCCGAAGGCGTGAGGGTTACGTCTGTTGTCCGCACGGTGGTCGACGTGGGGCGTACGGCCTCGTTCGAGCATGCCGTCATGGCCGGCGACGCCGCCCTGCGAAGGGGAGTGACCGGTGCGCAGCTGGAGGCGTCGCTGGTCCGGGCGACGCGTCGCCCCGGTGTGGCTGGCGCCAGGCGCATGGCGAGTTTCCTGGACGCCGGCAGCGAGAGTCCGGGTGAGTCGCTCAGCCGGGTCGTGCTGCACCGGGCCGGGATCGCACCGCCGACGTTGCAGCTCGAGGTCCGAGACTTCTCAGGGTTTCTGGTGGGTCGATCCGACTTCGGCTGGGAAGAGCGCCGGACGCTTGGCGAGTTCGACGGGCGGGTGAAGTATGGCCGGTTGCTGAAACCGGGGCAGACTGCCGCCGATGCCGTGTACGCCGAGAAGCTGCGCGAGGATGCCTTGCGGGACTGCGGCTGGCAGGTGGTGCGCTGGACCTTCGCCGACCTCAAGACCCCGGAGGTGGTCGTCGAGCGGTTGCTGCGTGCCTTCGCCCGCGGAAGCAGCCAATCGTGACTCCGCCCTCACGTTGACCCCGCTCCGCCACGTTGACCCCGCTCCGCTACGTTGACCCTGTTGCAACGGCCGCAACGTGGGGGAAACGGGGTCAACGTCGTCGCCCGGCCAGCCCTTCGAGCACCGTGGGGCAGGTGGCGACGTCAGGCAGCGCAGCGATCTCTGCCGCCACCGCTCGGGCTCCCTCCCGATACGTGGGCTCACCGAGCAGCTTCTCGACCGCAGAGGGCAGCTGGTCTATGGCGCCCGGGCCGCCCACCAGCTGGACGCCCGCGCCGGCTCCGGCCACTCGATCGGCGTTGACGAACTGGTCATAGGCGAACAGCGGTACGACCACCTGCGGCACTCCGGCCGTGAGCGCCGCCATGGTGGTGCCGAAGCCGCCATGTCCGACCACGGCCGCGGCCAGCGGCATGACGTCGGCCTGAGGCCACCAACGCTCGACCCGGGCATTGCCTGGGACGGGCTCCAGGGTGGCCGAGTCCAGGCCCTCGCCGGTGGTCATCAAGACGCGGACGGGGAGGTCGGCCAGCGCCCGCAGGGTGTCCCCGTAGACAGACCCGAACCTGGCCACCGTCGCGGTCACGGAACCGTACGTGACGTAGAGGAGCGGATCGGCGAGCCGGCCCCAGCTGGTGGGCAACTGGCCGAAGCCGGGCGCGCCGCCCTCGCGGAACCGCCACACGCGGCTCTCCTGGTCACCCGTTGGCCCCGGCAGGTCCGTGCTGCGGCCATCTTCGCGATCCAGCACCTCGGGAACCGACGTGAACGTGGCCGTGCCGGCCAGCAGCTCCTGGCCGCGGGCCGTGGATAGACCAGCCAGCGCGGACAGCTCAGCCAGCGGTTCGGCCAACATCTCGCCCATGGCGCCGAGCCGGCCCATG
Source organism: Propionibacteriaceae bacterium (assembly GCA_035634295.1). Classification (GTDB taxonomy): domain Bacteria; phylum Actinomycetota; class Actinomycetes; order Propionibacteriales; family Propionibacteriaceae; genus Microlunatus. The sequence continues at coordinate 6,254 of DASQDG010000040.1, read as the reverse complement.
CCGATGGCAACGTGCACTTGCGGGATCCCGGCACGGCTTGCGGCCACCATGGAGGCGAACTCACAGGTCTCGCGCAGGACGATGTCGGGCGCCCACTCGGTCATCAGCGCTTTCAGCCGTGGGAGTGCGGCTTGGGCATCGAGTCGGGCGAACACCTCCGTGATGACGACCCGGTTGCCTTCTTCCCGCGAGAGCTGGGCCACGCGGCTGAAGACGTCGCCCAGCACCTCGGGCGGAACGTCGGCGAAGGGCAGATGATCGAAGCCGGCGCGTGCCACCTGCTCGGCGAACGTGGCGGGGGCCGCCACGGCCACCTGATGACCCGCCGCGGCGCAGGCCCGTGCGAAGGGGACCAGCGGACCGAAGTGGCCAGCTCCGGCGGTGGTGGAGAACAGAACCCGCACGCCCACCATGGTGGCACTGCGGTGTGGCCGTGTCACCACCCCGAACGGTCCTCCTGCGGTCAACGGTGCGGGCAATCGGTCGACACCGTGCGCCGGCCGATTGCCTGACCACCGCGACATCCGGCTGGGCGAGCACGACCTGATGACTTATGGTCGCACTTCGTACACCAGGTTGAACGGTGTCTCGGTCGCTCGCCGAAACCGGGTGAAGCCGGCTTCGTGGACCACCTGCCGGATCGCCGCCTCGCCAGCCTGAGCGCCGAGGGCGTAGCCACCCGGTTGGGACAGGCCGTTGGGCACGCACAGGAACATCGACCCGGCGTAGTACAGCCGACCGACCGGGTTGAAGTTCTCCTCGACCCGGTCAGACGCGGCTGGCTCCACCAGCAGCCAGGTGCCGTCCGGAGCCAGTGCCTCGCGTACGCGCCGGGCCGCGCGGACCGGATCGCCCATGTCGTGCAGGCAGTCGAACATGGTGATCAGGTCGTAGCCGTCGCCGGTGAACGTCTGGGCGCTGGCCACCTCGAAGCTGACCCGGTCAGCGACCCCGGCCTCGGCGGCCTTCTTCCGTGCCAGCTCGATGGACTCCGTGTGATAGTCGGAGCCGGACACCACGGTGTTCGGGAACGCCGACGCCAAAAGCACCGACGAGGATCCGAGGCCGCAGCCGAGGTCGGCCACCCGCGCTCCAGCGGCCAGCTTGTCCTCAACGCCGTGCAGCGCCGGGATCCAGTTCGGGATCAGCTCGGCCACATAGCCCGGCCGGAAGAACGCGTCGCAACCCACGAAGACGTCCTCGTGATGCTCGTGCCAGCCGAAGCCGGCGCCGGTGCGGAAGGCCTCGGTGATCTGCGGCTCGGCGCGGAGGTAGCCGAGTCCGATCAAGAACACCGCCGGGACGTTCGGGCCGTTCGGGTCGGCGAGGCAGAACGCTTGCTCCTCGGTCAAGGAGAACTCACCGGTGGCGGGGTTGTAGCTGGCGTAGCCGCCGGCCGCCTGCCCCCGCAACCACTCGGTCAGATATCTCAGGTGGCACCCCGTGCGCTCGGCGAACTGCTCGGGGGTGGCCGGCCCTTCGGCGAGTGAGCGGTAGAGACCGAGCCGGTGCCCGATCACCACCCCGCCCGCCGAACCTGTCGCGCCCATGTCGCCCACCACGCGCCCGAGGAACTCCACCACCTTGGTCTGGTCCATGATCTTCCTACCTTTCGCTGTCGGCCGGCCCTGTGCCAGCCCGGTGAGTCAAAGGTCGCTGCCTGGCCTTGCACGGCGGTGACAGTCACTGGCACGGTGCTGACAGAGAACGTGCCTGCGACGAAGGACGGCAGCGGACTGCCGCCAATGGTTGACGGGGTCAGGAGGGGTGATGGCGGCTGGGGAGGTGCCGCCCTCGGTCCGGGTCGAGCTGCTCGGGCCGCTGCGGCTGACGGTAGGCGGCCAGTCGGTCGACGTACGCGGGCCCAAGCGGCGTGCGGTGCTGGCGCTGTTGGCCCTTGCTGAAGGCCGGGTGGTCACCGTGGACCACCTCGTGGATGCGTTGTGGCCGGGAGATGTCGTGGAGTCGGGCCGGCAGTCCCTGCACAGCCATGTGTCCCGGCTGCGTGGCCACCTGGGACCGGCCGCCGGCCGGCTGGAGACGCGTGCGGACGGCTACCGAATGGATTTGGGTTCGGAGGGCATCGACGCGGCGCAGGTGCGCGCGCTGCTCGCCACGGCCCGTGGCACCGTGCTGCGCGATCCGAAGGCGGCGCTCGCGCAGCTTCGACGTGCCCAGGAGATGTGGCGCGGCCCGGTGCTGGCCGATCTCACCGACGTCCAGCCGATTGCCGCCGCCGTAGAGGGGTTGGCACAACTGCATCGGGAGGTGATCGACGCGCTGGTCGGGGCGGCGATCGCGGCCGGGCAGGCCGGCGAGGTGGAGGGTATAGCCGCGGCCACCGCGGCGGCGGACCCGCTCCGCGAGCCCGCGACTCTCCAGCAGATGCGGGTGTTGGCCGCCACCGGTCGCGCACCGGAAGCCCTGCAGGTGGGGCGCGACTTCCGACACCGGCTGACCGAGGAAACCGGTCTCGACCCGTCCCCGGCCTTGTCGGAGCTCGAACGAGAGATCGCGGGTGGGGCCGTCGGCGGCGCACCCCTGCCCCGGCCGCCGATACCCGCCTCCGCGGTGACCCGACTGATCGGCCGGGACGCCGACATCGCGGCGATGCAACGGCTGCTGGGGGCCGAGCGGCTCGTCACCCTGGTCGGGCCTGGCGGCGTGGGGAAGACCCGGGTGGCTCTCGAGGTGGCCCGACGCGAGGGCGCAGCCAGCACGCTGCTGCTCGCCCCAGTCACCGATCCTGCCGCCGTTCCGCACGCCCTTGCCGCGGCGCTCGACCTCGCAGTCGTCCAGGGCGACGTGCTGTTGGCGTGTGCCGCCCTCCTCGGGGGCCGCTCAGCCCTAATCGTGGTCGACAACTGCGAACACCTGCTCGAGGCGGTCCGGAGCACTGTAGACGTGCTGTTGACCTGGTGCCCCGGCCTGGTCGTGCTCGCCACCAGCCGGGAACCACTCGGCTTGGCCGCCGAATACGTCGTCCGTCTGGCGCCGCTTCCGCTGCCCGCTATCGACTCGGCGCGCTCCGGTACGGACACGCCGTCCGACCTTCTTCGAGTGCCTTCCGTAGCCGTCTTTCTCGAGCGAGCCGGCCGGGTCCGCCACGGCCCACCGCTCAGCGCCGACGACCTGCAGACGGTGGCCGACATCGTCCGCCGGCTGGACGGGATGCCGCTGGCTATCGAACTGGCCGCCGGTCGGTTGTCGACCTTCTCGCTGAGTGACCTCCACCAGCGGCTCGACCGCTCGCTGGACCTACTCGGCGGACAACCGAGCGGAGCCCCCCGGCACCGAACCTTGCGCGCCACGGTCGAGTGGTCCTACCGGCTGTTGTCAGAGGAGGAACGGCGGCTGTTTCGGCACCTGTCGGTGTTCGTCGACGGCGTCGCACTCGACGACGCCGAGCGGATCGCCGCCGAGCTCGCCGTTGACAGCGACCCCGGCAGCGCGCTGGCCCGGCTGGTCGACGCGTCCATGGTCGAAGCCAGCTTCGAGGGCGGCACCCGCTACCGGATGCTGGAGACCCTGCGGGCGTACGGCCAGGACCAGTTGGTGGCGACCGGCGAGCTTGCCGAAGCAGCCGACCGCTTCCTCCGCTGGGCCGTGGAGCTGGTTCGGTGGATCGGCGAGGCGCTGGCCACAGAGCAGGAGCCGTCGGCCGACGCGATGCTGCGTCGTGAGCTCGCGAACTTGCGCGCGGCGTGGCGGCTGGCCCGTAGTGGCGGCTACCTGGACACCGCGGCCGCGATGGTGGTCGGGCTCTTCGAGGCCATCACCTACCGCGATCTGGTGGAGCTTCGTAGCTGGGCCGAGGAGTTGGCCAGCGACCCAGCGATGCCCGCCCACCCGCGAGCGACGGCCGTGTTCGGCGTGGCGGCCGAGGCCACCTACCACCGCGGTGACCACCAGCGGGCCGAGCAGCTGGCCCGCACAGGGCTCGGCCTCGCTCGTGACGAGACCGACTCCTGGATGTGTCGCCTGCCACTGTCGGTGGCCGAGCTGGCCCGAGGAGCATTCCCGCAGGTGGTCGAGCACGCCCTGGGCGCACGGACGTTCCCGGACGGGTCCCGGGAGAACTATGGGATTGCGGCCCTTGCGGCCGCCTATGGCGGGGACCCGGAGCGGGCGCGAGAGCTGAACGCCCGTGGGGTCGCCGGCGCGAGATCCTTCAGCATGCGTTCCTGGGCTGCCTATGTGACCGGTGAGATTGAGACCGCTGCCGGCCGCCGAGACCGGGCCGAGGCGCACTACCGGCAGGCCATCGAGCTGGCCAGGACGGCCGGTGCGACTTTTCTCGTCGGAGTCGCCTCAGTGGGTCTGCTCGCCGCGCTTGCCGAATCGGGCCGCACCGCCGATGCTTTGCGCGGTTATCGGGAAGTCATTGACTATTTCGCCCGGACCGGCAATTGGACGCACCTTTGGGTCGCCTTGCGCAACCTCGCCGACTTGCTGCGCTCGATCGGTGATGAGGAGTCGGCGACCCTGTTGAACGCGGCCGCCGACGCGGCTCCCAACGCGCCGGCCACCGCGCGCCCCACAGCCACCGGGTCGGACCTCGCGTCCGCGGAGACCGCAGCGCCCGACCGGACAGAGGCACTCAGGTGCGCTCGGAGCGCCATCAAGCGCCACCTGGCCGGGGCCGAGCAGTTGGGGCAACCATCGGGTCAGCCGCGGCTCACGCCCGCTCGACGAAGCCCTCGTCGCTGACCCAGGCGGTGTAGCGGTCGGCACCGAAGGCATCGATCAGTCCGGCCGTCTGAGTCGTCTGAGCGGCCAACGCCTCGACTTTCCGCTGTGCGATCTCGGGCTCGAGGACGAGGTCGATGGCCAGCCGCCCAACAGGGGTGACCACCGGGAGACCAGGGGGGAAGATTCCCAGGCTCCGATTGACGGCCCCCCAGGTCGACTCTCTGCGCTCGGAGCTGGTCGCGTAGAGCAGCCGAGAACCCGCCGGCGCCACCCGATCGAATGCTTCAGTGGTCCAGGCCGACACCGTCTGGTGGTCGGGGTGACCGGTGAAGCCGTCGGGGCCGAAGGTCAGCACCGTGTCGGGCTCCACACGTTCGATCAGGCGCGCTATCTCGGCGACCGCCTCGGCCCGAGGCGCCGCTGGGCAACCGCCGTCGGCGTAGCCCAACCAGTGGTGCTCGGCAACGCCAAGGATGTCCAGGCAACGAGCCAACTCGGAGGTGCGTTCGGCGGCCAGCCGTCGTGGCGGCCACGACACCGGGTCCGGCGTCCCCCGCTCGCCCCGGGTGGCGGTCACACACACCACCCGCGACCCGTGGTCCCTCGCCATAGCCATCAGTCCGCCGGACAGGTACGCCTCGTCGTCAGGGTGGGCCCAAACCCCGAGTATGGCGCCCAGCCCTCGGATGGCTGACCGCGACCGCACCACGGCGCCAACCGCTGTCGGGCCAGCGTTCACGCTGACGTCCACGACCTTAATCGCAACCTCCTCGATAGTGGTGAGACCACCGTCGAGGAGACCTCTTGCAGCGTGCTGTCGTGCCGCTGTCGCCGACTTGCGCCGCGGCGAGATCGCGTACGACCCGCCGCGCGAACCGATGCTCAGGCCGCCGCTCGCTGCGCCTTGGTGAGGTTCCCAACCAGCTCGTGCCGACTCTGGCGCGCGACGTAGGCAGGCTGGTCGCGCTCGACTCGCCAGCTGTCGGCCAGCGGACCGACGTTGACGGTGTCGAAGCCCAGTTCGTCATAGAAACGCTGCACCAGCTCGGCTGCCTCCTCGAAGTCGCTCGCGGTGGCCAGCGCCCGGCGCTCCGGTGAGCCGGCGGGATGACCGTCGGTGGTGATGTCGGCGGCCATGATGTGGTTGAAGCCCTTGGCGACCTTGCTGTCCACCAGGTGGCGCTGCAGCATGCCCGAGGTGGTGTCCAGGCCGCGGTCGAGGGTGGGGATGCGGCCGTCACGCTCGAAGTAGTAGTTGTTGGCGTCCACGACGACCTTGCCGGCGAGCGGCGCGGCCGGGACATCCGCGTAGTCCTTGAGCGGCACGGCCACGAGGGCGAAGTCGCCCGCCGCCGCGGCCTCCTCGGCGGTGGCCGCCTTCGCCTTCGGGCCGAGGTCGGCGACGAGGTCGGCGAGGGTCTCCGGACCGCGCGAGTTGCTGATCACGACGTCGTACCCGACGCCGATGGCCGCGCGCGCGACCTGGCTGCCGATGTTCCCTGCTCCGATGATTCCGATGGTGGTCATGGTCCCCGCAACAGCCGACCCGCCCCGCTGATTCC